>CAXTEJ010000053.1:0-22530 GCA_964243295.1 uncultured Actinomycetales bacterium | reverse complement strand
GCTGGCGGGCGGCGCGCACGTCGGCGGCCGCCGTGCGCCGGTCGACCAACAGCTCGCCGGCCAGCCACGCCTGTGTCGACGTGAAACCCAGCTCCGCCGCGTGACCGCGGGCGTCGAGCTCGCGGATCAGCCCCAGCCGCGCGGCTGCGCGCTGCGCCTCGGCGGCGTGATCCTGATGCAGCGCGGCGACCAGCTGGTCCGCGCTGAGCTGCCACACCGGCGCGGCAGCGACAGCGGCGGACGCCTCCGCCAGCACACCCCACGCAGCCTCGATCATGTGTTCGATTCTAGCCCATCACGGCAACATCCAACAGGCCAGAATCATTGGCGCGCAACATCTGTGGACAACCGCTCGAGCTGTCTGATGATCACCGGCGAGTTCAGTCAGGGTGCCGCGACGCGCTCGTGCTCGACGCCTTGGCGCTGACCAGCTAGCCGCCGGCCGCGCCGTACGGCGCGCCATCACGCTGTCGATGTATGGCCGGCGCTGGCGGTCTCCACCAGTCAACGCACCCCCACCATGATCACGTCGACGGTGGAGGTGGAGACGTCCAAGCAACGGCGTCTGAGCGCGGAGCAGCAGGATGAGCTGCGGTGGGGACCCGGGGAGTCGTTGCGGTCGGTGGCCCGCGAGCAGGTCATCTACGACGGTCTTGATGGTCGAACGGCTTCCGGAGCAGTGGCTGCCGCTGCCTGCTGCCCCGACGACCCGCCGGCCGCGTTGCCCGTTCTCGGCGTGCTCCTGCAGGCCGCCGGACTTGCAGAGTGGCTGCTGCTGCGCGGCTACAGCTGGCCGAGGTAGAACCGGGTCCCTTGGTCGTCGGTGCACTCGCACTCAGCGCCGTACGGCCGGGTCACCGGGTCCGTCGCGGTGCCGCCTGCGGCTCGCACCCGCTCGACTGCCGCGGCCAAGTCGGACACCCGCCACATCGGCAGCGTCGTCGCCTGCGGGTGCCCGCCCTGCAGGCCGCCGCTGCCACCGACGACCTGCCAGCCGTCCTCGACGCCGCCCGCTGTGAAGCGCCAGCCCAGCACCTGGCCGTAGAAGGCCCGTGCCTTCTCGGAGTCCACGACCTCGTAGGTGACGTAGACCAGGTCTCCGTTGCCCGCACCTGCGGTGGCCGGCGGCTGGGTCCCGACGCCGCCCGGAGGCTGGTAGAGGGCGAAGACCGTCCCCTGGTCGTCCACGCAGTCGGCGACCAGGCCGTACGGCGCGGGCTGCGGCTCACCGGCGTGGCCGCCGGAGGCGCGCACTCGCTCGACGGCCCGCTGCACCTCCTCGACCGCGTAGCAGCAGTTGAGCGTGCTGCGCGGGTCTCCTCCGTGCAGGCCGAGGTGCGGCGAGCGATCCAGCACCTGGCGGCCCTGCGGGTCCGAGCCGGGGGTGACGCGCCAGCCGAGCACCGCGCCGTAAAACGCGTCGGCGCGCTCCACGTCCGGCACGGACAGCCAGGCGTAGCCGACATCGCCGTGCCGGTAGGTCGGGTCGATCGCGGGCGCGGTGGTGGGGGTCTCGGACATGGCGACTCCACTAGGCAGGGCGAGCGCGCGCTCAAGGCGCGCCCGCAGGTCGGTGGCGAACGCGGGGTCGGGGTCGACCGGTGTGAGCGGGGCTCGCAGAACGTCCAGGGGGTCAGTCACCGTCGACCTCCTCTCCCGTGGTGTAGGCGTGTCGGAAGGCGCTGCGGGCCCGCGCGAGCAGCGCCTCGGTGGCGTGCAAGGTCCGGCCGAGGTGGGCGGCGACTTGCGGCACCGGCAGGTCGTCCAGGTAGCGCAGCACCAGGGCGGCGCGGTGGTGCGGGCCTAGTTGTTCGAGCACCTGACGGGCTCGTAGCGCGTCCAGTTGCGCGTCCCACGGGTCGTCCAGCACGGCGGCCTGGTTCGCGACGACCTGCAGCCCGCGTGCCTCGCGACTGCCTCGGCGCCAGTGATCGACGAGCTTGTGCCGCGCGGTGCCGATCAGCCAGCCCGTCGACATCGGCGGCGGCTCGTCCCGGTGTACGGCGTCGACGGCGGCGAGGAAGACCTCGGCGGTCAGGTCCTCCGCCACCGCACGCGAGCCGCAGCGCGACAGCAGGTAGCCGTAGACCTCGGGTAGCGCCGCGTCGTAGAGCTGGAGCAGCGCGGCGGGGGCGTCGCCCACCGCCACCTGTCCGTCGCTCATGCCCCCTCGTCGTCCGGCGGCCGCATTCTCCGACGGCCTGCCACAACCTAGTCAGCCTCGTCGTGCTCGACGTGCTGCACCGGGAAGGAGGGCCGGCAGAACTCGTGGACCAGGGGGTCAGCCAGCACGATTCAGCGACAGCTACAGGTCAGCCAGGTCCAAGCACCGATGGGCAACGACCGCGTCACCGCGCCACGAACACCGTCAGCGTCGACCCGTGCGGGGTGCGACCAGCCTGGTACCGCTCCAGTCGACGCTGACGGCGAAGGTGCTGGTGCCGTGCAGGCCGGCGGCGAGCGCGGCCTCGCTGATCTCGCTGGGCTCGACGTGGCCGTCGCGTCCGGCCTTGGGCGTCAGCAGCAGCACGGCCCCTCGGTCGGCGAGGTTGCCGAGGGCGTCGACGATGGCGTCGACCAGGTCGCCGTCGTCCTCGCGCCACCACAGCAGCACCACGTCAGCGACGTCGTCGGAGTCCTCGTCGGCGAGGTCGCCGTCGATGGCGTCCTGCAGCGCCTCGCGCACCGCCTGGTCGACGTCGTCGTCCCAGCCGAACTCCTGCACGACCTGACCCTGCTGCAGACCCAGCCGGGCGAGCAGCCCCCGCTCGCCCGCGGCGTCCGCGGTGGTACCCGCCACTGACGGTCCTCCCTGTGCGGCTGCAGCGCCCGGTCGGCGCTGATCTTGCCCTAGTCCACTAGAGGGCGCCGCGTGACGCAACTGTCACCCCCTGCCGGCGTACCGCAGGTGACTCAGCCGGTGAAGAGCTTGGCCGCCTTGACGAGGGTCTGCCACACGCCGTAGACGAGGGGGACGCCCACGACGAGCCAGGCGAAGCCCAGGAGCATCGGGCTGCTGGACGCCGGGGAGCCGGCTGCGGTGGTGGCCTGGCCACCGGTCGACGAGGTGCTCACGCGGTCACGTCCGTCCGGAGAGGGTGGGAGTCGCGGCGGGCGCCGCGGCGTCGGGCACGTGGTGCTTGCGGTCGACGGGTCGCACCAGCAGGTTCGACACGAAGCCCACGCACAGCAGGGCCACCATGACGAGCAGGGCCGGCCGGTAGGCCGAGGCGGACAGCGAGCCCGGGGTGCCCGAGCGCTCGATGATGCCGTTGACGATGAGCGGGCCCGCGACGCCGGCGGCCGACCAGGCGGTCAGCAGCCGGCCGTGGATGGCGCCGACCTGGTAGGTGCCGAACAGGTCCTTGAGGTAAGCCGGGATCGTGGCGAAACCGCCGCCGTAGAACGACAGGATGCCGGCGGCCAGGACGACGAAGACGCCCGTCGACGAGCTGCCGACCGTGGCGAGCAGCACGTAGAGCACAGCGCCGACGCCCAGGTAGACCATGTAGATCCGCTTGCGCCCGACGACGTCCGATGTGGACGACCACACGAAGCGGCCCGCCATGTTGGCGATCGAGAGCAGCCCCACGAAACCACCGGCGGCAGCGGCCGTGACGGTCGAGGAACCGTTGTCGCGGAAGAAGTCCTGGATCATCGGGGCGGCCTGCTCGAGGATGCCGATGCCGGCGGTCACGTTGCAGAACAGCACGATCCACAGCATCGCGAACTGCGGGGTGCGGATCGCCGAGGCTGCGGAGACCTGCGCCCCGCCCCAGCCGGCGCGCGCCTTCTTCGCCTGCTCGCCGCCGGCGGCAGCGGTCTCAGCGGGGACGCGCACCATGGCCGCGCCGAACAGCATGAACACCAGGTAGGCCAGGCCGAGCACCACGAAGGTGCGGGCGAGCGCGGAGCCGTCGGCGACCGCACCCTTGGCCGTCGGGTCGAAGCCGTCGTCGAAGCGCTGCAGCAGCTCGGTCGACACCGGCGAGGCGATGAGCGCGCCGCCACCGAACCCCATGATGGCGAGGCCCGTCGCGAGGCCCGGGCGGTCGGGGAACCACTTGATCAGCGTCGACACCGGCGAGATGTAGCCGATGCCGAGGCCGATGCCGCCGATGACGCCGTACCCGAGGTACAGCAGCCACAGCTGCTTGGTGGCGATGCCGGCGGCCCCGATGAGCAGCCCGCTGCTGAAGCAGAGCGCCGACAGCACCATCGCCTTGCGCGGGCCGTTGCGCTCCATCCAGGTGCCGCCGAACGCGGCGGACAGGCCGAGCATCACGATCGCGATGGAGAAGATCCACGCGATGGGCGTGAGCCCGGCGTCGAAGTGCGCGACCAGCGAGGTCTTGAAGACGCTAAACGCGTAGACCGACCCGATCGACAGGTGGACGGCCAAGGCGGCCGGCGGGATCAGCCACCGGTTGAAGCCTGGCCCTGCGACGGTGCGCTCGCGGTCGAGTACCGACATCGTGGCTCCTGGTTGCTGGTGTCGGGCTGCCGTCGTCGACGACCGTCCCACGAGATGGTCAAGGTCCTGCAAGCCGGCGCACGCCGCAAGTCGGCGCGCCGCGAGCGTGGCAGAGCACGGTGCGTTCGCGCGTCGGGACGGGCGCGTGCGAGGCTGGGTGACGTGGGTCGGGTGACGTCGCGGACGCCGAGCGTGCGCATCGAGCTGACGGACGACGGGGTGCGCACCACCCGTCGCCCCGACACCGTGACCGCCGAGGAGCCCCTCGAGCTGCGGGTCGCCGGACGAGCTCTCGCGGTCACGATGCGCACCCCCGGCGACGACTTCGACCTCACCATCGGCTTCCTGCTCACCGAGGGCCTGGTGTCGTCGGCCGCCGACGTCGCGACGCTCATGCACTGCCAGGACGAGGGCGACGACGGGCGACCGACCTACAACGTGGTCGACGTCGCTCTCGCGCCCGGCGTGCCCGTGCCGGACGTCTCGCTCGAGCGCTCGTTCTACACGACCTCCTCGTGCGGGGTGTGCGGCAAGGCGAGCATCGACGCGGTGCGGCTGCGCTCGCCGTACGACGTCGCCGCCGACGCGACGGCGTGGCAACCGACGCTGCTGCTGGAGCTGCCCGACCGGCTGCGCGAGCACCAGAAGGTGTTCGACCGCACCGGCGGCCTGCACGCCGCGGGCTTGTTCACGGCCGACGGCGAGCTGCTGGCCGTGCGCGAGGACGTCGGCCGCCACAACGCCGTCGACAAGGTCGTCGGCTGGGCTGCGCGGGAGGGCAGGCTGCCGCTGACCGGCTGCGTGCTCATGGTCAGCGGACGCGCGTCGTTCGAGCTGACGCAGAAGGCCATGATGGCCGGTATCCCCTGTCTCGCAGCGGTCTCAGCCCCTTCGAGCCTCGCCGTCTCGCTCGCGGGCGAGGCGGGAATGACCCTCGTCGGGTTCCTGCGCCCGCCGCGCATGACCGTCTACGCGGGGGCCGAGCGCCTCGGCGCCTGACCCAGCGCCTCGACCGGCGCGGCGATCAACCGGCGAGGAACGACAGCCGCACCTGACGGACGGCGTTGTCGACGTTGGTGTCGACCAGGCACACGCTCTGCCAGGTGCCGAGCGCCACGGCGCCCCCGAGCACCGGCAGCACGGCGAAAGGCGCCACGATGCCGGGCAGCACGTGGTCGCGGCCGTGGCCGGGCGAGCCGTGACGGTGCCGCCACCCGCCGGACGCCGGACCAGCCGGTGGCAGCAACGCGCGCAGCGCCGCGAGCAGGTCGTCGTCGCTGCCGGCGCCGGTCTCGAGGACGGCCACGCCGGCGGTCGCGTGGGGCACGAAGACGTGCAGCAGCCCGTCGTCCGCGCCGACCTCGGCGAGCCAGTCGGCGCAGCGGCCGGTGAGGTCGACGACCTGCTCCCGGTCGCCGGTCCGCACCTGCAGCAGCGTCGTCAGCACGGGTCGACGCTAGCGAGGACCGCGCCGGCGGGCGCGTCGGCGCGGGCCGAACCGCTCGGGTGAGGTCGGATGTGACTACCGATGTCGCGAGGGGCAGGATGGTGGCGACGACGCGCCACCGCGCGTCGCCTGTGCGACAGGACGCGGCGCCGCGGAGGACCTCCCGGGCGCGCGGGCGAGAGAGGACCACCGTGAGCGGACGCGAGGGTGCGGGCCCCCTTCTGAACGGGCTGCCCAGCCAGGTGCCCGACACCGACCCGGACGAGACGCAGGAGTGGCTCGAGTCGCTCGACGGCGTCCTCGACGCCAAGGGCCGCACACGCGCCCGCTACCTGATGCTGAAGCTGCTCGAGCGCGCGCGCGAGCAGCAGGTCGGGGTGCCGAGCCTGACGACCACCGACTACATCAACACGATCTCCCCCGAGGCCGAGCCGTGGTTCCCCGGCGACGAGGAGGTCGAGCGCCGCTACCGCGCCTGGCTGCGCTGGAACGCCGCGGTGATCGTGCACCGCGCACAGCGACCCGACGTCTCGGTCGGCGGCCACATCTCCAGCTACGCCTCCAGCGCCACGCTGTACGAGGTCGGCTTCAACCACTTCTTCCGCGGCAAGGACCACCCCGGCGGCGGCGACCAGATCTACGTGCAGGGGCACGCCTCCCCTGGCGTCTACGCCCGCGCCTACCTCGAGGGCCGGCTCACCAAGGACCAGCTCGACGGCTTCCGCCAGGAACTCAGCCACGAGGGCGGCGGCATGCCGTCCTACCCCCACCCCCGGCTGATGCCGGACTTCTGGGAGTTCCCGACCGTGTCGATGGGCCTCGGCCCGATGAACGCGATCTACCAGGCGCAGTTCAACAAGTACCTGCACAACCGCGGGATCAAGGACACCTCTCAGCAGCGGGTGTGGGCGTTCCTCGGCGACGGCGAGATGGACGAGCCCGAGAGCCGCGGCCTGCTGCACGTCGCGGCCTTCGAGGAGCTCGACAACCTCACGTTCGTCGTCAACTGCAACCTGCAGCGGCTGGACGGGCCGGTGCGCGGCAACGGCAAGATCATCCAGGAGCTCGAGGGCTCGTTCCGGGGTGCCGGCTGGAACGTCGTCAAGGCCGTGTGGGGCCGCGAGTGGGACCCGCTGCTGGCCGCCGACCGCGACGGCGCCCTGGTCAACCTCATGAACACCACGACCGACGGCGACTACCAGACCTACCGCGCCAACGACGGCGCCTACATCCGCGAGAACTTCTTCGGGCGCGACCCCCGCACCCGCAAGATGGTGGAGCACCTGAGCGACCAGCAGGTGTGGCAGCTCAAGCGCGGTGGCCACGACTACCGCAAGGTCTACGCGGCCTACCTCGCGGCCACCCGCCACACCGGCCAGCCCACCGTCGTCCTCGCGCAGACCATCAAGGGCTACGGCCTCGGCCCGCACTTCGCCGGCCGCAACGCGACCCACCAGATGAAGAAGCTCACGCTCGACGACCTGAAGCTGCTGCGGGACAGCCTGCGCATCCCGATCACCGACGAGCAGCTGGACGCCGACCCCTACCTGCCGCCGTACTACAAGCCGGCCGACGACGACGAGGTGCTGCGCTACCTGCGCGAGCGCCGCAGCAAGCTCGGCGGGTCGATGCCCGCGCGCCGCACCACCGGCAAGCAGCTCGAGCTGCCCGGCGACAAGAGCTACGAGGTATTGCGCCGCGGGTCGGGCAAGCAGCAGGTCGCCACGACCATGGCGTTCGTCCGGCTGCTCAAGGACCTCATGCGCGACAAGGAGATCGGCCACCGCATCGTGCCGATCATCCCCGACGAGGCCCGCACGTTCGGCATGGACTCGTTCTTCTCGACGGCGAAGATCTACAACCCGCACGGGCAGAACTACGTGTCGGTCGACGCCGACCTGATGCTGGCCTACAAGGAGTCGACCAGCGGGCAGATCCTGCACGTGGGCATCAACGAGGCCGGGTCGGTCGCGGCGTTCACGGCCGCCGGTACGTCGTACGCGACGCACGGCGAGCCGATGATCCCGGTCTACGTCTTCTACTCGATGTTCGGCTTCCAGCGCACGGGCGACAGCCTGTGGGCGGCGGCCGACCAGATGACGCGCGGGTTCCTGCTGGGTGCCACGGCCGGTCGCACCACGCTGACCGGTGAGGGGCTGCAGCACGCCGACGGGCACTCGCCGCTGCTGGCGAGCACCAACCCGGCGGTCGTGACGTACGACCCGGCGTACGGCTACGAGATCGGGCACATCGTGCGCGACGGCCTGCGCCGCATGTACGGCCCCGAGCAGCAGAACGTCTTCTACTACATCACCCTCTACAACGAGCCGATCGTGCAGCCGGCCGAGCCGGAGGGCCTGGACGTCGAGGGCGTGCTGCGCGGCATGTACCTGCTGCGGGCCGGGCACGAGGGCGACCGGCCCCGGGTGCAGCTGCTCGCCTCGGGCGTCGGTGTGCCGTGGGCGCTGGAGGCCCAGGAGCTGCTCGGCCAGGACTTCGGCGTCGACGCCGACGTGTGGAGCGTCACGTCGTGGAACGAGCTGCGTCGTGACGGCCTCGCGTGCGACGAGCAGGGGTTCCTGCACCCCGAGGACGGGTTGCCGACCCCGTTCGTCACCACGAAGCTCGCCGACCGCAGCGGCCCTGTCGTCGCGGTCAGCGACTACATGCGGGCGGTGCCCGACCAGATCCGGCAGTGGGTGCCGACCGACTACGCCACGCTCGGTGCGGACGGTTTCGGCCTGTCCGACACCCGGCCGGCCGCTCGACGGCACTTCCACATCGACGGCCCGTCGATCGCGGTGCGCGCGCTGCAGCTGCTGGCGCGTCGCGGTGAGATCGACGTCGCGCTCGCGCGTGACGCGGCCACGAAGTACCGGCTGCTGGACGTCACGGCCGGCACCTCCGGCAACGCGGGCGGCGAGGCGTAGGCCCCCACCGCCGACGGCACGGGCACAGCCGAACGGCCCGCCCCTCTCGCGAGGGGCGGGCCGTTCGTCGTCGTTGCGCGGGTCAGCGCCAAGCTCAGGGCGTGGTGGTCTCGCGGCTGACGATCATCTCGTCGAGGTCGATGTGCATGGTGCCGACCGTCTTGGTGTCGGGGTGGGCCTCGAGGGCCGCGAGGTGGCGCTTGGCCTCACCGATGCGCCCGGCCTGCACGGCGATCTGCACGATCTCGCGACCGGCCTCCGGCACGTGCTCGCGAGGCCGCCAGTGGCCGACGCCCAGCGCCAGGGCGGCGTCGAGCTTGCCGGCGCGGCGCAGCATCGACAACGCCTCGGTGAGCGCGCGACCGCTCGGGTCGCGCTCGACCGCGATGCCGAGGCGCCGCTGCGCGCCCTCGAGGTCGTCGTCGACCGACAACCTCGCCAGCTGGATCAGCGGGTACCACGCCCGTGAGTTGTGCGCGAGCTCCTCGGCGAGGGCCCACTCGGCGTCGGCGGCCGCGCGGGGCCGGCTCTCGCCCTCGTGACCCTCGGCCGCGTGGGCACGAACGACCTCGGCGAGCTCGGCGAAGGCGACGTGGTCGTTCGGGTCGTCGGCGAGCCTGGCGCGCAGCACCGACTCGTCCGAGCCTGCCGCCGGGTGCTGCGAGGTGCGGCGGCGCTCGACCGGTGCGGCCACCACAGCCACCTTGGAGCGGATCCTGTGCTTGACGCGATCGAGAAGTCCCACGGTGCCCTCCCTGTGGACCGGTGGGCCGGGCTTCGCACCGGCTGGGGACCCAGCCGGACCGAAGCCGGCCCGCAGTCGGGATCTTAGCCCAGCGGGCCCGCCCGGGCCCATCCTCCACCCGTTCGGCTCACCCGGGGTGCCCGCGCCAGCACAGGCTGTCGACGTACGTCGCACCTCCGGTGACCGTCTGCAGCCCGCCCGCCGGCCGGTCCGTGACCGCCGCGCGCCCGCTCGACGACCCCCTCGATCGTCCTCGCCGCGTCCTCGCCCATGCGCCTCGGCGCTGGCGTCTTGTCGGACTCGCACAACGACCGGCGGCCGCCGTCACTGCCGGCTCACCGGCGTCCGGACGGCGACCCGCACTACGCTGGGCGCGTGGCCCACCGCACGCGCGCCGTCAGCGACGTCACGCGCCGCCGCATGGAGGCCGAGATGCCGGCGCTGGCCCGCGCCGCGACGGCCCAGATGGACGCCAACCACCCCTGGTACCGCGCTCTGAGCGCGGAGGACCGCTCGTGGGCCGGGCTGGTCGCGCAGGCCGGCATCGCGGCCTTCCTGGGCTGGGTCGGCTCCCCCGACGAGCAGCTCGCCGCGACCGCCGACGTGTTCGGCACGGCGCCTCGCGAGCTGACGCGCTCGGTGACGCTGCGGCAGACCCTCGACCTGACCCGGACGGTCGTCGGCGTCGTGGAGGACCAGGTCGAGGCGATGGCCGCGCCCGGCGAGGAGCAGGTGCTGCGCGAGTCGGTGCTGCGCTACTCGCGCGAGATCGCCTTCGCCGCCGCCGAGGTCTACGCCCAGGCCGCCGAGGCCCGCGGCGCGTGGGACGCCCGGCTGGAGTCGCTCGTCGTCGACGCCGTGCTGCGCGGCGAGGCCGACGACGCGCTGCAGTCGCGCGCCGCCGCACTCGGCTGGGACGCCGTCACCGGGGTCGTCGTGGTCGCCGGGTGGGCGGGCGACCGGGCGGCCGGCGCGGCGCTGGAGGCGTTGCGGCGTCACGCCCGGCGGCTGCGCATCGACGCGCTCGGCGCCGTGCAGGGTGGCCGGCTCGTGACGGTGCTCGGAGGCGTCGATCGGCCGCTCACCACGGCGACAGAGCTGCTGCCGTGCTTCGCGCCCGGCCCCGTCGTCGTCGGGCCGCTGGTGCCCCACCTGCTGGCGGCGGGTCGGTCGGCGCGTGCCGCGATGTCGGGCCTGGTCGCCGCCCGCGGCTGGCCCGAGGCCCCGCGGCCGGTGCTGGCCGACGACCTGCTGCCCGAGCGCGTGCTGTCCGGCGACGCCACCGCCCGGCGGGCGCTCGTCGACCGCGTGCACCGCCCGCTCGAGGCCGCCGGGGGCGCGCTCATGCAGACCGTCAGCACCTACCTGCAGACCGGCGGCTCCCTCGAGGCCTCGGCGCGGGTGCTGTTCGTCCACCCCAACACCGTCCGATACCGGCTGCGCCGGGTCATCGACGTCTGCGGCTACGACGTCACCACCCCGCGCGACGCCCACGTCGTCCACCTCGCGACGACACTCGGGCTGCTCGCCGACGGTCCCCGCCGCCCACCCGCAGTGGCCACGGACGCCGCGGCAGCCGAGCGTCCAGGCACGATCGGGCTACCAGCGGCGTTGTAGGAAACCTCCAACGTCGGCGCGCATCCTTGGTCCGGGTCGGCAGCGGGTCGCGGGCCCGCGAGCGGACAGGCTGAGCGGGTGCTCGTCATCGCCTGCCCCGGCCAGGGCGCCCAGACGCCCGGTTTCCTGCAGCCCTGGCTGGAGGTCCCCGGGTTCGAGTCGCGGCTGCGGTGGCTGTCGGCGGTCGCCGACCTCGACCTGCTCGCGCACGGCACCACGTCGGACGCCGAGACCATCCGCGACACCGCGGTGGCCCAGCCGCTGATCGTGGCGAGCGGTCTGGTCGCCCTGCTCGCGGTGTTCCCGCACCCGGCCGACGCGTTCACGAGGGTGGCCGCCGGCGCAGGCCACAGCGTCGGCGAGATCACCGCGGCCGCTGGTGCCGGCGTCCTGTCGGCAGAGCAGGCCATGGTCTTCGTCCGCGAGCGTGGCCGGGCGATGGCCGCCGCGAGCGCGACCATCCCCACGGGCATGACCGCGGTCGTCGGCGGCGACGCCGAGCAGGTCGCTGCCGCGCTCGCCCACCACGGCCTCACGCCGGCCAACGTCAACGGCGCCGGCCAGGTCGTCGCCGCAGGCACCCTGACCCAGCTCGCGGCCCTCGCCGACGACGCCCCGGCGAGGGCACGGCTGGTGCCGCTGCAGGTCGCCGGCGCCTTCCACACCGCCCACATGGGCCCGGCGGTCTCGGTGCTCGACTCCTACGCGAGGGCCATCACCACCCACGACCCGCGCACCCGGCTGCTGTCGAACGCCGACGGCACGGTGGTGCACGACGGGCGCGAGGTGCTGCGCCGCCTGGTCAGCCAGGTCAGCAACCCGGTGCGCTGGGACCTGTGCATGGAGGCCATGCGCGACCTCGGCGTGACCGGCGTCCTTGAGATCCCGCCGGCCGGCACGCTCACCGGGCTGGTCAAGCGCACCCTGCCCGGCGTCGAGGCGCTCGCGCTGCGGACCCCCGACGACCTCGACGCGGCGCGCGACCTCGTCGCCCGCCACAGCAAGGACAGCGGGCTGTCGCAGCACCCCACCTGGCGGCTGGTCGTGGCGCCCGCCAAGGGCACCGTCCAGGTCACCGGCACGGACGTCGGCACCGCGGTGACCATCGGCGACACCGTCGCGACGGTGGTGACGCTGCGCGACAGCTACCAGGTCGTGGCCCCCCACGGCGGACGCGTGGTGGAGTGGCTCGTCGAGGACGGCGACCCCGTCTCACCCGGCCAGCCCATCGTGCGCCTGCACCCCGAGGAGTCCCGGGCATGACCGGGCAGCCGGAGCAGCCGCGCACCATCACCCCGTCGGTCGGCGCCGCCCACGCGCGGATCAGCGGCATCGGCGCCTACCGCCCGGAGCGGGTCGTGCCCAACTCCGAGCTGGTCGAGGCCATCGACTCCTCCGACGAGTGGATCCGCGAGCGGTCGGGCATCGTCAGCCGCCGCTTCGCCCGCGACGACGAGACGGTCGTCGACATGGCCGTCGCGGCGTCCGAGCAGGCGCTGGCCCACGCCGGCGTGCCGGCCGACCGCGTCGGCGCGGTGGTGCTGGCCACGGTGACCCACCCCTTCCAGACCCCCGCGGCCGCGGCGATGGTCGCCCACCGGCTCGGCGCGACGCCGGCCGCGGCCTTCGACATCTCGGCCGCCTGCGCCGGGTTCAGCCACGCCATCACCCTCGCCAACGACATGGTGCGCGGCGGCAGCGCCGAGCACGTGCTGGTCATCGGCGTCGAGAAGCTGTCCGACTTCACCGACCTGACCGACCGCGGCAGCGCCTTCATCTTCGGCGACGGCGCCGGGGCCGTGGTCGTCAGCCCTTCCGACGTGCCCGGCATCGGTCCCACGGTCTGGGGCTCGGACGGCGAGCAGTGGGACCTCATCCGGCAGCGCCGCAGCTGGCTCGACAGCCGCGGCCGACCCGGTGACGAGCCGGACGCCGTCCAGCGTGCCCTGAACATGAAGGGGCAGGCGGTGTTCCGCTGGGCGGTGTGGAAGATGGCGCCCGTCGCCCGGGAGGCGCTCGACCGGGCGGGCGTCAAGGCCGAGGACCTCGCGGCGTTCATCCCCCACCAGGCCAACATGCGGATCATCGACTCGATGATCAAGGCGCTCAAGCTGCCCGCCCACGTGCCCGTCGGCCGCGACGTCGCCGACATGGGCAACACCTCGGCGGCGTCGATCCCGCTGGCCATGGAGCGGATGCTGCGCGAGGGCCAGGCACCGTCCGGCGGGCTCGCCCTGCTGATCGGCTACGGCGCCGGGCTGTCCTACGCGGCGCAGGTCGTCGCGCTCCCCTGAGCCGACCGGCCACCCCACGATCCCCGCACCCGACGGGTACCTCGGGCGAACACCAACCCAAAGGAGCACCTCGCATGGCCAACAGCGAGCAGGAGATCCTCAGCGGTCTCGCGGAGATCGTCAACGAGGAGACCGGCCTGCCGGTCGAGTCTGTCGAGCTCGACAAGAACTTCACCGACGACCTCGACATCGACTCGCTGTCGATGATGACGATCGTGGTCAACGCCGAGGAGAAGTTCAGCGTCCGCATCCCCGACGACGACGTCAAGAACCTCGCCACCGTGCGCGACGCCGTCGACTACATCGCCCAGGCGCAGGGCTGACCCTGCCCTGACGGTGCCCCACCCCCTCCCCCGGGGACGCACGTCCCCGGGGGCCGGACGCCCCGGAGCACACCCCGCCGGCCGCCTCCACCCCACCGCACGACCCGACAGCACCGCTGACGCACCAGGCGCAGCGACCGCAAGGAGCCGATCCGCATGAGCGACACCCAGCCCCGCCGCATCGTGGTCACCGGCCTCGGCGCCACGACGCCGCTCGGCGGTGACGTCCCCACCTCGTGGCAGGCGGTGCTCGACGGCACGCCCGGGGCGCGCACGATGACGCACGCCTGGGTCACCGACCACGACCTGCCGGTGCGCTTCGCCGCCGAGCTCGCCGTGCGGCCGATCGAGGTCATGGCCAAGGTCGAGACCCGGCGCCTCGACCCCAGCGCCCAGTACGCGCTGATCGCGGCGCGTGAGGCGTGGGCGGACGCCGGCTCCCCCGAGGTCGACCCGCTGCGCCTCGGCGTGGTCGTCGCCTCCGGCATCGGCGGCGTCTGGACGCTGCTCGACCAGTACGACAACCTCAGGGAGAAGGGGCCCCGCCGTGTCTTCCCGCTGACGGTGCCGATGCTCATGCCGAACGGCCCCGCCGCCGCGGTCAGCCTCGAGCTCGGCGCCCGGGCCGGCGTCCACACCCCGGTCAGCGCCTGCGCGTCCGGCGCCGAGGCCATGGCCTACGCCGTCGAGATGATCCGCAGCGGCCGCGCCGACATCGTGGTCGCGGGCGGCACCGAGGCCGCGATCCACGCGCTGCCCGTCGCCGGGTTCGCCGCCATGCAGGCGCTGTCGACGCGCAACGACGAGCCCGAGCTCGCGAGCCGGCCCTACGACACCGGCCGTGACGGCTTCGTGCTCGGCGAGGGCGCCGGCATCGTCGTCGTCGAGTCCGAGGAGCACGCCCGCGCCCGCGGCGCGCGCATCTACGGCGAGCTCGCCGGCGTCGGCATCACCTCCGACGCCCACCACATCGCCGCCCCCGACCCGGTCGGCGCCGGCGCCGCGCGCGCCATGCTCATGGCCCTCGAGGCCGCCGGCGCCGAGCCCTCCGACGTCGTGCACGTCAACGCCCACGCGACCTCGACGCCGGTCGGCGACGTGGCCGAGAGCGCCTCGATCCGCCGTGCTCTCGGCGACGCGGCCGACGGCGTCGCCGTGTCGGCCACCAAGTCGATGACCGGTCACCTGCTCGGCGCGGCCGGCGCCGTCGAGGGCATCTTCACCCTGCTCGCCCTGCACCACCGCACGGCGCCGCCGACGATCAACCTCGACCACCTCGACCCCGACGTGCACCTCGACGTCGTCACCGACAAGCCACGCACGCTGCCGGACGGCGACCTGCTGGCGCTCAACAACTCGTTCGGCTTCGGCGGCCACAACGTCGCCCTCGCGATCCGGAGCGCCTCATGACCACCACCGCCCGCCCCACCGCCGCGACGACGCTGTCGGTCGACGAGCCCGACCACCGCGACCCCGAGCTGCGCCTCGGCACGTTCTTCGACGAGGGCAGCGCCCGCCTGCTGACCCCGCGCGACGACAGCGGCATGCTCGCCGCCGTCGGAACCGTGGGCGGCACCCGTGCGGTCGCCTTCGCGAGCGACGCCACCATCCAGGGTGGTGCGATGGGCGAGGCTGGCTGCCTCGTCGTCCTCGCCGCCTACCGGCACGCGCTCGCCGAGGGCGTCCCGGTCGTCGGCATCTGGCACTCCGGCGGGGCGCGGCTGCGCGAGGGCGTCGTGTCGCTGCACGCCGTCGGCGAGGTCTTCGCGATCATGACGCGCGCGTCCGGTCGCATCCCGCAGATCTCGCTGGTCATCGGCGCGGCCGCCGGCGGTGCGGCGTACGGCCCGGCCCTGACCGACATCGTGATCCTGGGCCCGGAGGGTCGGGTGTTCGTCACCGGCCCCGACGTCGTCCGCTCGGTGACCGGCGAGAACGTCGACGCGCTGCGCCTCGGCGGTCCCGAGCCGCACGGCCGCCGCTCCGGCGTCGTCCACGTCATCGCCGAGACCACGCAGGACGCCTACGAGCGCGCCCAGCTGCTGACCTCGCTGCTCGCCGCGCAGGGCGAGCTCGACGTCGACGCCGTGCAGGACCGCCCGCTCGAGGGCTTCCTGCCCGAGGTGCGCAAGCGCGCGTACGACGTCCACCCGCTGGTCGCGAACGTGCTCGACGACCCCTCGACCACCATCGAGCTGCACCCCAAGTGGGCACCGAACATCACCACGACGCTCGGCCGCCTCGGCGGCCGCACCGTCGGCGTCATCGCCAACAACCCGCTCCGCCTCGGCGGCTGCCTCGACTCGTCGTCGGCGGAGAAGGCGGCGCGGTTCGTGCGGATGTGCGACGCCTTCGGGGTGCCGCTGGTGGTGCTCGTCGACGTCCCCGGCTACCTGCCCGGCGTCGGCCAGGAGTGGGATGGCGTCGTGCGTCGCGGCGCCAAGCTGCTGCACGCCTTCGCCGAGGCCACGGTCCCCCGCGTCACGCTGGTGACCCGCAAGGCCTACGGCGGCGCCTACATCGCGATGAACTCGCGCTCGCTCGGCGCGACGCGCGTCTTCGCCTGGCCCGGCGCCGAGATCGCCGTCATGGGCGCTGTCGCCGCCGTGCGGATCCTGCATCGGCGCCGCCTCGCCGAGGTCGCCGAGGACGCCCGCACCGAGGTCGAGAACGGGCTGGCCGCCGAGCACACCGTGCTCGCTGGCGGTCTGTCGCGCGCGGTCGAGATCGGCGTCGTCGACGAGGTCGTCGAGCCCGACGTGACGCGCACGGCTCTCGCCCGCGCGATCGCCGAGGCCCCCGCCGTCCGCGGCGACCACGGCAACATCCCGCTCTAGCCCGAGACGTCACCCGGCGTTCACCGCCGCTGGCTGGACGGACACGCGATGGAACGATACTGTTTCGTCTCAGGTGCCGGTCGCGGCGCCATCGCCGCCTCGGAAGGAGCCTGCACGTGCCCGTCGCCCCCAGCACGCCGACCACGGCGCCGGCGAGCAGCCGGTCCCGCATCGAGGGCTCCCGTGAGGACGAGGTCCTCGACGCCACGCTCGAGGTGCTCGAGCAGGTGGGCTGCGACAAGCTCACGATGGACGCCGTCGCCGGTGCCGCGCGCGCCGGGAAGGCGTCCCTGTACCGCCGGTGGGGCAGCAAGAACGAGCTGGTCGCCGATGCCATCGACCGGGCCCACCGCCGCTGCGGGGCCATCAACGAGTTCGACACCGGGTCGCTGCGCGGCGACCTGCTGTCGGCGCTGTGCGACACGAGCTTCGTCGACCACCGCCTGACGAGGGTGATGGCCGGCGTGCTCACGGCGATGCAGCACGACGACGAGCTGCGCCAGGCGTTGCTCGAGCGTTTCGTCAAGCCGCGCAAGCAGGCGACGCTCGACATGCTCGAGCGGGCGCAGCGTCGCGGCGAGGTGCACGCCGAGGCCGACCTCAACCTGCTCGCCGACATCCTGCCGTCGATGCTCGCCATGCGCGCCATCATCAGCGGTGAGGGCGTGACGTCGGCGAGCATGGTGCGGGTCATCGACCAGGTGCTGCTGCCCGCGGCCGCCGCGCCGCCGCGCCCGCTCACACCGGACGACCACCCGGTGCGCCCGGTCCCCGGGCCCCGTTCCAGGCCCTCCTGATCCTGCGGCGCGACACCGACGTCCGCGCCACACGTCATAGCTGCTGAACCCCTCGGGGGAGCCAGCGACGCAGCACCCGCCTGACCTCACGCAGCGCCGCGTGGCATCCACACCCACCACTGAAGGGTTCATCCATGTCACGCACCGCTCCCGACACCGGGCGCGTCGCCTCAACCGAGGACGCGTCGGGGCACTCCCACCTGGGCCTCGCCCTGGTGCTCATCAGCGCCGCCCAGCTCATGGTGGTGCTCGACGGCACCATCGTGAACATCGCCCTCCCCCACATCCAGACCGACCTGGGCTTCACCCCGGCGAACCTGTCCTGGGTCGTGAACGCCTACTCGCTCGCCTTCGGCGGGCTGCTGCTGCTCGGCGGCCGCGCGGGTGACCTGCTCGGCCGCCGCAAGGTGTTCATGACCGGCATCGCGATCTTCGTCGTCGCCTCGTTCCTCGGTGGCGTGGCGCAGAGCGAGGGCACGCTGCTCGCCGCCCGCGTGCTGCAGGGTGTCGGCGCCGCTATCGCCTCCCCCACGGCGCTGTCCCTGGTCACCACGACCTTCCCCGCCGGGCCGGCCCGCAACCGCGCCTTCGGCGTGTACGCCGCCATGTCGGGCGCCGGCGCGGCCATCGGCCTGCTGCTCGGCGGCGTGCTGACGGAGTCGTCCTGGCGCTGGACGTTCTTCGTCAACGTGCCGATCGGCCTGCTCGTGCTGGTCTTCGCCCGCCGGGTGCTCGCCGAGTCGACCCCGGAGACGGGTGGCTTCGACATCCCCGGGGCAGTGACCGCCACCGTCGGCCTCGTGTCGCTCGTCTACGGCCTCACCCACGCCGCCAGCGACGGCTGGACCGACGGCGTGACCCTCGCCTGCATCGCGGCCGGCGTCGTCCTCATCGCACTGTTCCTGACGATCGAGTACCGCTCCAGGCACGCGCTCATGCCGTTCCGGGTGCTGGCCAGCCGCACCCGCGCGGTGAGCTTCGTCGCGATGCTCGTCGTCGGCGCCGGCATGTTCGCGATGTTCTACTTCCTGGGCCTGTACCTGCAACAGGTGCTCGGCTACAGCCCGGTCAAGAGCGGCCTGGCGTTCCTGCCCTTCAGTGCCGGCATCGTGTTCGCCGCCCAGACCGCCAGCTTCCTCATCACGCGCGTCGACCCCCGCTGGATCAGCGCGCCCGGCGCGGTGCTCGCAGCCGCTGGCATGTGGGGCCTGTCGCGCCTCGAGGTCGACTCGTCCTACCTCGGTGGCCTGCTGCCCTACATGCTGTTGATCGCCGTCGGCCTGGGGCTCGTGTTCGTGCCGCTGACCCTGACCGCCGTCAGCGGCGTGGCCCGGGAGGACTCGGGCGTCGGCTCAGCCGTCCTCAACACCATGCAGCAGGTCGGCGGGGCCATCGGCCTCGCGGTTCTCAGCACCGTGTCGGCCACGGCCGCCACCGACCGCGCCGCCGAGCTGGTCGCCGGCGGCGTCCAGGGGCGCGAGCTGCAGCTCGCCACCCAGACCTTCGGCTCGACGCAGGCGTTCCTCGTCGGCGCCATCATGGTGCTCGCCGCCGGCATCATCGTCGCGGTCGGGCTCGACGCCAAGCGCAGCGAGCTCGCCACCGACGACGCCGAGGGCGCACCGGTCCACGTCGGCTGACGCGCTGTCCGGCCCGGTCACGGGCTGGGCGAAGGCGTGAGGAGGGGCGGCACCCACCGGGTGCCGCCCCTTCGCGCGTCCGGGACGCCGTGGCCCGCAGCGGGGTCAGCCGACGCGGTGGAGCCAGCGCACGGGGGCGCCGTCGCCGGCGTACCGGAACGGCTCGAGCTCGTCGTCCCAGGCGCGGCCGAGGGCGCGGTCGAGCGCGGCGCTGAGCCCCGCGGGGTCACCGGCGCAGGCCTCGACGGCGGCCCGCAGCCGGTCCTCGCCGATGAGCACGTCCCCGTGCACGCCGACGACGCTGTGGTGGATGCCGAGCGCCGGGGTGTGGCTCCAGCGGGCGCCGTCGGCGAGGGCGCTGGGCTCCTCGGTGACCTCGTAGCGCAGCTTCGCCCAGCCCCGCAGCGCGGTGGCGAGCCGCGCACCGGTGCCCGGTGCGGCGGCCCAGGACAGCTCGGTGCGCCAGGTGGCGTCCTCGGCGGGCTGCGGCGTCCAGTCCAGCTGCGGGCGCACGCCGAGAGCGGCGCCGACCGCCCACTCGATGTGGGGGCACAGCGCCGTGGGCGTGGAGTGGATGAAGATCACTCCACGCGTGGTCGAAACAGTCGTCGTACCCGACATTCCCGAGCTCCTCCGGTTCGAGGGACGTCTTCCCCAACGACCTCGGACGGCGGAACTCCAGCGCCAGTGTGCCTCATCCGTCACAGCCGCACCACCCGATCACGCTGATCAACGCAGCGGGGTGGAGCCCTCCGCGGGCACGACCGCCCACAGCACGCCGTAGACCAGGAGCTGGGGGCCCGGCAGCAGGCACGAGACCACGAACAGCAGCCGGACGACGCCGGGCGTGATGCCGAAGCGCTGGCCGAGGCCGGCGCAGACGCCGGCGATCACGCGACCGCTGCGGGGGCGGGACAGACCGTTCACGAGGACCTCCAGGCGAGATGCCGGCGACGGGACCGGCCGGGTGCCCCATGGGACCACGTCGGCGCCACCAGCACGGGACCACGTCCCTGGACCACGCTCCCCGGACCACGTTCCCTGGACCACGTTCCGTGGACAGCGCGGGCTCGCCTAGGTCGAGCTAGGCGACCCTCAGCTGCAGCAGGTCGTTGCTCCACACCACGGACGTCATGTGCGCGAGCTGCACGTCCAGCGCGGCGTCGGTGACCGAGCCGGCGACGTGCGCGCCCACCTCGCCGACGAGCCGGCCCACCTCACCCTCGCCGTTCAGGACGGCGAAGCGGATCGTCGTGCTGGCGCCCAGGGCGTCGAGCACGTCCTCCACCGGCAACCCGCCGCGCTCGGCGAGCGCGACGACCAGCCCGGCGAGGAACGCCTGGCCACCGCTGCCGCCCATGCGGCCGCGGCTGACGAGCTGGCAGGCGCGCGCGTGGACGAGCACCCCCATGGCCTCGGGGTCGTCGGGGCCGTCGTCCGCCGTGACCATCATCAGCGCGACCCAGCCGCACAGGGCAGCGGGGCCCACCATGACCAGCGCCTGGGTGACCGAGGAGATCGAGCGGGAGGCGCCGAAGGCGGCGCTGTTGGCCATGCGCAGGGTGCGCAGCACCAGCGCGGCGTCGGAGGTCACGAGGGTCTCGACCTCGCGCATGTCGAAGTCGTCGTCCGCCAGCACGCCGAGCAGCCGCAGGCAGACGACCTGGCGCGGTGACAGGGCCATGGAGGGCTGCCCGGCGGGCCGAGAGTAGAGGTAGCCCTGGAACAGGTCGAAGCCGGCGTCGTGGGCGGCGCGGTGCGCCTCGTGGGTCTCGACCTTCTCCGCGACGGCGAGGGCACCGAGGGAGTGCAGCCGCTCGACGAGCGCCGGCCACTGCGACGCCGGCGTGGTCAGCACGTCGACCTTGACGACGTCGGCGTACGGCAGCAGCCGCTCGGCGGGGCCGCCGGTGACGAAGTCGTCGAGGGCCACGCGGTAGCCGAGAGCACGCAGCTCGTGGACGCGCGCCTCGACGGCGTCGTCGACGACGACGTCCTCGACGATCTCGATGACCGTGTGGTCGCTGGGCGCGAGGGTGAGCAGCGGGCTGGCCAGCATCTCGCCGTCGACGTTCACGAACAGCGGGCGGCCACCGCCCAGGCGGTGCCAGCCGAGGTCGCAGACGGCGACGACGAGCACCTGCGACGTGGCTGAGGCGCCGTCGAAGCCGGTAGGGGGGACGGGCCCGCGGAACAGCAGTTCGTAGCCGTGCACCTGACCCTGTCGGTCGATGACGGCTTGGCGAGCCAGCGACGTCGTCGTGGCGGCCGTGCCGAGGCTGGAGGCGATCACCTGCGGTAGTTCGGCAGGCGAGGCGCGCGGCTTGAGGCGCCTCGCGAGTCAGCCCTGGCGCTCGCGCACCGCGGCCTGCAGCGCCGACAAGGCGTCGTCCGAGCTGGCGGCGGCGGCCTGGTTGGCCGCGAGGACGGCCTCGTAGACCTCCTGGCGGTGCACCTTGACGTGGCGAGGCGCCTCGACGCCGATGCGGACGACGTCGGCCTTGACGTCGAGCACGCGGATGACCACGTCGTCGCCGACGACGAGGCTCTCGCCGATCTTGCGGGTCAGTACCAGCATGGGCTCAGCATAGGCGCCGGCCCCCGGCCGTGGTGGCCCGCGCGTCAGCGCGCGTCGAGCATCCGGTCCAGGCACGGGCCGGCCCAGGCGCCCAGCGTGGCCGGTGCGGCGTCCAGCCAGCTGACCCGCAGCCCGTGCGCGAGCAGCCGCAGCGGCACCGCCGACTCGCTGACCCCGTGGGCGCCGAGATCGCTCAGCGCGGTGCCGTGGTGGGTCAGGGCGCCGAGCCAGTCCCGGGTCGTCTCGACGTCCCAGCGCGCGTCGAGCACGGCGGTCACGGTCACGGTGGCGCCGGCGGCCGACCGTCCGGTCTCGTCGAGCAGGCTGCGGACGGCCTCGACCTGGCGGGCGGCCCGGCGGGCCTGCGCGCGGCTGGGGCCGGCGTCCACGACCACGAGCGCGCCGCCGTCGAGGTCGAGCGCGGCAGCAACGCCCGCCCGCACCGCGTCGAGCTCCTGGCCCGGCCCCGAGCCCGCCGGCGAGACGGCCAGCAGCGCCGACTCGTCGGCGGCGCAGTGCCGCAGCCAGGTTGCGGCGAGCAGCCGCACCGCGACCGGGTCGCCGACGACGACGTGCACGCCGCACAGCGCACGCGGGGGGGTCACGGCGACACCGCTCAGCACGTCGAGCAGCGCGATGCGGGGGTCGGCCTGCGGCGCGGGCAGGCCGAGCGCCACGAGCGGCGATGCCGGCAGCGGCAGGCCGTACGTCGGCACCGCCGCGGCCGCGTACGGGGGAGCCGGCGCGGACGCCGGCTGCGGCTGCAGCTGCTGCGGCTGCAGCGCCGGCTGCGGCTGCGGCTGCAGCGCCGGCTGCGGCTGCGGCTGCAGCGCCGGCTGCGGCTGCGG
>CAXTEJ010000052.1:0-22771 GCA_964243295.1 uncultured Actinomycetales bacterium | reverse complement strand
AGCGACGCCGACCTCGCCGAGGTCTACGCGGTCTGGGGCGGCTACGCGTACGGCCGTGACCTCGACGGCGTCGCGGCGCGCGGCGACATGGAGCGCGCCTTCACGCGCATCCAGGTGGCGGCGAAGAACCAGGACACCCGCGAGCACGACATCGTCGACAGCGACGACTACTTCCAGTACCACGGCGGGATGGTGGCGATGGTGCGCCACCTGACCGGTGAGAGCCCCGCGGCGTACGTCGGCGACTCGGCCGTCCCCGACCAGGTGCGCACCCGCACCCTCGGCGAGGAGACGCGGCGGGTGTTCCGCGCGCGGGTCGTCAACCCGCGGTGGATCGCCGCCATGCAGCGCCACGGCTACAAGGGTGCGTTCGAGATGGCCGCGACCGTCGACTACCTGTTCGGCTACGACGCCACCGCCGGGGTCGTCGACGACTGGATGTACGAGTCCCTCACCCGCGAGTACGTGCAGGACCCCGGGGTCGCGCAGTTCATGCAGCGCAGCAACCCGTGGGCCCGCAAGGGCATCGCCGAGCGACTGCTCGAGGCCGCCCAGCGTGGCCTGTGGACCGAACCGAGCGCCGAGGCGCTGGCGGCGCTGCAGGCGGCGGTCCTGGACGCCGAGGGCGACCTCGAGGACGACGGCCCGGACGACGCCGGTGCGCTGGTGGGCTGACATTCGGACGACGGCCGACACACCTTCACCCGAATGATGATCTTGAAGCGCGGTGGTGCTCTAGCGTGACCTCATGACCACGATGAGTGAAGTGCTGACGAGCTCCCGGACGGCCGACGCGGTGCGGTGCATTGCCGGGCAGGGGTACGCGGTGGTGGCGTTGACGGACGCCGAGAGCGGGCTGCTCTCGGCTGCGCTCGGCGCTGCGCGGACGTTCTTCACCGCCGACGACGGGGCCAAGCGACGCCACTCCAGCGCCGACTTCAACTACGGCTACCGGCCCATGGGCGTCGAGTTCTCGGTGACCCCCGACCGTCCGGACGTCAACGAGTGCTTCACGCTGTGGTCGGACCGGCTCGACCTGATCCCGGGCGCCGCCGACCTCGTGCCGCTCACCGACGCGCTGGCCGCCTGGCGCGACGCGGTCGCGGCCGTCGTCCAGGACGTGCTGGAGGGCCTCGCCGAGACCTTTCCCGGGGCGCGGGCGCCGGGCTTTCGGGCCGCCTCGCACCTGCAGGTCAACAGCTACCTGCCGGCACCCGACGACCGGGCGATGCTGCAGGACGCCCACGAGGACGGGCACCTGCTCACCGCGCAGCACGGCACCGGGCCGGGGCTCGAGGTGATCCTCGCCGACGGCACGGTTCTTCCCGTCACGACGGCTCCGCACGAGCTGCTGGTCTTCCCCGGGTCGGCCCTGACCGCGGTGACCGAGGGCGCCATCGGCCCGCAGTTCCACCAGGTGCGCAACCTGGGGCAGCCGGGTCGGCAGTCGGTCATGTACTTCGTCAACCCCGAGCTCACCGAGCCGCTGCACCCGTGGGGCGAGGGCGCCGACAGCGGCCGCGACCTGCGTGAGGCCGTGCGCCACCGCCCCGAGGCCTTCGGGCTGCCCGCCGTCCAGGACCTCTAGACCCCTCGTGATCATGCGATCGCGGCTCGCCGGCAGCACGCGGCGGTCCGGGATCGCAAGATCACGGGGGATGGGGGGCCCTGCGTCACTGCGGGTGGAGGTGGTCGAACGCGTCCATCAGCCCGCGGGCGTTGTCCTGCGGGCGGGTCACGCCGGTGAGGTCGTCCTGGTCGATGCGGCGGGCGAAGTAGTCGGCCTGCACCGCCCATCGCAGCTGCAGCATCACACCGAGGCCCTGCTCGACCTCGGCCGGCGTGAGGTCGCCGTGCTCGGCATAGCTCTCGAGCAGCACCTGCGCCCGGTCGGGGCCGCCGACGTACATCACGGCTGAGGCCAGGTCGTACAGCCGCGGGCCCTGCACCGAGCTGCTCCAGTCGATCAGCCCGCACCGCCCACGCTCGGCGGACCACAGGAACGACTCGGGCGCGGGGTCACCGTGCAGGACGCTGCGCGTGGGCCTGCGTCGCGCGGCGAACGTCCGGTACTGCGCGACCGCGGCCGCGACGGCCGGGCGCACCCACGGCCGGACGTCGAGGTGGGGCGCGGCGAGGTCGAGCCCGTGCAGCAGCTCGGGGGCGTCCTCGACGGTCAGCCAGCTGAGGGCACGGTGAGCGACGGCGAGAGCGCGGCCCATGCGCGCCTGGTCGGTCTCGTCCTCGCCGACCAGCGGCTCACCCTCGACCCACCGCAGCAGGGCGAGGTAGCCGTCGGTGAGGTCGACGACGAGGTCGCCGGTGAGCGTCGGCTCGGCGGTGCCCGCGCTCACCCCAGCGGCGTCGACCGCGGTGGCGGCCTGGGTGCCCAGCAGCAGGCTGGGCCGGTCCGCGGGCCTCACCACCTTGGCGACCCAGCGCCCGGCCTCGACGCCGGTCGTCGTCACCAGCCAGGTCGTGGAGTTCATGCCGCCCGCGAGCGGCTGGACGTCAGCGTGCCGCAGGTCCCAGTGGCGCTCGAGCGAGTCGTGCAGGGTCAGCTGGCGCACCGGCCCAGTCAACCAGGCGTGGGCGCGAGCACGGTGGCGGCGTCGGGCTGCTCGAGTCAGGGCGCCCGCGGCCCCGGCCTGGGTGGGGACGGCGCCTGCTCGGGCAGCGCCGGCGCCGCTGCGGCCGCGGGCGGCGCCGCGACCCCGGCCATGCCGGTCGCGCGCTGGGCCATCGCCCGCAGGGCGGCCGCGGTCGTGTGCGTGTCGGCGGCTGAGGCCGGCGCGGCGGCGGCCTTGTCGCGGTACATCGCCTGGTCGGCGCTCGCGATGAGCCCGTCGGCGTCGACGCCGTCGACGGGGTAGACCGCTGCGCCCATGCTCGAGCGCAGGGGCACCAGCTCGTCGTCGACCGTGACTGGCTGGTCGAGCCGAACCCGCAGGTGACGCAGCAGGGCGTCGACCACGCCGGCGTCGCACCCGCCGGGGAGCCCGGCGAGCACCACGAGGAACTCGTCGCCGCCCAGCCGGCCCACCAGGTCGCCGGCGCGGACCGAGCTGCGCAGCCGCTGCCCCGCCGTCCGCAGCACGACGTCGCCGGCCGAGTGCCCGAGCCGGTCGTTGATGGCCTTGAACCCGTCGAGGTCGATGACGATGACCGCGACCGCGCTGCCGTCGGCGGCCGAGGCCTGCAGCTGCGAGGCCAGGTGACCCAGCACGTTCGCCCGGTTCGGAAGGGTGGTGAGGGCGTCGTGGTAGGCCATGTACGCCGTGCGGTGCTCGCGCT
The DNA here is from genome assembly GCA_964243295.1 of uncultured Actinomycetales bacterium. Taxonomy (GTDB): domain Bacteria; phylum Actinomycetota; class Actinomycetes; order Actinomycetales; family Angustibacteraceae; genus CAXTEJ01. Next base: position 19,477 of record CAXTEJ010000052.1, on the reverse strand, counting down.
CGAGCCGCGCGGTCACGTCGCGCTGGCTGGCAAGGAAGTGCGTGACGTCGCCTGCGTCGTCGAGCACCGGCGAGATCTGCACGTCGTTCCAGAACGCCGAGCCGTCCCTGCGGTAGTTGAGCAGCACCGTGTGGGCGCCGCGCCCCTGCTCCAGCTGTTCGCTGAGCTGCAGGGACCTCTCACGGTCGGTGCCCGTGCCCTGCAGGAAGCGGCAGTTGCGGCCGACCACCTCCTCCTCGGGGTAGCCGGTGAGGGCCGAGAAGGCGTCGTTGACGTAGACCAGGGGCAGGTCGGGACGGGTCGCGTCGGCGAGCGCCAGCGCCAGCGTCGAGGTGCGGACCGCGCGCAGCAGCGCCCCCGGCAGGTCGGCGACCACCACCGTGCCCTCGGTGCCGGCCGCCGTGGTCTCCGGCGGGTCGGGCCGCAGCCGTCGGGCCAGCGAGCCGGACGACGGCTGGACCTTCGCCAGCAGCGTGTGGGCGGCCTGCACGACCACGTCACGGTCGTAGGTGAGGACGTACTCGAGCGTGCGCGTCGGCACGTCGCTCATCGGGGTGCCGGACGGCGACTCCACCGCGCGCGCGGTGAGCGCGGCAGCGAAGTGGGGGGCGATCACCATCACGTTCCACTCCAGGTTCAGCACGTCGTCAGCCTCGACCGACACCCCTCTCGCACCGGGCACGGGCTCGGGTTCCAGCCCGGGCGCGACCATCACCGTCATGGCGGTCACGGCCGCCAGCGACGCGTAGCGGCGGCGGGTCGCGGCGCCCACCTGCGACAGCCGCTCGAAGCTCGCCATCACGATCGTCTGGTTGTCGAGGGCCAGCGCCTGGTGCTCGAGCTGGTGGGTCAGCGCCTCGAGCAGCGGCCCGGTGCTGCGCTGCGGCGACAGCACGTCGCTGAGCACGCCGTACGGCGTCCCCGACGACACCCACGGCGGGTGTCGCACGGTGGAGCGGGCCAGCGGGCTCGTGCCCGCCGCCGGCATGGCGCCGGGCCGCCCGAACAGCCAGCCCTGGCCCAGCTGGGCGCCGGTCGCGAGGGCGCGCTCGAGGTGGGCCTCGGTCTCGATGCCCTCGGCGAGCACCAGGCAGCCGGTGCGCTCGGCCTCCGCGCGCACCGCGTTGACGATGGTCGCGAGCTGCAGGGTGGTGCGGCCGTGGATGAGGGCGAGGTCGAGCTTGATGACGTCCGGGCGCAGGAACGACAGCAGCGCGACCCCGGCCGGCTCGGCCCCCACGTCGTCGAGCGCGATGCCCCACCCGAGGTCGTGCGCGCCCTGCACCGCCCGCACCAGACCGGCCGGGTCGGTCATGAGGTCGCGCTCGGTGACCTCGAGGACGACGTGCAGGTGGGCGGGCACCGACGCGGCCACGGCCTCCAGCTCACCGGCGGTCATCCGCGCGAGCGTCACGGGCTCGACGTTGACGAACACCGTCGAGGGCTCGGGCGTGGCTGCTGCCCCCGACAGCGCCAGCCGCAGGCAGCGCTCGTCCAGCTGGGGCAGCACGCCCTCCTGCGCCGCCACGGCGAACAGCCGCTCGGGCAGCTCGAGGCCGCCCGGCCTACCGCGCGTGAGGGCCTCGACCGCGACGACCGCCCGCTGCTCACGCAGGTCGACGATGGGCTGGTAGAGCGTGCGCAGGTCCTGGTCCAGTACCGAACGTCCCCCCATGGGGTCAGGCTGTCACAGGGGTCACGGCTGCGTCGCGTGATCGGGCACCAGTCCGTCGGCGCGCGGGGCCGACGTCCGGAAGCCGACACCGGCCGCGGACGTCGGCGCTGTGCCATGCTGTGCCCGACGGTAGCGGAGGAACACCGGTGACCAGCGGCCCTTGGGGGCCGCCGGGAGTCCGGGGCGGTCCCGCCACTGTGACCGGGGAGCAGACCCTGAGGTACGGCGTCACTGCGTCCCGTCCCGTGCGGGCGGTCGTGGGAAGACGTGGGGTCGGTGCGGGCGTCGACGACGTCCGGAGCCGGGAGCCAGGACATTCCCTGCCGTCACGTGCGCGACGCCCCGGCCCCACCGGCGGCGCGGCGCACGTCACTGACCGGCGACGGGCGTGGACACCCGTCGGACGACAAGGGGTTCCGCCCGTGCGGCGCACTGACGTACCACCCGTACCCTCTTCCCTGCCCGCAGGCCGGTCCGACGACCCGCGAGCCGGGTCGGCGCCGGCGTCGCGGCCCGCGCCGGGCTTCCCGTTCTCGGCCGTCGTCGGCCAGGACGACCTGCGCCTCGCCCTGCTGCTGTGCGCGGTCGCGCCCGCGGTCGGCGGCGTGCTGGTGCGCGGAGAGAAGGGCACCGCCAAGTCGACGACCGTGCGGGCGCTCGCGTCGCTGCTGCCCGGGGTGGCCGTGGTCGACGGCTGCCGCTACTCCTGCGACCCCGCCGACCCCGACCCCACGTGCCCGGACGGCCCGCACGACGCGACCGCCACCCCGGTGACGCGCCCGGTGCGGCTGGTCGAGCTGCCGGTCGGCGCCACCGAGGACCGGGTGCTGGGGGCGCTGCACCTCGAGCGGGCGCTCGCCGAGGGCGTCAGCGCCTACGAGCCCGGCCTGCTCGCGGCCGCGCACCGCGGCCTGCTCTACGTCGACGAGGTCAACCTGCTCGGCGACCACCTGGTCGACGTGCTGCTTGACGCCGCCGCGATGGGACGCAGCACCGTCGAGCGGGAGGGCGTCTCCGCCTCGCACGCCGCGTCGTTCGTGCTGGTCGGCACCATGAACCCCGAGGAGGGCGAGCTGCGGCCGCAGCTGCTCGACCGGTTCGGGCTCAGCGTCGAGGTGCGGGCGAGCCGCGAGCCCGCCACCCGCGTCGAGGTCGTGCGGCGCCGGCTCGCCTTCGACGCCGACCCCCAGGGGTTCGCCGCGCGCTGGGCGGACGACGAGTCCGCCCTGGCCGCGCGGGTGGCCCGGGCCCGCGCCCTGCTGCCCGACGTCGTCCTGACCGACGCCGCGCTGCGCCAGGTGGCCGAGGTGTGCGCCGCCTTCGGCGTCGACGGCATGCGCGCCGACCTCGTGACGGCCCGCGCGGCGCTCGCCCACGCCGCGTGGCACGGCCGCCGCGTGGTCGAGACGCAGGACGTGCGCGCCGCGGCCCGGCTCGCCCTGCCGCACCGCGCGCGCCGCGACCCGTTCGACCCGCCCGGCCTGGATGAGGACCGGCTGGAGCAGGCGCTGGACGCCGGTGAGCCCGACGGCGGCCCCGGTGACGGCGGTGACGGCGGCGACGGCGGTGACGACGGACGCGGTGACGGCGGCCCCGACGGCGGCGCGCAGTCAACCGCCGGCAGCGGTCCCCCCGAGCAACCCGCAGCGCCCGCCGGCGACGGTGGCGCGGCGGACGACGTCCCCGCAGGTGACGCACCGGCGTCCGGCCCGCAGCGCGACAGGCGGGATCAGCCGAGCAGCGGACGGCGACCCGCCGCGGGGGAGCAGGCGGCAGCCGCCGCCGACCCCTACCGCACCCGGCTGCTCGCGGCGCGCAGCACCGGTGCGGGCGTGGCCGGACGGCGCTCGCGGGCGGTCACGCCCACGGGCCGCACGGTCGGATCACGGCGACCGCTGCCGGGCGAGGGAACACGCCCCCACCTGCCCGCGACGCTCGCGGCCGCAGCGCCCCACCAGCGCGCCCGCGCCCGGTCGGGTGGCCCGCTGCTGCTGCGCGGCGCTGACCTGCGGGTGCCGGTGCGGGAGGGGCGCGAGGGCAACCTCGTGCTGTTCCTCGTCGACGCCAGCGGCTCGATGGCCGCCCGCTCGCGGCTGCGCGAGGTCAAGACGGCGGTGCTGTCGCTGCTGCTCGACGCCTACCAGCGCCGCGACCGCGTCGGGCTGGTGACGTTCCGCGGCCGTGGCGCCCAGGTCGACCTGCCACCCACCGGCAGCGTCGAGGGCGCCGCCGCCCGGCTGTCCGGGCTGCGGGTGGGCGGCCGCACGCCGCTGGCCGAGGGGCTCGCCACGGCCGCGCAGGTGCTGCGCGTCGCCGCGGTGCGTGACCCGGGCCGGCGTCCGCTGCTCGTCGTGGTGACCGACGGGCGCGCCACGGCGGGCGACGACGCGCTGCTGCGCGCCCACCGGTCGGCGTCCGCCCTGGCCCGCACCCGCGTCGACGCCGTGGTCGTCGACTGCGAGCCGGCCGGGCCGGGCGTGCTGCGCCTCGGCCTCGCGCGCCGGCTCGCCGCGGCGCTGGGCGCCGAGCACCTCGAGCTCGGGGCCGTCGCCGCGAGCTCGCTCACCGCCGCCGTCCGGGCGCGCACCGACTCGAGGGGCAGGGCCGCCTGATGCCGCAGGGACAGCCGGAGCAGGTGCCGGACGACGGGCTCACCACGCGGCAGCGCCGCAACCGCCCGCTCGTCGTCGTCCACACCGGTCAGATGAAGGGCAAGTCGACGGCGGCTTTCGGGCTCGCGCTGCGGGGCTGGACGCAGGGCTGGGACATCGGCGTCTTCCAGTTCGTCAAGAGCGCGAAGTGGAAGGTCGGAGAGGAGGCCGCGTTCCGGGCCCTCGGTGACGTGCACGAGGCGACCGGCCAGGGCGGCCCCGTGCAGTGGCACAAGATGGGCGAGGGCTGGTCATGGGCCCGCAAGCAGGGCAGCGAGGACGACCACGCCGCCGATGCGCTCGAGGGGTGGCGCGAGATCCAGCGACGGCTCGCCGCGCAGACCCACGACCTCTACGTGCTCGACGAGTTCACCTACCCCCTGAAGTGGGGGTGGGTCGACGTCGACGAGGTCGTCACCACCCTGCGCGAGCGGCCGGGGCACCAGCACGTCGTGGTGACCGGCCGCGACGCCGACCCCAGGCTGGTCCAGGCCGCCGACCTCGTCACCGAGATGGTGAAGGTCAAGCACCCGATGGACGCCGGCCAGAAGGGGCAGCGGGGGATCGAGTGGTGACCTCGCACGAGGTGCCTCGCGTCGTCGTCGCCGCGCCCGGCTCGGGGCACGGCAAGACCACGGTCGCCACCGGGCTCATGGCCGCGCTGCGCCGAGGCGGTCTCAGCGTCAGCGGGCACAAGGTGGGGCCCGACTACATCGACCCCGGCTACCACGCGCTCGCCACCGGCCGGCCCGGCCGCAACCTCGACCCGTTCCTGCAGGACGTCGACCGCGTGGTGCCGCTGTTCCTGCACGGCGCGCTCACGCCGCGGCCGGCCGACGTCGCGGTCGTCGAGGGCGTCATGGGGCTGTTCGACGGGGTGGTGGGCCAGGAGGGCTTCGCCTCCACCGCCCACGTCGCGACGCTGCTGCGCGCGCCCGTGCTGCTGGTGCTCGACGCCTCGGCCACCGGTCGCAGCGCCGCCGCCACGGTGCACGGCTTCGCCACCTTCGACCCGGGCGTGCGGCTCGGCGGCGTGGTGCTCAACAAGGTCGGCTCCGACCGCCACGAGCGCGAGCTGCGCGCCGCCGTCGAGGCCACCGGCGTGCCGGTGCTAGGAGCGTTGCGCCGCAACGGATCCGTCGCGGTCCCGAGCCGCCACCTCGGGCTCGTGCCCGCGGCCGAGCGTGACCGGGCCGCGGTCGAGGTCGTCGACCGGCTGGCGGATCTCGTCGCGTCGAGCATCGACGTCGAGGCCGTCGTGCGCCTCGCCCGCACCGCGCCACCGGTCGTCGCAGAGCCGTGGTCGGCCGCGGCCGCGCTGCCGGAGGCCGGCGCCGCCCGTGAGCGGCCCGTCGTCGCGGTCGCCGGTGGCGCGGCGTTCACGTTCTCCTACAACGAGACGACCGAGCTGCTCGAGGCGGCCGGCTGCGACGTCGCGGTCGTCGACCCCCTCACCGACGAGCACCTGCCGTCCGGGACGTCGGCGCTCGTGGTGGGCGGCGGCTTCCCCGAGGTGCACGCAGAGCCGTTGTCGCGCAACGCTGCGCTGCGCGCAGACGTCGCGCGGCTGGTGCGCGACGGGGGTGCCGTGGTCGCCGAGTGCGCCGGGCTGCTCTACCTCGCGGAGCACCTCGACGGGCTGCCCATGTGCGGGGTGCTGCCGGTCACGGCGCGCATGACGCCGCGGCTGGCGCTGGGCTACCGGTCTGCCGTGGCGGTCACCGGCTCGGTGCTCGCCCGCGCCGGCGAGCGCGTGACGGGCCACGAGTTCCACCGCACGGTGGTCGAGCCGCGCGCCGGCGAGCCGGCGTGGGCGTGGTCGGTCGACGGCGCCCCCGCCCAGCACGAGGGGTTCGTCAGCGGCTCGGTGCACGCGTCGTACCTGCACGTGCACTGGGCCGGGCACCCGGCCGCGGCCGCCCGGCTCGCCGACCACGCGCGGCTGGTGCGCGCGTGAGCGCCGCTGCGCCCCGCGCCGGGCTGGTGCGCGCGTGAGCGCCGCTGCGCCCCGCGCCGAGCTGGTCGGTGTCGGCGTCGGCCCCGGCGACCCCGAGCTGGTGACCGTCAAGGCCGTCCGGGTGCTGCAGGGCGCCGACCTCGTGCTCGTGCCCACCATGGACGTCGGCGCGGTCGGCCGCGCCGAGCGCACGGTGCGGGCGCACGTCGACCACGACCGGGTGCAGCGCCTGTTCTTCGCCCTCAACGAGCGCACCGACCGCGGTCGCCGCGAGGGCGCGTGGGACGTGGCCGGCGCTGCCGTCCGCGACGCCTACACATCAGGCGCCCGCACGGTCGCCTTCGCCACCATCGGCGACCCGAACGTCTACTCGACGTTCTCCTACCTCGCCGCCACGGTGCGCGAGCTGGTGCCGGGGCTGGTCGTCACCAGCGTCCCCGGCATCACCGCGATGCAGCACCTGGCCGCGCGGTCCGGCGTCCCCCTCGTCGAGGGCGAGGAGACGCTGGTGCTCTACCCGATGACCGCTGGCCTCGACGGCTACCGGGAGGCGTTGCGCCGGGGCGACACCGTCGTCGCCTACAAGGGCGGGCGCCACCTGCCCGAGGTGCTGGCGGCTCTCGCCGACGACGACCGGCTCGACGCCGCCGTCGTGGGCGCCGACCTCGGGCTGCCGACCGAGCGCGTCGTCGGGGCCGCGCAGGCTGACGGCGAGCTCGGCTACCTGACCACCGTCCTCGCCCCGCCTGGGGCACGCACCCGAGGAGGCCGCCTGTGAGCGACCACCAGCCGTCCGGCTCGGCCAAGCTCTGGTTCGTGGGGGCGGGCCCCGGCGCCGCCGACCTGCTGACCGTGCGGGCCGTGCGCGCCATCGAGTCGGCCGCCGTCGTCGTGTGGGCCGCGAGCCTGGTGCACGAGGACGTGCTGCAGCACGCCCGTCCCGGCGCGGAGGTCGTCGATTCCGCGAAGCTCGCGCTCGAGGGGGTGCGCCCGCTGTACGAGCGGGCTGTGCGCGAGGGCCTCGTCGTCGCGCGGATCCACTCCGGCGACCCGGCGCTGTGGGGCGCGGTGCAGGAGCAGCGCGACCTGTGCGACGAGCTCGGCCTCGGCTACGAGACCATTCCCGGCGTCTCGGCCTTCAGCGCCGTCGCGGCGCTCGTCGAGCGCGAGCTGACCGTGCCGGAGGTGGCGCAGTCGGTCGTGCTCACCCGCCTCGAGGGCGGGAAGACCCCGATGCCGGACGGCGAGAGCGTGCGCGACTTCGCCCGCCACGGCACGACCATGGCGCTGTTCCTGTCCGCGGCCCGCTCCGGGCAGCTCGCCGACGAGCTGCTGGCCGGCGGCTACGGGCCCGACACCCCCTGCGTCGTGGCCTACGCCGCCACCTGGCCCGACGAGCTCGTGGTGCACTGCCGGCTCGCCGACCTGGAGGCGACCTGCAAGGAGCACCGGCTCTGGAAGCACACGCTCGTGCTCGTCGGCCCGGCCCTCGCCGGCGGCGGCACGCGATCGCACCTGTACCACCCGGGCCACTTCCACGGGCACCGCCGGGCCGAGCGCTCGGCACGGCGCGAGCTCAAGGGCGCGTCGTGACCGCACCCGTCGTGGTGGTGGGCTGGGACGGCCGGCCGCTGGACGACGGCTCCCGGCGGGCGCTCGAGGCGGCCGACCTGGTGGTCGGCGGCGCGCGGCACCTCGAAGCCGTTGCGGCGCAGCGCATCGAGCTGTCCGGTGAGGCTCTGGCGCTCGGCTCGGGCGCGACGCCGTGGGCGCGGGCGCTGGAGGCGGTCGTGGCCGCGGCCACCGACGACCGTGCCTGCGTGCTCGTCGCGAGCGGCGACCCCGGGTTCTTCGGTGCGGTGCGGTCGCTGCGCGAGGCCGGCGCCGACGTCCGGGTGAGGCCGGGTGCGTCGTCGGTGGCGCTGGCCTTCGGGCGCATCGGTCAGCCGTGGGAGGACGCCGTCGTGGTGTCGGCGCACGGGCGGCCCGCCGGTCCGGCGCTCGCCGCCGCGCGGGTCGCGGCCAAGGTCGCGGTGCTCACCTCGCCGCAGCTGCCGGCCCACGACGTCGTCACCGAGCTGCGGCGTCTGGGTCGTGACGTGTGGGTCGCCGAGCGGCTCGGCGAGGACGACGAGCGGGTGCGCGGCGGCGCCGACTGCCGGCCGCCGTACGCCGAGCCCAACGTCGTGCTCGCCGTCGACCCCGGTGCCGTGGGCGCGCGCTGGCGCAGCGGCCCGGGGCTGCCGTCGTCGTGGGCGCTGCCGGAGGACCAGTTCGACCACCGCGGTTCGATGGTGACCAAGCGCGAGGTGCGCGCGCTCGCCCTGGCCTCGCTCGCCCCGGCCCCCGGCCGCACGGTCTGGGACGTCGGCGCGGGCAGCGGGTCGGTCGGCGTCGAGTGCGCCCGGCTGGGAGCCGACGTGGTCGCCGTCGAGCGCGACGGCGAGCAGTGCGAGCGGGTGCGGGCCAACGCGGTCCGGCACGGGGTGCGCCTCGAGGTCGTCGCCGGCGCGGCACCCCAGGCGCTCGCGGGCCTGCGCGACGCCGACGCCGTCTTCGTCGGTGGCGGCGGCACCGAGGTGGTCGAGGCCGTGGCGTCCCGGCCCGGGGCGCGGTCGGTCGTCGTCGCACTCGCGGCGGTCGAGCGCATCGGCCCTTCCCTGCAGGCGTTGCAGCGCAACGGCTTCAGCGTCGACGGCGTGCAGCTCGCCGCGTCACGACTCAGCGGACTGCCCGACGGCACGCACCGCCTCGCCGCGGCCAACCCGGTGACGCTGGTGACGGGGGTGCGCGCGTGATCGGCGTGGTGACGGTCACCGCGGCCGGCCACGCCGCCGGTCAGCGGCTCACCACGGCGCTGCGCGCCGGAGGTGAGGAGGTGACGGCCTACGACGGGCCGGCCGCCCAGGCGCTGCCGCGCGCCGTCGCCGCGTGCGACCAGGTCGTCTGCTTCCTGGCGGTCGGCGCGACGGTGCGCCTGCTCGCGCCGCTGCTGCTGGGCAAGGCTTCCGACCCCGGCGTCGTGTGCGTCGACGAGTCGGCCCGCTGGGCCGTGCCGGTGCTCGGCGGTCACGGCGGCGGCGCCAACGCGCTCGCCGAGCGGGTGTCCGCTGTGCTGGGTGCGCAGGCGGTGGTCACCACCGCGAGCGACAGCGCCGGCGTCATCGGGCTCGACCAGCTGGGGCTGCCCGTCGAGGGCGACGTCGCGGCCGTGGGCCGGGCGCTGCTGGACGGCGAGCCGGTGCACCTGCTCGCCGACGCGCCGTACCCGTTGCCGCCGCTGGGCGTGCGTCCCGGCCAGGTCGGCGACCACCCCGGCGCGACGCACGTGCTGCGCGTCAGCGACCGCCTGGTCGAGCCGGCCGCGGGCGAGGCGGTGCTGCGCCCACCGACGCTGGTGCTCGGCGTGGGCTCGAGCCGCGGCGCGGCCGCCGGCGACGTGGCCTCGCTGGCGCTCGATACGTTGCGCCACAACGGCCTCAGCGCGCTCAGCGTCGCCGAGGTCGTGAGCATCGACCTCAAGGCCGACGAGCCGGGCATCGTGGCGCTGGCCGCCTCGCTGGGTGTGCCGATGCGCACGTTCACCGCGGCCGAGCTCGACGCGCACGACGTGCCGAGCCCGAGCGCCGCGGTGACCGCTGCCACCGGCAGCCGCAGCGTCGCCGAGGCGAGTGTGCTGCAGGCGCGCGCCGAGCTGGTGGTGCCGAAAGCGAAGAACGCGGTCGCCACGGTCGCGGTCGGACGCCGGCCGGTGCCCGGGCGCCTCGCGCTCGTCGGCATCGGGCCGGGTGCCCGCGACCTGATGGTGCCGCGCGCGGCGGCCGAGCTGCGACGGGCGTCGGTCGTCATCGGCCTCGACCAGTACGTCGCGCAGGTCCGAGACCTGCTGCGCTCCGCGACGACCGTGCTCGAGAGCGGCCTCGGCGCCGAGGAGGAGCGCGCCCGCACCAGCGTGCGGCTGGCCCAGCAGGGGCTCGCCGTCGCCGTGGTCGGCTCCGGCGACGCCGGTGTCTACGCGATGGCGAGCCCGACGCTCGAGGCGCTCGAGCAGGCGCTCGTCGACGGCCCGCGCCTCGAGGTCGTCGGCGTGCCGGGCGTCACGGCGGCGCTGGCCGCCAGCGCCGCGCTCGGTGCGGCGCTCGGCAACGACCACGCCTACGTGTCGCTGTCCGACCTGCACACCCCGTGGCCGGCGATCGAGCGGCGGCTGCGCGCCGTCGCCGAGGGCGACCTGGTCGCGTGCCTGTACAACCCGCGCAGCCTGCGCCGCACCGGGCAGCTGCCCGAGGCGCTGCGGCTGCTGCAGGTGGGCCGGCCGTCGTCGACCCCGGTCGGCGTGGTGCGCAACGTGTCGCGGCCCGACGAGACGGTGCGGGTGACCACGCTGGCCGAGCTCGACCCGGCGACGGTCGACATGTACAGCGTCGTCGTCGTGGGCTGCTCGCAGAGCCGCGTCGTCGACGGGCACCTGGTCACGCCGAGGGGGTACCGGTGGATGCGGTGAGCACCGCGGCCGTCGGGCGAGCAGCGTCCGGCGCGTGGACCCGGGCCGAGCGCGTCCGGCTCTCGGGCATCTGCGGCGCCGTGCTGGCCCTGCACCTCGCGGGCGCTGGCCTCTACCTGCGCGCGGGCGGCGACCCTGCCGCCGCCGCGGGCCTCGCGGGCACTGGGGCCCTGGCCTACGCGCTGGGCACCCGGCACGCCTTCGACGCCGACCACATCGCCGCCATCGACGACACGACACGGCTGATGCTGCTGCGGGGCCGGCGTCCGGTCGGGGTGGGGTTCTTCTTCGCCATGGGCCACTCGACGGTGGTGCTCGTGCTCTCGCTGCTCGTCGCGTACGCGTCGGCGAGCGTCTCGGTCGGCCTGCGCGAGCGGCTGTCGACGGTCGCGGTGGTGGTCGCGGCGGTGTTCCTGCTGCTGGTCGCGTCGCTGAACGCCGTGGTGCTGCACGGCATCGTGCGACTGTGGCGCGGGCTGCGGCACGGCGAGCTCGACACCGCCGCGCTCGACCGCACGCTGCTCGACCGGGGGCTGGTCAACCGGCTGCTCGGCGGCCGGCTGCGCGGGCTGATCCGCTCGTCGTGGCACATGTATCCCGTCGGGCTGCTGATGGGTCTGGGCCTCGAGACGGCGAGCGAGGTGACGCTGCTGTCGCTCAGCGCCTCGACGGCGGCGGGCGGCCACCTGCCGGCGTACGCCGTGCTGTCGCTGCCGCTGCTGTTCGCCGCGGGCATGAGCGCCTTCGACACGGCGGACTCGCTGGTCATGGCCCGGGCGTACTCGTGGGCCTACCGCCACCCCGCGCGGACGCTGTTCTACAACATCGCCACCACGGCCGTGACGGTCGTCGTGGCCGCCTTCATCGCCTCGGTGTACGTCGCCGACGTGCTCGCCACGCACCTCGGCCTGACCGCGCTCACCGGCTGGGCCTCCCTCACCGACCGCTTCGAGCTGTTCGGCTACGGCATCGCGGCGGTGCTGGTGCTCGCCTGGTGCGCCGCGCTGCTGCTGTGGCGGCTGCGGCGGTACGACGAGCGCTACGCGAGCGACGGGCCGGCCACGTGAGCGCCCGCGCCGTGCACCCGATCGAGGCCGCGTCGTACGCGATCCTGCGGCGGCGGGTCGACACCTCCGCCCTCGCGCCCCTCACCCGCGCCGTCGTCGAGCGCGTCGTCCACGCCAGCGCCGACCTCGCCTACGTCGACGACCTGGTCTGCGACGAGGACGCCCTGGCCGCGGGGCTGGCGGCGTTGCAGGGCAACGCACCCATCGTGGTCGACGCCCAGATGGTGGCCGCCGGCATCACCTCGCGCGCCAGCACCTGCCTCGTCCGCGACCGGCGCGCCGCCGAGCTGGCCGCCGCCACCGGCCTCACCCGGTCCGCCGCCGGCGTCCGCATCGCCGCCGAGGCCGCCGGGCCCGGGGCCGTGTGGGTGGTCGGCAACGCGCCCACCGCGCTGTTCGAGCTCGTCGACCTCGGCCGGCGGCTGCGGCCCGCGCTCGTCGTCGGCCTGCCCGTGGGGTTCGTCGGCGCCGTCGAGTCCAAGCAGGCGCTGCGCGACAGCGGACTGCCCGCCCTGAGCAACCGCAGCGAGAAGGGCGGCACCCCCGTCGCCGCCGCCGCGGTCAACGCCCTGCTGTACGTCGAGCGTGAACCGGCATGGCCGGCCACGGAGGAGGACACATGAGCACACCCCTGCTGGTCGTCGGCCACGGGACGAAGGACCCGGCGGGCGTCGCCGGGTTCCTCGCCCTGGTCGACCGAGCGCGACGCCGGCTCGCCGTCGACGGCGTCGGCGCCGAGGGTGGCTTCATCGAGCTGTCGGCGCCGGCGCTCACCGAGGCCGTCGAGGGCCTGTGGGACGCCGGCCACCGCCGGGTCGCGGCGGTGCCACTCGTGCTCGTCGGCGCGGGGCACGCCAAGGGCGACATCCCCGGGGCCATGGCGCGCGAGATGGTGCGGCGCCCCGGCCTGAGCTACGCCTACGGGCGTCCCCTCGGCCCCCACCCGATCCTGCTCGACCTGCTGGCGCAGCGCGTGGACGAGGCCCTCGCCGGCGCACCGCGCGCCGGCACGACCGTGCTGCTCGTGGGCCGCGGCTCGAGCGACCCCGACGCCAACGCCGAGGTGGTCAAGACCGCCCGGCTGCTGTGGGAGGGCCGCGGCTACGACGGCGTGGAGACCTGCTTCGTCTCCCTCGCCGCCCCCGACGTGCCGGCGGGTCTGGAGCGGGCCCGGCTGCTGGGGGCGCGCCGCGTCGTCGTCGCGCCGTACTTCCTGTTCCGCGGGGTGCTGCCCGACCGCGTCGACGCGCAGGCGCACGCCTGGGCGGCCCAGCACCCGCAGGTCGACGTGCGCGTCGGCGCGGTGCTGGGCGACTGCGACCCCCTCGCCGACCTGGTGCTCGAGCGCTACCGCGAGAGCCTCGCCGGCGACCTGCGGATGAACTGCGACACCTGCGTCTACCGCACCGCCCTGCCCGGCTTCGAGGCCCAGGTCGGCGCGCCGCAGACCCCGCACGACCACCCGGACGACCCCGCGGGCGGCCACGGCCACGGCCACGGCGAAGGCCACGGACACGGCGGCGGTCACGGCGAAGGCCAAGGCCACGGCGGCGGTCACGGTGAAGGCCAAGGCCACGGCCACGGCCGCACGGGGGCGCACGCCGGGTGACCCACCCTTCTCCCCGTGATCATGCAGCTCCGGACCACCCCGGCTCGTACGACCTGCACCACCACGGCGACCGGGAGGTCGGGGACGGCCTGGTCGACCTCGCGGTGAACGTGCGCCGCGCGCAGCCGCCCGCCTGGTTGCTCGAGGTGCTGGCCCGCGGGCTCGGCGACCTCGCGGCCTACCCCGACCCGACGGCCGCCACGGCCGCGGTGGCGGCGCGCCACGGGCGCCCGGTCGAGGAGGTGCTGCTGACGTCGGGCGGCGCCGAGGCGTTCACGCTGCTGGCCCGCGCGCTGCGGCCCGGTGCCGACGTCCGGCGGGCGGTGGTGGTGCACCCGCAGTTCACCGAGCCCGAGGCCGCGCTGCGGCAGGCGGGGCACCGGGTGGAGCGGGTGCTGCTGCGGGCGACCGACGGTTTCGTGCTCGACCCGCGCGACGTGCCGGACGACGCCGACCTCGTCGTGATCGGCAACCCGACCAACCCCACGTCGGTGCTGCACCCGGCGCAGACCGTGCGGGCGCTGGCGCGACCGGGTCGGGTGCTGCTGGTGGACGAGGCTTTCATGGACGCCGTGCCGGGGGAGTCCGAGAGTGTTGCGGCGCAACGACTCCCGGGCGTCGTCGTGGCGCGCAGCCTGACCAAGACGTGGGGGCTCGCGGGCCTGCGTGTCGGCTACGTGCTGGCCGAGCCCGCGATGGTCGCGCGGCTCGCGGCGGCGCAGCCCCCGTGGTCGGTGTCGTCGCTCGCGCTGCTGGCGGCGTCGGCGTGCAGCGACCCCGCGGCCGTCGCGGCGGCGCAGGTCGCCGCGAGCGCGTCCGTCCGGGACCGCGACCACCTGGTCGCGGCCCTGCGCGCGCTGCCCGGGCTGAGCCTGCCGGTGACCGCGCCCGCCGCGCCGTTCGTCCTGGCGGGCTCGCCTCAGGGGCTGCGGGTCCGCGGGCTGCTGCGCGAGGCCGGGTTCGCCGTACGACGGGGCGACACGTTTCCGGGGCTGGGCCCGGACTGGCTGCGGATCGCCGTCCGCGACGTCGGCACGACGGACGCGTTCGCCGTCGCGCTGCGCCGGGCGCAGGCGGCGCTGTGAGCACCGGAAGGCCCGGTGACCAACTCTTGACGGTGCGTGCCCGGACCGGCACGGTGAAGGGATGGCCGACGACCCGCGGTGCCCGCGCTGCATGCGGGACGCCCAGCCGCCCAACCTGCGCACCAGCCGGTGGTGCTGCCCGGAGCACGGCGAGATCGCGCCGCTGCACCACGTCGTCGCAGGTCACGCCGACACCGTGAACCAGCTCGCGCAGCGCTCCCAGGTGCCGCTGTGGGTGGCCTGGCCGCTGCCCACCGCCTGGCTGGTGACCGGGGTGCAGGTGGCGGGCGACGACCACAGCGGCTGGCTGGCCACCGCGGTCGCGCTGAGCGGACCCAACCCGCTGTTCACCCCCGACCGGCCGGGTCCGCTCGCCGCCGACCTGGTCGTCGTCGCCGAGCAGCCCGGCATCGGGCTCGGCGCCCGCCTCGCCGGCATCGCCGACGTCGACCCCGGCCCGGCGCTCGAGCACGCGATGAGCGGCTCGTCCGCGCACGCAGGCGTGGACGCCGCCGGGCACGCCGTGCCGCTGTGGTGCGTGCCCGGCCGCAGCGACCGGGCCGTCTACGTCGGCGAGGCCGCGTCGGTGTGGCTGTGGCTGGTCGCGCTGCCGGCCGAGGCGGGGGCCATGGTGCTCGAGGACCTGCGCCTGGTCGACCTGCGCGACCCCGGCCACGCCCTCGACCTCCCGACGGGCGCGCCCTCGCGGCACCTGCGCTGACCGGCCCGCAGCGCGCGAGCTGGCCGGGAGGTCGCCGTCCAGCCCCTACCCTTGACGGGTGCGCATCGACCTCCACACCCACTCCGCGGTGTCGGACGGTACGCAGGCCCCGGCCGACCTCGTCGCCTCCGCTGCGGCGGCCGGGCTCGACGTCGTCGCCCTCACCGACCACGACACCACCGCGGGCTGGGTCGAGGCGCTCGACGCCGGTCAGCGCCTCGGCGTGCAGGTCGTCACCGGCACCGAGGTCTCCTGCTCGACCGAGGGCACCAGCGTCCACCTGCTCAGCTACCAGCAGGACCCGGCATCACCGGGTCTGGCCGACGAGCTCGAGCAGGCGCGCTCCAGCCGCGAGACGCGGGCCCGGCGCATCGTCGAGCGCCTCGGTGCCGACGTCCCGATCACGTGGGAGCAGGTGAGCGACCAGGTGCGCGAGGGCGCGACCATCGGGCGCCCCCACATCGCCGACGCGCTGGTGGCCGCGGGGGTGGTCGCCGACCGCGGCGAGGCCTTCGCCGGCCTGCTGTCCTCGCGCGGTCCCTACTACGTGCGCCACTACGCGCCCGACCCCGTCGACGCCGTCCGCCTCGTCGCCGCCGCCGGCGGTGTATCGGTCATGGCCCACCCGCTCGCCCGGCTGCGCGGTCGCGTGGTGGGCGACGAGGTCATCGAGGCGATGGCGGACGCCGGCCTCGCCGGGCTTGAGGTCGACCACCGCGACAACGACCCGCAGGCCCGCGAGCACCTGCGGGCACTGGCCGCGCGGCTGGGCCTGCTCGTCACCGGCTCGAGCGACTACCACGGCGCCGGCAAGCCCAACCTCATCGGTGAGAACACCACCGACCCCGACGTGCTGACCGAGATCCTCGCGCGCGGCCGGCGGCCGGACGCAGCCGGCCGGTGACGGGCCGCTGATGGACGCCGTCGTCGACGCGCAGCTGCTCGGCTCGGTCTTCGTGACGCTCTTCGTCATCATGGACCCGCCCGGCACCCTGCCGATCTTCATCGCCCTCACGTCCTCGATGACCTCCCGCCAGCGGGCGCTCGCGGCGCGACAGGCCGTGACGGTGGCGTTCTGCGTGATCGTGGCCTTCGCGGTGTTCGGCCGAGCGCTGCTGGCCTACCTGCACATCAGCCTGCCCGCGCTGCAGGGAGCCGGCGGCCTGCTGCTGCTGCTGGTCGCGCTCGAGCTGCTCACCGGCAAGGACGAGGTGCCGGACGGTCAGGAGGGTGTCAACGTCGCCCTCGTGCCGCTCGGCACGCCGCTGCTCGCCGGGCCGGGCGCCATCGTCGCGACCATGGTGTTCGTGCAGCAGGCCGACGGGCTGGCCGACCACGTCGCGATCGGCGTCGGCGTCCTGGCTGTCCACGTGTGCCTGTGGCTGTTCATGCGCTTCTCCGGCCAGATCCACCGGTTGCTCGGCGACAGCGGGACGACGCTCGTCACGCGCATCGCCGGGCTGCTGCTGTCGGCCATCGCCGTGCAGCTGGTCGCCGACGCCGTGCGCGCCTTCGTCGCCCAGACGCCATGAGCCGCGGCAGGCAGGGTCACGACGGTGCGCCGGGGGACGGCCACGAGCAGCTGGGCTTCGACGGCATGCCCGACCGGCTCCACACCGCCACGCCCACGCGGCTCGCCACCTGGCGCGACTGCCCGCGCCGGTACCGGCTCACCTACCTCGACCGGCCGGCACCACCACGCGCCGGCGCGTCCGCGCGGGCCAGCATCGGCACCTCCGTGCACCAGGCGCTCGCCGACTGGTGGGGCCTTCGCCCAGCCGAGCGGACGCCGGACGCCGCACGCCGGCTGCTGCTAGCGCGCTGGCGTCCGGAAGGCTTTCGTGACGACGGCCAGTCGGCCCGCTGGCGCCGCCGCGTGGCGGACGAGACGCGGGCCTACGCCGCGACGCAGGACCCCGACTCCCAGCCGCTCGGCGTCGAGCGCACCGTCGCGGTGAGCACCCCCACCGCGGTGCTGTCGGGGCGGGTCGACCGGCTCGACGACCGCGACGGTGAGCTGGTGGTGGTCGACTACAAGACCTCCCGCGGCGGCATCGGGCCACGTGAGGCCGAGGCCTCGCCGGCCCTGGCTCTGTACGCGGTCGCGGTCGCCGCGACCGTCCGGCGGCCGTGCACCGCGGTCGAGCTGCACCACGTACCGACCGCCACCGTGGTGCGCCACGACCACACGCCCGGGTCGCTGCGCGGGCACGTGGCGGCCGCGGAGCAGACGTGCGCCGAGCTGGATGTGGTGGAGTCGGCGCACGCAGCCGGTGCGCGCGAGCAGGCCTTCCCGCCCCGGCCGGCGCCGCGGTGCAGCGGCTGCGACGTGCGCCAGCACTGCCCGGCCGGCCAGGTGTTCGCGCCCCGGCCCGGCTGGTGGGGCCTCGACGAGAACTGACCGGCTGCCCGGCCCTCAGTCGCCGGGCTCGTCCCGCACCACGCGCAGCCGCTGGCGGGCCGACCGCTCGTGCGGGGCCTCGCGCAGCGGCGGAACGGCCTGCTGCACGCCGCGCAGGCCGGTGCGCATGGTGTGCAGCGCCACCGTGACGGCCGCACCGTGCAGCGCCGAGGCCCCCGGCAGGTCGGGCAGCGAGTACAGCGAGCGCGCCCAGGACGGCAGCGCCGCGAACGCCAGGCCCGCGACAGCCGACCACGCGGGCCGTGCCGCGAGGGCGTACCGCACGGGGATCGGCGGGGCGATGACGTAGCTCGCGGCCTCCCGCGCCTCGGCGGTGGCCCGCAGCTGCGGCCGGACGTCGTCGAAGTAGGCCCGCAGCTCGTCGCGGTCGTGCGGCACCTCGCTGGCGTCCAGACCGACCAGAGCCGCCGACCGCATCTGCTCGAAGACGTAGGTGTCGGCGTCCTCGTCGCTCAGCGCGGCGCCGGCCCGGCCGAGCACGTCAAGGGTGCTCTCGACCAGGCAGTTGTGCACCCAGGCGAGCAGGTCGGGGTCGTCGCCGCGGTAGCTGCGACGGGTGGTGGGCTCGTAGCCCGCGACGTACCCGTGCACGGCGCGCACCCGCGCCGCCGTCACCAGCGCCTCCGACGTGGTGCCGAACGTCGTGACGGCGACGTACTCGGCGGTGCGCTGCAGCCGGCCCCACGTGTCCTCGCGGAAGGCGGAGTTGTGGACGACGCCGTGGACGGCGACCGGATGCAACGCCTGCAGCAGCAGCGCCCGCAGGCCCGCGAGGCCGAACATCGGGTCGGCGTGGAGCCGCCAGGTCACCGAACCCGGGCCGAACAGGCCAGGATCCGCGTCGGCTGCCCTCACCCGAACGACACTGGCACGCGGTGGTCGCGCTCGCACCCGCGGGCGCGCTCGTCGGAGCCGCTCGCACCCGCGGGCGCTCGTCAGGGTCGGCGGCCGAGCCTGGAGCGGTGGCGCAGCCGCCACACCTGCTGGCTGTCGCGGCGCCAGACGCCGATGGCGCGCACCGGGACGGTCAGCGGCCCGTGCGCGTCGAGCGCCGCCTGCACGCGCTCCGGCGTACCCGGATCGGCCGTCACGGTCACCGTGACGTGCGGGATCGGCTGCCGCACCCGCACGGGCACGGTGGGGCACCCGCCATCACTCTCGGGTGGCTCGATCGGCGGGTCGGCGAAGCTGGCCCGCACGTCGAGCATCAGCGCCGTCACGAGGGCGGCCGGCTCCGGGACGAGCCAGATCGCACCCTCGGGGAACTGCCGCACCCGCGACAGCACCACGTCGAACGGGTCGTGGGTCGCCGCGAGCTCGTCGAGGGCACGCAGCGCGGCCGGCTCGGCCTCGCCCGCAAAGGGCGAGAGCAGCGTGATGTGCGGGGGGAAGCGTCGCTCACCGGAGCGCGCGCCCGTCCTCGCGGCGTACGACGTCGCCCGCCACGGCGCCACGAACGAGGCAACCTCCGGAAGCGCGATGATCACGCTCGAGGTGTGGACCACGCGCGCCGGTTCACTCACGTCGCTCACGACGCCTCGCTGCTCCGTCGGGCGCGGGTGAGCGCTGAGCTCACTCGAGCACTGGCGCGGGCGCCGCCTCGCTCGCGGCCGAGGAGGCCGAGCCCGCCGAGCCGGCGCCGCGGCCGCGACCGCCGCGGCGACGACGCCGGCCGGCCGTCGCGCCCTGCCCGTCGGTGCCCTCGGTCGCCGGCCCGGCGTCGGTGTGGGACGTCGCTGTGCCCTCGGGCACGGCAGCGCCCTCGCCGGCCTGGCCGCCGCGGGTG
>CAXTEJ010000051.1:18925-23103 GCA_964243295.1 uncultured Actinomycetales bacterium | reverse complement strand
GTCCTGTCCCCCCTCGGGTTGAGCCCGAGTGCCCATCGAGACCCCGCCGGGACGTTCCGGTTCGGCTCCTTCCGGTCCATCGACAGCGCGCTGCTGCTCGTCGGGCTGACCTACGGCGTCATCGCGATGGTGCTCGGGATCATCCTGCTCTGCGCCGTGTGGGGCACCGTCGTCCGAGGGGCAGCGACACCGGCCACCATGGCCCTCGCAGCTCAGGTGCCCGCCGTCCTCACGGTGGCGCTGATCACCCAGTACGCCGTGTTCCTCTGGTTCGTCGCGGGCCTCGCCGCCGCCAGCCAGGCTCTGAGCCACGGCGATGCCATGCTCCACCCCGACCACGCACCACCACGATCACCGGCACTCCCGGTCCTGTCAGCAGCAACACCAGGAAGGTCGACCTGAGGTGTCCGTCCACGACGTCCTTCGGATCCTGCGAGCGCGCAGACTCATTCTGCTGCTCTGCACCCTCAGCGGAGCACTCCTTGCCGCGGCGGCGGTGCAGACCGCCACCCCGATGTACGAGGCAACCTCCTCGGTCTACTTCTCGCTGCCGAGCGCCACGTCGGGCAACGACCTGTCGCAGGGAGCCAACTACACGCAGGCGCAGATGCTGTCCTACGCGTCCCTCAGCGATCAGCCGATCGTCCTCCAACCTGTCATCGCCCGACTGGGCCTGCCGGTCACCCCGAGCGACCTGGCCCGGCAGGTGACGGCCAACGCATCGAACAACACGGTGGTCATCGAGCTGACCGTCGCCGACCCGTCGCCGGCTCGAGCGGCCGCCATCGCCAACGGCGTCGCGACCCAGCTGATCTCGACGTCGAGTTCGCTGTCTCCGCGCACCGAGGGTGGCGACGCGGCCATCAAGGGCACCGTCGTGGCCGTCGCGACCCCGCCGCGCTTCCCGAGCTCGCCGAACAAGAGGCGGGACGTGGCTGCCGGCCTGCTGGCGGGCATCATCATCGGAGGTGTCGTGGCGCTGGTGCGTGAGCGCACGGACACCCGGCTGCGTACCGCGAGCGATCTCTCCGCCCTGACCGCGATCCCCGTCATCGGCGAGGTGGGCGCCTCCGCAGCCCTGCAGCAGCGCGGCAGCCAGATCGCCGGCGCCGGACGAGAGGCGGAGGCGTACCGCCGGATCAGGACCAACCTCGAGTTCCTGACGGTCGGGGCTCCCAGCAAGACCCTCCTCGTCACCTCCGCGCTCTCGGGCGAGGGCAAGAGCACCACCTGTGTCCGGTTGGCGGCCTCGCTGGCGGAGGCGGGCCTGCGCGTGCTGCTCGTGGACGCCGATCTGCGTCGTCCTTCCATCGCGGCCTACGTCGGCCTCGAACCCTCCGTCGGGCTCACGACGGCGTTGGTGGGCAGGGCCTCCCTGCAGGACCTCGTGCAGCCGACCGCGCATCCGTCGCTGCACGTGCTCACGTCGGGCGCCATCCCTCCCAACCCCGCAGAGCTGCTTGGTTCGTCGTCCATGCGCGAGCTGCTGGGTGCGATGACCGACCGCTACGACGTCGTCGTCCTCGACTCGCCCCCGCTGCTGGCAGTCACTGACGCAGCGGTGCTGTCGAGGATGGTGGCCTCCACGGTTCTCGTGGCGGGCTGCTCCAAGCTGCGCCGACCTCAGCTCGTCGAAGCTCTGGCGACGCTTGAGCGGATCGACGCTCCGGTGATCGGCATCGTCGCGAACCAGGTCAGCGACGACGACGCCGCGACGTACGAGCCCTACGCGTCGGTGGCGGACGGCCACCGCTCCGGCGGCTCGCGCTCCACCGCCGCCAGATGGCTGCTCACGCGGCGGAGCTAGGGCTGCGGCTGGGGCATCGGCTCACCGGTGGCGATCTCCAGGGCCCGCCGAAGGAGGGTGCTCGACGTGTGGACGGTGTAGGGAAGGTAGACGACCTCGACGCCGACGGAGGCGAAATCCTGCTCGAGCTTGTCGCCCTTGGCGGTTCCCTTCCAGTCGTCGCCCTTGAAGATGATGTCGAACGGGCGAGCGCGCCAGGTGTCGAGCTTCTCGGCGACGGACTCGACGACGGCCTCGTCGACGCACCGGATACTGCGGACGATCTCGATGCGCTCGTCGATCGGGATGACGGGGTGGCGTCCCTTCGCGCGGTGCGCCATCTCGTCGGAGACGACGCCCGCTACGAGGTAGTCGCACCTCTCCGCGCTTCGCCGCAGCACGTTGAGGTGCCCGACATGGAAGAGGTCGTAGACCCCCGGGGCGTACCCGATCCGCGACATCACACTCGTTTCCCGTACGGTCCGTAGCAGCTTGCTTACCGATGCCGATGCTAGCCCGGAGGAATGCAGATGGCGTCAGACGTGCGCCCGTGGGCTTCACGGTCCTCATGACCAGCCCGCAGCCTGCACGCACCGACGTGCTTCGCGTCGTCGTCGCCGTGGCCACGTACCGCCGCGAGGCGCGTCTGGTGACCTTGCTCCCCCGCCTCGTCGGCCAGGCGGGGACCTCGCCGCACCAGGTCCGCATCCTCGTGGTCGACAACGACGCCGACGGCTCGGCCCGCTCCACGGTCACCACCTTCGGCTCCACGCTGGTCTCCTACGTGCACGAGCCTCGGCCGGGGATCGCAGCAGCCCGCAACCGCGCCCTGTCCAGTGCCGGCCACGACGACCTCCTCGTGTTCCTCGATGACGACGAGGTGCCGGAGCCCTTGTGGCTGGACCGGCTCGTTGAGACGTGGCAGCGCTGGGAGCCGGCCGCGGTCGCGGGCCCGGTCGTGTCCTCGTTCGAGGGCCCCGTGGACTCCTGGGTCGCGGCGTGCCCGGTCTACAACCGGCGCCGGATGGCCACGGGGACGATGGTGGGTGGAGCCGGCGCCGGGAACCTGCTGCTGGACCTGCACCAGGTGGGGCCCCTCCACCTGCGATTCGATGATCGATTCGGCCTCACCGGCGGAGAAGACACGATGCTCACCCGCAGCCTCGTGCTGATGGGTGGCGAGATCCGCTGGTGCGACGAGGCGGTGGTGCACGAGGCGGTACCCGTGGACCGTGCGACTCGCGCCTGGGCCCTGCGGCGGACCGTCCGCACCGCCAGCACGTGGTGCGTCATCACCCTGCTCCTCACTCCTGCCCCGGCCGAGCGGTTGCGCGTCCAGGTGGCCCTGCTCCTCCGGGCAGTGGCCCGGATGGCTGTCGCCGGGGTGCGCGTCTCGGCTTCCCGGGCCCGCCGGGACGTGGCCGCTGGCGCTGCTGCTGAGGTCGAGCTGGCCGCTGGCTGGGGCATGCTCGTCGGTCTGTTCGGGACGCCGCTCGTGGGCTACGGCAGCTCGGCACCCGAGTGATCCGTGCCGCGCCCGACGCGCTGGTGCTCCATTCAGGCCGGGACGCCGACGGTGACGTCAGCTCGATGTCGCAGGCGCCAGCCGCTCGGGCACCTGCGCGCGACGGCGGGCCAGGTCACGCCGGACATACCAGGCGCTGGTCGCAACCTGGAAGACCGCGACGGTCACGCAGGAGGCGAATATCGTGCCGGCCGCGCCGTAGCGCGGGATGAGCAGCACCGACAGGCCGACGTTCGCCGGCAGCATGAGGATGATCGGAAGCACCTGGAATCGCAGCCCGGCGAGGTCATTCATGTACATCCCCAGCGGGTACTTCGCCGCGTGCACGCACACATACAGCACGAACGCCGCGACAAGCGGCAGCTCGAGGCGCACGCGTCCGTCGCTGATGGCGGGGACGATCCACGGCAGCAGCAGCGCGAGCCCTCCGGCCACGAGGCCGGCCGCCGCCGCGAACGCAGCACTCGCCTTGTACGGCGCCAGTATCCGGCCGTCCACGCGAGCTCGCGCGAAGACCGGCCACAGTGAGATGCCGGCGGTGTTGATGGTCTGCAGCACCAGCCCGAACAGCTGGGCGGCGAGCCCGTAGGCGGCCAGCTGCAGCGTGCTGCCGAAGTGGCTCAGCAGCACCCGGTCGCTCTGCAGCGAGAGCGGGACGGCGATCAGCTGCACCAGCGAGGGCCACGCGAGGTTCATGACGGGCGTACCGGGCACCGCCCGCCGGCGGGGCACGTCGCGGACCGCGGCGCTCAGCTGCGGGGCGACACCCCGCCAGGCGAGGGCGAAGGTCGCGACGGCGACGACCATGATGGCGACGTACGGCAACGCCCCGACGAACTCCATCGCGGACGGCCCGACGTGCAGCAG
>CAXTEJ010000051.1:0-18915 GCA_964243295.1 uncultured Actinomycetales bacterium | reverse complement strand
ATGGTGAGCAGCCCGTTCCCCGCCCCGTGCAGCAGCGCGAAGGCCATCAGCAGGATGAGGGGCGCTGCGAGCCCTGACAGCAGTACCTGGACGTGGTTGCGGCCCAGCCCGATGAGGATGCGCTGACCGACCCCGAAGGGCATGGTCAGCGCGAAGACCACGATGCAGGCCAGCGCGACATCGCCACCGCGGTCGGGGTCGAGGCCGCTGCCGAGCAGGCTCGGCCACCAGCCGAACCACTGCACGAGCCCGCCGGCCAGCACGAGCACGAGGGCGGAGGTCAACAGGACGCGCAGGACGCTCGTCAGCCTGGCCCGCACCTCAGCGTCGTTCCGTACGTCGGTCGAGGTGGAGATGGCGTTGAGCACGACGACGGACATGCCCAGGTCGGAGAACGGCAGCAGCGCCGATAAGGAGGCGAGCAGACCGTACTGGGCGTAGGCCGCCACCCCGTATCGCGACAGGATGATGTGCGTCGTCACGACGGCTACCGCACCGGAGAACCCCAGCACCACAACCTTGGCGCCGGCACTGCTCATGGTCGCGCGCGCGATCGAGCCCCTGATGACCGGAAGCCTCATCGGGCACGCGCCGGCGTGAAGACGGCCCGCAGCGCCAGACGACCGCCGTCCAGCGTGCCGACGAGCGCTGCCCAGCCTGAAGCGGGATCACGCAGCAGCCGCCGGCGACCACCCCCGCGCAGCAGGATCGCCCAGCTCTGCCGCGGGGTGACGAGCAGCCAGCGCAGCACCGTCGCGCGCTCGAGGTTGCGCGCGGCGAACAGCAGCCGGTTACGGCAGTTGTAGCGGAAGTACAGGTGCGACTTGCCGACGCCCTGCGTTCCTCCGACGTGGTGCACCGCGGTCAGGTCGTCCCGCACCACCAGGGCACCCCCGGCCGCGAGGCACCGCTGGCCGAGCTCAACGTCCTCCCAGTACATGAAGTAGTCGCCGCTGAAGCCACCCAGCTGCTGCCACAGGCTGGCGTGAGCGGCCAGGACGGCACCGCTCAGCCACGCCAGCGGCTCATCAGCAGAGCCGCGCATCCCGACGTTTCCGGTGCGCGTGTCGATCACGCCGCGGATGAACGCCGCACGGCCGTCACCGTGCCTGATCACAGGCGCCACCATGGTCCTCGGACGTGATCGGACCTCGGCCGCCAACGCCAGCAGCACGTCGACTCCGACCTCGACGTCGGGGTTGACCAGGACCACGACGTCGCACCCGTCAGCGATGGCGCGCGCGGCGCCTGCATTCGCGCCCGGACCGAAGCCGTCGTTGCGCTCGGCCGGCACGAGGGTCCACCCGCTCCGCCGTGCGAGCGCCGCCACGGCGTGGCGCTCGACGGCGTCCGTGGGGTTGTCCACGACGACCACCTGGACCGTCGCCGGCAGGTCGAGCGGCAGGTGTGTGGCTTCTAGCAAGCGGACGGTGCCGTAGTCGCCTTCGGCGTCGCTATCGGGGCCGGTGGTCACGGCGCCCGCCGATACTCGCTGTAGACGTAGCCGGCTGCGCCGGTCAGCATGCCGGCTCCCCGCAGCGCCGTTCGTACACCCTTGGCCTGGTGCGTCGCATCGCGGGTCGCGACGCCCAGCAGCGCCCTCGCGGTGCCGCCCGCCGCTCGGACTCCACCGCGCGCCGCCAGCACCCCCCGGGTGCGCCACCTGTCACGGCGGTTGCCCGACAGTGCCAGGCTGGTGCGCGCCCAGCCGTTGCCACTGCGGAACGCGCGCTGCAGCACCCAACGCGCTGCGGTGCGTGAGGCCGGCACTCGGTCGACCACGACTGCCTCGTCGCACCACACCATCCGGCCACCGCGGTGCACCAGCTCGCGGGTGAACAGCGTGTCGGACCCGCCGCTGATGCCGAAGCGCTCGTCGAAGCGCAGGCCGGTGTCGCGCAGCCAGCGCAGGTCGAGCAGCAGGTTGTTGGTGGCGGCGACCTCGATCACCGTGCCGGTCGGCAGCCGGCGCCGGTCGAAGAAGCGCCCGGCGGCCACCCAGGGGGTCAGCTCGCCGTCGAACTGCGACACCACCGGACCGACGACTGCGACGGCCCCCTGCGCGGTCAGGGTCGCCAGCAGCGCCTGCAGCCAGCGCTCGTGAGGCCGCTCGTCGTCGTCGATGAACACCAGCACGTCGGCGCCGGCGCTCTCGGCGAGGGCGCGGTTGCGCGCGGCTGAGATCCCGGGGCGAGGCTCGTGCACGTAGCCCGCGCCGCTCGCCTCGACCTGTGAGCGGGCCCCGCCGTCCGGGGCGTTGTCGACGACCAGGACCCGGGCGACGAAGGCCTCAGCCACCGAGACGACCTGCTGCTCGAGCAGCGGCAGCAGCTCCGCCAGGTCGCCGGGACGCCGGTACGTCAGCACGGCCACGACGACCGAGGTCGTCGTGGCCGTGCTGACCGACGTCGCGGGAGTCTCAACCACCGAGCGGGGCCCCCACGACCAGGTTGTCGAACGAGGCCGTCATCGGCGCGTTGGTCGCCGACCCCGAAAGGTAGGCGGCGAGCCCGAGGCCGCCCGGCACCTGCAGTGCGGTCGTGGCATCGGTGACGCTGACCGCCCAGGTCGTGGGCTCCGCAGCGGCGACCGGCCAGACGCGCGCCCGAACCGTGGTGGCGTTGGTGCCCGTGACCTGCACGCGGACCCGCAGCACAGCGCCCGCGGCGTAGGACACTCCCGGAACCGTGACGGCGCCCACCGTCGTCTCTACTCCCGCCACGGTCTTGACGGCCGACGCCGACACCTTGCCGTCAACGGTGTAGCGCAGCTTGACCCGGTAGTCGTTTGTGGCGTCGACGCGGCGGCCGACGACCGAGACGTAGGTGCCGCCCCCGGTCTGCGCCTTGTCGAGCGAGACGTCCACCAGCGCGTCGGTCTGCACCGACGACACGGCCGTCAGGTAGGCGTAGGAAGTGATGCCGGCCGTGGGTGCGGTGATGCGCCCGGCCCCGCCACCGACCGAGAAGCTGGTCGCCTTTCCGTTGAGCGACCACGCGCCGCCGGTGTCGGCGCTGCCGAGGCCGCCGGTGACGACGCGCTCGAACACGTCGGTCGCGTAGGTCGTCGGGGCGGCGACCGTCACGCTCCGGGTCGTCGAACCTGTCGCCCCCCTGTCGTCGGTGACGGTGAGCGTGACCTGGTAGGTGCCGGCGGCGGCGTAGGTGCGGGTCGGCTTGGCGCCCGTGCCCGTGGTGCCGTCACCGAACGACCAGGCGTACGACGCCACCGAGCCATCGCTGTCGGAGGACGCCGAGCCGTCGAACGAGCCGGTCAGGCCCGAGCCCGCCGCCGTGAACGACGCCGTGGGCGCGACGTTGGGCTTGACCACCGTGACCGGCTTGGTGACCGACGAGGTGAGGCCCTTGTCATCGGTGACCGCGAGGGTCACCTGGAACGTGCCGCCCGCCGCGTAGGTGTGGCCGGCCGTGACCCCGGTGGCAGTCGAACCGTCCCCGAAGTTCCAGGCGTAGGCGACGACGCTGCCATCCGGGTCGCTCGACCCGCCCGCATCCACCGTGGCCACGAGCCCAGTCGCCGCCACCGTGAAGGCTGCGACCGGCGCCTGGTTGGCCTTGACCACCGTGACCGGCTTGCTCACCGACGAGGTGAGGCCGCGGTCATCGGTGACGGTGAGCGCCACCGTGTAGGTGCCGGCGGCGGCGTAGGCGTGGCTCGGCGTGGCGCCGGTGCCGGTCGTGCCGTCACCGAAGGTCCAGGCGTAGGCCGCCACGGTGCCGTCGGGGTCGGTGGAGGCCGACGCGTTGAGTGTCGCGGTCAGACCGGCGGTCGCCGCGGTGAACGAGGCCGAGGGAGCCTGGTTGGGCAGCTGGCCCCCGCCTGCCTTGTAGTGGGCCACCACGTCAGCGGCGCTCAGCGCCAAGGAGTAGACGGCGACCTCGTCGATCGAGCCGGCGAAGTAGTTGCTCGAGGCCCCGCCCCAGGTGTTGTCGCCACCAACACGCCAATAGCCGCTGTAGGCCTGGGCGCCGGTCTGCGGGTTGCTGCCGACCAGCGCGCCGTCGACGTACAGCCGCATGCCGTCGTTCGTGCTCTGCGTCGCGACCAGCTGGTGCCACGTGCCGTCGTTGTAGGCCTTGGCGCTGTCGACCACGACGGTCTGGCCGGTGTAGACGCCGAACCGCAGCTGCCCGCTGTCGAGCATGTAGACGTGGCGGTCGTAGCTGGAGCTGTTCCCCGTGGTGGCGTTGCCGAAGCCGATCAGCTTCCCGCCACGCGTCGTGGTCGTGTTGAACCACAGCTCCTGGCTGTAGGTGCGGGGGTTGGCTACCAGGTCCTTGCCGACGACCAGACCGGTGCTGCCGTTGAAGACCGCTGCCGTGCCACGGCCGGCGGGAAGGGCGCCGGGCGCCCCCTGTGTGACGCCGGTGACGTAGGTAGCCGGCGAGCTGAACGGCGAGCTGTCGGCCGCCGTCGTGGCGCCGGCGGCGTCGTCGAGCCGCCAGTAGCTGTCGGGCTGGCTGTCGTAGACCTTCTGGCCGTAGGCGTCAGCCGGACGGGGGGTGACTGCAGCAGTGCGACCGCTGGTCGCGTAGTGGTTGCCCACCTGGGCCGCCGTGAGAGCCGTCGGGTAGATGCTGACGTCGTCGACGCTGCCGTTGACGTAGCCGCTGCTCGGGGCCTGCGGCCATCCGGTCAGGCTGTCGCCACCCACCCGCCAGTAGCCGCTGAACGGGTCACCGCTCGTGACGGCGGTGTTGCGGCCGATCCGGACGCCGTCGACGTAGAACACCATGCCGGCGGGGCTGAGCTGGCCGACGACCTGGTGCCAGGCGCCGTCGTTGTAGGCGTTTGCCGTGGTGATGACCTGCGGACCGCCGCGGTAGACACCGAAGTACAGGCGGCCGGTGTTGTCCATGTAGATCTGGCGGTCGTAGACGGTGCTGCCACCGGTCTTGGCGTTGCCGAGACCCACGATCTTGCCGCCCGTCGTCGCCGTCGTCTTGACCCAGGCCTCCACCGTGAACGTGTCGGGCGTGGTGATGGGCGATGCCGTGGCACCGAACGCGGTCGCGGACCCGTCGAAGGTCGTCGCTGCATCGGCGTCACCGGTGAGCGCCCCGGCGGTCGCGCGGGTCGAGCCGGCGCCGAGAGTCAGGTCGTTGAAGCCGCTGGAGTCGTAGGCGAGCGTTCCGCTGCCCTCACCGAGCCGCCAGAAGGAGCCGGCACCATCGCCCAGGACCGCGTCCGCGTAGGGCTTGGCGCTCGTGTCCGACGACACGGTCACGTAGACGTCGGGGGTGGTGACGGCGTTGCCGTCCGGGTCGACGACCGACACGCGGTAGCGGTGGCGGCTGCCGGGCACCAGACCGCTGTCGACGAAGCCCACCGTCGGGCGGTCCCAGAACGTCGACCTCGTCGTCACCTTGTAGGTGGGCGTGGCGGCGCCGTCACGGTAGACGCTGTACGTGAGGTTCTCGTTGTCGCGGTCCCAGGTCGCGAGGAAGGACACCCGAGCCTTGCCCGACGTCAACGAGACGACCGTGGGGGTCGTCTTGGCCGAGACGACGGGACCGGACTTGCCCGGGGCGATCGGCTTGGCGGCGAACCGGACCAGCCCCTGCTGCGCCACACCGTCGACGCTGGGGAACTCGCCGCCCATCACGACGTACTGGCTGTTGCCCGTGACGCTCCAGCCGGCCTGGTTCTGCCCGGTGTAGCTGCCGACGGCCGGCTCGGGGAACCAGCGCAGCAGCGCCGGCGCCGGCTGACCGGCGAAGGTGTCGCCGACGCCGCCTGAGGTGTTGCGCAGCAGCTTGTTGACGGGCGCGGTGCTGAAGGCGAGGGCGTGGTGGTTCGTGCGCGGGGACGTCTCGGGGAACCCGTCGACCATGTTGCCGCAGGTGTGGGCGTGACTCACGGTGTAGACGGCGCCACCCTGCGCGAAGGCGCCGTAGGTGTCGCCGTGGCAGTCCTCGATCCAGGTGATGTCACCGGTGTCGGCGCGCGCCGAGAAGGTGCCCTCGATGTTGCCCGTGCCGTAGTAGTTGTACGACGTGCCGTAGACGTTCGTGCCGTCGGTGCTCAGTGAGTTGAAGGCGGCGCCCGTGCCGATGGTCTGGCCGTTCTCGGTGCGCGTCCCCTCGCCGTACGACTGCACCACCTTGCCCGCGTTCCACGGCAGCGTGGCGCCGGTCGTCGGGTCGAGCGCGGCGAGGCCGAGGGCGCTGGTGCCGTTCATGGTGCTGAACCCGCCACCGGCGATGACCTTGCGGCCGGCGTCGGCCAGCACGAGCGCGTAGACCGGGAGGTCGGCGCTGGGCGCCCACGACAGCAGGGCACCGTCGCTGGCGCGCACCGCGGCCAGGCGCGGGCGGGCCACGCCATTGACAGCCGAGAAGACTCCACCGATATAGACGGTGTCGTTGGTCGCGACGACCGCGTTGGCTCGGGTGTCGAGCACCGGCTTGAACGAGCTGACGAGCGCACCGGTCGCGGTGTCGTAGGCCGCGATGCGGCTGCGCGTCTGGCCGTTAGCCGCCGTGAACTGGCCCACGACGTACAGGCGGGCCCCGTCGGGCGAGACGGCCAGGCCGCGGACGTCGCTGTTGAGGTCGGGCGCGAACGAGCTGATCAGCGCGCCCGTGCGGATGTCGTAGGCCAGCAGGTTGTTGCGCGTCACCGTGCTGGTTCCGGGGGCTGCGCCGGCGGGGCGGGCCGTGCCGAACTTGCCGCCCGCGTACACGACGTTGCCGGAGACCGCCTGCGTCCAGACCACGCCGTCCACCTGCACCGTCGGCAGCGGATCGGCGGTCACGGTGGCCGGCGTGCCGGCCGCCGGGGCGGTGTCGGCGGCAGCGGAGCCCGGAGCCACCAGGCCGACCGTCGCAGCACCGACGCACAGGGCGAGGACTGACGCGAGCCGACGAGGGACTCGGCGCAGGAGAAAGGTCATGTACGGGTCCTTCGCGGTGCAGCCTGGCGCCGGGAGCGGCGGCGGAATGGTGATACCTCGACGGTAACGGGTCGTAGCGGACGCCACCGCCGCATTGGCGTGACTGGGGACCGAATCTCACTGAGCGTGAGACGGCACGACCCTTCGGTAATCTCGAGCGTGACATTCACGGTCGTCGTCGCTCAGGAGCGCAGGACGACGACCGGACGGCCCGGGTCGTAGCTGATGGTCAGCCTGACGTCGTCACGCTCGGCGACGGGCACGAGGAACACGTACGTCGCGGTCGCTGCGCCACCCGGCCGCACGGACCCGCGCCATGCGGCGGCCGGGGGGCCCGATGCGTCGCCCGCCGGCGTCGCCCTGGCGCCGTACGCCGCCGTGACGACCGTGTTCTGGAGGTCGACCGTCGAGCCGGTGCCGTTCACCAGCCGCAGGCTGTAGGCCACCGCCGGCCCGCCGACCTCGCCGGGGCCACGGCCGACCGCCGTCACTGCCCGCGTCCTCGCGACCGTGACCGTCACACCGGTGCCGAACGACGCGGTGCCGGTGATGGGTTGGGCCGGCTGGGTCTGCCGCGTCTGCGACGGCACCGGCGCGAGAGGCGGGGCAGCCGGTGTGGTGGTCCGCCCCGACGAGCTGCTGCTCGAGGTGCTGGACGCGGTGGTCGGCGCCGTGGTGACCGACGTCGGCGGCTGGGGTGTCGCGGTGGTCGGGGTCGCAGCAGGGGTCACACCGGAGGCCGACGTCGCGATCGTGGCCGCGGGCGGGATCGTGGCCGGCGTCGCGTCGTCCGAGCTCGAGCTGCATGCAGCGAGCGGGGTCAGCAGTGCGAGGACCAGCAGCCCGTTCGCCGACCGACAGCGGTCAGCGCGCACGGCCCAGCGCGTCCATGTCACGGAACCACTTGACCACGGCGAGCAGCAGGAACCCCGCGTAGGCCACGAAGAACAGGGTGTAGACGCCGAAGAAGAGCGTGCGGACACCGAGCAGCGCGAAGGCGACGCACAGGAAGCCGTAGTCCGTCGGGATGACGAGCAGCGACCGCAGCGCTGAGGACTCGCCCCGCTGGACGGGCACGCCCGTGGCGGCGGCGTGCCGCTGGCGCAGCAGGTCGTTGAGGATCATGCCGAAGAAGGCGACCGCGTTGACGATGCAGAAACCGAGGGGCACCAGCAGCCAGCCGTCGGCGAGGTCCATGAACCGGTAGGCGCTGATGAGCACGGCCAGGTGCAGCGAGGAGATCTTCGCGGCGTCGACCATGTGGTCGAGCCACTCCCCCGCCGGCGAGCCGCCGCCGCGCAGCCGCGCCAGCTGGCCGTCCGCGGCGTCGAACGCGTAGCCAGCGACCAGCAGCACCGCCACGACCAGCCCGACGGGCACGGTGGGCCGCGCCAACGCGATGACCGCGATGGCCGCGAACGACAGGGCGGCGCTGACGGCGGTGACCTGGTTCGGCGTCCGGCCCAGCAGGTAGGCGGCTGCGGCGATCGAGCGGCCGAGCGGCCGGTTGACGAACCGCGAGTACGCCGGGGCGCCCTTCGAGCTCTTCTGCGCGGCCGCCAGCCGCTGGCGGACCTCGCGGTAGCCGTGGGGTGGGACGGCGTCGCCGGGGGCGGTGGCCTCGCTGGTGCGGGCAGGCGTGCTCATGCGCGCTCGGTGCTCCTCGTCGGGATGATGCGCCGTGACCGGTCGGTCACGTCCAGTGACCCATGGTGGCAGGCGATGGGCTCAGTACGCGCCCGCTCCGACGAAGACGGCCCGGAAGGTCTTCCACAGGATCTGCAGGTCGAGGGCGACCGACCAGTTGTCGACGTAGCGCAGGTCGAGGCGCACCGACTCCTCCCACGTGAGGTCCGCGCGACCGCTGACCTGCCACAGGCCCGTCAGGCCGGGCTTGACGCGCATGCGCCGCTGGACGGCGTCGTGGTAGGCGTCGAACTCCGACCGCAGCGGCGGACGCGGGCCGACGAGCGACATGTCGCCCCGGACGACGTTCCACAGCTGGGGCAGCTCGTCGATCGAGAACCGGCGCAGCCAGGCGCCCACGGGCGTGATGCGCGGGTCGCGGCGCATCTTGAACATCAGCCCGTCGCGGTCGCTGCGCTCGAGCAGGTCGTCGGTGCGCCGGTCCTCGGCGTCGACCACCATCGAGCGCAGCTTGTGCAGCGTGAAGGACCTGCCGTCGCGCCCGATGCGCTCCTGGGCGAAGAACGCGGGCCCGCGGCTGGTCAGGCGCACGAGGGCGGCCGCCGCCGCGACGAAGGGCAGGGCGCCGACGAACAGCGCCAGGCCGAGCGAGCGGTCGAGCAGGGCCTTGCCGAGCATGCGCCCCTGGTGCTGCTGCGGCGACTCCACGTGCAGCAGCGACAGCCCGGCGGTCGGCCGCACGTGCAGTCGCGGCCCGGCCACCTCGACCAGCCCGGGAGCCACGACCATGTCGGCCCCGGTGCGGTCGAGCGCCCAGGACAGCCGGCGCAGCGACGCCCCCGACAGCCCCGCCCCGGCGACGATCACGACGTCGACCTCGTGGTCGATGACGACCTGCGGGATGTCGGACAGCGTCCCGAGGATCGCCACGTCGTCGACGACCCCCACGTCGGTCAGCAGCGCGGGCACGCAGGCACCGACCACGCGGTGGCCGTCGTGGCGCACCGTCGCGAGGTCGCGGATCACGTCGTCGGCGGCGGACGGCGACCCCACGACCAGGGTGCGCAGCAGCGACGTGCCCTCGAGCCGGCGCCGGTGCAGCAGCTTGCGGACGACGTAGCGGTGCACGAGCGTCGCGCCCGCGGCGAGCGGGACCGCCAGCAGCACGTAGCGGCGCGGCGGCACAACCTGCGCAGCGCTCAGCACCACCAGCGCCACGAGCAGCACGCCGGCAGCTGCCCGCACCACCATGCCCAGCTCGTCCGGGCCCTGCCCGATCCGGCGGCCGTCGTAGCCGCGCACCGACCACAGCGCGGCGCACCACACCGTCGCGGCGAGCACCGCGGCGAGCGCCGACAGCACGGGGGAGGCACCGCCCGTGGCGGCCAGCGCGCCCCACACCGTCGCCGCCACGACGGCGTCGCCGGCGAGGGCGCGCGCCACGAGCGGCCGCACCCACAGCGCGCGGCGGGCAGCGGCGCGGGCCACGGGGTCGAAGGGGCGCGACCGGCCCGACGGCACCGCGTCAGGGGACGGCGGGACGAACGGTGCGCTGCCCGCCCAGGACAGCCGCACACCGCTCGCGGCGGTGCGCCGCTCGATGGCGGCGGCCGCCAACGGGTCGCCGTCCTGCTCGTCGCTGTCGCCCGCAGCCGCTGCGTCGATCGTCGTCACGTGGACCCCCTGCTCGTCGTGCCCTCCGGCGCCCGTGGTGCGGGTGCCCCGGCCCGGACCGTCTCCCCCGACGGGCCGTGCCGGTCGTGCTCGCGGTGGTGCTGCGCGCTCGTGGTGCTGCGCGTTCGTGGTGCGCGTTCGTGCCGGCGCGGGCAGCGTCAGCCGAGATCGATCATGGCGTGCGCCGGGGTCGCTGACGAGACCTTCGCGAGATCCAGGTCCAGATGGATGACGAGATCGTCGCCGACAGGCGCGGGCAGCGTCACGTCGGCGAGCGCCGGGGTGGCTGCCGCCTCGAGGCAGGGCGCGACGGCGCGCATGGCAGCGGCGACCTGGTCGCGGTAGCGCCACGGCGCGTGGCGGTCGGCGGCGATGACGGCGTCCTTGACGGCCCAGCCGCGGTACGTCGGCCAGTTGGCGACCACGTGGCGGACCGCGTCGGCGATCGCGGTCGAGCTGCCGGGCCGCACGGTCTGCGCGGACAGGTAGCCGTCGACGGCCTCGCGCAGCCCGCTGGTGTCGCTGACCACGGCGGGGCGCGCCGCGAGGACGGCCTCGACGGCCGTGTTGCCGAAGGGCTCATCGAAGCGGGACGGCACGAGCAGGATGTCGGCGCGGGCGGCGTGGGCCCACACGTCGGGCTGGAAGCCCAGGAACGTCAGCCGGTCGAGGACGCCGCGGCGCTCGGCGAGCGCCACCAGGTCGCGCTCGAACCACTCGTAGCCCTCGAACACCGCGCCCAGCAGGTCGAGGCGGGCGTCGACGCCGCTGTCGACGAGCTCGGCCAGCGCCTCGACGGCGAGGTCGATGCCCTTGCGGGGCGAGAGCCGGCCGACGTACAGCAGCCGGACGGGAGTCTCGAGCGACTCGCGCGCAGCCGGCGGGTGCTCGGGACCCTCGACGCCGTTGTAGAGGATCGACGAGCGGCCGCCGAGCGACGGCAGCGCGTCGGCCATGACGTCGCGGCTGAAGCGGCTGTTCACGACCACCCCGTGGGCGAGCAGCATCGGCGCGACCAGCGCGCGGCGCACCAGCGCGGGGGCGGACTGCTCGGCCTCGTGGACGTGGGTGACGACGGGGATGCCCATGGCGCGGGCGACGGGGATCCACAGCGGGATGGTGATGGTGCTGACGTAGACGGCGGCAGGGCGCACCGAGCGCAGCAGGCGCACCGCGGCCGGGATGCTGCGGGCGGTCTCGGCGGCGAGCGAGGCCATGCCCCGCGGCCGCAGCGCCGCCTTGCGGAGCACGGGCGTCGCAGTCTGGACGACGCGACCACCGCGAGCGCGGACGGCGGCCGCGAGCGGGCCGCGTGCCGGCAGCGTGACCACGACGTCCCAGCCGACCTCGACCATGGCGGAGACCGACTCGAGCATCATGCGGTCGGAGCCGTACAGCTCGGCGCCGGGGTGGGCGACCAGCACCGTGGGACGGGTGGCGCGCAGGGTCGGCGCGGCCAGTCGGCGGTCACGCGAGGGGGCCAGCTTCAGCATCGGTTGTTTCCTTCGTCGTCATGCCGTCGTCACCTGGTCGTCAGGTCGATGCAGCACGGCAAACGTAACGCAGAGCGAGCGGCCGCCACGCTGAAATCCGCCGATCGACGCCTTACATCTACACAGCGTGACAGATTCGCTACCGGGTGGCACTTCACAGCGATGGTGATCACGCAGCGCACACGGCTATGGACCAACAGTGGACCGGGCCGGCTACGCCGACGGCGCGGCGGCGGGAGCGGACGCCGGCTCGGCGTCCACCGCGAACGGCTCGACAGGCACGGGCAGCGGCGGGGCCACGGCCCGCTCGCCGGCGTCCACCCAGCCGCCGTCGGGGGCGAGGCGGGTGCGGCCGCGACGGCGTCCGCTCGGCCGGTCGCGACGCTGGCCTTCGCGGGCGAGGTCGGCGCACAGCGCCTCGTAGCGGGCGGCGACCTCGTCCCAGTCGTAGATCGCGGCGCGCTCGCCGGACTCGATGCCGCGCGCGACCGTGCGCTCAGGGGAGCCCTCGGCCTCGACGACGGCCTCGCCGAGGCCATCGGCGTCGCGGAAGTACCGGCCGGTCGAGCCGAGCACCTCACGGTTGAAGGTCACGTCGAAGGCGATGGTGGCGGTGGACGCCCCGACCGCGCGCAGCAGTGAGGGGTTCGTGCCGCCCACGGAGTGCCCGTGCAGGTAGGTGAGCGCGCCGGCGTAGAGCTGGTCGAGCAGCTGCTGGTCCCACACGCCGCCGAGCAGGGTGACGCGGTCGTCGGCGAGCTCGCGCACACGCTGGGTGTAGGCGTCGGTGTAGGGCGAGGAGCCCACGACGACCAGGGGCAGCCGCGCGCCGCTGCGCACGTAGCCGCCGACGATGAGGTCGACGTTGTTCTCGGGCTCGAAGCGCGCGACCACGAGGTGGTAGCCGTGCTGGCGCAGCGTCAGCTCGTGCAGCCGGTCGTCCTGGTGGGCGTCGATCCGCGGCGCGCCGTAGGTGATGAGGCTCGTTCGAGCGCCGAACTCCGCCTCGTAGTAGTCGGCGATGCCGCGCGCGTCGGCGATCAGGGCATCCGACCAGCGCACCGACAGCGACTCGGCACCGCGGTAGTAGCGGCGCCCGACCGGGCCCCACTTGGCTCGCTGCCACTCCAGGCCGTCGACGTGGGTGGCGACCGGCAGGCCCCGGGCGCGCAGCAGCGGCAGGAACACCGCGTTGGCGCCGTTGAAGACGATGACCGCGTCCGGACGCCGGTGGCGCACCAGGTGCAGCACCGAGAACAGCGTGTGGCTGAGGGTCTCCAGGGAGCGCCGGCGCAGCGCCGGGAGGTGCACCAGGCGCATGCCGCGGTAGCGGCCCTGCAGCGTCGGGTCGACGGTGCCTCGGCAGTAGACCGTCACGTCGTGCCCGGCCGACGCCAGGCGGGCCCCGACCTCCTCGACGCAGGTCTCGAAACCGCCGTAGCGCGCCGGCGCACCACGCGTGCCGACCAGCGCGATGCGCATGCGGGATCCCTCTCGTCCTGGGTGACAGCGAACTGGAAGCAGAACGCTGCTACCCAGCGTAAACAAGAGATCACCCTTCGCGGGCGCACTTCGCCGAAACTGGTGCACCCGCGACTACGCGGGCGCGTGCACCTGCTGCTGGGCGTCGAGCAGACCGCGGGTGAGCAGCAGCTCGACCGCGTCGGCCGCCTGCTCGAGCAGCACGCCGAGGTCCTTGCGCTCGGCGCCGCTGAAGTCCTTGAGGACGTAGTCGGCGGGGTCCTGCCGGCCCGGGGGCCGGCCCACGCCGACCCGCACGCGCAGGTAGTCCCTGGTGCCCAGCGAGCGGGTGATAGAGCGCAGGCCGTTGTGGCCGCCCTCGCCGCCGCCCTGCTTCAGCCGCAGGTCGGCGTAGGGGATGTCGAGCTCGTCGTGCACGACGACGACGTGGTCGACGTCCGGCTTGAAGAACTGCACCAGCCCGGCGACCGGACCGCCCGACTCGTTCATGTACGACGAGGGCTTGGCGAGCACGACCCGCGGGCCGGGCGCGCCGCCCGGGAGGGTGCCGAGGCGACCCTCCAGGACGGCGGCCCGAGCCTTGTGGCTGCGGAACGAGCCGCCGACTCGACCACCGAGCACGTCCAGCACCATGGCGCCGACGTTGTGGCGGTTGCCGGCGTACGCCGGGCCCGGGTTGCCGAGCCCGACGACCAACCAGGTGCCGTCGCTCACTCGGTCTCGGGGACCGCGTCGCCCGTGCCGGCCTCGGCGTCGTCACCGGCCGCGTCGGCGGCGGCCTGATCCTCGTCGCTGAGCTCGTGCTCGATGCCCAGCTCGGCCTCGGCCTCGGCGAGCTCAGCCTCGAGGGCCTCCTCGCTGATGGCGCCCGTGACGTTGATGACGAGGATCTCGGGGTCGCTGGTCAGCGTCGCGCCGGTGGGCAGCACCAGCTGCGAGGCGTGCACCTGCGTGCCGGCACGAAGGCCCTGCACCGAGAACTCGATGAACTCGGGGATCGCGGTGGCCGCGACCTCGACCTCGATGCTCGCGTTCTCGAGGTTGACGACGGTCTCGAGGGCCGCCTCACCGATGACGTGGACAGCGACGTCGACGGTGACCTTCTCGCCCTGGCGGACGACGACGAGGTCGACGTGGTCGATGACCGGTTTGATGGCGTCGCGCTGGACGTCCTTGACCAGGGCCAGCTGCGGCGTGCCGTCGAGGACGATGGTGAGCAGGGCGTTCTGGGTCTTCAGCGCCAGCATCGTCTCGTGGCCGGGCAGCACGATGTGGACCGGGTCGGTGCCGTGGCCGTACATCACCGCGGGGATGTTGTTGTCGCGTCGGATGCGGCGGGCGGCGCCCTTGCCGAACTGGGTGCGGGCGGTGGCGTTCAGGGTCACGTCGGTCACGAGAGCTCCAGGGTGTTCGGCGCCGGGTCGGTCAGACCCGAGCGGGTGCGGCGTCGCGGAGGCGGTGGCCTCGACGCGGGACGCAGCACGACAGGCGCCGCGAGGGCACCGCGTCGATCACGGACGTCGGACGGGCAGCCGGTCGGGCGCTCGTGCGGCGACCCTCGCCGAGGCAACCCCGAGAGTCTACCGCCCGCCGGCGGCGGTCTCGGCCGCGAGACCGCGGGCGCTGAGGATGCGGCGCTCGACGGGCGCGAAGAACAGCAGCTCGACCAGCACGCCGACCACGAGGATGAGCACGATGGCGCAGGTGACCACGCTGATGTCGGCGAGCTGGCGGCCCTGATCGAGCAGGCCGCCGACGCCTAGGCCCAGCGAGCCGCCGACGGCGATGAGCTCGGCGGCCATCAGCGAGCGCCACGAGAACGCCCAGCCCTGGCGCAGACCGGCGAGGTAGCCGGGCATGGCGGCGGGCAGGATCACGTGCCGCACCATCTGCCACCGGCCGGCGCCGAGCACGGTGCCGACCCGCCGCAGCAGCGGCGGCACCTGGTCGACGCCTGCGACGAGCCCGTTGGCGATCGACGGCACGGCGCCGAGCAGGATGACGAAGTACAGCGTGCCGTCGCTGATGCCGAACCACAGGATCGCGGCAGGCACCCAGGCGACCGAGGGCAGCACCTGCAGGGCGGTGATGAGCGGCCCGAGACCCGCGCGGACGACGCGCACGCGGGCGACGACCATGCCGAGGGGGGTGCCGATGACGGTCGCCGCGACGAAGCCGAGCACCCCGCGCTCGAGGCTGGTTGCCACCGTCTGCAGCGCCGTGCCGTCCGAGAGCAGGCCGCGCATCGTCGACGCGACGTCGAGCGGCGAGGGCAGGGTGTAGCGGGGCTTCACCTCGGCCCACACCAGCACCTGCCAGGCCAGCACGAGCAGCGCGATCGTCACGAGCGGCGGCAGCACCGACCACCGCAGCCGGTGGCCGAGGCTGCGGCGGTGCGTGCCGGCGTCCGTCTGCAGCGCGTCGAGGCCGGCCTCGAGGCTGCGGTCGTCGGTGTCGGTCACGGTGACGGCGGGGCTCGTGGTGTCAGACGGCATGACGGCGGATCTCCGTGCGCAGGTCGTCGGTGATCTGGTCGGCGAGCGCGGCGACCTCGGGGGCGCCGATGCGGCGCGGACCGCTGGTGTCGACCCGCCACTCGCGCGCGATGCGGCCCGGGCGCGACGACATCAGCAGCACCCGCTCGCCGAGCCGCACCGCCTCGCGCACGTTGTGGGTGACGAACACGACGGTGCGGCCGGTCTCGCGCCAGATGCGCTCGAGCTCGTCGTGCAGCAGGTCGCGGGTGATGGCGTCGAGCGCCGCGAACGGCTCGTCCATGAGCAGCACCGGCCGGTCCTGGGCGAGCGAGCGGGCCAGCGCGACACGCTGGCGCATGCCGCCCGACAGCTCGTGCACCCGCTTGCCGCCCGCTCCCGACAGCCGCACCAGGTCGAGCAGCTCAACAGCCCGCTCGCGGCGCTCGACCTTGCCGACCCCGCGCAGCCGCAGCGCCAGCTCGACGTTGGCGCCGGCGGTCAGCCACGGCAGCAGCGCGGGCTCCTGGAACATCAGCGCCGCCCCCTGGCCGGCGTCCGACGCCAGCTCGATCAGCCCGGACGTCGGCGGCTCGAGCCCCGCGAGCAGCGTGAGCAGCGTCGACTTGCCGCAGCCGGAGGCGCCGAGCAGGCACACGAACTCCCCCGGCGCGATGTCGAGGTCGATGCCGTCGAGCACGGCGGGCCTGCCGCCGAAGCGCTTGCCGACCCCGCGCAGCCGCACCGCGCCCGGCGCCACGGTCGCGCGCCCGGTCGGGTCGGTGCCGACGTCCGAATGGCTGCCGGTGGTCGCGGTCACTGCTGGCCGAGCCCGCCGGCCGACACCGCGGGCTCGCCCTTGGCCTTCAGCACCGTGTTGAGCGGCCGCAGGTCGTAGATGCCCGAGAGGTCGGCGTCCTTGACGACGCCGGCGGTGACGCCGTCCGCGAGGTCCTTGGCGAGCGAGGCCGCGAGCGGGTCGTCGGTGACGGTGATGTTCGCCAAGGCGCGGGCGATGACGGCGTCGCT
The DNA here is from genome assembly GCA_964243295.1 of uncultured Actinomycetales bacterium. GTDB lineage: Bacteria > Actinomycetota > Actinomycetes > Actinomycetales > Angustibacteraceae > CAXTEJ01. The sequence goes on along the minus strand of CAXTEJ010000051.1, from coordinate 2,200 downwards.
GAGCGGCTTGCCCGCCGCCTTCGCGATCTCGCCGTTGACCGCCGCGGGGGCCTTGGTCGGGTTGGCCTTGACCCAGTCGACCGACTCGACGTGACCGCGCAGCAGGGCCTCGACCGTCTGCGGGTGCTCGACGAGGTACTTCCTCGAGACGATCAGGTGGGTCGTGACGAACTGACCCTGCGGCCACAGCGTCTTCTCGTCGACGAGCACGGTGGCCCCGGCGTCCAGCACCAGCCGCGACGACCACGGCTCGGGCAGCCACGCGCCGTCCAGCCGGCCCTGCTGGAACAGCTGCAGCGTCTGGGCGTTCTCGGTCGGCGTGATCTCGACGTCGCCGCCGCCGCCGGGCGTGGTCTTCAGCCCGTTCTTCGCAAGCCACGCGCGCAGGGCGACGTCCTGGGTGCCGCCGAGCTGCGGCGTCGCGAGGTTCTTGCCCTTCAGCTGCGCGGCCGAGGTGATGCCCTGGCGGACGACGAGCTGCGCGCCGCCCGAGGTCGCGCCGGCGATGATGCGCAGCGCGTCGCCCTTGCTCTTGACGAAGCCGTTGATGGCCGGGTTGGGGCCGAGGTAGGCGGCGTCGATGGCGCCGGCGTTGAGCGCCTCGATGGCGGCCGGGCCGGCGTTGAAGACCTGGGTCGTGAGCTTGGTCGAGCCAAGCTCCTTGGCGAAGAAGCCCTGCGAGACACCGACGAGCGCGGGCGCGTGCGTCACGTTGGCGAAGTAGCCGAGGCGCAGGGCACCCGCAGCGCTCGGCGCGGCACCGGCCTGCGCGGAGTCGCCGCATCCGGCCAGGCCGAGGGCGACGAGCGCGGCTGCCGCCACGAGAGCCGAGCGTCGGGTGGGGTGAGCGGGGCGCATGTCGTCCTTCGAAAGTCGACCAGTGTGCTGGGGTTTCGAGGATGGCAAGCGTGCGCGGTGCCGGGCAACGGCTCATGGCATCGGTCCAGGATGTGGACATTTCGTCCGTCACCTGGTCGCGACGGCGGGTCCGGGGCGGCCTGCGCCGTGTCGCCGGTCAGCTCGACAGCCCGGCGGCTCAGCTCGTCAGCTGCGAGACCTCAGCCGCGGCGAGCGCCACCGCTCCGATGCAGTAGGCGATCGAGCTGGTGGTGCTGACCGGGCCCGGTGACTCCGCGACCAGCTGGCAGTTCGACGTGAAGCCGTCGTCGCGCACCGCCACCGTCGACAGCCCCTGCCAGGCGCGGGTCACGACCGGCAGGTAGGTCGCGCGGTCGAGCAGCCCGGTGCGGACGCCGTACGCCATCGCGTAGGCGAACAGCGCGGTGCCGCTCGTCTCGGGGTCGGGGTGCAGCGACGGCGACAGCAGGCTGGTGCGCCACAGGCCGTCGCCGCCCTGCAGCGGCGCGACGGCTGCCGCCATGGTCTGCAGCATCGAGGCGTACGTCGGCCGGCGCGGGTCGTCGGGCGCCATCACCATCAGCGTGCGCGCCATGGCCGCCATCACCCAGCCGTTGCCCCGCGACCACATGACCTTGTGGCCGAGGGCGTCGCGGCGGGCGACGTACTGGCAGTCGCGCCACCACAGCCCGGTCGCGGGGTCGAACAGCCCGGCCGCCGTGCAGCCGGGGCGCCAGCGGGTGGTGCCACCGCTTCGCAGCTGGTCGTAGAAGGCGGCCCCCTTCGCGGCGTACGCCGGGTCGCCGGTGCGCCGCGACCACGTCGTCCACAGCGGCAGCCCCATGAACAGGGAGTCGACCCACCAGTAGGTGTCGGCGGGCACCGCCAGGTCGGCGGCCATGACGGCGTCGGACGGGCGCAGGTCGGCGCCGGGCACGCCCGCGGCCGCGGCGGCGGCCCACACCTGCATCGCGGCGCGCGTGTCGGGGTTGGACGTGGGGCTGACGGCCGTGCCCGGCGTCCAGGCCGCGCGGGCGCCCCAGGCGGCGATCCACTGCCGGTACCGCGGGTCGCCGGTGCGGGCGGCGACCGCGTCGGCGCCCATGAAGAACGCCGCCCAGCGCCAGCCGGGGTCGGCGCTCGCGCCGCCGCCGGTGGCGTAGAAGTGGTCGAGCGCGGACGACGCCTCGGCCAGCACCGCCGCCCGGCTGGGCAGCCGGGGCCCGACCGGCGTCGGGGGGGCGGGGGCGGGCGTCGGGGTGGGTGGCTGCGGCGCGGGCGGTGGTGGCGGCTGGGGCGTGGGTGGTTGCGGGGCGGGCGGTGGTGGCGGCTGGGGCGTGGG
>CAXTEJ010000050.1:0-23361 GCA_964243295.1 uncultured Actinomycetales bacterium | reverse complement strand
TGGGCACGGTCGCCGGCCCCCACCCGTTCCCGGTGATGGTGCGCGACTTCCACCGCATCATCGGCGTCGAGGCCCGCGAGCAGGTGCTGGCGCTGACCGGGCGGCTGCCCGATGCGGTGCTGGCCTGCGTGGGCGGCGGCTCGAATGCCATCGGCATCTTCCACCCGTTCCTCGGCGACGACGGCGTGCGGCTGATCGGGCTGGAGGCCGCCGGCGACGGCGTGGCGACCGGCCGGCACGCCGCCACCATCACCGGCGGCGCGCCAGGAGTGCTGCACGGCGCCCGGTCCTACCTGCTGCAGGACGCCGACGGGCAGACGATCGCGAGCCACTCCATCTCGGCCGGCCTCGACTACCCCGGCGTCGGGCCCGAGCACGCCTTCCTGCACGACATCGGCCGCGCCGAGTACCGCCCGGTCACCGACACCGCCGCGATGGACGCCTTCCGCCTCATGTGCCGCACCGAGGGCATCATCCCGGCCATCGAGACCGCCCACGCCCTGGCCGGCGTCCTGGACGTCGGCACCGAGCTCGGCCCCGACGCCCTGCTGCTCGTGAACTTCTCCGGCCGCGGCGACAAGGACGTCGACACCGCCGCCCGCTGGTTCGGCCTGGTCACCGGCGACGAGCTCGTCGAGGCCGAGCAGGTCAAGGCCGCCGAGCCGGTCACCGAGGCCGAGGGGAGCGGCTGGTGAGCACGGGCGCGACAGGCGTCGGGGCGGTCCTGGCGGCGGCTCGCGCCGAGGGCCGCGCCGCCCTGGTGGGCTACCTCCCCGTCGGCTTCCCGGACGTCGGCACGTCGGTGGCCGCGATGGTGGCCATGGTCGAGGCCGGCGTCGACGTCGTCGAGGTCGGCGTCCCCTACTCCGACCCCGTCATGGACGGCCCGGTCATCCAGGCCGCCGCCGAGGGGGCGCTGCGGGCCGGGGCCCGCCCCCGCGACGCCATCGCCGCGGCCGGCGCGGTGGCACGCGCGGGTGCGCCCGCGCTGGTGATGACGTACTGGAACCTCGTCGACCGCTACGGCGTGCCCGCGTTCGCGCGCGACCTCGCCGCTGCCGGGGGAGCCGGGCTGATCACGCCCGACCTCATCCCCGAGGAGGCGCAGGGCTGGGTCGCGGCGTCCGACGAGCACGGCCTCGACCGCGTCTTCCTCGTGGCCCCCAGCTCGACCGACGAGCGGCTGGTGAGCACGACCCGCGCCTGCCGCGGCTTCGTCTACGCCGCCAGCACCATGGGCGTGACGGGCACCCGCGCCACCGTCGGCGACGCCGCGAAGGTGCTCGTCGAGCGCACCCGCGCCGTCACCGACGTGCCGGTGTGCGTCGGGCTCGGCGTCTCCGACGGCGCCCAGGCGGCGCAGGTCGCGGACTTCGCCGACGGCGTGATCGTGGGCACGGCGCTCGTGCGCGTCCTCGCCGACGCGCCGTCACCTGCCGAGGGGATCGAGGCGGTGCGCCGGCTCGCGGCCGAGCTCGCCGAGGGCGTCCGGTCCAGCGCCCGGTCGGGCGTGCCCGCGTGAGGTCGTTCATCCCCAGCCCGGAGCAGGGCGTGTGGCACCTCGGCCCGCTGCCGGTCCGCGCCTACGCCGTGTGCATCCTCGCGGGCATCGTCATCGCGGTGGTGATCGCCGAGCGGCGGTTCGTCGCGCGCGGCGGGCCGCCGGGTGCCGTCACCGACATCGCCGGCTGGGGCGTGCCGTTCGGGATCGTCGGCGCACGGATCTACCACGTCATCACCTCGCCGCAGGCCTACTTCGGCGAGGGCGGCCACCCCGTCGACGCGCTGAAGATCTGGAACGGCGGGCTCGGCATCTGGGGTGCCATCGCGGCGGGCGCGCTCGGCGCCTTCCTCTGCTGCCGCCGCCGCGGCTGGTCGTTCGTCGACTTCGCCGACTCGGCCGCGCCCGGCGTCGCGGTGGCGCAGGCCACCGGCCGCCTCGGCAACTGGTTCAACCAGGAGCTGTTCGGCCGCCCGACCACGCTGCCGTGGGGTCTGCAGATCTCCCCCGAGCACCGTCCGGCGGGCTACGCCCAGTACGCCACCTACCACCCGACGTTCCTGTACGAGCTGCTGTGGTGCCTGCTCGTGGCCGCCGCCGTCGTCGTCCTCGACCGTCGGTACGGCCTGACCCACGGCCGCTCGGTGGCGCTGTACGTGCTGCTCTACTGCATCGGGCGGGGCTGGTTCGAGTCGCTGCGCATCGACCCGGCCAACCAGATCCTGGGGCTGCGGCTCAACGAGTGGACCTCTCTCGTGGTCGGTCTGGGCGCCCTGGCGGGTTTCCTGCTGGCGACCAGGGCCGCCCGCCGGAGATCTCACCACGTGGACACGGTGGCCATGGCGCAAGACGCTTAACCTGGCCGTAACCCTCGGCTAGAGTTCATGAGACCGCCAGGCCGACGCCGTCCACGCGGAACACCCCGAGACTCCTCGGGCAGCAGAACTCGTGAAGGACGGTGTGCATGAGCCTCTCCAGCTTCTCGGCGCGTCCGGCGGCCTCCGGCCTGTACGACGGTGAGCACGAGCACGACGCGTGCGGTGTGGCGTTCGTCGCCACCCTGCGCGGTCACGCGAGCCACGACATCGTCGACCACGCCCTGACCGCCCTGCGCAACCTCGACCACCGCGGCGCCACCGGCGCCGACCCCTCGGTGGGCGACGGCGCCGGCATCCTCACCCAGGTGCCCGACGCGTTCCTGCGCGCCAGCGTCGACTTCACGCTGCCCGCCGCGGGCGCCTACGCCGTCGGTAACGCCTTCCTGCCGGTCGACGCCGACGAGCGCGCCGACGTCCTAGCCGCGTTGGCCTCGGTCGCCGAGCAGGAGGGCCTGGAGGTGCTCGGCTGGCGCGACGTGCCGGTCACGGCCGACCTCGTCGGCGAGGTGGCCCGCCAGTGCATGCCGCACTTCGCGCAGGTGTTCCTCGCCTCGCCCGCCGGGCTGGACGGCCTCGAGCTCGAGCGGCTCGCCTTCTGCGTCCGCAAGCGAGCCGAGCGCGAGCTCGAGCTCTACTTCCCCTCGCTGTCGTGCCGCACCCTGGTCTACAAGGGCATGCTCACCACCGGTCAGCTCGAGCCGTTCTTCCCGGACCTGTCCGAGCGGCGGTTCGCCAGCCGGCTCGCGCTCGTGCACTCGCGGTTCTCCACCAACACCTTCCCCTCGTGGCCGCTCGCCCACCCCTTCCGGCTGATCGCCCACAACGGCGAGATCAACACCGTCAAGGGCAACCGCAACTGGATGGCCGCCCGCGAGAGCCAGATCAGCAGCGACCTCATCCCCGGCGACCTGTCGCGGCTGGCCCCGCTGTGCACCCCCGGCGCCAGCGACTCGGCGTCCTTCGACGAGGTGCTCGAGCTGCTGCACCTCGGCGGCCGGTCGCTGCCGCACTCGGTGCTCATGATGATCCCCGAGGCGTGGGAGAACCACGCCGACATGGACCCCGCCCGTCGCGCCTTCTACGAGTTCCACGCCAGCTTCATGGAGCCCTGGGACGGGCCCGCCTGCGTCACGTTCACCGACGGCACCCAGATCGGCGCCGTGCTCGACCGCAACGGCCTGCGCCCCGGTCGCTACTGGGTCACTGACGACGGCCTGGTCGTGCTCGCCAGCGAGGTGGGCGTGCTCGACCTCGCCCCCGAGTCGGTCGTCCGCAAGGGCCGGCTGCAGCCGGGCCGGATGTTCCTGGTCGACACCGACGCCGGCCGCATCGTCGAGGACGACGAGGTCAAGGCCGACCTCGCCGCGCAGCACCCCTACGAGGAGTGGCTGCACGCGGGCCGCATCAGCCTCGCCGAGCTGCCCGAGCGCGAGCACATCGTGCACACGCCCGCCTCGGTCACCCGCCGCCAGCAGACCTTCGGCTACACCGAGGAGGAGCTGCGCATCCTGCTCGGCCCCATGGCCCGCAGCGCCGCCGAGCCGATCGGCTCGATGGGCACCGACACACCCATCGCGGTGCTGTCGCAGCGGCCGCGGCTGCTGTTCGACTACTTCACCCAGCTGTTCGCCCAGGTGACCAACCCGCCGCTCGACGCCATCCGCGAAGAGCTCGTCACCTCGCTGGGCACGACGATCGGGCCGGAGCAGAACGCCCTCGAGGCCACGCCGGCCCACTGCCGCCAGGTGCACCTGCCCTTCCCGGTCATCGACAACGACGAGCTGGCCAAGATCGTCCACGTCAACGCCGACGGCGACCTGCCCGGCTACGCCACGGTCGTCGTCCGGGGGCTGTACGACGTGAACGGCGGCGGCGAGGCGCTGCGCGACCGGCTGCACGAGATCTTCGACGAGGTGTCCGAGGCGATCGCGGCGGGCGCGCGGTTCATCGTGCTGTCCGACCGCGACTCGGGCCGTGACCTCGCGCCGGTCCCCTCGCTGCTGCTGACCTCGGCCGTGCACCACCACCTCATCCGCGCCAAGACCCGCACCTCGGTCGGCCTGCTCGTCGAGGCCGGCGACGTGCGCGAGGTGCACCACGTCGCCCTGCTCATCGGGTACGGCGCCGCCGCCGTCAACCCCTACCTGGCCATGGAGTCGGTCGAGGACCTCGCCCGCCAGGGCCGGCTCGGCGACATCACGCCCGAGGCCGCCGTCCACAACCTCATCAAGGCGCTCGGCAAGGGCGTGCTCAAGGTCATGAGCAAGATGGGCATCTCGACGGTCGCGTCCTACCGCGGCGCGCAGGTCTTCGAGGCGATCGGGCTCTCGCGCGACCTGCTCGCCGAGTTCTTCACCGGCACCACCAGCCAGCTCGGCGGCGTGGGACTCGACGTCATCGCCGCCGAGAACGCCCGCCGGCACGCGTCGGCCTACCCGCCGGACGGCGTCCGGGTGGCCCACCGCCGCCTCGACGTGGGTGGCGAGTACCAGTGGCGCCGCGAGGGCGAGCCGCACCTGTTCGACCCCGAGACCGTGTTCCGGCTGCAGCACGCCACGCGGGCCCGCCGCTACGACGTGTTCCGGCAGTACACCCAGCGCGTCGACGAGCAGGCCGCGCGGCTGATGACGCTGCGCGGGCTCTTCGAGCTGCGCACGGGCGAGGTCACCTCGATCCCTCTCGAGGAGGTCGAGCCGGTCAGCGAGATCGTCAAGCGGTTCTCCACCGGCGCCATGAGCTACGGCTCGATCAGCCAGGAGGCCCACGAGACGCTCGCCGTGGCCATGAACCGGCTCGGCGGCCGGTCCAACACCGGCGAGGGCGGCGAGAACGCCGACCGACTGCTCGACCCGGTGCGCCGCAGCGCCGTCAAGCAGGTCGCGTCGGGGCGCTTCGGCGTCACGAGCCTCTACCTCACCCACGCCGACGACCTGCAGATCAAGATGGCGCAGGGCGCCAAGCCCGGCGAGGGCGGCCAGCTGCCCGCGCACAAGGTCTACCCGGCGATCGCCCGCACCCGGCACTCCACCCCGGGTGTCGGCCTGATCTCGCCGCCGCCCCACCACGACATCTACTCGATCGAGGACCTCGCCCAGCTGATCCACGACCTGAAGAACGCCAACCCCGCGGCGCGCGTGCACGTCAAGCTCGTGTCGGAGGTCGGCGTCGGCACGGTCGCGGCCGGTGTCAGCAAGGCCCACGCCGACGTCGTCCTCATCTCCGGCCACGACGGCGGCACCGGCGCCGCGCCGCTGACCAGCCTGAAGCACGCGGGCGCGCCCTGGGAGCTCGGGCTCGCCGAGGCCCAGCAGACGCTGCTGCTCAACGGGTTGCGCGACCGCATCGTCGTGCAGGTCGACGGCCAGCTCAAGACCGGCCGCGACGTCGTGGTCGCGGCGCTGCTCGGCGGCGAGGAGTTCGGCTTCGCCACGGCCCCGCTGGTGGTCAGCGGCTGCATCATGATGCGCGTCTGCCACCTCGACACCTGCCCGGTGGGCGTCGCGACGCAGAACCCGGAGCTGCGCAAGCGGTTCTCGGGCAAGCCGGAGTTCATCGAGACGTTCTTCGAGTACATCGCCGAGGAGGTCCGCGAGAACCTCGCGGCCCTGGGCCTGCGCAGCCTCGACGAGGCGGTCGGCCAGGTGCAGCTGCTCGAGACCCGCCGCGCCGTCGAGCACTGGAAGGCCTCCGGGCTCGACCTCGCGCCGGTCCTCGCCGTGCCTGACGTCGCCCCCGACGCCTCGCGCCGGCAGGTGCAGACCCAGGACCACGGGCTGGCGAAGGCGCTCGACCACACGCTGATCTCGATGGCCGCCGACGCCCTCGAGCGGCGCGAGCCGGTCCGCATCACGCTGCCCGTCCGCAACGTCAACCGCACGGTCGGCACGATGCTGGGCCACGAGCTGACCAAGCGCCACTCCCAGGGCCTGGCCGACGACACGATCGACGTCACGCTCACGGGCTCGGCAGGACAGTCGCTGGGCGCGTTCCTGCCTCGCGGGATCACCCTGCGGCTGCTGGGCGACGCCAACGACTACGTCGGCAAGGGGCTCTCGGGCGGTCGGATCGTCGTCCGGCCCGACCACGCGTCGCGGTTGGTGGCCGAGCAGAACGTCATCGCCGGCAACGTGGTCTGCTACGGCGCCACGGCGGGCGAGGTGTTCGTGCGGGGCAACGCCGGCGAGCGCTTCTGCGTCCGCAACTCCGGCGCCACCGCGGTCGTGGAGGGCGTGGGCGACCACGCGCTCGAGTACATGACCGGCGGCACGGTGCTCGTGCTCGGCGCCACCGGGCGCAACGTGGCGGCCGGCATGTCGGGCGGTACGGCGTACGTGCTCGACCTGCAGCGCGGCCGCATGAACCCCGGCACCATGGCGAGCGGTGAGGTCGAGCTCAGCTCGCTCACCCGCGACGACGCCGAGCTGGTGCGGGCGCTGGTGGTCCGCCACCAGGAGGAGACCGGCTCGACGGTCGCGCAGGCGCTGCTCGAGAACTGGGACGACTCGGCAGCCCGCTTCACCAAGATCCTGCCCCGCGACTACCGCATCGTCGTGCAGGTGCGGGCCCAGGCGAGCGCCGAGGGGCTCGACCTGGACGGCGACGAGGTCTGGACCCGCATCACGGAGGCTTCTCGTGGCTGACCCCAGGGGCTTTCTCACCGTCCGCGAGCGCGAGCTGCCGCCCCGGCGTCCCGTGCCCATCCGGTTGCAGGACTGGCGCGAGGTCTACGAGGCCAACTCGGCGGGTGCCCTGCGGCGCCAGGCCGGGCGCTGCATGGACTGCGGCATCCCGTTCTGCCACAGCGGTTGTCCGCTCGGCAACCTCATCCCCGAGTGGAACGACCTGGTGTGGCGCGACGACTGGTCGGAGGCCATCGAGCGCCTGCACGCGACCAACAACTTTCCTGAGTTCACCGGCCGGCTGTGCCCCGCGCCGTGTGAGACGTCCTGCGTGCTCGGCATCAACCAGCCGCCGGTCACCATCAAGCAGGTCGAGGTCTCGATCGCCGACGAGGCGTTCGCGCGCCACGCGGTCACCCCGCTGCTGCCCGAGCGGCTCACCGGCAAGACCGTCGCCGTCGTCGGCAGCGGCCCGGCCGGCCTCGCGGTCGCCCAGCAGCTGACGCGCGCGGGACACACCGTGGCCGTCTACGAGCGCGCCGACAGGATCGGCGGGCTGCTGCGCTACGGCATCCCGGAGTTCAAGATGGAGAAGGCGGTGCTCGACCGCCGCCTCGCCCAGATGGCTGCCGAGGGCACGCGCTTTCGCCCCGGCGTCGCGATCGGCGACGACATCACCGGCCCTCAGCTGCGCAGCCGCTACGACGCCGTCGTGCTCGCCGTCGGCTCGACCGTGGGCCGTGACCTGCCGGTGCCCGGCCGCGAGCTCGGCGGTGTGCTGCAGGCGATGCAGTTTCTCCCGCCAGCCAACCGCGCAGCGCTCGGCGAGGACGCGCCGGGCCTGGTCAGCGCCGAGGGCAAGGACGTCGTCATCATCGGCGGCGGCGACACCGGCGCCGACTGCCTGGGCACGGCCCTGCGGCAGCAGGCCCGCTCGGTGACCCAGCTGGAGATCATGCCGCGGCCGCCGCAGGAGCGTCCGGGTGCCCAGCCGTGGCCGACGTACCCGATGACCTACCGGGTCGCGAGCGCCCACGAGGAGGGTGGCGACCGGGTCTACGCGGTCAACACCCAGCGCCTGGTCGGCACGCCCGACGGTCAGGTCAGCGCCCTCGAGCTCGTCGACGTCGAGCTCGTCGACGGCCGGTTCCAGCCGGTGGCGGGCAGCGAGCGGCAGATCCCCGCCCAGCTGGTGCTGCTTGCCATGGGCTTCACCGGCCCCGAGCCCGACTCGGTGCTGGCGCAGCTGGGTGTCGACCTCGACGCCCGCGGCAACGTCGCCCGCGACGACCAGTTCGCGTCCTCGGTGCCGGGCGTCTTCGTCGCCGGCGACGCCGGGCGCGGCCAGTCGCTCATCGTGTGGGCGATCGCCGAGGGCCGCTCGTGCGCGGCGGCCGTCGACCGCTTCCTCACCGGCGAGACGACGCTGCCCGCGCCGGTGCGGCCCACCGACCGGCCGCTCGTCGCCTGATCGCTGACCGCTGGCCGCCTGACCGCTGGCCGCCCGACCGATCGCCGCCTGACCGATCGCCGCCTGACCGGGCGCCACCGCAGCGGGGCGCGCGCTCGCGGCGTCCCGGCGCCGGCGCCACGCTGGGACCTCCCCACACCGCGGAGGTGCCAGCGTGAGCCAGAAGAAGGTCGCCTTCCTCGTCGCAGCGGAGGGTTTCGAGCAGGTCGAGCTCACCCACCCGTGGCAGGCGGTCGAGGCAGCCGGCGCCCAGCCCGTGCTGCTGGCCCCGTCGTCCGGCACCGTGCAGGCCTTCCACCACCTCGACCGGGGCGAGCTGTTCGACGTCGACGTCGACGTCGAGGTCGACGGCGCGGACGTCGACGACTACGCCGCGCTGGTGCTGCCCGGCGGCGTCGCCAACCCCGACGCCCTGCGCACCGACGAGGTCGCGGTCGCCTTCGTCTCGGACTTCCTGGCGTCCGGCAAGCCCGTCGCCGCCATCTGCCACGCGCCGTGGACCCTCATCGAGGCGCGCGGCGTCCGCGGTCGCACCCTGACCTCGTGGCCGAGCCTTCGCACCGACCTCGTCAACGCCGGCGCGACGTGGGTCGACCGCGAGCTCGTCGTCGACGACCACGGCGCGGGCCCGCTGCTCACGAGCCGGGGCCCCGACGACCTGGCCACCTTCAGCGAGGCGCTGGTCGCGCGGCTGTGACCCGGCCGCGGCGAGGCTCGCGTCGCAGGTCGCGCCGCGCACGGCACTAACATGGACCCCATGCGCCGCGCCAAGATCGTCTGCACCCTCGGCCCCGCGACGTCGTCCCAGGAGGCCCTCCACCAGCTCGTGGCGGCCGGCATGGACGTCGCTCGACTCAACCTCAGCCACGGCAGCTACGCCGACCACGAGCAGGTCTACGCGAACGTCCGCACCGCGGCCGAGGCGGCCGGCCGCAGCGTCGCGGTGCTGGTCGACCTGCAGGGCCCCAAGATCCGGCTCGCCAACTTCGCCTCCGGCCCGGTCGAGCTGAAGGACGGCGACATCTTCACCATCACCACCGAGGACGTCCCGGGCGACAAGGACCTCGTCGGCACCACCTACAAGGGCCTGCCCGGCGACGCGCGCCCGGGCGACCGCATCCTTATCGACGACGGCAAGGTCGCGGTCGAGGTCGTGTCGGTCGATGCCACGCGCGTCACCACGCGGGTGCTCGAGGGCGGCGTGGTCTCCAACCACAAGGGCCTGAACCTGCCCGGCGTCGCGGTGAGCGTCCCTGCGATGTCCGACAAGGACGAGGCCGACCTGCGGTGGGCGCTGCGGCTGCGCGCGGACTGGATCGCGCTGTCGTTCGTCCGCAGCGCGGCCGACATCGAAGCCGTCCACGCGATCATGGACGAGGAGGGCGTGCGGCTGCCGGTCATCGCCAAGGTCGAGAAGCCGCAGGCGGTCGACAACCTCGTCGAGATCGTCGACGCGTTCGACGCGATCATGGTCGCCCGCGGCGACCTCGGCGTCGAGCTGCCGCTCGAGCAGGTGCCGCTGGTGCAGAAGCGCGCGGTCGAGCTGGCGCGCCGCCAGGCCAAGCCCGTCATCGTCGCGACGCAGATGCTCGAGTCGATGATCGAGAACTCCCGGCCCACGCGCGCCGAGGCCTCCGACTGCGCCAACGCGGTGCTCGACGGCGCCGACGCGCTGATGCTGTCGGGGGAGACCAGCGTCGGCAAGCACGCCATCACCGCGGTGCAGACGATGGCCCGCATCATCGCGAACACCGAGGAGCACGGCCTCGAGCGCATCGCCCCGCTCGGCACGCAGCCGCGCACCCGCGGTGGTGCCATCACCGCCGCGGCCGCGACCATCGGCGCCCAGCTCGACGTGACGATGCTCGTCACGTTCACCCAGGGCGGCGACTCCGCCCGCCGCATGTCACGGCTGCGCAGCAAGATCCCGCTCATCGCGTTCACGCCCGAGCCCGTCGTGCGCTCCCAGCTCGCGCTCAGCTGGGGCGTGCAGACCTACCGCACCCCGTTCGTCAAGCACACCGACGAGATGGCGCGCCAGGTCGACCAGATCCTGCTCGAGGAGGGCCGGCTGCAGCGCGGCGACCTCGTGATCATCGTCGCGGGGTCGCCCCCCGGCATCCCCGGTTCCACGAACGCGCTGCGCGTGCACCGCATGGGTGACGCACAGGACGGCGTCGCGCCCGCCTACCGCGACGAGATGGACCCCACCTGGCGGCCGGAGGGTGACGGCGCCTGACCCGCCGCTGCTGGCGATCGGCGCAGCGTCTGCTGTGCCGCTCAGGCTGCGCCGCAGCGGTTGTCGTGGCGGCGCCGCCGGTGACGGGCGACAGTCGTGCCGGGTGCGGGACTCGAACCCGCAAGCCCTCTCGGGCAGTGGTGTTTGAGACCACCGTGTATACCGTTCCACCAACCCGGCGCGCGGCCCGACGGACGACGTGGCGGACGCTCGGCGGGGGCCGACCTCCGCACGTGGGCGCGACCCGACGAGGGTAGCGGGTGTCCCATACACTTCCGCCCATGCCTGCGCCCGCGTCCAGCACCCCCCCGTCCGCCCGCCGTGTGGTCGTCGCCGAGGACGAGGCGCTGATCCGCCTCGACCTGGTCGAGATGCTCACCGAGGAGGGCTACGACGTCGTCGGCCAGGCCGGCGACGGCGAGGAGGCCGTGCGGCTGACCCAGGAGCTGCGCCCCGACCTGGTGGTGCTCGACGTCAAGATGCCGGTGCTCGACGGTCTGTCGGCGGCCGAGCAGATCGGGCGGGCGGGCATCGCGCCGTGCGTCATGCTCACCGCCTTCTCCCAGGCCGAGCTGGTCGAGCGGGCCCGCGACGCCGGGGCCATGGCCTACGTGGTCAAGCCGTTCACGCGCGCCGACCTGGTGCCCGCGATCGAGATCGCCGTGTCGCGCTACGCCCAGATCGCGGCGCTCGAGGCGGAGGTGGCCGACCTCGGCGAGCGGTTCGAGACCCGCAAGCACGTCGACCGCGCCAAGGGCGTGCTGATGAAGAAGCTGGGGCTGTCCGAGCCCGAGGCGTTCCGCTGGATCCAGAAGACCTCCATGGACCGCCGGCTGTCGATGCGCGAGGTCTCCGACGCCGTCGTGAGCGGGATGTCCGAACCCGCCTGACGATCGCCCGCCGCCACGCCCGACCAGCCTTCGTCGGCGCCCGGCAGCACCTGCTGTGAGCGTTGCGACGGCTACCGCCGGGCCACCCACGCGGCCGCCGACATCAACGGGTGAGGCGCCCGGGCCGACGAGCCACACGGGGCGTCGTGACGTGATGCGTCAGCTGGCGCTGGGCCCGCGACAGGCGCAGGTAACAGCCGAGACACGACTGAGCGCCGTGCGTGGTGAGTGTCCTACGGGTGATGAGCGCGGGGTAGAGTCCGCGACGATTCCTGTGCAGAGCGGGATGGACCGCACGATCGCCATCAAGCGATGTAATGGAATGGAGGGCAGCCGGTGCTCAAGCATGCCGCCCGGGTGGCACTGACGATCATCGGCACGGTGATCGCCGTCGTCTGCCTCGCTGCACCTGCGGCTGTGGCCAGCAGCACGGCGGGGGGCGAGACCGTCCAAGGCCTGCTCCGCAACGCCGGAACGCCCTTGCCGAACGTCACGGTGACCGCAACGGGCGCCGGTGGTTTCTCCGCTAAGGTCGCGAGCAACGCCCAGGGCCGGTGGGTGATCCCCGTCCCCGGGCCTGGCAGCTACAGCGTCGAGCTCGACACCGCGACGCTGCCCGAGGGAGTGGCACTGCGCAACGCCGACCGCAACCCGGTGACCACGGCGGTGAACGGGAACCAGCAGAAGTCGGTGCTGTTCGCCTTCGGCGCTGACACGCGGGTTGTCGAGAGCCGCGGTGACCAGGTGCTGAACCGGGCTGCGCAGGGGCTGAGGTTCGGCCTGCTGATCGCTCTCGCCGCCGTCGGGCTGTCGTTGATCTTCGGCACCACAGGGCTGACGAACTTCGCGCACGGCGAGCTCGTCACGGTCGGCGGCCTGACCGCGTACGTGTTCAACACCCAGCTCGGTGTCCCGCTGCTGCTCGCCACCGTCCTCACGGTCGTCGTCTGCGGCGCGTTCGGCTGGCTGCTCGATGCGGGGTTGTGGAAACCGTTGCGCCGGCGAGGCACCGGCTTGATCGCCGCGATGATCGTGTCGATCGGCCTGTCCATCCTGCTGCGGTACGCGTTCCTGTTCCAGTTCGGTGGTTCGACGCTCTCGTTCAAGGGCGCTCAGGGGCAGCAGGCGATCGGGCCCGGTTCGATCACACTGACCGCGCTCGACTACCTGAGCATGGCCATCTGCGTCGTCGCGCTGCTCGCGGTGGCGTACTTCCTGCTCCGCACCCGGCTCGGCAAGGCCACCCGCGCAGTCGCGGACAACCCGTCGCTGGCGTCGGCGTCGGGCATCGACGTCGACCGGGTGATCAGCATCGTCTGGGTCAGCGGCGCTGCGCTGGCAGGCCTGTCGGGCGTTCTGCTGGGGATCGCGCAGCAGGTCAGCTTCCAGATGGGGTTCCAGATCCTCCTGCTGATCTTCGCCGCCGTCACGCTCGGCGGGCTCGGCACGGCGTTCGGTGCGCTGGTCGGCTCGATCGTGGTCGGCTTGTTCGTCGAGATGTCCACGTTGGTGATCCCGACCGAGCTGAAGAGCGTCGGCGCCCTGGGCATCTTGATCCTCATCCTGCTCTTCCGTCCTCAGGGAATCCTGGGCCGCGCCCAGCGCGTCGGCTGAACGCAGCAAGGAGGCACTGTCATGGACTGGGGCAACATCATCCAGAACGCCCTGCGGGCGGGGATCGGACTCGACACGATCATCTACGCCCTGGCGGCGATCGGCCTCAACGTGCACTTCGGTTACACCGGCCTGCTGAACTTCGGTCAGGCGGCGTTCCTCGGCGTGGCGGCGTACGGCGTCGCGATCTCGGTGGCGATCGCCGGGCTGCCGTTCGGTGTGGGCATCCTGATCGGCCTGGCCGGCGCCGTGGTGCTCGCACTGCTCCTGGGGATCCCGACCTTGCGGCTGCGCGCCGACTACCTGGCGATCGTCACGATCGCAGCGGCGGAGATCTTCCGCCTCATCGTCAGGTCGGCCTCGCTGCGCGACCAGACCGGCGGCTCGAACGGCCTGTCGAACTTCTCCAGCGGCTTCTACGCGCTCAACCCCCTGACTGAGGGCACCTACGGCGTCGGGTGGTTCAGCTACGACGCGCGCACCGCCTGGGTGCTGATCGTCGGCTGGAGCCTGGTCGTCATCTGCTCGGTCATCGTGTTCCTGCTGATGCGCAGCCCGTGGGGACGGGTGATCAAGGGCATCCGCGAGGACGAGACCGCGATCCGCAGCCTCGGCAAGAACGTGTACGCGTACAAGATGCAGGCGCTGGTGATCGGCGGTGTGCTCGGCAGCCTCGGCGGCTTCATGCTGGCGCTCGGGCGCGCGGCCGTGCAGCCGGACCTCTACGGCACCGAGCTCACGTTCTTCGCCTACACCGTGCTCATCCTGGGTGGCGCCGCGCGTGTGCTCGGGCCGGTGGTCGGAGCGGCCGTCTTCTGGGTCGTGCTGTCCCTGACCGACAACGTGCTCAACCAGGCCATCACGAGCGGCATCATCCCCAGCTCGGTCATGAGCACCTCGCAGACCGGCCAGGTGCGGTTCATGCTGGTAGGTCTCGCGCTGATGCTGTTGATCATCTTCCGTCCGCAGGGCATCTTCGGTGACCGGAAGGAGCTGGCACTCGATGCCAGATGACAAGACCATCGACCCCACGTCCCCCGCCGGTGGCGGTCGCAAGGCTGAGCTGCACGCGGTGCTGAGCACCGCTGAGCAGGTTCCCGGCTCCGCCAAGCCCGACCCGATCCTCGTCGCGGACGACGTGCAGCGCCGGTTCGGCGGCCTGACCGCCGTCGACGTCAAGCACCTCGAGATCCAGCGCGGCGCCATCACCGCCCTGATCGGCCCGAACGGCGCCGGCAAGACGACGCTGTTCAACCTGCTCACCGGTTTCGACAAGCCGGACGACGGGCGCTGGTCGTTCAACGGCAAGCCGCTGTCCGGCGTCCCGTCGTACAAGGTGGCGCGCCGGGGGATGGTGCGCACGTTCCAGCTGACGAAGTCGCTCAACCGGCTGACGGTGATCGAGAACATGCGGCTGGGCGCCACCGGCCAACGCGGCGAGAGCCTGCTCGCCGCCATGCTGAAGCCGCTGTGGGGCGCGCAGGAGAAGACCGTCACGGCGCGGGCCGACGAGCTGCTGGCCCGGTTCAAGCTCGACACCAAGCGGGACGACCTCGCCGGCAGCCTCAGCGGCGGACAGCGCAAGCTGCTGGAGATGGCGCGGGCCCTGATGGTCGGCCCCGAGATGGTGATGCTGGACGAGCCGATGGCAGGCGTGAACCCGGCGCTCACCCAGTCGCTGCTCGGGCACGTCAAGGACCTGCGCGAGCAGGGCATGACGGTGCTGTTCGTCGAGCATGACATGGACATGGTCCGCGACATCGCCGACTGGGCGATCGTCATGGCGCAGGGCGCCATCGTGGCCGAAGGACCCCCGGCCGCGGTGATGGCGAACCCCGCCGTCATCGACGCCTACCTGGGCGGCCACCACGACGCGCCGCTCAGCGACGAGGACGAGCGGGCCCAGCTGGCGCTGGCCGAGGCCGAGCTCGCCACCGAGATCGGCGAGGCGCCCCGGGCGCCAGCCTCATCACCCAGCACGTTCCCCGGCACGTCACCCGGGAGGGTGCCCGAGCACGGACCCGTCGACGGAGATCCCGCATGAGCCATCCGGCCCCCGAACCCGACGACACCGCCGGCGGCAACCGGCCCGCGTCGTCCGTCGTCCCCGACGACGCGCTGCTGATAGCGGACAACGTGCACGCTGGCTACCTGCCGGGCGTCAACATCCTCAACGGCTGCGACCTCCACGTCCGACCCGACGAGCTGGTGGGCATCATCGGCCCGAACGGCGCCGGGAAGTCGACGCTGCTGAAGGCGCTGTTCGGCCTGGTGAACATCCGCGAGGGCAGCGTGACGCTGCGCGGCGACGACATCACCGGCATGAGGGCGAACAAGCTGGTCACCCGTGGTGTCGGTTTCGTGCCTCAGACGAACAACGTGTTCACCGCGCTGACGATCGAGGAGAACCTCGAGATGGGGGTGTTCCAGACCCCAAGAAAGTTCAAGGAGCGGTTCGAGTTCGTCACCAGCCTGTTCCCGACCCTCGGCACCCGGCGCAAACAGCGCGCAGGCTCCTTGTCGGGCGGCGAGCGGCAGATGGTCGCCATGGGCAGAGCGCTGATGATGGAGCCCTCGGTGCTGCTGCTCGACGAGCCGTCAGCTGGCCTGTCGCCGGCGCTGCAGGACGAGGTGTTCATCCGCACCCGGCAGATCAACAAGGCCGGTGTCGCGGTCATCATGGTGGAGCAGAACGCTCGCCGCTGCCTGCAGATCTGCGACCGTGGCTACGTGCTCGACCAGGGCCGCAACGCCTACACGGCCACCGGCCGCGAGCTGATGAACGACCCCAAGGTGATCGAGCTCTACCTCGGCACGCTCGCCACCGCCTGACGCCTGCACGCAGGAGGGCACCCCGGCTCACAGCCGAGGTGCCCTCTGTGCTGCACCGCTTCCGCTGGTGGTACCGGATGCGACATGCGGAGGGGCAGGGGCCGGGATGTTCCCCGACTCCCTGCCCCTCGGCGTCAGTGCCTCGGTCAGATCTTGCCGGCCTTGCCTTCGAGGAAGCTGAAGGTGTTGGTCGCGCCGTACTGGTAGATGCCGACCGTGGCCTCGGTCGGGTCACCCTTCTCCGAGAACTCGATCGGGCCGGAGACGCCGTCGTAGTCGATGTCGGTACCCGCGGCGATCAGCTTCGTGCAGTCAGCGAAGGTCATGCACTTGGTACCGCCCGTCGACACCGCCATCATCTGCTTCGCGACCTCGGTGCCGGCGTCCGACTTCGCCGCCACGGCTGCGAGGGCCGTGACGACCGTGGCGTCGAACGACTCGGGGCCGTAGTTGTACACGGTCAGCTTCGGGTCGATCGACTTGAGCCGGGCCTGGAAGGACGCATTGGCCACGACGCCGGGCTGGGTGCCCTTCGCGCCGTCGAGAGTGCCCTTCGGGAAGTCCTTCGAGTAGTCGGCGAGGTTGCCGTCGACGAAGTAGACCGTGTTCATGTCGATGCCCTGCTTGACCATCTCAGGGACGATCTTCTTTGCCTCGTCGAACGAGATCAGCGCGATCGCGTCCGGGTTGGCGGCCTTGATCTTGCCCACCTCGGCAGAGAACGTGGCTGCCTTGGGGTCGTAGATCTCCGTCGCGACGACGTCGCCGCCACCGTCCTTGACGGACTTGGTGACGTTCTCGGCCAAGCCGGTTCCGTACGGGTCCTGAAGGGCGAGGATGCCGACGTTGGAGAACCCGTCACCCAGGATGAGGTCGCCCAGCACGCGGCCCTGCAGCACGTCCGAGGGGGCGGTTCGGAAGTAGAGGCCCTTGTCGGCGTAGTCGGTGAACGTCGGCGAGGTGTTGGCCGGCGAGATCTCGATGACGCCGGCGCCGGTGATCTTGTCGATGACGGTCAGGGAGACGCCCGAGGACGCGGCGCCGACGATGGCGTCGACCTTCTGCGACAGCAGTCGGTCGACCGACTGCGATGCGATGTCGGTCGAGGTGTCCCCCGAGTCGGAGTCGACCTGGACGATCGGCTTGCCGAGCACGCCACCTGCGGCGTTGATCTCCTTGACGGCCAGGCCGACGCCCGCGAACTCCGGCGGGCCGAGGAAGGCCAGTGAGCCCGTCTGAGGAAGCAGCGTGCCGACCGTGAGCGTGCCGTCGGCCTTCGAGCCGGCGCCAGCCGTCGTGCTCGCGGACGTCGAGGCCGAAGCCGAGGTCGTGGGCGAGGCGGCGGTGTCCGTGGCGTCGGAGCCGCCGCAGCCCGCAAGCGCCAGGGTGGCAACAGCTCCGGTGCCGACAATTCGCCAGCTGAGACTGCGGCGCGTCATGAAGTGTCTCCTTCGAGGGGTTGCCCGCCGTCGATGTGACGGCAAGCGCAAGGTCATGTTCGCGGAGGCTAGCCCGCTCAGGCGCCTGAGACACGGGGACGCCGCACCCGAGATGACCTCGTGTCCCAAGCGTTACAAACCCGGGGATGGAGTCTCGCCTGGTAGCGCACCCTCGGCGGTCACGGGAGTCGAGCTGCGGTTGAGGTCGACCTCAGCGCAGGACGACGACCAGCTGGGTGAGCAGGGGAGCGACGGCCAGGGCGGGCAGCAGGTCGCCCACCGGCACCTGCCGCACGCGCAGCAGCCGCAGTCCCGTCCCGACGAGCAGCAGCCCACCGGTCGCGGTCAGGGCGCTGATCGAGGCGTCGGGCAGCACGGTGCCCAGCAGGGCCCCGACGAGCGTCAGGGCGCCCTGCACCACCGCGACCGTCAGCGCCGACGCCATGACGCCCACACCGAACGTCGAGGCGAACGCGATGGCCGCGAAGCCGTCGAGCGTGGCCTTCAGCGCCAGCTGGTCGATGCCGCGGCCGAGGCCGTCACTGAGCGCCCCGAGGATGGTCAGCGGCCCGACGCAGAACACGAGCGACGCGGTCAGGAAGCCCTGGACGAACCGCTCGTGCGCGACCTCGGCGGCGACCGTCCCGCCCGGATCGTCGGTGCGGCCGGTGACGGCGGGGTCCGCGTCGCCCGCCGGCCGAGCCTCGGCACGACCGCCGCTGACAGCCTGCAACCGGCCGCCGAGCTGCTCGAGGCGGTCCTCGACGCGCAGCAGCGAGCCGACCACGCCGCCGAGCAGCAGGCTGCCGAGCACGACCAGGACGGCGCCCGACCCGACGGCCTCGCGCAGCGGCTCGTCCAGCACGGCCGCGGCCGACAGCGCAGCCGCCAGCAGCGTCACCAGCCCCAGCGCGTCGGTGACGACGTCGCGGGTGCGCGCGGGCATCCGTGACCCGAGCAGCATGCCCACCCCTGAGCCGGCGACCACCGTCGCGACGTTCAGAGCGGTTCCGGCACCGCGGACCACGGCGAACTCCTCCACACTGTTCGGACCGGGGGTGCCGCGAGGGCCTACGAGGTCGTAGTGTTCGGCCCGGATCGACCCAGCAGACCACAAGCCGTCCCGTGGGGGGACCGGGGCCTGTCAGCAGGAGGATCAGTGACGCGTTCACAGGTGCACGTGCGCGGGGTCGACCCCAGCGGCTCCGACCTGCAGGTTCTCGCGAGCCTGTGGGTGGCCTGCCGGCAACCCGTGAGGGGCCCGGCCCCCAAGGTCGCCGACGTCCTCGCCGATCTGCGGGTGGCTCTCGAGCGCGAGGACGTCACCGCGTTCATCGCCTCCTACGACGGCCTCGGCGCCGACCTGTGCGACCTGCCCCACGACATCGGCTTCCTCGTGCTGTCGACCGGGCCGCTGCTGCCGCTGCTCGGCGACCCCGCGGTGTCGATCGAGCACCTGTACGTCCTGCCGCAGGCCCGCCGCCTCGGCGCCGCCCACGCCCTCATCGCCCGCGCCACCACGCACGCCGAGCTCGTCGGCGCCGGGCAGGTCTCGACCAGCGTGCCGGCCCTGGGCCGCGAGGGTCAGCGCTTCTTCGCCCGCCTCGGCTTCTCGCCGTTCGTGGTGCGGCGCGTGACCTCGGTCCCGGCGCTGCGCCGTCGCCTCACGCCCCAGGCCGACCCCCGGGTCGAGGCCACGGTGACCCGCCGCCGGTCGCTGCGGGCCCACAGCCGGGCCATCGCGCTGCGCGGTCGGCCGGTCGGTTCGGTCGGCTGAGCGCTCGTCGTCGGGCTGTCGGTGGGCGGCCCTAGGCTGATCGCCGTGAGCCCGAGCCGCACCACCGCCGACGCGCCCGCTGTCGCTCCGTCGTCCGAGCCGGAGGCCACGGCGGCCCCGCTCGACGCGCCCGCCACGAAGGCTCGGTTCCCGAAGGGCCCCGAGCCCGTCGGCCCGCGCACCCTCATGCTGCTCGACGGGCACTCGCTGGCCTACCGCGCGTTCTTCGCCCTGCCGGTCGAGAACTTCTCGACCTCGACGGGCCAGCCGACCAACGCGGTCTACGGGTTCACCTCGATGCTCATCAACCTGCTGCGCGACGAGAAGCCCTCGCACGTCGCGGTGACCTTCGACGTCTCGCGGCAGACCTTCCGTACCGAGGAGTACGCCGAGTACAAGGCCGGTCGGGCCTCGACCCCCGACGACTTCCGCGGCCAGGTCTCGCTGATCCGCGAGGTGCTCGACGCGCTGCGCATCCCGGTGGTCACCAAGGAGGGCTACGAGGCCGACGACGTCATCGCGACGCTCACGACCCAGGCCCTGGCCGACGGCATGCAGGTGCTCATCTGCTCCGGCGACCGCGACACCTTCCAGCTCGTCACTCCCGACAGCACGGTGCTCTACCCGGTGCGGGGCGTCTCAGACCTGTGGCGCATGACGCCCGAGATGGTCCTCGAGCGCTACCTCGTCACCCCGGAGCGCTACTCCGATCTCGCGGCGCTGGTGGGCGAGTCCAGCGACAACCTGCCCGGCGTGCCGGGCGTCGGCCCCAAGACGGCGGCCAAGTGGCTCGTGCAGTACGGCGACCTGACCGGCGTCGTGGCCCACGTCGACCAGGTGAAGGGCAAAGCAGGCGAGAGCCTGCGCGAGCACCTCGACGGCGTGCTGCGCAACCGCCGCCTCAACGCACTCGTGCGCGACCTCGACCTCGAGCTCACCCCCGCCGACCTCGGGCGCCGGCAGTGGGAGCGCGACGAGGTGCACCAGGTCTTCGACGGCCTGGAGTTCCGGGTGCTGCGCGACCGGCTGTTCGCGACCGTCGAGGCGGCGGTCCCGGAGGCCGAGGGCGGCTTCGACCTCGCCACGTCGCGGCTTGGCGAAGGCGCTGTCGCGGCGTGGCTGGCCGAGCACGCCCCGGCCGGCGTGCGCGCGGGCGTCCACGTCGTCGGCAGCTGGGCGCGCGGCACCGGTGACGCCCGCGGCCTCGCGCTCGCCACGCCCGACGGCGCCGCCGCCTACGTCGACCTGCTCGACCTGTCACCCGACGACGACGCCGCGGTCGCGGCGTGGCTGGTCGACCGCTCGCAGCCCAAGGCGCTCCACGACGTCAAGGGGCCGCTGCTGGCGCTCGCAGCCCGCGGCCTCGACCTGCGCGGGACGGTGAGCGACACCGCGCTGGCGGCCTACCTGGTGCGCCCCGACCAGCGTTCCTACGACCTCGCCGACCTGGTGCTGCGCCACCTCAGCCGTGAGCTGCGCCTCGAGGACGCCACCGACGACGGCCAGCTGACCCTCGACACCGGCTCCGACACCGACGACGCCGAGCAGGCGATGGTGCGGGCCCGCGCGGTGCTCGACCTCGCCGACGCCCTCGACGCCGAGATGGCGGCGCAGAACGCATCCGCCCTGCTGCGCGACGTCGAGCTGCCGCTCGTGCTGGTGCTCGCCGACATGGAGCGCACCGGCATCGCGGTCGACCTCGACCGGCTGCAGGCGCTGGAGCAGGACTTCGCCGACAGCGTCCGCGAGGCCCACGCCGACGCCCACGCCGCCCTGCCGCCGGGCGCCGACGGCGCCGCGCGCACCCTCAACCTGGGCTCGCCCAAGCAGCTGCAGGCAGTGCTGTTCGACGAGCTCGGCATGCCCAAGACCAAGCGCACCAAGACCGGCTACACCACCGACGCCGAGGCCCTGGTCGACCTGTTCGCCAAGAGCCCCCACCCGTTCCTCGAGTCCCTGCTGCGCCACCGTGACGTCTCGCGGCTGCGGCAGACGGTCGAGGGGCTGCTCAAGACGGTGGCCGACGACGGCCGGATCCACACGACGTACAACCAGACGATCGCGGCGACCGGACGGCTCAGCTCGACCGACCCCAACCTGCAGAACATCCCGATCCGCACCGAGGAGGGACGCCAGATCCGGGAGGCGTTCGTCGTCGGGCCCCGGGGCGAGTGCCTGCTGACCGCCGACTACAGCCAGATCGAGATGCGGATCATGGCCCACCTGTCCGGCGACTCCGGGCTCATCGAGGCGTTCCGCACCGGCGAGGACCTCCACCGGTACGTCGGCGCTCGCGTCTTCGGGGTGCCGACCGGCGAGGTCACCCCGGCGATGCGGTCGAAGGTCAAGGCGATGAGCTACGGCCTGGCCTACGGGCTGTCGGCCTTCGGCCTCTCGCGGCAGCTGCGCATAGGCGTCGACGAGGCCAAGGGTCTGATGGAGGACTACTTCGACCGCTTCGGCGGGGTGCGCGACTACCTGCGCGAGGTGGTCGACGTCGCCCGCCGCACCGGCTACACCGAGACGATGCTCGGCCGTCGCCGCTACCTGCCCGACCTCACCAGCGACAACCGGCAGCGCCGCGAGGGGGCCGAGCGGATGGCGCTGAACGCGCCGATCCAGGGCTCGGCCGCCGACATCATCAAGGTCGCGATGCTCCGCCTGCAGGCCGCCATCGGCGAGAACGCGCTGCGCTCGCGGCTGCTGCTGCAGGTGCACGACGAGCTGGTGCTCGAGGTCGCGCCCGGCGAGCGTGACCAGCTCGAGGCCCTGGTGCGCGAGGCGATGGGCAGCGCCGCCGACCTGTCGGTGCCGCTCGAGGTGTCCGTCGGTGCCGGCCGGTCGTGGGAGCAGGCCGGTCACTGACCCGCCGTGCCACCTCAGCCCGGACGTCGGCAGCGCAGGATCGCGGTGCCCGGCACGAGGCGGCCGCGCAGGGCGCTCCACCCGCCCCAGGTCTGCTCGTGCCCGACCGGCCACTCGGGCTCGACGAGGTCCTCGAGCACCAGGCCGGCGGCCACGACCTCGCGCACCCGGTCGCCCAGCGTGCGGTGGTGCTCGACGTAGACGGCGGTGCCGTCGTCCGCCTGCTCGACGTAGGGGGTGCGGTCGAAGTAGGAGGAGCGGACCACCAGCCCGTCTGGCCCCGGGTCGTCGGGCAGCGCCCAGCGCAGCGGGTGGCTGACCGAGAACACCCAGCGGCCGCCAGGACGCAGCACCCGCGCGACCTCGCGCATGACCGCGGCCGAGTCGGCGACGAAGGGCACCGCGCCGTAGGCCGAGCAGGCGAGGTCGAAGGACGCGTCGGCGAAGGGCAGCCGGGTGGCGTCGGCCTGGGCGAGCGGCACGGGGCGGTCGCGGCCGGCGTCGATGAGTCGCGAGCGGTGCAGCATCCCCGCCGACAGGTCGGTGGCGACGACCTGCGCCCCGGCGCCCTGCAGCCAGCGCGAGCACTGCGCGGCGCCGCAGCCGACCTCCAGCACCCGGCGTCCGGCGACGTCGCCCAGCAGGTGCGCATCGGCCTCGTCGAGCCGCTCGGGGCACCACACGAAGCGGTCGTCACCGAGGAACGTGCCGTGCTCGTCGTAGTAGCCGGGGGCCTGCGCGTCCCACCAGCGGCGGTTGGCGACGACGGTCTCGGCGTCACCGGCACCACGCCGTCGGACGTCGGCCACGGGCGGCGGGGGAGCGGTCAGGGAGCGCAGCGGCTGGGCGGGCGGTCGCGGGCGTGGGGGCACGCGTCATCCTCTCGCGCGAGGGCGCCCGCGTTGACCCGCTGCGCGCGCGGTCGATACCCTGCTGTGTCGCACCTGTGCGACCACGTCACCGTGCCTGCCGTCCCCGCCAGCGGGGCCGGACCACCACGACGCCGTGCCCCCCCCACGATTCCCTGTCCGCAACGGAGCCCCCCCTACATGACTGCCAGCACCATCGAGACGACCCGCCCCCAGGTCGCGATCAACGACATCGGTTCGGCCGAGGACTTCATGGCCGCGATCGACGAGACGATCAAGTACTTCAACGACGGCGACATCGTCGAGGGCGTGATCGTCAAGGTCGACCGCGACGAGGTCCTGCTCGACATCGGGTACAAGACCGAGG
>CAXTEJ010000049.1:0-23467 GCA_964243295.1 uncultured Actinomycetales bacterium | reverse complement strand
AGGAGGTCATCACCGAGCACCCGGTGCTGCTGAACCGCGCACCGACGCTGCACCGGCTGGGCATCCAGGCCTTCGAGCCCCAGCTGGTCGAGGGCAAGGCCATCCAGATCCACCCGCTGGTCTGCTCGGCCTTCAACGCCGACTTCGACGGCGACCAGATGGCCGTCCACCTGCCCCTGTCCGCCGAGGCCCAGGCCGAGGCACGGGTGCTGATGCTCTCGAGCAACAACATCCTCAAGCCGGCCGACGGCCGACCCGTGACCATGCCCACCCAGGACATGATCATCGGCCTGTTCCACCTGACCGTGGGCAAGCCGGAGGCCGTGGGGGAGGGGCGCGTGTTCGGCTCGGTCGCCGAGGCGATCATGGCGCTCGACTCGCACGAGATCGACCTCAACGCCTCGATCCGGCTGCGACTGCCGGGAGTCCGCCCGCCGATGGGCTGGCAGGCACCCGAGGGCTTCGAGGAGGGCGACCGGCTGCTGCTGGAGACCACCCTCGGCCGCGCGCTGTTCAACGAGACGCTGCCCGCCGACTACCCCTACGTCGACGAGCCGGTCGACAAGAAGCGGCTGTCCTCGATCGTCAACGACCTCGCCGAGCGCTACCCCAAGGTGCAGGTCGCCGCGACGCTCGACGCCCTCAAGGAGGCGGGGTTCCACTGGGGCACCCGCTCGGGCACCACGGTGTCCATCTCCGACGTGGTGACCCCGCCGCGCAAGGCTGAGATCCTCGAGTCCTACGAGGCCAAGGCCGCGAAGGTCCAGGGGCAGTACGAGCGCGGTCTGATCACCGACGACGAGCGCCGTCAGGAGCTCATCGAGATCTGGACCCAGGCCACCAACGAGATCGCGAAGGAGATGGAGGCGAACCTGCCCTCCACGAACTCGATCTACCGGATGGTCAACTCCGGCGCCCGAGGCAACTGGATGCAGGTGCGTCAGATCGCCGGCATGCGCGGCCTGGTCGCCAACCCGAAGGGCGAGATCATCCCGCGCCCGGTGAAGTCGAACTTCCGCGAGGGCTTCTCGGTGCTGGAGTACTTCATCTCCAGCCACGGTGCCCGCAAGGGCCTGGCCGACACCGCGCTGCGCACCGCCGACTCGGGCTACCTGACCCGGCGCCTGGTCGACGTCTCGCAGGACGTCATCGTCCGTGAGGACGACTGCGGCACCGAGCGAGGCTTCGTGCTCCCGATCGCTGTCGAGGGCTCGAACGGGCAGCTCACCAAGCACGACGACGTCGAGACGAGCGTCTACGCCCGCAGCCTGGCTGCCGACGTGCTCATCGACGGCGAGGTCGTGCTGAGCGCCGGCACCGACCTCGGCGACGTGTCGATCGACATGCTGATCTCGCACGGCGTCCGCGAGGTCAAGGTGCGCTCGGTGCTCACCTGCCAGTCCAAGGTCGGCACCTGCGCGCTGTGCTACGGCCGGTCGCTCGCCAGCGGCAAGCTGGTCGACATCGGCGAGGCGGTCGGCATCATCGCCGCCCAGTCGATCGGCGAGCCCGGCACGCAGCTGACGATGCGCACCTTCCACACCGGTGGTGTGGCCGGTGACGACATCACCCACGGCCTGCCGCGCGTCGTCGAGCTGTTCGAGGCCCGCACCCCCAAGGGTGTGGCCCCGATCGCCGAGGCGTCGGGCCGGATCACGATCGAGGACACCGACCGCACCCGCAAGGTCGTGCTCACCCCGGACGACGGCTCCGAGGAGCACGCCTACCCGGTGTCGCGCCGGTCGCGGCTGCTGGTGGCCGACGGCGACCACGTCGAGGTGGGCCACAAGCTCATCCAGGGCGCCATCGACCCCAAGCAGGTGCTGCGCATCCTCGGGCCGCGCGCGGTCCAGGTGCACCTCGTGGACGAGGTCCAGGAGGTCTACCGCAGCCAGGGCGTGTCGATCCACGACAAGCACATCGAGGTGATCGTCCGGCAGATGCTCCGCCGGGTCACGATCATCGAGTCCGGTGACGCCGACCTGCTGCCCGGCGAGCTCGCCGAGCGGGCGCGCTTCGAGTCCGAGAACCGCCGCGTGGTCGCCGAGGGCGGGGCGCCGGCGTCCGGCCGGCCCGAGCTCATGGGCATCACCAAGGCCTCGCTCGCGACCGACTCCTGGCTGTCGGCGGCCTCCTTCCAGGAGACCACCCGCGTGCTCACCGATGCCGCGATCAACGGGCGCAGCGACCCGCTGCTGGGCCTGAAGGAGAACGTCATCATCGGCAAGCTCATCCCCGCCGGCACCGGCCTGCCGCGCTACCGCAACGTGCGCGTCGAGCCGACCGAGGAGGCCAAGGCCCTCATGTACTCCATGCCGGGCTACGAGGACCTCGACTTCGCGCCGTTCGGTGCGGGGTCCGGCCAGGCAGTGCCGCTGGAGGACCTCGACCTCGGCGGCGACTTCCGGGGCTGAGCAGGCCAGCAGGCCCTAGTTGTCAGGGGAGCCGCGGCCGTCGGCGGGCAGGTGCGTTTTGACCTGCCCGCCGACGGCCCGGTAACCTGGCTGTCCGTGCCCGGCTCGCGCCGGGTACCTCCTCCCAGTTGACGACACGCCCGACCGCGTGGGCCGCCCTGGAACGGTGCAGGCCCCTCGGACGCCGGCACGGCACGGCTGTCGCAGATGTGAGAACCGCAGACCACGCAACACGCCCACGCACGACGTAGGTGAGAGACGGAGCATCGGTGCCCACGATCCAGCAGCTGGTCCGCAAGGGCCGGCAGGACAAGGTCACGAAGACCAAGACCCCGGCGCTGAAGGGGAGCCCGCAGCGACGCGGCGTGTGCACGCGCGTCTACACCACGACGCCGAAGAAGCCGAACTCGGCGCTGCGCAAGGTGGCCCGCGTGCGGCTGACCAGCGGCGTCGAGGTCACGGCCTACATCCCCGGTGTCGGCCACAACCTGCAGGAGCACTCGATCGTGCTCGTGCGCGGCGGCCGCGTCAAGGACCTGCCCGGCGTCCGCTACAAGATCGTCCGTGGCGCACTCGACACCCAGGCCGTCCGCGGCCGCAAGCAGGCTCGCAGCCTCTACGGCGCGAAGAAGGAGAAGAGCTGATGCCCCGCAAGGGTCCCGCCCCGAAGCGGCCGCTGGTCGTCGACCCGGTGTTCCACTCGCCGCTGGTCACCCAGCTGGTCAACAAGATCCTGCTCGACGGCAAGAAGTCCGTCGCCGAGCGGATCGTCTACGGCGCCCTCGAGGGTGCGCAGGCCAAGACCGGCTCCGACCCGGTCGTCACGCTCAAGCGCGCGCTCGACAACGTCAAGCCGAGCTTGGAGGTCCGCTCCCGCCGCGTCGGCGGTGCGACCTACCAGGTGCCGGTCGAGGTGCGCGCGAGCCGCTCGACCACCCTGGCGCTGCGCTGGCTGGTCAACTACTCGCGCGACCGTCGCGAGAAGACCATGACCGAGCGGCTCATGAACGAGATCCTCGACGCGAGCAACGGCCTGGGTGCCGCTGTCAAGCGCCGCGAGGACATGCACAAGATGGCCGAGTCGAACAAGGCCTTCGCGCACTACCGCTGGTGACCCGCCACCCGGGGCACCGACGGACCTGCCAGACGACGGATAGGGACTGACACCGTGGCACAGGACGTGCTGACCGACCTCACCAAGGTCCGCAACATCGGCATCATGGCGCACATCGACGCCGGCAAGACCACCACCACCGAGCGGGTCCTGTTCTACACCGGGATCAACTACAAGATCGGTGAGGTGCACGACGGCGCGGCGACGATGGACTGGATGGAGCAGGAGCAGGAGCGCGGCATCACCATCACGTCAGCCGCGACGACCTGCTTCTGGGAGGGCACCCAGTTCAACATCATCGACACCCCCGGCCACGTCGACTTCACCGTCGAGGTCGAGCGGTCGCTGCGCGTGCTCGATGGAGCCGTCGCGGTGTTCGACGGCAAGGAGGGCGTCGAGCCTCAGTCCGAGACCGTCTGGCGCCAGGCCGACAAGTACGACGTCCCCCGCATCTGCTTCGTCAACAAGATGGACAAGCTCGGCGCGGACTTCTACTTCACCGTCAAGACGATCGTGGAGCGCCTCGGGGCCAAGCCGCTGGTCATCCAGCTGCCGATCGGTGCCGAGAGCGACTTCGTCGGCGTCGTCGACCTGGTCTACATGCGCGCGCTGACCTGGCGCGGCGACACCGGCAAGGGCGAGGCCTACACGATCGAGGAGATCCCGGCCGAGCTCGCCGAGAAGGCCGCGGAGTACCGCACGCTGCTCGTCGAGACCGTCGCCGAGACCGACGAGACGCTGCTGGACAAGTACGCCAGCGGCGAGGAGCTCACGCCGGAGGAGATCAAGGGCGCGATCCGCACCCTCACGGTCAACAGCGAGATCTACCCGGTGCTGTGCGGCTCGGCGTTCAAGAACAAGGGCGTCCAGCCCATGCTCGACGCCGTCGTCGACTACCTCCCGTCCCCGCTGGACGTGCCGCCGATGGTGGGCCACGACGTCCGCGACGAGGAGAAGGAGATCATCCGCAAGCCCGACGCGAGCGAGCCGTTCTCCGCGCTCGCCTTCAAGGTCGCCTCGCACCCGTTCTTCGGCAAGCTCACCTACGTGCGTGTCTACTCCGGCCGCGTCGCCGCCGGCACCGGCGTCGTCAACGCGACCAAGGGCCGCAAGGAGCGCATCGGCAAGCTGTTCCAGATGCACTCCAACAAGGAGAACCCTGTCGAGGAGGCCACCGCAGGCCACATCTACGCGATGATCGGCCTCAAGGACACCACGACCGGCGACACTCTGTGCGACCCGAGCGACCAGGTCCTGCTGGAGTCGATGACCTTCCCCGAGCCGGTCATCTCGGTGGCCATCGAGCCCAAGACCAAGGGCGACCAGGAGAAGCTCGGCACCGCGATCCAGAAGCTCGCCGAGGAGGACCCGACGTTCCAGGTCCGCCAGGACGAGGAGACGGGCCAGACGATCATCGCCGGGATGGGCGAGCTGCACCTCGACATCGTCGTCGACCGCATGCGCCGCGAGTTCAAGGTCGAGGCCAACGTCGGCAAGCCGCAGGTCGCCTACCGCGAGACCATCCGCCGCGACGTCGTCAAGTACGACTACGTCCACAAGAAGCAGACCGGTGGCTCGGGCCAGTACGCCAAGGTGCAGATGACCTTCGCGCCGCTGGTGTCCGAGGAGGGCGCGCTGTACGAGTTCGAGAACAAGGTCTCCGGCGGCCGCATCCCGCGCGAGTACATCCCGAGCATCGACCAGGGCGTCCAGGACGCCATGCAGCTCGGCGTGCTGGCCGGCTACCCGATGGTCGGCATCAAGGCGACGCTCCTCGACGGCGCCTACCACGAGGTCGACTCCTCCGAGATGGCGTTCAAGATCGCCGGCTCCATGATCCTCAAGGAGGCGGCCCGCAAGGCGGACCCCGTGCTGCTCGAGCCGGTCATGGCCGTCGAGGTGCGCACCCCGGAGAGCTACATGGGCGAGGTCATCGGCGACCTGAACTCCCGCCGCGGGCAGATCCAGTCCATGGAGGACGCGACGGGCATCAAGATCGTCAAGGCCGTGGTGCCGCTGTCCGAGATGTTCGGCTACGTTGGCGACCTGCGCTCGAAGACGCAGGGTCGGGCGAACTACAGCATGCAGTTCGACTCCTACGCCGAGGTCCCGCGCAACGTCGCGGAGGAGATCATCAAGAAGGCCCGGGGCGAGTAGCCCCCTCGTCCCATCCAGATCGACCGCACTCGTCCAGCTGACGGGCGGTCACCCCCCAGTCCTGAGGAGGACCTTCAGTGGGCAAGGCGAAGTTCGAGCGCACGAAGCCGCACGTGAACATCGGCACCATCGGTCACATCGACCACGGCAAGACCACGCTGACCGCAGCGATCTCCAAGGTGCTGCACGACAAGTACCCGGAGATCAACCCCAGCACCCAGGCCTTCGACCAGATCGACAAGGCCCCTGAGGAGCGTCAGCGCGGCATCACGATCTCCATCGCGCACATCGAGTACCAGACCGAGGCGCGCCACTACGCCCACGTCGACTGCCCCGGTCACGCCGACTACATCAAGAACATGATCACCGGTGCGGCGCAGATGGACGGTGCGATCCTCGTGGTCGCCGCCACCGACGGCCCGATGCCGCAGACCAAGGAGCACGTGCTCCTGGCCCGTCAGGTCGGCGTGCCCTACATCGTCGTGGCGCTCAACAAGGCCGACATGGTCGACGACGAGGAGATCCTCGAGCTCGTCGAGCTCGAGGTCCGCGAGCTGCTGTCGGCGTACGAGTTCCCGGGCGACGACCTGCCGGTCGTGCGCGTCTCTGCGCTCAAGGCCCTCGAGGGCGACGCCGAGTGGGGCGCCAAGCTGCTCGAGCTCATGGACGCCGTCGACGCGGCCATCCCGCAGCCCGAGCGCGACGTCGACCGGCCCTTCCTCATGCCCGTCGAGGACGTCTTCACGATCACCGGCCGCGGCACCGTCGTCACCGGTCGCATCGAGCGCGGCGTCCTCAAGGTCAACGAGGAGGTCGAGATCGTCGGCATCCGCGAGAAGTCGCAGAAGACGACCGTCACCGGCATCGAGATGTTCCGCAAGCTGCTCGACGAGGGCCGGGCGGGCGAGAACGTCGGCCTGCTGCTGCGCGGTCTCAAGCGCGAGGACGTCGAGCGCGGCCAGGTCGTCTGCAAGGGCGGCTCCATCACCCCGCACAAGCAGTTCGAGGGCAACGTCTACATCTTGTCCAAGGACGAGGGTGGCCGGCACACGCCGTTCTACGGCAACTACCGCCCCCAGTTCTACTTCCGCACCACGGACGTCACGGGCGTCGTCACGCTGCCCGAGGGCACCGAGATGGTCATGCCCGGCGACAACACCGAGATGACGGTCGACCTCATCCAGCCGATCGCCATGGAGGAGGGCCTGCAGTTCGCCATCCGCGAGGGTGGTCGCACCGTGGGCGCCGGCCGGGTCACCAAGATCCTGGCCTGACCGGCTCGATCCAGCACCTGCTCCACCAGCACCACCGTTCGCACCGCGGGGCCCGGGCGTTCTCGTCCGGGCCCCGCGCTGTGAGCGCGATTGGCCAAGGTCGGTGAGGGTCTGGCACACTAGACCGGTTGCTCCGATCGTCCCGGCACCGACACACCGCCTGCTTCGGGGGCAGCGTGTCACGGCCCGCCGAGGGCAGTGGGCGCACGCGACCGGCTCCGGCCGGTGCACCGCGCCAGAGCTCCCGGCACGACTTGTTGGTGGACCAGCGTGACGCAGGTGCGACACGCCCGACCTCGGGGGTCGGACAGCTGGGAAGGACGGCGGTGTGAGCACGGCCGGCACGACCGCTCTCAGCGGGCACGAACGACAGCTGCACGAACGACAGCGCGCGTGACCCTGACGGGGCACGTCGGGCCACCTGCACCGGCCGCCGCCGGTGCCAGGACACCAGCGTTCACGAAAGAGAGATCGACGAAGCGATGGCGGGACAGAAGATCCGCATTCGGCTGAAGTCCTACGACCACGAGGTCATCGACAGCTCGGCGCGCAAGATCGTCGACACGGTGACGCGCGCTGGTGCGACGGTCGTCGGTCCGGTGCCGCTGCCCACGGAGAAGAACGTCTACGTGGTCATCCGGTCGCCGCACAAGTACAAGGACAGCCGCGAGCACTTCGAGATGCGCACCCACAAGCGCCTCATCGACATCATCGATCCCACGCCGAAGGCGGTCGACTCGCTCATGCGGCTGGACCTGCCGGCGGACGTGAACATCGAGATCAAGCTCTGAGGACACCCACATGACCAAGCAGATGCAAGGCGTCCTGGGCAGCAAGCTCGGCATGACGCAGGTCTGGGACGAGAACGGCCGGCTCGTGCCGGTCACCGTCGTCCAGGCCGGCCCGTGCGTCGTCACCCAGGTCCGTACCTCCGACAGCGACGGCTACGACGCCGTCCAGATCGCGTACGGCGCGATCGACCCGCGCAAGGTCGACCAGCCCACGGCTGGTCACTTCGCCAAGGCCGGTGTCACCCCGCGTCGCCACCTCGTCGAGCTGCGGACGGCCGACGCCGGCACGTACGCCCTCGGCCAGGAGATCACCGTCGAGACGTTCAGCGCGGGCCAGAAGGTCGACGTCGTCGGGACGACCAAGGGCAAGGGCACCGCGGGCGTCATGAAGCGTCACGGCTTCCACGGCGTCGGCGCGAGCCACGGTGCCCACCGCAACCACCGCAAGCCCGGTTCCATCGGTGGCGCCTCGACGCCCGGCCGCGTCTTTCGCGGCATGAAGATGGCCGGCCGCATGGGCCACGTGCGCCAGACCACGCAGAACCTCACCGTGCACGCGATCGACGCCGAGCGCGGGCTGCTGCTGATCAAGGGCGCGCTGCCCGGCCCCAAGGGCGGCATCGTCCTGGTGACCAACGCCGCCAAGCACGCCGTGAAGGAGGCCTGACATGACGACGATCGACGTGCTGTCGCCGGCCGGTGACACCACCGGCAGCGTCGAGCTGCCCGCCGAGCTGTTCGACGTGCAGACCAACATCCCGCTGATCCACCAGGTCGTGGTGGCCCAGCAGGCCGCTGCCCGTCAGGGCACGCACTCGACCAAGACGCGGGCGGAGGTCAGCGGCGGTGGCCGCAAGCCCTACAAGCAGAAGGGCACCGGCCGCGCCCGTCAGGGTTCGATCCGGGCGCCGCAGTTCACCGGCGGTGGCGTCGTCCACGGCCCCACGCCGCGCGACTACTCCCAGCGCACGCCCAAGAAGATGAAGGCCGCCGCCCTGCGCGGGGCGCTGTCCGACCGCGCGCGCAACGGACGCGTCCACGTGCTCAGCTCGCTCGTCGAGGGCGACGCCCCGTCGACCCGCACCGCGATCTCCGCACTGGCCCACGTCTCCGACCGCGCCCGCCTGCTGGTCGTCGTCGGTCGCGACGACCTCAACGGCTGGAAGAGCCTGCGCAACATCGACCGCGTCCACGCGATCGTGCCCGACCAGCTCAACACCTACGACGTCCTCTGCTCCGACGACGTCGTGTTCACTGCGGCGGCTTTCGAGACCTTCGTCGCCGGTCCGGTCAAGGGCGGCGCCGCGGCGCCGGTCCAGAAGGAGGGTGCGCTGTGAGCACCACGCCGATCAGGCCCCACGTGCAGAAGGACCCGCGCGACGTCCTGCTCAGCCCGGTCGTCTCGGAGAAGAGCTACGGGCTCCTCGACGAGGGCGCCTACACCTTCGTGGTCGACCCCCGGTCGAACAAGACCGAGATCAAGATCGCGGTCGAGCGCGTCTTCGGCGTCAAGGTGAAGTCGGTCAACACCCTGAACCGCAAGGGCAAGACCCGCCGCACCAAGGTCGGCACCGGACGCCGCAAGGACACCAAGCGCGCCATCGTGACCCTGAGCGAGGGTTCCATCGACATCTTCGGGGGCCCGGTCTCCTGACCGGGTGCCGACGAACGAGCACTGAGGACGTCTTCGAATGGGTATCCGCAAGTACAAGCCGACCACGCCGGGCCGTCGTGGCTCCAGCGTCGCCGACTTCGTCGAGATCACGCGCTCCACGCCGGAGAAGTCGCTGATCCGTCCGCTGACCAAGTCCGGTGGCCGCAACAGCTCGGGTCGCATCACCACCCGCCACATCGGTGGTGGCCACAAGCGCGCCTTCCGCGTCATCGACTTCCGTCGCCATGACAAGGACGGCGTCCCCGCGGTCGTCGCGCACATCGAGTACGACCCCAACCGCACCTCGCGCATCGCGCTCCTGCACTACGCCGACGGGGAGAAGCGCTACATCCTCGCGCCGGCGCGCCTGAAGCAGGGCGACGCGATCGAGAACGGTCCCGCGGCCGACATCAAGCCGGGCAACAACCTGCCGCTGCGCAACATCCCCGTCGGCACCGTGATCCACGCCGTGGAGCTGCGGCCGGGCGGCGGAGCGAAGATGGCCCGCTCCGCTGGTGCCAGCGTGCAGCTGGTCGCCCGTGAGGGCGTGAAGGCGCAGCTGCGGCTCCCCTCGGGCGAGGTCCGCCTGGTGGACGTGCGGTGCCGGGCGACGGTCGGTGAGGTCGGCAACGCCGAGCAGTCGAACATCAACTGGGGCAAGGCCGGCCGCATGCGCTGGAAGGGCAAGCGCCCGACCGTGCGCGGCGTGGCCATGAACCCCATCGACCACCCCCACGGTGGTGGCGAGGGCAAGACCTCCGGTGGTCGCCACCCGGTCAGCCCCTGGGGTCAGGCCGAGGGCCGCACCCGTCGTCCGAACAAGGACAGCGACAAGATGATCGTCCGTCGCCGTCGCACCGGCAAGAAGCGCTAAGGAGCCCTGACGCATGCCTCGCAGTCTGAAGAAGGGTCCCTTCGTGGACGACCACCTCACCAAGAAGGTGGACGCCCAGAACGAGAAGGGGACCAAGACCGTCATCAAGACCTGGTCCCGGCGCTCGATGATCGTGCCGGACATGCTCGGTCACACGATCGCCGTGCACGACGGCCGCAAGCACGTCCCGGTTTTCGTGACCGAGTCGATGGTCGGCCACAAGCTCGGTGAGTTCGCCCCGACCCGCACCTTCCGCGGGCACGAGAAGGACGACCGCAAGGGCCGCCGCCGCTGACGCGGCGCGCCGACCACCAGCCACACCACCCACGAAGACAAGGGACAGCGATGGAAGCCAAGGCGCAGGCGCGGTACATCCGCGTCACGCCCCAGAAGGCCCGCCGCGTCGTCGACCTCATCCGAGGCAAGCAGGCGACCGAGGCCTCAGCGGTGCTGCAGTTCGCGCCGCAGAGCGCCAGCGACCCCGTCCGCAAGGTGCTGCTCAGCGCTGTCGCGAACGCGCGGGTCAAGGCGGAGAAGGCTTCTGAGGCGTTCGACGAGCGTGACCTGGTCGTCCAGGCGGCGTTCGTCGACGAGGGACCGACCATGAAGCGGTTCCGCCCGCGTGCCCAGGGGCGCGCGTACCGGATCAACAAGCGCACCAGCCACATCACCGTGGTCGTGGGCGTGCCCGAGGGCAGGGCCGCGACGGCCGTGTCCGCGACGAAGGGGAGGACCCGCTAGTGGGTCAGAAGGTCAACCCGCACGGGTTCCGCCTCGGCATCACCACCGACCACAAGTCGCGGTGGTTCGCCGACAGCACCAAGCCCGGGCAGCGCTACCGCGACTACGTCAAGGAGGACGTCGCGATCCGTCGCCTCATGTCCAAGGGCATGGAGCGCGCCGGCATCTCCAAGGTCGAGATCGAGCGCACCCGCGACCGCGTGCGCGTCGACATCCACACCGCCCGGCCCGGCATCGTCATCGGCCGTCGCGGCGCGGAGGCCGACCGCATCCGCGGCGAGCTCGAGAAGCTCACGGGCAAGCAGGTGCAGCTGAACATCCTCGAGGTCAAGAACCCTGAGATGGACGCGCAGCTGGTCGCCCAGGGTGTCGCCGAGCAGCTGTCGGCTCGGGTGTCGTTCCGTCGCGCCATGCGCAAGGGCATGCAGTCCACGCTGCGCGCCGGCGCCAAGGGCATCCGCGTGCAGTGTTCGGGCCGCCTCGGTGGCGCCGAGATGTCGCGCTCGGAGTTCTACCGCGAGGGTCGGGTCCCGCTGCACACGCTGCGCGCCAACATCGACTACGGCTTCTACGAGGCCAAGACGTCGTTCGGCCGCATCGGCGTCAAGGTCTGGATCTACAAGGGCGACGTCACCGCCCGCGAGCTGGCGCAGCAGCAGGCGACCGCGCCGAGGCCGCCGCGTGGCCCGCGTCCGGAGCGCTCGGGCGAGCGCCCGGTCCGCGGTGCGCGCCGTCCGGCCGAGTCCGGCGCCGAGTCCGTCGCGACGACCGCCCCCGAGTCGTCGGCACCGGCCGCCACCACCGAGACCGCTCCCGGAACGGAGGGCTGACGCATGCTGATCCCGCGCCGCGTCAAGCACCGCAAGCAGCACCACCCGGGCCGCTCGGGTGCCGCCACCGGTGGCACCAAGGTGTCGTTCGGTGAGTTCGGCATCCAGGCGCTCGAGCCGGCGTACGTCACCAACCGGCAGATCGAGTCGGCCCGTATCGCCATGACCCGCCACATCAAGCGCGGCGGCAAGGTGTGGATCAACATCTACCCCGACCGCCCGCTGACCAAGAAGCCCGCCGAGACCCGCATGGGCTCCGGCAAGGGTTCCCCGGAGTGGTGGATCGCGAACGTCAAGCCCGGGCGGGTCATGTTCGAGCTGTCCGGCGTCCCGGAGGACATCGCCAAGGAGGCGCTGCGCCGCGCCATCCACAAGCTGCCCATGAAGTGCCGGTTCGTCCAGCGCGAGGGTGGTGCGTGATGCCCCTGGGTTCCGAGGGCCTGGCGCCCACCCAGCTGCGCGAGCACGAGGACGAGAAGCTCGTCGAGGAGCTGCGGGCGGCCAAGGAGGAGCTCTTCAACCTCCGCTTCCAGTCGGCCACCGGGCAGCTGGAGAACCACGGCCGGCTGCGCGCCGTCCGCCGCGACATCGCCCGCATCTACACGATCATGCGCGAGCGCGAGCTCGGCATCGGGGAGGCCAGGACCTCATGACCACCACACCCGCGCCTGCTGGCGCGCCGGACCCCGCGCCGGCCACCGCCGACGCGCCGCGCGGTCAGCGCAAGTCGCGCCGCGGCTACGTCGTCAGCGACAAGATGACCAAGACCGTCGTGGTCGAGGTCGAGGACCGCGTGAAGCACCCGCTGTACGGCAAGGTCATCCGCCGCACCACCAAGGTCAAGGCGCACGACGAGGTGGAGGCCGCCGGCATCGGCGACCTCGTCTCCATCATGGAGACCCGGCCGCTGTCGGCCACCAAGCGCTGGCGCGTCGTCGAGATCCTCGACAAGGCCAAGTGAGCACCAGCACCACCCCGTCCGAAGAAGTGTTCCGCCAGGCTCGCCAGCCGAGAACCGGCGCGACGACAGGAGCTCAGCAGTGATCCAGCAGGAGTCGCGACTCAAGGTCGCCGACAACACGGGTGCCAAGCAGATCCTCTGCATCCGCGTGCTCGGCGGTTCGGGTCGGCGCTACGCAGGCATCGGTGACGTCATCGTCGCCACGGTGAAGGACGCCATCCCCGGTGGCAACGTCAAGAAGGGCGACGTCGTCAAGGCGGTCGTCGTGCGCACCTCCAAGGAGCGCCGGCGTCCGGACGGCTCGTACATCCGCTTCGACGAGAACGCCGCCGTCATCCTGCGCGCCGACAACGACCCGCGCGGCACGCGCATCTTCGGCCCCGTGGGCCGTGAGCTGCGCGACAAGAAGTTCATGAAGATCGTGTCGCTGGCGCCGGAGGTGCTCTAGACCATGGCGAAGATGAAGATCAAGAAGGGTGACCTCGTCGAGGTCATCACCGGTCGCTCGCAGGCCAACGGCGGCGACCGCGGCAAGCAGGGCAAGGTCATCTCGGTCGACGTCGAGCGCGGTCGCGTGCTCGTCGAGGGCGTGCGGATGGTCAAGCGCCACACCAAGCCCGGTGCGGGCACCCGCGGCAACACCAGCGGCGGCATCATCAGCCAGGAGGCCGCGCTGCACGTCAGCAACGTCATGCTGGTCGACCCGGAGTCGGGCCAGCGCACCCGGATCGGGTACCGCCTCGAGACCGTCGAGCGTGACGGCCGCGACCGCACCGTCCGCGTGCGCGTGGCCAAGCGCTCGGGGAAGGACCTGTCATGACCGTCACCGAGACCGAGGCCACCCCGGCCGGCGACCCCCGCCAGAGCGCCCGGCCGCAGCCGCGGCTGAAGGCGCGCTACCTCGACGAGATCGTGCCGGCGCTGACCGGGCAGTTCTCCTACGGCAACCGCATGCAGGTGCCGGGTGTCGTCAAGGTCGTCGTCAACATGGGTGTCGGCGAGGCCGCTCGCGACTCCAAGCTGATCGACGGCGCGGTGCGCGACCTCACGGCGATCACCGGCCAGAAGCCGGTGGTCACCAAGGCGCGCAAGTCCGTCGCTCAGTTCAAGCTGCGTGAGGGCATGCCGATCGGCTGCCACACCACGCTGCGCGGCGACCGGATGTGGGAGTTCCTCGACCGGCTCGTGTCGACGGCGCTTCCCCGCATCCGTGACTTCCGCGGCCTGTCGCCGCGGCAGTTCGACG
This sequence comes from uncultured Actinomycetales bacterium, assembly GCA_964243295.1. Lineage (GTDB taxonomy): Bacteria > Actinomycetota > Actinomycetes > Actinomycetales > Angustibacteraceae > CAXTEJ01. The sequence continues at coordinate 9,411 of CAXTEJ010000049.1, read as the reverse complement.
GCAACGGCAACTACACGTTCGGTCTGAACGAGCAGTCGATGTTCCACGAGATCGACCAGGACCGCATCGACCGCGTCCGCGGCATGGACATCACGGTCGTCACCACGGCGTCCAACGACGACGAGGGCCGTGCGCTGCTGCGCAGCCTCGGCTTCCCGTTCAAGGAGAAGTGACATGGCCAAGACGGCACTGGTCAACAAGGCCAATGCGAAGCCGAAGTTCAAGGTGCGCGGCTACACCCGCTGCCAGCGGTGCGGTCGCCCGCGCTCGGTCTACCGGGCGTTCGGGCTGTGCCGCATCTGCTTCCGCGAGATGGCGCACGCGGGCGAGCTGCCCGGCATCACCAAGAGCAGTTGGTAACCACTACGTCGCAGGTCCCGGGCCGCTCGGCCTGTGAAACCACGGTGAGGAAGGGCAGGAGAGCCCGATGACCATGACCGACCCCATCGCAGACATGCTGACCCGTCTGCGCAACGCCAACTCGGCCTACCACGACAGCGTGGGCATGCCGTTCAGCAAGCTCAAGTCCCACATCGCCGAGATCCTCGAGGCAGAGGGCTACATCTCCTCCTGGGCCGTCGAGGACGCCGAGGTGGGCAAGAAGCTCGTGCTCGAGCTGAAGTTCGGCCCGAGCCGTGAGCGCGCCATCGCCGGCGTGCGCCGGGTGTCCAAGCCTGGCCTGCGCGTCTACGCCAAGTCGACCAACCTGCCCAAGGTGCTCGGCGGCCTCGGCATCGCGATCCTGTCGACGTCGTCCGGCCTGCTGACCGACCGTCAGGCCTCACAGAAGGGCGTGGGTGGGGAAGTCCTCGCCTACGTCTGGTAAGGGGAGACCATGTCACGCATCGGTAGGCTCCCCGTCGCCATCCCCACCGGCGTCGAGGTGAGCATCGACGGCCAGGCCGTCACCGTCACGGGGCCCAAGGGCACCCTGTCCCACACGGTCGCCGAGCCGATCGTCGTCCAGCGCGCCGAGGACGGCACCCTCGCCGTCCAGCGCCCGGACGACGAGCGCCGCAACCGCTCGCTGCACGGCCTCACCCGCACCCTGATCGCCAACATGGTGCAGGGCGTCACGGCGGGGTACGAGAAGAAGCTCGAGATCGTCGGCACCGGCTACCGCGTCCAGGCGCGCGGTTCCGACCTCGAGTTCGCCCTCGGCTACAGCCACCCCATCACCGTCAAGGCGCCCACGGGCATCTCCTTCACGGTCGACGGCGTCACCCGGCTGAGCGTCGTGGGCATCGACAAGCAGCAGGTCGGCGAGGTCGCCGCCAACATCCGCAAGCTGCGCAAGCCCGACCCCTACAAGGGCAAGGGCGTGCGGTACGCCGGCGAGCAGATCCGCCGCAAGGTCGGAAAGGCTGGTAAGTAAGCCATGGCACTGATCGTCAAGCGCCCCAAGGGCAAGGTCGCCTCGCGCGGCCGTCGTCACCTGCGCGTCCGCAAGAAGGTCACCGGCACGGTGGTGCGTCCGCGCCTCGTCGTGTCGCGCTCGAGCCGGCACGTGTTCGTCCAGGTCGTCGACGACGTCCAGGGCGTCACGCTGGCGTCGGCGTCCACGATGGAGGCCGACCTGCGCGAGTCCGGCGACGACAAGACCGCCAAGGCGCGTCGCGTCGGCGAGCTCGTCGCGGCGCGTGCCAAGCAGGCTGGCGTCGAGGCCGTCGTGTTCGACCGGGGCGGCAACCGCTACCACGGTCGCGTCGCGGCCATCGCCGAGGGTGCCCGCGAGGGCGGGCTCGACCTGTGACCGCCCGCACCGCACACGAGAAGAGGAACGTCTGATGCCAGGACCCCAGCGCCGCGGGACCGGTGCCGGAGCCGGCGCCGCGACCGGCGGCAACGAGCGCAAGGACCGTCGCGACCGCGACAACCGCCGTGACGCGGGCGCCGAGAAGACGGCGTACGTCGAGCGCGTGGTGACCATCAACCGCGTGGCCAAGGTGGTCAAGGGCGGACGCCGGTTCAGCTTCACCGCGCTTGTCGTCGTCGGCGACGGCGACGGCACGGTGGGCGTCGGCTACGGCAAGGCCAAGGAGGTGCCCGCGGCGATCGCCAAGGGCGTCGAGGAGGCCAAGAAGCAGTTCTTCAAGGTGCCGCGCATCCAGGGCACGATCCCTCACCCCGTCACGGGTGAGGCGGCGGCCGGCGTGGTCATGCTGCGCCCCGCCGCCCCGGGAACCGGCGTGATCGCCGGTGGTCCGGTGCGCGCCGTGCTCGAGTGCGCCGGCATCCACGACGTGCTGAGCAAGTCGCTCGGCTCGTCCAACGCCATCAACATCGTGCACGCGACCGTCGCGGCCCTGCAGGGGCTCGAGCGCCCCGAGGAGGTCGCCGCGCGTCGCGGCATGCCGCTCGAGCACGTGGCCCCCGCTGCGATGCTGCGGGCCCGGGCCGCTGGGATCGGTGCCTGATGGCCCGGCTCAAGGTGACCCAGACCCGGTCCACCATCGGTGGCAAGGACAACCAGAGGCAGACGCTGCGCACGCTGGGCCTGAAGCGGATCGGCGACGTCGTCGTCAAGGAGGACCGCCCCGAGATCCGCGGCATGGTCAAGACCGTGGCGCACCTCGTGACGTACGAGGAGGTCGACTGACATGGCCAAGGACACCACGCTGAAGGTGCACCACCTGCGCCCGGCGCCGGGCGCCAAGACCGCCAAGACCCGAGTGGGCCGCGGTGAGGGAAGCAAGGGCAAGAGCGCCGGTCGCGGCACCAAGGGCACCGGCGCCCGCTACCAGGTGCCGGCCGGCTTCGAGGGCGGCCAGATGCCGATGCACATGCGGCTGCCCAAGCTGCGCGGCTTCATCAACCCCTTCAAGGTGCAGTACCAGGTCGTCAACCTCGACCGCCTGGGCGAGCTGTTCCCCGAAGGCGGCGAGGTGGGCGTCGACGCGCTCGTCGAGCGCGGCGCGGTCCGCAAGGGCCAGAAGGTCAAGGTGCTCGGCACCGGCGACATCAGCGTCGCCGTCCAGGCGAGCGCCCACCGCTTCTCCGGCAGTGCCAAGGAGAAGATCGCGGCTGCGGGTGGGACCACCACCGAGCTGTGACGTGAACGTCCGGTGACACCCCGGGCCCTGCTTTGGCAGGGTTCCGGGGTGTTATCGTCCCGAAGGCCCTTGCAACGGGGCCGTCAGCCCGCAATGCCGCCGTCGGGTGGTGCGTTGGAGGATCCGTGCTCACCGCGTTCGCCCGAGCCTTCCGGACGCCGGACCTGCGCAAGAAGCTGCTGTTCACCCTCGCAGTCGTCGCGCTGTTCCGGCTCGGATCGTTCATCCCGACACCTGGCGTCAGCTACCCCAACGTGCAGGCCTGCCTCGACCTCGCGGAGGGGAACGGCCTGCTCGGCCTGGTCAACATGTTCAGCGGCGGAGCGCTGCTGCAGCTGTCGGTGTTCGCGCTCGGGATCATGCCGTACATCACGGCGAGCATCATCGTGCAGCTGCTCACCGTGGTCATCCCGCGGTTCGAGGAGCTGAAGAAGGAGGGCCAGCAGGGCACCTCCAAGCTGACGCAGTACACCCGTTACCTCACCATCGGCCTCGCGGTGCTGCAGTCGACCACGCTCGTCACGGTGGCGCGCACCCCCGGTCAGCTGTTCCAGAACTGCGACCGCCCGCTGGTGCCGAACGACAGCATCTTCACGATCCTGGTCATGGTGCTCACGATGACCGCCGGCACCGGCCTGGTCATGTGGCTCGGCGAGCTCATCACCGACAAGGGCGTCGGCAACGGCATGTCGCTGCTGATCTTCACCCAGATCGCAGCCGGCTTCCCGGGCGCCCTGTGGGCGATCAAGACCACCAACGGCTGGTTCGTGTTCCTCGCCGTCCTTGCCGTCGGCCTGGTCGTCGTGGCCGCGGTCGTGGCCGTCGAGCAGAGCCAGCGCCGCGTGCCGGTGCAGTACGCCAAGCGGATGATCGGCCGACGGCAGTACGGCGGCACGAGCACCTACATCCCGCTGAAGGTGAACCAGGCCGGCGTCATCCCGGTCATCTTCGCCTCGTCGCTGCTCTACCTGCCCGCCCTGATCGCGCAGTTCCAGAGCAACCAGAACGCCGACTGGGTCGTCTTCATCTCGCGGTACCTGGTCAGCGGCAGCCACCCGCTGTACATGGGGATCTACTTCGGCCTGATCGTGTTCTTCACGTACTTCTACGTGGCGATCACGTTCAACCCCGACGAGGTCGCCGACAACATGAAGAAGTACGGCGGCTTCATCCCCGGCATCCGCGCCGGCCGTCCCACCGCCGAGTACCTCGACTACATCCTCACCCGCATCACGCTGCCCGGGGCGCTGTACCTCGGGTTCCTGTCGCTCATCCCGCTGATCGCCTTCGCGCTCGTCGGGGCCAACCAGGGCTCCTTCCCGTTCGGTGGCACCTCCATCCTGATCATCGTGGGCGTCGGCCTGGAGACGGTGAAGCAGATCGAGTCCCAGCTGCAGCAGCGGCACTACGAAGGGTTCCTGCGCTGATGCGACTGGTCATCCTCGGGCCGCCCGGGGCCGGCAAGGGCACCCAGGCCGGCCGGATCGCCGCCCACTACGGCATCCCGGCGATCTCCACCGGCGACATCTTCCGCAGCAACATCGCCGAGCAGACGGCGCTGGGCGTGCAGGTGAAGGCCATCGTCGACGCCGGCGGCTACGTGCCCGACGAGGTCACCAACGCGATGGTCCGCGACCGGCTGCGTCACGACGACGCGACCCCCGGCTTCCTGCTCGACGGCTACCCGCGCACCCGCGCGCAGGTCGACGAGCTCGACGCGATGCTCGCCGAGCTCGGCAGGGCGCTGGACCGCGTGGCCGAGCTGACCGTCGACGCCGACGAGGTCGTCGCGCGGCTCGTGCGCCGCGCCGAGACCGACGGCCGCTCCGACGACGACGAGCAGGTCGTGCGGCGCCGCCAGCAGGTGTACGCCGAGCAGACCGCGCCGCTGACGGAGGTCTACGGCCAGCGGGGCCTGCTGGTGCAGGTCGACGGCATGGGCGCCGTCGACGAGGTGACCAAGCGGTTGCTGGTGGCCCTCGAGGCCCACCCGCGCGCCGGCGCCTGAGGTCGCGCGTGCTCGGTCGCGACCGCATCCAGTACAAGACGCCCGACCAGGTGCGCGCCATGCGGCGCGCGGGCCTGGTCGTCGGCCGCACCCTGCAGCTGCTGCGCGAGACCGTCCGCGCCGAGATGACGACCGCCGACCTCGACGTCGTCGCCGAGAAGAGCATCCGCGACGCCGGGGCGACGCCGTCGTTCCTGGGCTACCACGGCTTCCCGGCATCGCTGTGCGTCTCGGTCAACGACGAGATCGTCCACGGCATCCCCGGCCCGCGGGTCATCCGCGACGGCGACGTCGTGTCGATCGACTGCGGTGCCATCGTCGACGGCTGGCACGGCGATGCGGCGATCTCGGTGGTGGTCGGGGACGCCGACCCCGGCGACACCCAGCTGGTCGCCACGACCGAGCGGGCCATGTGGCACGGCATCGCGGCGCTCCACGCGGGCGGCCGGCTGCACGAGGTGGGCTCGGCTGTCGAGGACCTCGTCGAGGCCTCGGCCGGCGACGGCGGTCCGGTGGGCGCGCAGGGCTACGGCATCGTCGAGGAGTACGTCGGGCACGGCATCGGCACGGCGATGCACCAGGACCCCCAGGTGCCCAACTACCGGGTGCGTGACAAGGGCGTCCGGGTGCGAGCCGGCCTGGTGGTGGCCATCGAGCCGATGCTGACCCGGCGCGGCGCCGGCACCCGGGTGCTGGACGACGAGTGGACCGTGGTGACCACCGACTCCTCGCGCGCGGCGCACTGGGAGAACACCGTGGCGGTGACCGACGGGGGGCTGTGGGTGCTCACGGCCCTCGACGGGGGTCAGGCCGAGCTCGAGCGGCTCGGCGCGTCGTACGCCCCGCTGGCCTGACGGGCCTCGCCGGCGCCTGGCGTGGGCTGCGCCGCACCTGCTGTCGGTCCGCGGTCGCATTTGGGTTCTGCGCCCCGCTCGGCGTATCCTGCTGTGTCGGCACACGTGCACCCGCGCCCTCGCCCCCGTCCCGCGGCTGGTTCTGGCGGTTGGAGGGCCTCGTGACACGTGGCCGTGTGCACCAACCCGTGGGTCCGGCCGTCCTGGTCGGCTCCCGCACGTCATCACCGGCGAGCACGGAATGCGGAGGACATGGCGAAGAAGGACGGCGTCATCGAGATCGAGGGCACGATCGTCGAGGCCTTGCCCAACGCGATGTTCCGCGTCGAGCTGAGCAACGGCCACAAGGTGCTCGCGCACATCTCCGGCAAGATGCGGCAGCACTACATCCGCATCCTGCCCGAGGACCGCGTCGTCGTCGAGCTCAGCCCGTACGACCTCACGCGCGGGCGCATCGTCTTCCGGTACCGCTGAGCCCCACCGGCTCGGCACGCAGCACCGCTCCACGATCGGCACTCGACCACCCACGACAGACGGCAGGCAGATGAAGGTTCAGCCGAGCGTCAAGAAGATCTGCGACAAGTGCAAGGTGATCCGCCGTCACGGCCGGGTCATGGTGATCTGCGAGAACCTGCGCCACAAGCAGCGCCAGGGCTGACCAGCACCGCACCACGTACGGCAGCTTGACGACACGACGGGTCGCCCTCGGGCGGCCTGGGCCAGCACGGCCACGACAGCAGGCAGCACACGACCCCCGGGCTCGCCCGGGACGCCACCCCCGGCCGCGGAGGCCGGGGACCGCGCTCGGCGCGAGGGTGACCTCGCGCAGGGCACGGAGCGGTGCTGCACCAGACCTCCGCACATCGACTGGAGACACGCCACATGGCACGTCTGATCGGCGTCGACCTCCCGCGCGACAAGCGCATGGAGATCGCGCTCACCTACATCTTCGGCGTGGGTCGCACCCGCGCCGCCGAGACCCTCGTCGCCACCGGGGTCAGCCCGGACGTGCGCGTCCGCGACCTGAGCGACGACGACCTGATCAAGCTGCGCGAGCACCTCGAGACGAGCTTCAAGCTCGAGGGTGACCTGCGCCGCGAGGTGGCCGCCGACATCCGCCGCAAGGTGGAGATCGGCAGCTACGAGGGTCTGCGGCACCGCCGTGGCCTGCCGGTGCGCGGTCAGCGCACCAAGACCAACGCCCGCACCCGCAAGGGTCCGAAGCGCACCGTGGCCGGCAAGAAGAAGGTCGGCCGCAAGTAGCTCGCCCGCTGTCGTTCCCCGACGCAGGCGGACCGACGACCTCCCCCCAGCACAGGAGCAAGCATGCCTCCCAAGAGCCGCACGGCTGCGGGCGCCAAGAAGGTGCGCCGCAAGGAGAAGAAGAACATCGCCCACGGGCACGCTCACATCAAGAGCACGTTCAACAACACGATCGTCTCGATCACCGACCCCACCGGTGCGGTGATCGCGTGGGCCTCGGCCGGTCAGGTCGGCTTCAAGGGCTCGCGCAAGTCGACGCCGTTCGCGGCGCAGATGGCCGCTGAGGCCGCTGCCCGTCGTGCGATGGAGCACGGGATGCGCAAGGTCGACGTCTTCGTCAAGGGTCCCGGCTCCGGCCGTGAGACCGCCATCCGCTCCCTGACCGCGACCGGCCTGGAGGTCGGCTCGATCTCGGACGTCACGCCCGTGCCGCACAACGGCGTCCGCCCGCCCAAGCGTCGCCGCGTCTGACGCGCGGCGAGACCTAGGAGAACCAGCCACATGGCGCGTTACACCGGCCCCGACTGCAAGCGTTGTCGGCGCGAGAAGACCAAGCTGTTCCTCAAGGGAGCCAAGTGCGACTCCCCGAAGTGCCCGATCGAGATCCGGCCCTACCCGCCGGGCATGCACGGTCGTGCACGCACCAAGGAGGGCGAGTACCTCCTGCAGATGCGCGAGAAGCAGAAGGCCGCGCGCATCTACGGCGTCCTCGAGAAGCAGTTCCGCAACTACTACGACGAGGCTCACCGGGCCACCGGCAAGACCGGTGAGAACCTGCTGCGCATCCTCGAGCTGCGGCTCGACAACGTCGTCTACCGCGCGGGCTTCGCGGCCTCGCGCGACATGGCGCGCCAGTTCGTGCGCCACGGCCACGTGCGCGTCAACGGCGTGAAGGTCGACATCCCGTCCTACCGCGTCCGCGAGAAGGACATCGTCGAGATCAAGCAGGGCTCGCACGAGATGGTGCCGTTCGTGGTGGCGCGCGAGTCGGCCGGCGACCGTACGGTCCCGGCCTGGCTCGAGTCGATCCCCAGCCAGATGCGCATCCTGGTGCACGCCCTGCCCTCGCGTGCGGTCATCGACACGCAGGTGCAGGAGCAGCTGATCGTCGAGCTGTACTCCAAGGACTGACCGGACCGGCTGCGGCCGCCGCCCTCGGGTGGTCGGCCGCGCCGCCCGTCGGCGGTGGCCGGCACCCTCGGGTGCCGGCGACCGCCACCCCCCGCACCGGACCGATCCCGGGCGGGGCACCGGCGCAGCACGTCTGCGGCCGGTGCGTGGTCACGAGGTGTCATATGGCGGACACCCGTGGGAAGGAATGCATCCCGTGCTCATCGCACAGCGCCCCCAGCTCACCGAGGACGTCCTGGACGACTCGCGGTCGCGGTTCGTCATCGAGCCGCTCGAGCCCGGCTTCGGCTACACCCTCGGCAACTCCCTGCGCCGCACGCTGCTGTCGTCGATCCCCGGCGCCTCGGTCACGAGCCTGCGCATCGACGGCGTCCTGCACGAGTTCACGACCGTCCCGGGTGTCAAGGAGGACATCACCGAGATCATCCTGAACATCAAGCAGCTCGTGGTCTCCAGCGAGCACGACGAGCCCGTCGTCATGTACCTGCGCAAGCAGGGCCCCGGCGCCGTCACGGCCGCCGACATCGCGCCGCCCGCGGGTGTCGAGGTCATCAACACCGACCTCCACATCGCCTCGCTCAACGGCAAGGGCAAGCTCGAGATGGAGCTCACCGTCGAGCGCGGCCGCGGCTACGTCTCGGCCAACCAGAACAAGTCCGGCGACGCCGAGATCGGCCGCATCCCGGTCGACTCGATCTACTCGCCGGTGCTCAAGGTGACCTACAAGGTCGAGGCGACCCGCGTCGAGCAGCGCACCGACTTCGACCGTCTCGTGGTCGACGTCGAGACCAAGTCCAGCATCGCCCCCCGCGACGCCATGGCGTCGGCCGGCAAGACTCTGGTCGAGCTGTTCGGCCTGGCGCGCGAGCTCAACGTCGAGGCCGAGGGCATCGACATGGGCCCCTCGCCGACCGACGCGGCGCTCGCAGCCGACCTCGCGCTGCCGATCGAGGAGCTCGAGCTCACGGTCCGCTCGTACAACTGCCTCAAGCGCGAGGGCATCCACACCGTGGGTGAGCTCGTCGGGCGCAGCGAGGCCGACCTGCTCGACATCCGCAACTTCGGTGCCAAGTCCATCGACGAGGTGAAGGCCAAGCTCGTC
>CAXTEJ010000048.1:0-23668 GCA_964243295.1 uncultured Actinomycetales bacterium | reverse complement strand
TCCTGGAGCTTGGTCATGACGACCTTGCTCTCGATTCCGAGCTCTTTGGCCAGCTCGTAGACCCGGACCTTCGCCACGTCTCTCCTTCTCCTGGTCCGAGCCGGAGAAGGGCGCGGACCGTCGTCAGTGCAGGGGGGTGTTCATCGCTGGGTGCTCATGGTGTGGTCATCAGCGTTCTGCCCGCTTCCGGTCGTCGCGCTCGGGCCGTCGGTCGGCCCGGGCGTGGTGTCCCCGCGTCCAGCACGCGGACGGAGGGGTCGTGCACCATCTTGCAGCACCGACCGCAGCGCCTGCACCACGGTTGTCGTGTCAGCAGGCCCCCGCGGCCGCAGGGCCCTCGCGAGCGCCGACCGGCGGACGGCGAGGTCGAGGCAGTGCTCGTCGGGGTGCAGCCACAGGCCACGCCCCGGCATGCGCCGGCGGAGGTCGAGGACGACGACCCGGGAGCCGTCGACCTCCTGCACCACCAGGCGCAGCAGGACTGACCGGTCCCCTCGTCCACGGCACCCGACGCACGTGCGCTGCGGTGGCCGGCGCTGCTGCGCCAGGGCACCCTGCCCGTCCGTGAGGTCCGCCGCGGGGAGCGCGGCCACCATGAGTCTACCTCGCCGCGCCCGGCCGGGTGTCCGGCTCGGAGTCGGGCTGGGTGTCGGGCTGGATGTCGATGCGCCAGCCGGTGAGCTTGGCCGCGAGGCGGGCGTTCTGCCCCTCCTTGCCGATCGCGAGCGAGAGCTGGTAGTCGGGAACGGTCACCCGGGCGGCGCGCGCCGCGAGGTCGACGACGACGACCTCGCTGACCCGTGCCGGCGACAGCGCCTCCCCCACGAAGCGCGCGGGGTCCTCGAACCAGTCGACGACGTCCATCTTCTCGCCCTGCAGCTCCGACATCACCGCGCGCACCCGCTGGCCCATCGGCCCGATGCAGGCCCCCTTGGCGTTCAGGCCGGCGATCGTGGTGCGCACGGCGAGCTTGGTGCGGTGGCCCGCCTCGCGCGCCAGCGCCATGATCTCGACCGAGCCGTCGGCGATCTCGGGCACCTCGAGCGCGAACAGCTTGCGCACCAGGTTGGGGTGGGTGCGCGAGAGCTGGATCTGCGGGCCGCGCGGGCCGCGGCGGACGGCGACGACGTAGCAGCGCAGCCGCTCGCCGTGGGTGTAGGCCTCCCCCGGCACCTGCTCGCCGGGCGGCAGGACGCCCTCGACCGAGCCGAGGTCGACGAGCACGTTGCGCCGGTCGGGCCCCTGCTGGATCACGCCGGCGACGATGTCGCCCTCGCGGCCCTGGAACTGGCCGAGCACGCGGTCGTCGGCCACGTCGCGCAGCCGCTGCAGAATGACCTGCCGGGCGGTGGTCGTCGCCACGCGCCCGAACCCGGTCGGGGTGTCGTCGTACTCGCGGGTCGTGCCGTCGTCGAGGTGCTCCTGGGCGAGGACGGCGACGTGCCCGCTCGCGCGGTCGATCTCGACCCGCGCGTGCGACGCCGCGCCCTCGGTGTGGTGGTAGGCCGTCAGCAGCGCCTGCTCGATGGCGGTCAGCAGCACGCCGAGCGGGATCTCGCGCTCGCGCTCGAGCATCCGCAGCGCGGCCAGGTCGATGTCCACGCCGGTCAGCTCCTGGGTCCGTGCGGGTCGTCGGTCCGGCCCTGCGTGTCGTCGGTGTCGTCGGTGTCGTCGGTGGCGTCGGTGTCGTCGTCCTCGACGTCGGTCCAGTCCTCGTCATCCTCGTCGTCGTCGTCGTCGACGACGCCGGGGTCGTACGGCTGCGTGCCGAGCGCGTGGGTGAACTCGACCTGGACGACGCCGCTGACGACGTCCGCGACGGCGACCGTGCGCTTCTTGGTCGCGGGCATGCCCTTCTTGGCGCCGGGCAGCAGCAGCTCGAGCGCGTCGTCGTCGCCCATCGACAGCAGCCGGCCGGTCACGGTGGCGCCGTCGGCGAGGTTCAGCGCGATCGTGCGGCCGATGTTGCGGCGCAGGTGGCGCGGCTGGGTCAGCGGCCGCTCGACGCCGGGCGAGGTGACCTCGAGGGTGTACGGCGACTGGCCCATCGGGTCGGCGGCATCGAGCGCCGCGTCGACCTCGCGGGCGGCGTCGGCGACGGCGTCCATCGACACGGGCGTCGTCTGGTCGTCCGGCAGGTCGATGACGACGCGCAGCAGACGTCGCATGCCGGCGGCCGAGACCACCACGTCGTCGAGCACCAGACCGAGGGCGCGGACCACGGGCTCCAGCTGCTCGCGCAGCGCCTGCTCCTGGCCCGCGTGCGGCTTCGACATCGCCATGGGCTGCTCCTGGTCCGCTGTTCTCGAGTGGTGGAACGGCGCAGTGCCGAGGCGACTGCGCGAGGACCGCAGCCTACCGACTCCCCGCGACCCCTCGCGCGAGACCGGCGCCGCTAGCCTGCCGGTCATGGGGAAGACCTTCGAGGAGATCGACGACCGGCTGCGGCGCTGGATCGACGCCCAGCCGCTGTGGTTCGTCGCCTCCGCGCCGCTGGCCGCCACCGGGCACGTCAACGTCTCACCCCGGGGCGGTGACTCCTTCTCCGTCCTCGGCCCCCGTCGCGTGGCGTGGGTCGACTTCACCGGCAGCGGTGTGGAGACGATCGCGCACCTGCGCGAGAACGGGCGCATCTGCGTCATGTTCACCTCGTTCGGCCGACGTCCGCGCATCGTGCGCCTGCACGGTCGCGGGCAGGTGCACCTGCCCGCGACCGCCGTCTTCGACGAGGTGACCGCTCTGCACCCGTCCCACCCCAGCACCCGTGCGGTCATCACCGTCGACGTCGAGCGGATCAGCGACTCCTGCGGCTGGGGCGTGCCCCAGATGGACGTCGTCACCGAGGAGCGCGACCTCATCGAGGCGCATGCGCTGAAGAAGGGTCCGGCGGGCATGGACGCCTACCGGACGAAGCAGAACGCCGTCAGCGTCGACGGGCTCGCCGGCCTCTGACGCCCGGCGGATCGCAGAGCTCCACCGCCGCGTGGGCCGCGGAGCCACCACCCCCACCGTGCGATCATGCCCCGGTGGGCAGCTCGGGACCGCGGGGGCGGCGTGCGACGGCGACCCGTCGTCAGGCGCTCGTTGCCGGCGCGGGCGCCCTGGTCGCCGGGACGACGGGCTGCGGGCTTCGGCTCGAGACCGACGCCCCGGGGCCGGCACCGGCGACCACGCTCACCGTCACTCCCGACCAGCTGGCCCGGACGCGGCTCGCCACCTCGGCCGACGTTCTGGCGGGCCAGGTCGCCCGGGTGCAGCAGGCGCGGCCCGACCTGCGGGCGGCGCTCACCGACCTGCTGACCGACCACCGGGCGCACGCCGCGGCCGCCCGCCGGGGCGCAGCGCCGACCGCGGCGCCGGGCTCCACGACGAGCCCCACGACGAGCCCCACCCCGAGCCCCACGACGAGCTCCACGATCGCGGCCACGCCGTCGTCCGCACCGACCAGCGCACCGGCTCCGTCGGGTGCACCCACCGTCGCCCGCCTGCTCGCCGCCGAGCGCGCGGCCGCCGCTGAGGCCGTGGCCGACCTGGCTGCCGTGGGGCCGGCGACCGCGCGGCTGCTCGGCTCGGTCTCGGCCGCGCTGCAGGTGCACGTCGACGTGCTGCGGCCGCTGCGGTGACCGGGCCGAGCCGGGCGCGTGGCGCGACCACTCCCGTGCCGTCGGCGACACCCACCCCCCGCCTGACGGCGACGGCGGGCGAGCTGACCGCCCTGCAGCGGGCGCTGGCCGGCGAGCGCGCAGCCGTCTACGGCTACGGCGTCGTCGGCGGTCAGGCGTCGGCGTCCGACCGGCCGCGGGCGCTCGACGCGCTGGCCCGGCACGCCGTCCGGCGCGACGACGTCCAGCGGGCCCTCACGGCAGCCGGAGCCGAGCCGGAGTTCGAGGCGCCGGCGTACGGCCTGCCGTTCCCGGTCGTCGGACCGAGCGCGGCGCACCGGCTCGCCGTCCACCTCGAGCAGGGACTGACCGCCGGCTACGCCGACCTCGTCGCCGCTGCCGACCCCTCGCGGCGCGCGGACGCGGCGTCCCGGCTGGTCGAGGCGGCCCTGGCCGCACGCGCGTGGGGAGCCGCGCCGACACCGTTCCCGGGTCTGCCCGAGCGGTCGTGAGTCACCCCGTCAGCACCTGGTAGCCCAGCCGCACGACCAGCGCCGACGACACGACGACGAACACGGTGCGCACGAACCCGCCGCCGCGGGCCACCGCCGTGCGGGCGCCGACGTAGCCGCCGACGAGGTTGGCCAGGCCCATCAGCAGGCCCAGCCGCCACAGCAGCGCACCCTGGGGGACGAACACGATGAGCGCACCCAGGTTGGTCGCGACGTTGGCGATCTTCGCCTTGGCGCTGGCCTGGACGAACCCGTAGCCGAGCAGGCTCACCAGACCGAACACCAGGAACGACCCGGTCCCCGGTCCCACGGCACCGTCGTAGACACCGATCACGAAGCCGAGCGCGCCCGCGGTGCCGTGGTGGCGGCGTCCGGAGTGGCGCAGCGCCGTCTCCTGCCCGAGGTCGGGGCGCAGCACGGTGTACGCCAGCACCACCACGAGCGCCACGAGCACCACCGGCACGATCGCGGACGACGGCAGCACCGTCGCGAGCCCCGCGCCGGCCAGCGCTCCGGCCAGCGCGAACGCCGCCATCGGCAGGGCCGTGCGCAGGTCGGGGTGCACCCGCCGGTAGTACGTCGTGGCGCTCGTGAGCGTGCCGCAGATCGACGCGAGCTTGTTCGTGCCGAGCGCCAGCACCGCGGGGCTGCCGGTGCCCAGCCCGAGCAGCAGCGCGGGCAGCTGGATCAGCCCGCCCCCACCGACCACGGCGTCGACCCAGCCGGCGGCCAGCCCCGCGAGCAGCAGCAGCGCGAGCGTGCCGCCGCCGGCGCCGTCCGGCAGGTCGAACCAGGCGACGAGGTCGGTCATCGGGCCGCGCGGGCGTCACCCACGGGCGGCACGCGCGACGCGCTCGACGGCGTCGGCGAACGGCACGTCCTCGCGCTCGCCGGTGCGGCGGTCCTTGAGCTCGACCGTGCCGTCGACCAGCCCCTTGCCCACGACCACGACCGTCGGGACGCCCACGAGCTCGGCGTCCTTGAACTTCACGCCGGGTGAGACCTTGCGGCGGTCGTCGATGATCACGCCGAGGCCCGCGCGCTCGAGCCCGGCCGCGAGCTGCTCGGCCGCCTCGAAGACCGCGTCGTCCTTGCCCGTGGCCACGACGTGGACGTCGGCAGGCGCGATGCCGCGCGGCCACACCAGCCCGGCCTCGTCGTGGCACGACTCGGCGATCGCGGCGACGGCGCGCGAGACGCCGATGCCGTAGGAGCCCATGGTCACCGTGACCTGCTTGCCGTTCTCGTCCAGCACCTTCAGGCCCAGGGCCTCGGCGTACTTGCGGCCGAGCTGGAAGATGTGGCCGACCTCGATGCCGCGCGCGGTCTCCAGCGGCTGGCCGCACGTCGGGCACGGGTCGCCGGCCCGCACCTCGGCGGCCTCGATGGTGCCGTCGGCGGTGAAGTCGCGACCCGCGACCAGACCGATGACGTGGCGGTCGGTCTCGTTGGCGCCGGTGACCCACGCCGTCCCCTCGGCGACGCGCGGGTCGACGAGGTAGCGCAACCCGGTCGCAGATTCGGCGCCCAGCGCCTGCGGGCCGATGTAACCCTTGCGCAGCAACGGGTTCGCGGCGAAGTCGTCGTCGGTGAAGGCCTCGATCACGGATGGCTCCACCTGCGCCTCGAGGCGCTTGGCGTCGACGTCGCGGTCGCCGGGCAGGCCGATGACGAGCGGCTCGCGGCGGCCGTCGGGGTGACGCACGACGACCACGACGTTCTTGAGGGTGTCGGCGGCGGTCCAGGCGCGGTCGGGCCGCGCGTGCTGGTCCTGCAGCAGCTGCACCAGCGAGGCTATGGTCGGCGTGCCGGGGGTCACCTCGACGCGGGCGGGCGGCAGGTCGTCGTACGGCACCGCGGGCGGCGCGGGCACCCGCACCGCCTCGACGTTCGCGGCGTAGTCGCAGGCCGTGCAGCGCACGTAGGTGTCCTCGCCGTTGACCGCCGGCGCGAGGAACTCCTCGCTCGCGCTGCCGCCCATGGCCCCCGACATCGCGGCGACGATGACGTACTCGATGCCGAGCCGGTCGAACACCTTCACGTACGCCGCCCGGTGCGCGTCGTACGAGCGCTGCAGGCCGGCGTCGTCGACGTCGAAGGAGTACGAGTCCTTCATGAGGAACTCGCGCCCGCGCAGCACGCCCGCGCGCGGCCGGGCCTCGTCGCGGTACTTGGTCTGGATCTGGTACAGCGAGACCGGGAGGTCCTTGTAGGAGGAGTACAGGTCCTTCACCGCGAGGGTGAACATCTCCTCGTGGGTCGGGCCGAGCAGGTAGTCGCCGCCCTTGCGGTCCTTGAGCCGGAACAGGTTCGGGCCGTACTCGGTCCAGCGGCCGGTCTGCTCGTAGGGCTCACGCGGCAGCAGCGCGGGGAACAGCAGCTCCTGGAAGCCGGCGGCGTCCATCTCCTCCCGGACGACGCGCTCGACGTTGCGCAGCACGCGCAGGCCCAGCGGCAGCCAGGTGTAGATGCCGGGGGCGGCGCGGCGCACGTAGCCGGCACGCACGAGCAGCCGGTGGCTCGGCACCTCGGCGTCCGCCGGGTCCTCACGCAGGGTGCGCAGGAACAGGGTGGACAGGCGCAGCAGCACGGCGGGCTCCGGAGGTCGGGGTCGGCAGCGCGACCGGCCACCGCGGCCGAGGATATCGGCGCTCAGCTGCCGGCCGCGTCCACCGGCAGCGGGAGGTCGGCCGTCAGCACCAGGTACGGGACGCCGTCCAGGTCGACGGGCACGACTTCGCGCAGGCCCAGCCGGCGGTAGAAGCCGCGCGCCGGGTTGGGGCCGTCCTGGGTGCTGAGCAGGACGCGCGGGTTCGCGAGGCCGGCGAGCAGGTCGCGCACCAGCACCCGGCCGATTCCGTTGCGCTGCAAAGTGGGTCGCACGTGAAGCTCCACGAGGGTGAAGGCGTCGCCGAGCAGCGAGGCCTCGCCCGCCCGCTGCATCGCGGGCTCGACGCGCGTGCGCCACCAGCCGCCGGCCTGCTCCTCGTAGCCGTAGGCGAAGCCGGCCAGGGCGCCGTCGACGTGCACCGCGACGGCCCGAAATCCCGGCCGCTCGGAGTGGGTCGCGAAGAAGTTCGTGCCGTCGGGCGCGCCGCGGCCGGTGACGGCGGCCACGCCGCGCAGCGCCTCGAGCCGCAGGGCGTGCGCCTGCGGCGTGGCGGCGACCAGGTCGAACGGCTCGGCCCTCACCCGGCCCGCACCGCCAGCCGCTGCCCGTCGGGGTCGGTCACCGTCATGACGCCGTCGCCGAGCCTGGCGGGGAAGCCGGCGACTCCCAGGCGGGCGGCGACCTCCGCCAGCGGCTCATCGGTGGTCAGCACCGGGTGCACCGGCGCCGAGACGTACCACTCGCCGTCCGGGCCGAGCGCCGGCACACCGTCACCCGGGTGCACCTCGAGAACACCGGTCGCGCCCAGCACCTCGAGGATGGCGCGCAGCGGGTCGCCGGCGCCCGTGCGCAACACGGCACCCACGGCGGAGGTCGGATCGGCGCCGACGTGGCGCCGGTAGCCGTGCAGGTCGCGCTGCACCTCGTCGACCACCACCTGCCACCGGTCGGCACCGGTCACCAGCACCCGGCCGTAGGCCTCGTCGACCACCTCGGCCCGCAGCCCGGCGGCTCGCAGCCGCCTCGCCAGCGCGTCGGCGTCGGCGCACTCGTAGGACAGCGTGGTCGTGCCCGCCGGCGTCCGCTGGGCACTGCCGGCCGCATCGTGCAGCGCCAGCATGCCGCTGGTGCCGACCATGTCGACCCAGCCGCCACTCTCGCTCTCGACCCGGCTGCGCAGCCCCACCAGCTCGAGGAACCGCTGCATCGCGGCGACGTCGGACGTGAAGCGGACCGGACGCAGCACGACGTCCGCCGCGGTCGCAGACGGGCTCATCCGGACTCCTCCAGGTACTGCCGCAGGGCCTGCTCGACCAGCGCCGACAGGCTGACGCCGTCGTCGACCGCCCGGTGCTTGACCTCGCGCACCAGGTCCGGCGGCAGGTAGACGTTGAACTGCGCCTTGACTACCATGCTAGCAATCTACCACGGGAGGTCACATGATCCGCCTCGAGCACCTTGCCCTCTGCTTCGCCACCACCGACGAGGTGGTCGACGTCGGCCGGTTCTTCGCCGACGTCCTCGCGCTGCCGGTGCATGGCGAGCCGGCCGACGGCTACGCCGAGGTCGACGCCGGCGCCATCACTGTGTCGCTGCACCGCGGGCTGCTCGACGAGGCCCTGGTCACCCCGCACGGCGGCACGGTGCTGCAGCTGGGCTGCGACGACGCCCGCGCCGCCATCGAGCAGCTGCGTACCCGCGGCGCCGACGTCGCCCTCGAGCCCGTCGACACCGACTGGGGCACGACGACCGCCTACCTGCGCGGCCCGCACGGCGTGCTCGTGGAGGTCTTCAGCTGGCGCCCTCACCACGACCCGGCCTGAACCGCCACAACGGCGGGCCGATGTGCGCTCTCCGGCTGCTCGCCGTGCACACCAGCGCGGCCGCGACTGACTTCTGCCCGCCGGTGTGGCGGCCTGTGGACGGCCACCGACGCCCGGAGGCGGACATCGACACTCTAGGGCGGTGCTGTCACCGGTTGAGGCGCTGCAGCACCTGGGCGGCAGCGCACGGTGCTCCGAGCTGGTCGAGCTGACGGGACGACCCCAGCTCCGCAGCGCGGTGGAGCGGGGCGACGTCGTGCGTCTGGCCAGGGGCCGGTACGCCCTGTCAGGCGCCCCCGACCCGTTCGTCACCGCCACTCGACTCGGCGGTGTCGTCTCGCACGCCAGCGCGGCGCAGCACTGGCGACTCGCGGTGGCCGTGAAGCCGCTGCAACCGCACGTCACCGTCGCCCGCCACAGGCACCGGATGCGAGCCGCCGGCGTCGCCCTGCACTGGGCCGACCTGCGGGCGCCCGAGGTCTGCGGGCAGGTGACCAGTCCCCTTCGCACGATCCTCGACTGCGCACGCACCCTGCCTCGAGGTGAGGCGCTGGCCGTGGCCGACTCGGCGCTGCGAACCGGGCTCGTCGGGGTGGACGAGCTGAGGTCCGCCGCCAGGGGTCTGCGGGGGGCCGGTCGCGGCCGCATCGTGCGCGTCGCCGAGGACGCCGACGGCAGGGCGGCGAGCGCCCTCGAGTCGCTCCTTCGCGCCATCGTCCTCAGCGCCGGCATCCCCGGCTTCGAGCCGCAGCTGCTGATCAGCGACGACGGCTTCCGCGCGCGGGTCGACCTCGGGCACCGCTCGCTGCGGATCGTGCTGGAGGCCGACAGCTTCGAGCACCACGGCCACCGCTCCGCGCTCGTGCACGACTGCGAGCGTTACGACGAGCTCGTGGTGCGAGGCTGGCTCGTGCTGCGTTTCGCGTGGGAGCAGGTGCTCGGCCAGCCCGAGTGGGTGGCGCAGATGGTGCGTTCGGCAGTCCTGACCCGCCAGACCGGCGGGCAGAGGTGAGGCCCACGCCCACCTTTCCGCTCAGCGGCGACTCCTCAGGCGACTTCTGCCCGCCGGCGTGGCGGCCGGGCGTGAACAGCGCCGCGAGCGTCGCGGAGAACGTCGTCCGCAACCGCGCCGGCGCTACAGCAGCACGGTGGCGAAGGTGCCGACCTGCTCGAAGCCCACCCGGCGGTAGGCGGCGAGCGCCCGGTGGTTGTAGTCGTTGACGTACAACGACACGACCGGCGCGTGCTCGCGCAGGGCGGCGGCGACCACGGCCGACATGGCGGGGGCGGCCAGGCCCCGGCCGCGGTAGCGCGGGTCGATCCAGACGCCGTGCACCTGGGCGACCGACGAGCTGACCGACCCGAGGTCGGCCTTGAAGATCACCTGGCCGTCGGCGCCGCGCCGCAGGTAGGTGCGGCCCTCGCGCAGCAGCTCGGCGACCCGGCGGCGGTACGACCCGCCGTCCCCGCTCACCGGCGAGTAGCCGACCTCCTCGGTGAACATCGCGATGGACGCCGGAAGCACCGCTGACAGGTCGTCCGGCGTCCCGCGGTGCACCTGCGGATCGGCAGCCACCGAGGACGGCGCGCTGATCGCGCACAGCGGCTGGTCCGGCCGCACCTGGCGGGCGCGCCAGCCGTAGCCCTGCAGCCGCTGCCACAGGCCGAGCACGGCCTCGGCCGGGCCGAACACCGACGAGAACGTGGCCCCGCCGCGGCGGGCGCGGCTGGCGAAGGCGTCGAGGGCGGCGGTGCTGGACACGTTGACGGGCACGAGGTTGGCGCCGGCCCAGCACACCGACTGCAGCCGGCCGTGCTCGCTGAAGCCCCAGATCTCGCCACCGAGGCGCAGCGGCTCGCTGCCCGCACGCTGCACGCGCTCGGCGAGCATCACCGACGCGACCGGGTCGAGCTCGCACAGGGCGAGGACGGCGTCACGGTCCTGGCGCTCCAGGGTGCGCATTGAGGTCGCGGTGCGCAGCACGGGCTCAGCCTGCCGGGGGTTCGCTGGGCTGTCGAGGGCTGTCGAGGGCTGCCGGGTCAGCCGGAGACGCTGACCGACGGGGCGCCGGAGGTGACGCCCTCGTCCTCCATCTGCTCGGCGAGGCGCATGGCCTCCTCGATGAGCGTCTCGACGATGTCCTTCTCCGGCACGGTCTTGATGACCTCGCCGCGGACGAAGATCTGCCCCTTGCCGTTGCCGGACGCCACGCCGAGGTCGGCCTCGCGCGCCTCGCCCGGGCCGTTGACGACGCAGCCCATGACCGCGACCCGCAGCGGGACGGTGAGCCCCTCGAGGCCGGCGGTCACCTCGTCGGCCAGCTTGTAGACGTCGACCTGGGCGCGGCCGCAGGACGGGCAGGAGACGATCTCGAGCCGACGCGGGCGCAGGTTGAGCGACTGCAGGATCTGGATGCCGACCTTGACCTCCTCGACCGGCGGGGCGGACAGCGAGACGCGGATCGTGTCGCCGATGCCCTTGCTGAGCAGCGCGCCGAAGGCGGTCGCCGACTTGATGGTGCCCTGGAAGGCGGGGCCGGCCTCGGTGACGCCGAGGTGCAGCGGCCAGTCGCCGCGCTCGGACAGCAGCTCGTAGGCGCGCACCATGATGACCGGGTCGTTGTGCTTGACCGAGATCTTGAAGTCGTGGAAGTCGTGCTCCTCGAACAGCGACGCCTCCCACACGGCCGACTCGACGAGCGCCTCGGGCGTCGCCTTGCCGTACTTGGCCATCAGCCGCGGGTCGAGCGAGCCGGCGTTGACGCCGATGCGGATCGAGACGCCGGCGGCACGCGCGGCGTCCGCGATCTGCTTGACCTGGTCGTCGAACTTGCGGATGTTGCCGGGGTTGACGCGGACGGCGGCGCAGCCGGCGTCGATCGCGGCGAAGACGTACTTGGGCTGGAAGTGGATGTCGGCGATCACCGGGATCTGCGACTTCTTGGCGATCGCGGGCAGCGCGTCGGCGTCGTCCTGGCTCGGGCAGGCCACGCGCACGATGTCGCAGCCGGTCGCGGTCAGCGCCGCGATCTGCTGCAGCGTGGCGTTGATGTCGGTCGTCGGCGTCGTGCACATCGACTGCACGCTCACCGGAGCGTCACCGCCGACCGTCACCGATCCGACCTTGATGGCGCGGGTGCGCCGGCGCGGGGCGAGCACCGGAGGGGGCAGAGCCGGCAGACCCAGGGAGACGCTCATGGTCACCAGTATCCTCCCGCTCCGACGAGACCGCCGACGCCCCCGCCGCGAGCGCGTCCACGCCGCCACGCGCATCCCGTCGCGACGCGCACCCGATGCCCATCCCGCGCAGGGCCGAGCCTGGATCGCACGAACACGACGAGGCAGCCGAGCCGGGACCCGGACGGCGGGGACGAGCCGGAATCGCACGATCACGACGAGGGTGGTGGCGTCGACGGACGGGGCCGCCAGGACGTGGCCGGACGTCGGCGCCCGCAGGCCCGCGTCAAGGGGGCTTGCGACAGCGGGCCGGAGGGCGCCGGCGTCCGGCCTACCGATCACACGGAGGCGCCAGGCGTCGCGGGCGTCGAGGCGCGCGACGACCCGGCCGGGCTCGCCGAACGCGAGGTCGAGGACGACGCGGCAGGCCTCGGCCGCGTAGCCACGCCCCACGACGTCCGGGTGCAGCACGTAGCCGAGCTCGCCGGCACGGTGCTCGACGCTGTGCCAGAACAGGACGACGTCCCCGACCAGCCGACCCGCTCGCCGCCTCGACGACCCCGAGGTCAGCGCCTGCCCGGCGTCCGTGAGCTCGGTGCGCGCCATGGGGCCGCTGAGCCACTCGAGCACCTGCTCACGGGGGCTCGAACGTCAGGTAGCGGCAGACGTCCTCGCGGCCGCGGTAGCCGAGCAGCGCGTCGACGTCGGCCTGCCCATCGTGCGCAGCACCAGCCACGCCGTGGTGAGCGGCAGGGCGGGCCGCAGCCCCACGCGCTCAGCCGCCGAGCCGGATGGGCTTGACGATGTCGGCGTAGATCAGCAGCACCGACATGACGAGCAGCGCCGAGCTCACGGCGTAGGCGACGGGCAGCAGCCGCGCGACGTCGGCCGGGCCGGGGTCGGCCCGCTTGCGCAGGCGCGCGACGGTGCGGCGCAGGCCCTCCCACAGGGCGCCGGCCACATGTCCGCCGTCCAGCGGCAGCAGCGGGATCAGGTTGAAGACGAACAGCGCCAGGTTGAGCGAAGCGACCAGTGAGAGCAGGTCGGCCGCGCGCTCGCGGTTGCCGTAGCCGTCGGCGGCCTCGGTGCTCGCGACCTCGCCGGCGAACCGGCCGACGCCCACGACGCTGACCGGGCCGTTGGGGTCACGCTCGCCCGACCCGAACGCCGCCTGGACGACGCCCACCATCTTCTGCGGGATGCGCAGCACGACGCCGGCGGTGGCCGTGAGCCCGTCCCACAGCACGCCGGGCACCGCGGTCACCGGCTGCGGCACCAGCGCGGTCGACGGGCTGACGCCGAGGAAGCCGACCTGGTCGGTCAGCGCCTTCCCCGAGGCGTCCGTGACGACCTGGCCCTCGTCGTCCACGCGGGGCCGGGCGGTCACGACCGGGGTGACCTGCACGGTGCGGCTGACGCCGTCCGCGGATCGGACGCCGATCGAGACGGCGCGGTCGCCACCGGCGCGGATGGCCAGGCGCACGTCGTCCCATGACCTGACGGCCCTGCCGTCGTAGGAGGTGATGGTGTCGCCGGGACGCAGGCCGGCTGCGGCCGCGGGGGCGGGCGTGGCAGCCGGCGGGCACGTGGCGGTGGCGGCGGCGTCGACCGGCAGCACGCACTGCGACACCGACGACAGCCGGGCGGTGGTCTGCGCGGTCCCGAAGCCGGTGACGATGACGGTGAGCAGCACGGCGGCGATGACGAGGTTCATGGTCGGGCCGCCCAGCATGATGACGACCTTGCGCGGCACGCTCAGCTTGTAGAAGACGCGGTCCTCGTCGCCGGGCTGGATCTCCTGCAGTGACTGCTCACGCGCCTGCGCGGCCAGGCCCGGGCGCGCGGGCTGTCGACGGGCGTCGCGCGCCTGCACCGCCTGGTCGACGATCAGTCCCATCCGGCCGGTCGAGCTGGCGCGGACGAACCGCGGGTCCTCGCCGGGCTTGGGCGGGAACATGCCGATCATCCTGATGTAACCGCCGAGCGGGATCGCCTTGACGCCGTACTCGGTCTCACCGCGCGTGCGCGACCACAGCGTCGGGCCGAACCCGACCATGTACTGGGTGACCTTGACGCCGAACCGCTTGGCCGGCACCAGGTGGCCGATCTCGTGCAGGGCGATCGACAGCGCCACCCCGACGACGACCACGAGGACGCCCAGCAGGTAGAAGAGGCTGCTCACCGGTCCAGGATCGCACGCGCCCTGCGGCGGGCCCACGCCTCGGCCCGGAGCACGCCCGACAGGGTGAGCGCCTGCGACGGGGCCTCGTGCTCGTCGACCACGCGGGCCACCGTCGGCACGATGTCGGTGAACCTGATGAGCCCGGCGTGGAACGCGTGCACGCACTCCTCGTTCGCGGCGTTGAACACCGCCGGGTACGTCGACCCGGCCGTCCCGACGCGGCGCGCGAGGGCGACGGCGGGGAACGCCTCGTCGTCCAGCGGCTCGAACGTCCAGGTGCTGGCCGTGGTCCAGTCCAGGCCGCGGCCGGCGCCGGCCACGCGGTCGGGCCAGCCGAGGCCGAGCGCGATGGGCAGCCGCATGTCGGGCGGCGAGCACTGGGCCAGCGTCGAGCCGTCGGTGAACTCGACCATCGAGTGCACGATCGACTGCGGGTGCACGACGACGTCGATGCGGTCGAAGCCGATGTCGAACAGCAGGTGGGCCTCGATGACCTCGAGGCCCTTGTTCACCAGCGTCGCCGAGTTCGTCGTGACCATCGGGCCCATGTGCCAGGTCGGGTGCGCGAGGGCCTCGCGAGGCGTGACGTCGTGCAGCTCGTCGCGGCGCCGGCCGCGGAACGGCCCGCCGCTCGCGGTCACGACCAGCCGGCGCACCTCCTCGGACCGGCCGCCGCGCAGGCACTGCGCGAGCGCCGAGTGCTCGGAGTCGACCGGGACGATCTGGTCGGGCGCCGCCAGCTCCTTGACCAGCGGACCGCCGACGATCAGCGACTCCTTGTTGGCGAGCGCCAGCGTGCGCCCGGCCTGCAGCGCCGCGAGCGTCGGCGCGAGCCCGATCGACCCCGTCACCGCGTTGAGGACGACGTCAGCGTCCATGGCGGCGACCTCGGCCACGGCGTCGGGCCCGGTGACCACCTTCGGGAGGGCCGCGCGCGAGCCGGCCGCCTCGGCGAGCTCGTGCGTGAGGCGCGGCCCGGCGTCCGGCTGTGGGACGGCGACCACCAGGGCGCCCAGCGCGACCGCCTGCCGCGCCAGCAGCGGCAGGTCGGAGCCGCCCGCCGCGAGACCGACGACGCCGAAGCGGTCGGGGTTGCGGGTGATGACGTCGACGGCCTGGGTGCCGACCGAGCCGGTGCTGCCGAGCAGCGTGACGCGCCGGTGGGGCGGGCGGCCGGCGGTCGCCGTCCGGTCGAGCTGGTGCGCCGGAGCGCTCACAGGGCCAGGCCGACGTACTTGGTCTCGAGGTACTCGTTGATGCCCTCGGCGCCGCCCTCGCGGCCGAAGCCGCTCGCCTTGACCCCGCCGAACGGTGCGGCGGGGTTGGAGATGATGCCCTGGTTGAGCGCGACCATGCCGGTCTCGAGCCGCTCGGCGACGCGGAGGGCCCGGGACAGGCCCTCGGTGAAGGCGTAGGCGACCAGCCCGTACTCGGTGTCGTTGGCGAGCGCGATGCCCTCGTCGTCGGTGCCGAACGTCGTGACGGGCGCGACCGGGCCGAAGACCTCCTGGGCCTGGATCCGGGCGTCGCGCGGCACCTGCGTGAGCACGGTCGGCGGGTAGAAGTAGCCGCGCCCCTGCGGCAGCGTGCCGCCGGTGAGCACCTTCGCGCCGTGGTCGACGGCGTCCTGCACCAGGTCGGCCACCTTGTCGCGCTGCTTGGCGTCGATCAGCGGGCCGACCTGCACGCCGTCCTCGGTGCCGCGGCCGGTGCGCAGCCCTGCCATGCGCTCGGTCAGCCGGGCGGTGAACTCCTCGGCGACGGCCTCGTGCACCAGGAACCGGTTGGCGGCCGTGCAGGCCTCCCCGATGTTGCGCATCTTGGCGAGCATGGCCCCGTCGACGGCCTTGCCGAGGTCGGCGTCCTCGAAGACGAGGAAGGGCGCGTTGCCACCCAGCTCCATCGACGTGCGCAGCAGGCCCTGCGCCGACTGCTCGACCAGCGTCCGGCCGACCGGCGTCGAGCCGGTGAAGGTCAGCTTCCGCAGCCGCGGGTCGCGGATGATCGGCTCCATCACCTCGCCCGTCGCGGAGGTCGTGACGACGTTGAGGACGCCGTCGGGCAGGCCGCACTCGGTGAGCAGCTGGGCGAGCGCGAGCATCGTCAGCGGCGTCTGCGACGCGGGCTTGACGACCATCGTGCAGCCGGCGGCGATGGCCGGGCCGATCTTGCGCGTGCCCATGGCGAGCGGGAAGTTCCAGGGGGTGATCATCAGGCACGGGCCGACGGGCTGGCGCATCGTGAGCAGCCGGGTGGCCCCGTTCGGGGCGACGCTCCACCGGCCGCTGATGCGCACCGCCTCCTCGGCGAACCACCGGAAGAACTCGGCGCCGTAGGTGATCTCCGCCAGCGACTCGGCGATCGGCTTGCCCATCTCCAGGGTCATCAGCAGCGCCAGGTCGTCCTTGCGGGCGGTGACGAGCTCGAACGCCGACCGGAGGATCTCGCCGCGGTCGCGCGGCGGTGTCGCGGCCCAGGATGCTTGTGCCGCAACGGCTGCGTCGAGCGCGGCCGTGCCGTCGGCGACGGTCGCGTCGGCGACCGACGCCAGCACCTCACCGGTCGAGGGGTCCTCGACGTCGATGCGGCCGCCGCCGGACGCCTCGCGCCAGCTGCCGCCGATGAACAACCCCGTCTGCACCGTCTCGACGACGGCCCGCTCCTTGTCGCTCACTGCTGCTCCCTCGCTGGTCAGGTGCCGACGACGACCATCACGTCGCCGTCCTGGACGACGTCACCGGCGCTCGAGCGGATGGCGAGCACCGTGCCGTCGTGGGGGGCGAGCACGGGGATCTCCATTTTCATCGACTCCAGGATCACCAGCGCCTCGCCCTCGCGCACCTGCTGGCCCACCTCGACGTCGATGCTGAGCACGTTGGCCACCAGCTCGCTGGCCACCTCGGTCTGCGCCACGTCGTCCTCCGCCTCACACCCGCGTGCCGCGCCCGCGGCAGCCGCCGTCTGTCGGGCAGCCGCCCCATCCTGGCCCATGCCGCCTCTCTCGCCACCACACCCTGCAGCCGTACAGTCTGGTCATGACCGACATGCTCGAGAACCGCACCGCCGACCTGACCGTCAGCACCCGGCCTGCCGAGGCGCCGCTCACCGCGCCCGTGCCGCAGCGCCGTGAGCTGGTCACCGAGCTGCCCGGGCCGCGCAGCCGGGCGCTGCACGAGCGGCGGCTGGCCGCCGTCGCGGCGGGAGTGGGCAGCACGCTGCCGCTGTACGTCGAGCGCGCAGGCGGCGGCATCATCGTCGACGTCGACGGCAACTCGCTGATCGACCTGGGCTCGGGCATCGCCGTCGTCAACGTGGGCAACGCCAACCCCGGCGTCGTCGACGCGGTCACCGAGCAGGTCCACCGGTTCACCCACACCTGCTTCATGATCAACCCCTACGAGGGCTACGTCGCGGTCTGCGAGGCGCTCGCCCGCATCACCCCCGGCGACCACGCGAAGAAGTCGGCGCTGTTCAACTCCGGCGCCGAGGCCGTGGAGAACGCCGTCAAGGTCGCCCGGCACGCCACCGGCCGCGACGCCGTCGTGGTGTTCGACCACGCCTACCACGGGCGCACGAACCTCACGATGGCCATGACCGCGAAGGCCATGCCCTACAAGAGCGGCTTCGGGCCCTTCGCCGGCGAGGTACACCGCGCGCCCATGAGCTACCCGTTCCGCGAGCCCGCGCCGATCACGGGCGCCGAGGCCGCCGCGCGCGCCATCGCGGTCATCGCCACGCAGGTCGGCGCCAAGGCCGTGGCCGCCGTCGTGATCGAGCCGGTGCAGGGCGAGGGCGGGTTCGTCGTCCCTGCCGAGGGGTTCCTGCCCGCGATCGCCGCCTGGTGCCGCGAGAACGGCGTGGTGTTCATCGCCGACGAGGTGCAGACCGGCTTCGGCCGCACCGGCGCGATGTTCGCCTGCGAGCACGAGGGCGTGGTGCCCGACCTGGTCACGACGGCCAAGGGCATCGCCGGTGGGCTGCCGCTGTCGGCGGTCACCGGCCGAGCCGAGCTGATGGACGCCGTCCACGGCGGTGGCCTCGGCGGCACGTACGGCGGCAACCCGCTCGCGTGCGCGGCCGCACTCGCCTCGATCGAGGCCATCGAGCGCGACGGCCTCGCGGCCCGCGCGCAGGCGCTCGGCGAGCAGATGACGAGCCGGCTGCACGAGCTCGCCGCCGCCCACCCGCAGATCGGCGACGTCCGCGGCCGCGGCGCGATGGTGGCGATCGAGCTGGTGAAGCCCGGCACGACCGAGCCCGACGCCGCCGAGGCCTCGCGGATCAGCGCGGCGTGCCACCGCGCCGGCGTGGTCACGCTCACCTGCGGCACGTACTCCAACGTGCTGCGGCTGCTGCCGCCGCTGGTCATGGACGCCGACCTGCTCGCCGAGGGGCTCGACGTGCTGGCGCAGGCCGTGGCGCAGGCGTGACCACCGCCCCCAACGCCGCCACGACCGACCGTCCCGCCACGGGCACCGGCGTCGACCGCGAGCGCCTTCGCCGGCTGCACCAGCGCGAGACCGAGCGCTTCGTCGCCGAGCGGCCGCGGTCGGCCGCGGCCCATCGCGAGGCAGCCGCGCACCTGCCCGGCGGCGTGCCGATGTCGTGGATGCAGAAGTGGCCGGGCCCGTTCCCCGTCCACGTCGAGCAGGCGCGCGGCGCGCACTTCACCTGCGTCGACGGCATCGACCACGTCGACCTGTGCCTCGGTGACACCGGCGCCATGAGCGGGCACTCCCCCGCTGCCACCGTTGCGGCAGTAGGCAGGCAGCTCGACCGGGGTATCACGGCGATGCTGCCGACCGCCGACGCGTCGTACGCCGCGGCCGAGCTGGCGCGTCGGTTCGGCGTTCCCCAGTGGCAGTTCACGCTGACCGCGACCGACGCCAACCGGCACGTCATCCGCTACGCCCGGCACCTCACCGGCCGCCCGAAGGTGCTGGTCATCGACTGGTGCTACCACGGCACCGTCGACGAGACCTTCGCCGTGCTCGGACCGGACGGCAGCGTCGTGGAGCGCCGCGGCACCATCGGCGCCCCGGTGCCGCCGTCCGAGACGACCGTGGTGGTGCCCTTCAACGACGTCGACGCCCTCGAGGCGGCGCTGGCCGTCGGCGACGTGGCGTGCGTGCTGCTCGAGCCGGCGATGACCAACATCGGCATCGTCCTGCCCGACCCCGGCTACCACGAGGCCCTGCGCCGCCTCACCCGCGAGCACGGCACGCTGCTCGTGATGGACGAGACCCACACGCTGTGCGCCGGCCCCGGCGGGTGCACCGCGGCCTGGGGCCTCGACCCCGACGTCGTGGTCGTCGGCAAGACCATCGGCGGAGGCATCCCGGCTGCGGCGTTCGGGCTGACCCAGCAGCTCAGCGACCGCGTGCTGCGCAGCGTCGACCTCGAGGACGTCGACGTCGGTGGGGTCGGTGGCACGCTCGCCGGCAACGCGCTGTCGATGGCCGCCGTGCGGGCGACGCTGGCCGACGTCCTGACCGACGACGCCTTCGTCCACATGATCGCGCTCGCGGAGCGCTGGACCGACGGGGTGCAGGGCGTCATCGACCGCACCGGAGCCCCCTGGCACGTCAGCCGGATCGGCGCCCGGGCCGAGTACGCCTTCTCGCCGACGCCACCGCGGGACGGCGCCGAGGCGGCGGCCGCCGACGACTTCGAGCTGCAGCAGTACCTCCACCTGCACGCGCTCAACCGCCGGCTGCTGCTGACGCCCTTCCACAACATGGCTCTGATGAGCCCGGCGACCACCGCCGCCGACGTCGACCGGCACACCGAGGCGTTCGCCGAGTGCGCCGACGAGCTCTTCGCCTGATCTCCCTGGTCGCCGTCAACCGCGCCAGCAGGTTTCCGGTGATGGACGCCGGGTAGGCGGGTGCACGCGGCGGTCAGCGCCGCCCACGACCAGGGACGGAGAACGCGTGCGCATCGTCGTCACCGGCGCCAGCGGCAACATCGGGACGGCGCTGCTGCGCCGACTGAACGGCGTCCACGACGTCGCGGGGGTCGTCCGTCGGCCGCCCACCGAGCTGGTCCCGCCGTACGACGGGGTCAGCTGGGTGCCGCTCGACCTCACCGCCTCCGACGCGACGGTGCGGCTGCAGACCGCGTTCGCGGGCGCGGACGCCGTGGTGCACCTGGTCTGGGGCTTCCAGCCGTCGCACGACCTGGCCTACCTCGAGCGGATCGGCGTCGGCGGCACGCGAGCGGTGATCGCGGCGGCGCACGCCGCCGGCGTCACCCACCTGGTGCACATGTCGTCGATCGGCGCCTACGCCCCCCGCGTCGACGAGCAACCGGTCGACGAGACGTTCCCGACCACGGGCGTCCCGTCGTCCCCCTACAGCCGCCACAAGGTGGCCGCCGAGCGCCTGCTCGACGCCTACGAGTCGCGCGCCGACGCCTCCGTGCTGATCACCCGCGTGCGGCCGGGCATCGTCGGCCAGTCGACGGCCGGCAGCGAGCTGCTGCGCTACGGCGTGCCGGCGATGGTGCCGGCGTCCCTGCTGCGGCACGTGCCGGTGCTGCCGCTCGACCGCGCCCTCGTCGTCCCCATCGTCCACGCGGACGACGTCGCCGACGCGGTCGTGCGGGTCATCGACCAGCGGGCCGGCGGCGCCTTCAACCTGGCCGCCGAGCCGCCCATCACCCGCGACGACCTCGCGGCGGCCCTCGGCGCCCATGCCGTGCACGTGCCCGCGCCGGTGCTGCGGCTGCTCGCCTCAGGCGCCTGGCACGCCAGGGTGCAGCCGGTCGACCCCGGCTGGCTCGACCTCGCGATGTCGGTCCCGGTGCTCGACACCGGACGAGCCCGCACCGAGCTCGGCTGGGCCCCCACCACCGGGGCCCGCGCGGTGCTCGACGAAGTCGTCGCCGGGCTGTCGTCTGCTCAGAGCGGCGACAGCCCGGCGCTTCGGCCACGCAGCGTGGTCGGCCAGCTCGCCACACTCGTGCGCCGCGGACCCGCCAGCCACCGGAGGTTGC
Organism: uncultured Actinomycetales bacterium; assembly: GCA_964243295.1. Lineage (GTDB taxonomy): Bacteria > Actinomycetota > Actinomycetes > Actinomycetales > Angustibacteraceae > CAXTEJ01. The sequence continues at coordinate 2,765 of CAXTEJ010000048.1, read as the reverse complement.
CATGACATCGCCCGTCCGTCTCGTGGGCCAGTGGGTGGTGGGCCACAGCAAGGGCGAGGACTTCGCCGTCTCGCGCCGCTGCCGCCACCAGCTCGCCGACCTCAGCAAGGGGCACGTCGACGAGGACGGCTGCCTCGTCTGCCCATGGCACCAGAGCCGGTACGACGTCCGGACCGGCGAGATGGTCGACGGCCCGCGGGGGTTCCTCGGCTACCGCGGGCCGACCCCCGGCTACTCCGGCGTGGTCCGCGCCTACAGCCGCTTCCTGCGGCTGCGCGTGGGCACCGTGCTGCACGGGCCGGACGGCACGGTCTCGGTCAAGGAGTAGGTGTCTGCTGGCTCCCACGACTCGGCAGCGTCAGCGGGGCGGCCAGGGACGACGTCGTCCGCTGCGGGAGGCGGCGTACGACGGCTGGCGGAGCCGGCTGAACCTGTCGTGGAGCGTCAGGCCCGGCAGCGGGTGGGCGACCGGGTCGAAGTCGATCTCCTCGTCGGGCACCTCGGCGGCAGGCGCGTCGAGCAGCAACCGCGCGAAGGGCGACCAGGCGCCGCGCGGCGTCGCGACCACCAGGAGGTAGGTCGTCGGGTCAACCGACAGCGCCGCGATCATCCGCAGGCCCACCGGCGTCCGGAACGGGACGAGCGAGGTGAAGGTCGCGCTGCCCGGATCGCGGCGCGGCACCGGCGCGTGCCGTGCGTACGGCGCCTTGGCGCCCGTCGACAGCAGCAGGTCACCGAAGCCGTCGGGGTCGAGCGGCACGCGGACGGCCATGCCCAGCACGTCCGGAAGCGGGCGAGGCAGGCCCACCGAGCGAGAGATGCGCACGATCACATGCGCCGGAGCCTTCTCGTCGACCCACTCGATGCCCGTCGCCCGGTGGTCCAGCCGCTCGATCATCGCCCCGACCACCGCTCCCCGCGGATGGATCGACTTCGCAGCTCGCAGCCGCGCCACCCCGCCGAACAGCGTCGCGAGCGCCGCGGCAGCCGCATCCGTGATGCCGTCGACGGTCGAGGACCGCTGGTCCGTCCGCTCCATGCGTCGACCCTCGCAAAGCACTCCGCCGTGCGCACCTCAGACGCGCCGCAGCGCGTCGATCGGCCGCCGAGGTCGTCGCCATGGGGCCGGCGGCCCCTCGCCCGCGGCGCCCATCCGTGCCCGCAGCCATGGCGGTCCCCTGAGGCCCCGTGAGGCCCCGGCTGCGGATCCCGGGGCCATGGTCCTCAGCGGGGCCGTGGTCCTCAGCGGGGCCATGGTCCTCAAGGTGGCGGCGGCGCAGGTCGATGCGCACCCGTCGCGCGGTACCCGATGCCCACGACGCCGACCCACCAACTCGACGCACCGCGCACCCCCCACGGCAACCCGAAGCAGACGCGAACCGTGCCAACCCGACGCACCGCACCCCCCACGGCAACCCGAAGCAGACGCGAACCGTGCCAACCCGACGCACCGCACCCCCCACGGCAACCCGAAGCAGACGCGAACCGTGCCAACCCGACGCCGACCCACGCCGAATTCGACGCCGACTCACCCCAACACGGACCCACGCCAACACCGACCGACGCCCACGCCGACCGACGCCCACGCCGACGCCGACGCATGAACACTGATGCGCCGAACGCCGAGGAGGACCTTCCATGCCGTTGATCAGCGCCTGCCTCATCGTTCGTGACGAGGCACCGCGCATCCAGACCTGCCTGGATGCGCTGCTGCCCGTGGTGGATGAGGTCGTCGTGCACGACACCGGTTCCACCGACGGGACGCTCGAGCTGCTGCGCCGGCCTGGCGTCGTCGTGATCGAAGGCACGTGGCCAGACGACTTCGCTGCGGCCCGCAACGTGGCCCTGCGGCGGGCGCGGGGTGAGTGGGTGCTGAGCGTCGACGCCGACGAGCTCCTCGTGGCTGACCGCGACCAGCTGCGTCGTACGCTGGCGCGGACGCCCTCGCGCACTCGTGCTCTCGACGTCCTGATCCACAACCACGGCGCGAACGACGACGGCTACTCCCACCCCGCTGTCCGCCTGTTCCGGCGGAGGGGCGCCTCCTGGGCGGGCCGGCTGCACGAACGCGTCGAGCACCCAGGCCCCCACAGCCCCAAGGGCAACCTGCCAGCTAGAACGATCACGTTGCAGCACAGCGGATACGCCGACCCGGTCACCCTGCGACGCAAGGCGCAGCGCAACCTCGCAATCGCCCAGTCCGAGCTCGACTCGCTGCTGCTCACCGGCACCCTCGATGCCGAGATCGCCGTCAGCGCCCACAACCTCGGCCGTGCGGCCGCGGGGGCACAGAACGCACAGCTGGCAGTCGACTCGTTCGAGGCCGTCCGTGAGCTGGCGCCGCCCGGTTCGTCGCTGTGGCTGGACAGCACGGACCACCTGGTCAGGCTGCTGCTGGCCGCCGGTGAGCTGGACGTCGCTGAGGCGCTCACCGAGCAGCTGCGCGCCGCCGGTGGACCCGCGGTCTACTGCGACTGGCTGCGCGCCCAGGTGCTCGCACAGACCGGCCGCGTCAAGGGGGCCCTCGAGCTGCTCGTCCCGATCGAGCATCTCGTCGACACCGCCGGTCGCACGTACGACGTCACCCCGGTGCGCCGGCTCACGGTCATGTGCCATGAGCTGCTCGCTGCCACGGCGCAGCCCGCCTGAGGCAGCACCGCTCGCTTCGGCAGCAGTCGGTCTGGGCGGCGTCGTTGCTCGGCCCCGTCATGTGCGCATGGGTGGGGTGAATCGTGGTCTGCCGTCGGTGATGGTGACGGTCCACC
>CAXTEJ010000047.1:0-24139 GCA_964243295.1 uncultured Actinomycetales bacterium | reverse complement strand
ACCGCCCCAGCGCCAGCAGCACCGGACCACCGGGTGAGGGCGCGGACCCGCCGGTCGGTGCGCCGGTCACCGACCCCGCTCCCGCTGCCGATGTCGCTGTCGATGCGGATGGAGGGGCCGGTGCCGATGGCGGGAGCGGTGCCGATGGAGGGGCCGGTGCCGATGGAGGGGCCGGTGCAGGTGCCGGTGACGTGGTGGCATCGGCGGTCGGCTCGGTGTGCGGCTCGCGGCTGCCGTGCGGCGGCGGGTCGCCGTCCGCGTCGGGTTCGGTGCGGTGGTCCATACCGATGAACCTAGCCGGCACCACCGACAGAACCCGTTGTGTCGCAAGGGTTGTGGACAATGGGACGAACACCCGAACCTGTGGACGAACGGCACCTGTGGATGACGTGCGACGCCGACGCGACGACCAGTCCGCGGCCGGTTGCGGCGTGGTTGCGGGCGTGGTGGCGAGGCAGTGGTCGCGATGGCGACCAGCACGCCGCAACCACGCCGGTGCCCACGACCAGCCGTAGGCCGAAGTCGCATCAACGCGTCCCGGACGGCGGCGCCGTGCGCGGCGAGCCGCGCGATCGCATCCTCAGGACCCGGGCGAAAGGGTTCGGCCGAGCCCGAACTGCATGATCACGAGCAGGGCGGCGCGCCTAGCCGGTGCGGGCCGGAACTGCATGATCACGAGCAGGGCGGCGCGCCGAGCGGGAGCGGGCCATAACTGCATGATCACGAGCAGGGCGGCGCGCCGAGCGGAAGCGGGCCGGAACTGCATGATCACGAGCGGGGCGGCGCGCCTAGACAGTGCGGGCCGGAACTGCATGATCACGAGCGGGGTGGCGGGCCGGGCGGGGCGGCGCGGGTCGGGCCGGTGCCACACTGCTGGGCATGACGACCGTCGACGTGGTGGTGGTGGGCGCTGGCCCAGCGGGCGAGAACGTCGCCGGCCGGGTGGTGTCCGGGGGGATGAGCGCGGTCATCGTCGAGGACGAGCTGGTGGGCGGCGAGTGCTCGTACTGGGCGTGCATGCCCAGCAAGACGCTGCTGCGCAGCGTGCACGCACTGCGGGCGGCCCAGCGCGTGCCGGGCGCCCGCGAGGCCGTGACCGGCGGGCTCGACGTGGCGGCGGTGCTGCAGCGCCGCGACGAGTACATCTCCCACCTGCACGACGACGGTCAGGTGCAGTGGCTGGAGGGCGCCGGCATCGAGCTGGTGCGCGGCCGCGGCCGGCTGTCCGGCGAGCGGGAGGTCACCGTCGAGACCGCTGACGGCCCGGTCGTGCTGACGGCGAGCCACGCCGTCGTCCTCGCCACCGGCACCTCGGCCGCGGTCCCCGACCTGCCCGGGCTGTGGGCAGCGAGGCCCTGGACCAGCCGCGAGATCACCAACGCGAGCCACGCGCCTCGCCGGCTCGTCGTCATGGGCGGCGGTGTCGTCGCGCTGGAGATGGCGCAGGCGTGGAAGGCGCTGGGCTGCGAGGAGGTCACGGTGCTCGAGCGCGGCGACCAGCTGCTCCCCCGGCTCGAGCCGTTCGTCGGCGACCTGGTGGCCGAGGCGCTGCGCGAGGACGGCATCGACCTTCGGCTCGGCACCAGCATCGAGTCCGTCGAGCGCGCCGACGCGGCCGGCCCGGTCACCGCGCACCTGTCCGACGGCAGCACGCTGGTCGGCGACGAGCTGCTGGTCGCCGCCGGACGACGTCCGGCCACGACCGACCTCGGGCTCGAGACCGTCGGGCTCGAGCCGGGCAGCTCGATCGAGGTCGACGACTCGTTGCGCGCCAAGGGTTCCACGTGGTTGTACGCCGTGGGCGACGTCAACGGGCGCGTGCTGCTGACGCACCAGGGCAAGTACCAGGCACGCGTCGCGTCTGACGCGATCCTGGCGCGCACGAAGGGGCAGGAGCCGCCCTACCTCGCCGAGGCCGACCAGCTGGCGGTGCCGCAGGTCATCTTCACCGACCCTGAGGTCGCCGCGGTCGGGTTGTCCGAAGCCCTGGCGCGTGAGCGCGGGCTGCGGGTTCGGGTCGTCGAGTACGCCATCGGCGACGTCGCGGGCGCGTCGCTGCAGGCCGAGGGCTACCGAGGTCGCGCGTCGATCGTCGTCGACGAGGACGCCGGGGTGCTGGTCGGCGCGACGTTCGTCGGTCAGGACGTCGCCGACTTGCTGCACGGCGCCACCATCGCGATCGTCGGCCGCGTGCCTGTCGAGCGGCTGCGGCACGCCGTCCCGTCGTACCCGACGATGAGCGAGGTGTGGCTGCGCCTGCTGGAGACCTACGGGCAGTAGCCGATCAGGCGTCCGGACGTCGCGCCAGCAGTGGCAGCGACGGGTCCCACCGGGTGCCCTCCCGCGCGTCCCGCCGGCGTCTCGCCATGGCCGACAGCGCCTCGAGCACCACGCGATTGGCAAGCGCCGCGGTGATGTCGGCGTGGTCGTACGGCGGGCTGACCTCGACGACGTCGACGCCGACCACCGGAAGCTCGAGGCAGGTGCGCCGCACCGCGTCCAGCAGCTCGCGCGCGCTGAGGCCACCCGGCTCCGGCGTACCGGTGCCCGGCGCGTGGCCGGGGTCGACGACGTCGATGTCGACCGACAGGAAGACGCCGTCGCAGTCGTCGGTGGCGATGGCGAAGGCCTCCGTCAGGCACGGGTCGAGACCCCGGTGGACGATCTCCGTCATCTCGTAGGACCGCATGCCCTGCTCGGCCATCCAGTCGAGCGTCGGCGGCTCGGGCCAGTAGCCGCGCAGCCCCAGCTGCAGGAACCGGTCGCCGCGCAGTGCCCCCGACTCGATCAGCCGGCGCATCGGCGTGCCGTGCCCCCACAGCGAGCCGAGCTCGGTGTCGCCGGTGTCGGCGTGGGCGTCGAAGTGGATCATCGACACGCGCCCGGCACCGAGCACCTCCGCGACGCCGGCAGCGTCCGGGAACGCGATCGCGTGGTCGCCGCCGAGCACCACCGGCACCGCGCCCGCCCGCGCCACCGACGCGACCGCCGCCTGCAGCGCCGGCAGCGCCGTCGCGATGTCGCCTGAGAACATCGCCACGTCACCCGCGTCGACCACCCGCAGGTCGCGCAGCCCGTCGGCGCGCAACGCCAGGCTCGGCCGGGAACCGCCCTGCGGCAGGTAGTCCGTGGTGCGGATCGCCATCGGCCCGAACCTGGTGCCGGGCCGGTGCGAGGTGCCGCCGTCGAAAGGGGCACCGAGCACGACGACGTCCGCGCCGGCGTACGTCGCCGGGTCGTCCAGGTCGCAGCGGTCGACGCCGAGGAACGTGACGTCAGGCCCGTACTGCGCGCCGTAGCGTGTCACGCCAGGCCGCCGACCAGCTCAGGAGTTCTGCGGGAACCCGAGGTTCAGGCCGCCGTGGCTGGGGTCGAGCCAGCGCGACGTGACGACCTTGCCGCGGGTGAAGAAGTGCACGCCCTCGGTGCCGTGCGCGTGGCTGTCACCGAACAGCGAGCTCTTCCAACCGCCGAACGAGTAGTAGGCCATGGGCACCGGGATCGGCACGTTGATGCCGACCATGCCGACCTGCACCTCGTTCTGGTAGCGCCGGGCGGCCCCGCCGTCGTTGGTGAAGATCGCCGTGCCGTTGCCGTACTTGTTGGCGTTGACCAGCTCGAGCGCCTCGTCGTAGGAGCCGACCCGGACTACCGACAGCACGGGCCCGAAGATCTCGTCGGTGTAGATGCTCATGTCGGTGCCCACGTGGTCGAACAGCGTCGGCCCGAGCCAGAAGCCGTCGTCCGCGCCGTCGAAGTGCTGCTCGCGCCCGTCGACCACCAGGGAGGCGCCGGAATCGACGCCCGCCGCGACGTACGAGACCACCTTGTCGCGGTGCGCCCCGGTGACCAGCGGCCCCATGTCGGCGCCGCGGCGCCCGTCCCCGGTGCGCAACGTCGACACCCGCTCGGCGATCTTGGCGACCAGCTCGTCGGCGACCTGCTCGACCACGACGAGCGCCGAGATGGCCATGCACCGCTCGCCCGCCGAGCCGAAGCCGGCGTTGACGGCGGCGTCGGCGGCCAGGTCGAGGTCGGCGTCCGGCAGCACCACCATGTGGTTCTTCGCGCCGCCGAGGGCCTGCACCCGCTTGCCGTGGGCGGTGCCGGTCTCGTAGACGTACTGCGCGATGGGGGTCGAGCCGACGAAGGAGACGGCCGCGACGTCGGGGTGCTCGAGCAGCCGGTCGACGGCCACCTTGTCGCCGTGGACGACGGACAGCACACCCTCGGGCAGCCCGGCCTCGGCCCACAGCTCCGCCAGCAGGATCGCCGCCGACGGGTCCTTCTCGCTGGGCTTGAGGACGACGGCGTTGCCGGCCGCGATCGCGACGGGCACGAACCACAGCGGCACCATGGCCGGGAAGTTGAACGGCGAGATCACAGCGACGACGCCGAGCGCCTGCCGGATCGAGTACACGTCGACACGCGTCGAGACGTTCTCGCTGAAACCGCCCTTGAGCAGGTGGGGGATGCCGCAGGCGAACTCGACGACCTCGAGGCCGCGCGTCACCTCACCAACGGCGTCCGACAGCACCTTGCCGTGCTCGGCCGTGATGAGCGCGGCGACCTCGCCCTTGCGCTCGTCGAGCAGCTGGCGGAACGCGAACAGCACGCGCGTGCGCGTCGACAGCGACGAGCTGCCCCAGGCGCGGGCCGCCGCGGCGGCACCGGCCACCGCCAGGTCGACGGTCGCGACGTCGGCGAGGTCGACCAGGCCACTGACCTGCCCGGTGGCGGGGTCGAACACCTCACCCGAGCGCTCGGTCGTGCCGCCGAAGGGCTTGCCGTCGATCCAGTGGGTGATCCGCTGCGTCATGCGGGCCAGTGTGCCGGATGTCAGGACATGAGCACCACACCCCGGCGCCTCAGGAGTCGAAGCCGAGCCCCAGCGCGTCGAGCGCCCGCAGCCACGGCCCACGCCTGCCACCTCGGGCGTCGGACCGCGCCATCGCGCGCCGGGTGAGCTCGATGCCCGCCCACCTGATCGGCTCGGGCGGGAACGGCACCGGCCCCCGCCGCACCATCTGCAGCCGGGTGCGCTCGGTGTCGCGCCGGGCCAGCAGGTCGAGGCAGACCTGGGCGCCGAAGCGCGTGGCCCCGACACCGAGGCCGGTGTAGCCGCTGACCGACGCCACTCGGCCGCCGTGCGTGAGGCCCCAGAAGGCGCTGAACCGCGTGCTGGTGTCGATGGCGCCACCCCAGGTGTGGGTGATGCGCACCCCGTCCAGGGACGGGAAGGTGTCGACGAGGTGCCGCGCGAGCAGCGCCTCGGTGGCGGCGCTGCGGGCGCGGGCCGCCGACATGTCGCTGCCGCGGTAGTAGAGGGCGTCGTAGCCACCGAAGACGAGCCGGTCGTCGTCGGTGAGCCGGTAGTAGTGGAACTGGTTGCCACCGTCGCCGACCCCCTGGCGCCCCGCCCAGCCCAGCGACGCCCGCTGCTGCGGCGACAGCGGCTCGGTCGCGATCACGTGGTCCCACACCGGCACCGTGAACGGCCGGTGCCGTCGCACGGGGTTGGGGAAGGCGTTGGTGCCGAGCACCACCTGCCTCGCCCGCACCTCGCCGTCGGCCAGCCGCACGGCGACGCTCGCAGCGCCGGCGGTCACGCCGGTCACCCGCGTGCCCTCGTGGATGCGCCCACCCCGCCGCTCGACGGCCTCGGCGAGCCCCCACACCAACCGGGCGGGGTCGAGCATCGCGGCGCCGCGGCGGTCGAGCACTCCCCCGAGGTACGTCGGCGAGCCCACGAGCGCGCGGGTGGCCGCGGCGTCCAGGACCGTCAGGTCGACACCCAGCGCGCGCGCTGCCTCGACGTCCTCGGTGAGCGCCTCGACCTGCCACGGGGCGACCGCGACGTCGAGCTCGCCCGTGCGCTCGAACGAGCAGTCGATGCCCTCGTCGCTCACCGTGGCCTCGATGGCGTCGAGGTTCTCGTCGCCGAGCCGCACGAGCGTGGCCATCTCGCCGGGCCAGCGGGCGAGCCCGTTGGCGAGGCCGTGCGTCAGGCTCGCGGCGCAGAAGCCGCCGTTGCGCCCCGACGCCGCCCAGCCCAGCCGTCCGGCGTCCAGCACGACCACGTCGCGGCCCGGCTGCTCGGTGAGCGCGAGCAGCGCCGTCCACAGCCCGGTGAAGCCACCGCCCACCACCACGAGGTCGGCGCTGGTCGACCCACCCAGCCCAGGCCGCGGCGCAGGCCGCAGCGGCGAGTCGAGCCACAGCGGCACGCCGCTGGCGGTGTCGAGCCCGACGGCCGTGCCGGACCGCGGGGCCGCCGTCGTGCGGTTCACGCAGGCTTCCGACGCCGCAGGGTCTCGGCCAGCAGCACGACCAGCAGCGACAGGAAGAACGCGGCCGATCCGATGACGTAGGCCTGCGCAGGGATGCCGCGGCCCGCGGAGACGTAGATGAACTTGGGGAACGTGTCGACGTCGCCGCTGACGAAGTTGGTGATGATGAAGTCGTCGAACGACAGCGAGAACGCCAGCAGCGCGGCACCCGCGATGCCGGGCGCGACGAGCGGCAACGTGATGCGGCGGAAGGTCTGCAGCTCACTGGCGTACAGGTCCATCGCTGCCTGCTCGAGCCGCGGGTCGAGGCTCGCGACGCGCGCCTTCACCGTCACCACGACGAAGCTGATGCAGAACATGACGTGCGCCGCGACGATCGTGCTGTACCCCAGGTCGACGCCGAGGTTGAGGAACAGCGCCAGCAGCGAGGCCGCCAGCACCACCTCCGGCGTGGCCATCGGCAGGAACAGCAGCAGGTTGGTCGTGGCCCGCCCGCGGAACCGGTGTCGTGCCAGGGCGAAGGCGATGAGCGTGCCGAGCACCGTCGCGAGCAGCGTCGACAGCAGCCCGATCTGCAGGCTGTTCACCAGCGCCGGGCACACGTCCGGCGCGTCGCACGGGTGCTGCCAGTTCGTGGTCGTGAACCCCCGCCAGGTCAGGTTGGTGCGGGCGGGGCGGTTGAAGGAGAACACCGTCACGTAGGCGATGGGCAGGAAGATGTAGCCGAAGGCGACGACCGCGTAGATGCGCAGGGCGTTGGCGCCCAGCCAGCCGCGCAGCCGCCGGCCCGCCGGCGGCCGTTGCGGCACAGGGCGGCTGCTCCTGGTGACGGGTCGGCCGGGCCTGACGTCAGTGGTCACACGAGCTCCTCGGTGCCGGCCCGGCGCACGTACAGCGTGACGAGCACGAGGATCGCGATCATCAGCAGGAACGACAGGACGGCGGCGGTCGGGTAGTCGACGATCGTGAAGAACCGCGCCTGCACCACGTTGCCGATCATGGTGGTGCCGGGGTTGCCCAGCAGCTGGGCGTTGACGAAGTCGCCGGCTGCGGGGATGAACGTCAGCAACGTGCCGGCTACGACGCCGGGCATCGACAGCGGCAGCGTGACCGTGCGGAACGTCGTGAACGCACCGGCGTACAGGTCGCCACCCGCCTCGAGCAGCCGCGGTTCGATGCGCTCGAGGCTGGCGTACAGCGGCAGCGTCATGAACGGCAGGAAGTTGTAGGTGATGCCCGCGACGACAGCGACCGCGCTGGCCGTCAGCGTCGTCGTCTCGCCGATGACGTGCAGCGACTTGAGGGTGCGGACGACGAAGCCCTCGTCGGCGAGGATCTGCCGCCAGGCGAGGGTGCGCAGGATGAAGCTGCAGAAGAACGGTGCCACGACCAGCACCAGCAGCAGGTTGCGCCAGCGGCCCACCTTGAAGGCGATCGCGTACGCCAGCGGGTAGGAGATGACGAGCGCGAGGACCGTCGCGATCCCGGCGTAGAGGAACGAGCGGATGAACTGCGCCTCGTAGGCGGTCAGCGCGTCCCAGTAGTTCGCGAACCGGAACGTCTGCACGAAGACGCCGGTCTCGCCGCTCACCGCCGGCGTCTGGGTCGACGTGCCGAGCAGCGTGACGAGCGGCACGACGAAGAACACCCCGAGCCACAGCAGGCCGGGCAGCAGCAGCAGGTACGGCGTCCAGCTGCGCGACCGCACAGGACGGGCCGTGGCGGCGACAGGTGCCCCCGGTGGGTGGGCGGCGCTCGCAAGAGCCATGCTCAGCCCACCCCTGCGAGCGAGTCCTCGACCTGCGATCCGGCCTCGGCGTCGCCCTGCAGCGCGAAGGTGTGCGCCGGCTCCCAGGCGAGCGTCACGGGCGAGCCCGCGGCGAGCACACCACCGACGGAGAGGTTCTGGGCGAAGACCGTCAGCTGCTGGCCCCACGGCATGCGGACGAGGTACTGCGTCGAGACGCCGGTGAAGCTGGCGTCGACGACCACGCCGCCGTCGAGCCGGTTCAGGCCGTCGCGCACCGGGGCGCCGGCCGGCACCAGTGCGATCTTCTCCGGCCGGACGCCGATCAGCACCTCACCCGCGGCCGACGACTCAGACCTGTTGCGCGCCAGCGGGAGCGCGAGCCTGCGCCCGCCGACGTCCACCTCGAGATGGTCGGCGCTGCGGCTCTTGACCGTGCCCTCGATCAGGTTGGACTGGCCGAGGAAGTTGGCGACGAACGTCGAGCGCGGGTTCTCGTAGAGCTCGGCCGGCGCGCCCATCTGCTCGATCACGCCGGCGTTCATCACCGCGACCGTGTCGGCCATGGTCATGGCCTCCTCCTGGTCGTGCGTGACGTGGACGAACGTCAGGCCCACCTCGTCCTGGATGCGCTTGAGCTCGAGCTGCATCTGCCGGCGCAGCTTGAGGTCGAGCGCCCCGAGCGGCTCGTCCAGCAGCAGCACCGAGGGCCGGTTGACCACGGCGCGCGCGAGGGCGATGCGCTGCTGCTGGCCACCCGACAGCTGGCCGGGCCTGCGGCGGGCGAGGTGCGCGAGCTCGACGAGCTCGAGCGCCGCCAGCACCTGGGTGTCGACGTCCTTGACCTTGCGGCGGCGCAGCCCGAACGCGACGTTCTCGTGGATGTCGAGGTGCGGGAACAGCGCGTAGGACTGGAAGACGGTGTTGACCTCGCGCTGGTGCGGCTTGGCGTGGGTCACGTCACGGTCGCCCAGGAACAGGCTGCCGGACGTCGGAGCCTCCAGGCCCGCGACCATGCGCAGCGTCGTCGTCTTGCCGCACCCTGAGGGGCCGAGCAGCGCGAAGAACGAACCAGCCGGGATGGTCAGCGACAGGTCGTCGACGGCGACGAAGTCACCGAACTGCTTGGTGACGCGCTCGAGGCGCAGGTCGGCCCCGCCCGCCCCGGTCGGCGCCCCGGTCGACATGTCGGCTGCCACCTCAGTTGCCCAGAGCGGTCTGGAACAGCGACCCGTACCGGGTCTCCTCCTGCGGCGTGAGAGTTCGGAAGGCCTTGGCCCGCGACAGGATGTCGTCGTCGGGGAAGATGAACGGGTTCTTCGCCAGCTCGGGGTCGAGCTTCTCCATCTCGGCCTGCGCGCCCTCCACCGGGCAGATGTAGTTGACGTAGGCGGCGACCTCCGCGGCGACCTTCGGGTCGTAGTAGTAGCTCATCAGCGCTTCGGCGTTCTTCTTGTGGGGCGAGCCGACCGGCACGAGCATGTTGTCGGCCCAGAGCGTGCCGCCCGACTCCGGGAGCACGAACCCCCACTTGTCGCCGTTCTCGGCGTTGATCTGCGTGATGTCGCCCGACCAGCCGATCACGGCGAGCGCGTCACCGGAGATGAGGTCCTCCTTGTAGGAGTTGCCCTTCACCGAACGGATCTGGCCGCTGCTGATCTGCTTCTGCAGCTCGTCGACGCCCGCACTGAACTGGTCGTCGGTGAAGGCCCCGCTGAAGTCGACGCCCTGCGAGCCCATGATCAGGCCGATGGTGTCGCGCATCTCGGTGAGCACCTCGACACGGCCCTTGAGCTCGGGCTTCCACAGGTCCTCGACGCTCTTCAGCCCGCCGGGCACCTTCTCCTTGTTCCACGCGATCCCGGCGAAGCCACCCTGCCAGGTGAGCGAGTAGTCGCGGCCGGGGTCGTAGTCGGGGCTCGCGTACTTCGTGATGATGTTCTTCTTGTTCGGGATCGCCGCCGCGTCGAGCTTCTGCACGTAGCCCTGGCGGATCACCCGCGCCGCCATCCAGTCGGTGAAGACGATGATGTCCTTGCCGATGTCCTGGCCGTTCTTCAGCTGCCCCGAGACCTTGCCGTAGTAGCTGTCGTTGTCCTCGATGTCCTCCGCGTAGCTGACCGCGAGCCCCGACTGCTTCTTGAACGCCTCGAGCGTCGGGTAGGTCTTCGTCGTGTCGTCGTAGTCGAGGTACAGCGTCCAGTTGGCGAAGTCGACCCTCTTGTCGGCGGCCGACCGGTCGGCGGCCACGGCGGGCTTGCTCACCCCCGCGGCGGACGAGGAGCCGCTCCCCCCGGGCGTGCCCTGGGTGCCGCAGGCGGCCAGGGCACCGGCGGTCAGCGCGCCCCCGAGCAGGGTGCGGCGCGACAGCTGGGCGCGCACGATGGCGGCAGCCTGCGGTGACAGGGGCGGGCGGGTCCGGTCGGTCATCGGCCAGGGTCCTCTCGGTGGGCGTCGGTGGTGGCGTTGCCGTTGGTGGCGACGGGTGAGGCGGGGGCACGTGTCACGGCACGGAAGACCGTGCGGTGCCACGGTTTGCGGGCGACGCCGGTGATGTCGGTCATCACGTGCTTGACGGCGGTGTACTCCTCCAGCGAGTAGGCGCTCATGTCCTTGCCGAAGCCGGAGGCCTTCAGGCCACCGTGCGGCATCTCGCTGACGATCGGGATGTGGTCGTTGACCCACACGCAGCCGGCGCGGATGCGTCGTGTCGCGAGGCCCGCGCGCACCACGTCGCGGGTCCAGGCCGAAGCCGCCAGCCCGTACGGCGTGTCGTTGGCAAGGTCGATGGCCTCGTCGTCGGTGTCGAACGGCACGACGACCAGCACCGGCCCGAACACCTCGTCGCGCCACACCGGCGCCGATAGCGGGACGTCGGCCAGCAGCGTCGGCTCGTAGTAGGCGCCCGGCGCCAGCGCACCACCTGGGGCCCGGCCGCCGGTGACGACGCGGACGCCGGACGCGCGGGCGCGCTCGACGTGCCCGTGCACGCGGTCTCGGTGCGCGTGGCTGACCAGCGGGCCCTGGTCGGTGGCGTCGTCGTGCGGATCGCCGAGCACCACACCGGCCATCAGGTCGGCCACCGCCTCGCAGAAGCGGCCGAGCAGCGAGCGGTGCACGATCGCGCGCGTCGCGGCGGTGCAGTCCTGCCCGGAGTTGATGAGCGCGCCGGCCACGGCGCCGTGGGCGGCGGCCTCGAGGTCGGCGTCGTCGAAGACCACGAGCGGCGCCTTGCCGCCCAGCTCGAGGTGGACGCGCTTGGCGCCGCGCGCCGCGAGCGCCATGACGCGCTCGCCCACCGCCGAGCTGCCGGTGAAGGAGACCATGTCGACGCCGGGGTGGCTGACCAGGTGCTCACCTGCGCCCGGGCCGGTGCCCGTGACGACGTTGAGCAGCCCCGCGGGCAGCCCGGCCGCGGCGGCGCACTCGGCGAGCAGCAGCGTGGTGAGGGGCGTCAGCTCGCTGGGCTTGAGCACCACGGCGTTGCCGGCGGCGAGCGCCGGCAGCACCTTCCAGCCGGCCATCTGCAGCGGGTAGTTCCACGGGGCGATCGAGCCCACGACGCCGACCGCCTCGCGGCGCACCTGCGAGGTGTGGTCGGGCGAGTACTCGGCGCTGGCCCGGCCCTCCAGCGACCTGGCGGCACCGGCGAAGAAGCTGGTGTTGTCGACCGTGCCCGGCACGTCGAACTCGCGGCACAACCGCACCGGCTTGCCGGTCTGCGAGGTCTCGACCTGCGCGAGCTGCTCGGCCCGGGCGGCGAGCTCGGCCGCGAGCCGGTGCAGGACGCCGGAGCGCTCGGCCGGGGCGGCGGCGCCCCACCCGGGCTGGGCCGCCCGCGCAGCGGCCACCGCGGTGTCGACGTCCGCCCCGGTGGCGAGGCGCAGCGTCGTGACCGTGCGGCCGGTGGCGGGGTCGACGACGTCGTGCTCGTCGCCGCAGCCGTGGGCACGGGCCCCGGCGAGCCACTGGCCGTGCTGCTGCACTCGACCTCCATGCTCGGCGGGTGTGGTGCGACGGCCCCTGACGCGGCGATGATGACACGCGGTCGCAGTGCCGACAACGGTCATGGCTGCGGTATCAGCACCGATGGCAGGGAATCGCGACGAGATCGTGACCTCTCGGCGCCCTCAGCTGTCGAGGTTGGCCATGACGTGCTTGATGCGCGTGTAGTCCTCGAAGCCGTACATCGACAGGTCCTTGCCGTAGCCGCTGTGCTTGAAGCCGCCGTGGGGCATCTCGGCGACCAGCGGGATGTGGGTGTTGATCCACACGCAGCCGAAGTCCAGCTTGCGGCTCATGCGCATGGCGCGGCCGAAGTCGCGCGTCCAGACCGACGACGCCAGGCCGTAGCGGACGCCGTTGGCCCACGCCAGCGCCTGCGCCTCGTCGGTGAAGCGCTGGACGGTGATGACCGGGCCGAAGATCTCGTCCTGCACCGCCTCGTCCTGCTGGCGCAGCCCCGACACCACGGTCGGCTGCCAGAAGTAGCCCTCGCCCAGCGCGGCGACGCGGCTGCCGCCGGCGTCGACGCTGGCGTGGTCGGGCAGCCGGTCGAGGAAGCCGCTGACGTGCGCCAGCTGGCGCGCGCTGTTGACCGGGCCGAGCAGCGCCTCGTCGTCGTCGGGCATGCCCACGCGGGCCTGCTTCGCCTGCTCGGCGAGCGCGGCGACGAAGTCGTCGTGCACCCCGGGCCCGGCCAGCACCCGCGTGGCCGCCGTGCAGTCCTGCCCGGCGTTGAAGTAGCCCGCCACGGCGATGGCCTCGGCCGCCGCCTCGAGGTCGGCGTCGTCGAACACCACGACCGGAGCCTTGCCGCCGAGCTCGAGGTGCACCCGCTTGAGGTCGCGCGACGCGCTCTCGGCGACGTCCATGCCGGCGCGCACCGACCCGGTGATCGACACCATCGCCGGGGTGGGGTGCTCGACGAGCGCGCGGCCGGTGCCGCGGTCTCCGGTGATGACGTTGAGCACGCCCGGCGGGAGGAACTCGGCGGCGATCTCGGCCAGCAGCAGCGTGGTCTCGGGGGTGGTGTCGCTCGGCTTGAGCACCACCGTGTTGCCGGCGGCGATCGCCGGCGCGAGCTTCCAGACCGCCATCATCAGCGGGTAGTTCCAAGGCGTGACCTGCCCGACGACGCCGATCGGCTCGCGGCGCACGAACGAGGTGTGCCCCCGCAGGTACTCCCCCGCGGACCGACCCTCGAGCACGCGCGCGGCGCCGGCGAAGAACCGCAGCTGGTCGACCAGCGGCGGGATCTCCTCGCTCGCGGTCAGCGCGAACGGCTTGCCGGTGTTCTGCGCCTCCAGGTGCACCAGCTCGTCGGCGCGGGCCTCGACCGCGTCGGCGAGGCGCAGCAGGGCGACCTGCCGCTCGGCGGGCGTGGTGTCGCCCCACGTCTCGAAGGCGGTGGCCGCGGCGGCGTAGGCACGGTCGACGTCCTGCGGCGATGACACGGGGGCGTGGGCGACGACGGCGCCGGTGGAGGGGTCGACCACGTCGGTCACCTCCTCGGTCAGCGGCTCGACGTACTCACCCCCGACGAAGGCACGCAGGCGTCGGGGGGTGGTCGGCTGCTCGCTCACGAGGGCTCCCTGGGTGTCGGCTGGGGTGTCGGCTGGGGTGTCGGCTGGGGTGTCGGCTGGGTGTGGCTGGTGTCGGTGCGACAGGTCGGCGGGACGACGGTGACCCTAGCGCCTGGCCTGCCGGTCTCGGCAGTCCCACCGTGCAGCAGCGACGGATCCCGCACTGATCAGGGCGCCACGCGACGGATACGCTTGCCGAAGGCGGGCTCGACAGGGCAGGATCGACGCGTGACGACACGGGAGCGGGGGGCTCATGCCCTCGACGACGTCTCCAAGCGGATCATCGAGCAGCTGCAGGAGGACGGCCGTCGTGCCTACGCGGCGATCGGCAAGGCCGTGGGCCTGTCCGAGGCGGCGGTGCGGCAGCGGGTGCAGCGGCTCATCGACCACGGCGTCATGCAGATCGTCGCCGTCACCGACCCGCTGCAGGTCGGCTTCCACCGCCAGGCCATGATCGGCGTCCGCGCCGACGGTGACCTCGAGGCCGTGGCCGACGACCTCGTCGCGCTGCCCGAGATCGACTACGTCGTCATCACGGCGGGCAGCTTCGACCTGCTCGTCGAGGCTGTCTGCGAGGACGACGAGGCGCTGCTGCGCCTGGTCAGCTCGACGATGCGCTCCATACCCGGCGTTCGCTCCACCGAGACGTTCGTCTACCTCAAGCTCCGCAAGCAGCTCTACAACTGGGGAACCCGATGACCACCACGCCGCAGAGCCCGACCGGCCCGCCGACCGGCACCACCACCCCCCGCGGCACCGAGCGCACCGACGCCGCCCGCGACCACCTGTGGATGCACTTCACCCGCCACTCGACGTACGAGGAGGGCGGGCGCGTGCCGGTCATCGTGCGCGGCGACCGGCACCTGGTCTACGACGCCGAGGGCCGCGAGTACATCGACGGCCTGTCGGGCCTGTTCACGGTGCAGGTGGGCCACGGGCGGACCGAGCTCGCCGAAGCCGCTGCGCGACAGGCCTCGCAGCTCGCCTTCTTCCCGCTGTGGTCCTACGCCCACCCGACCGCGATCGACCTCGCCGAGCGGCTGGCGCACGCGGCGCCGGGCGACCTCAACCGGGTCTTCTTCACGACCGGTGGTGGCGAGGCGGTCGAGACCGCCTGGAAGCTGGCCAAGCAGTACTACAAGCTGATCGGCAAACCGGCCAAGCACAAGGTGATCAGCCGCAACGTCGCCTACCACGGCACCCCTCAGGGAGCGCTGTCCATCACCGGCATCCCCGAGGCGAAGATCCCCTTCGAGCCGCTGGTGCCCGGCGCCCACAAGGTGCCGAACACCAACATCTACCGCGCCCCCACCGACCTGCGTGAGGACCCCAAGGCCTTCGGCCGCTGGGCCGCCGACCGCATCGGGGAGGCCATCGAGTTCGAGGGCGCCGACTCGGTGGCGGCGGTGTTCCTCGAGCCGGTGCAGAACTCCGGCGGCTGCTTCCCGCCGCCGCCCGGCTACTTCGAGCGGGTGCGCGAGATCTGCGACGAGCACGACGTGCTGCTCGTCAGCGACGAGACGATCTGCGCGTTCGGCCGTATCGGAGAGCTGTTCGCCTGCAACGACTTCGGCTACGTGCCCGACATCATCACGTGCGCGAAGGGCATGACGTCCGGCTACTCCCCCATCGGCGCCATGATCGCGTCCGACCGGCTGTTCGAGCCGTTCAAGAAGGGCACGACGTCGTTCTCGCACGGCTACACCTTCGGCGGGCACCCCGTCTCGGCCGCCGTCGCGATGGCCAACCTCGACATCTTCGAGCGTGAGGGCCTGGTGCAGCACGTGCACGAGAACGCCCCTCGCTTCCGCGCGACGCTCGAGAAGCTGCTGGACCTGCCGATCGTGGGCGACGTGCGCGGTGCCGGCTACTTCTACGGCATCGAGCTGGTCAAGGACCGCGACACCCGCGAGACCTTCGACGACGACGAGTCCGAGCGGCTGCTGCGCGGCTTCCTGTCCAAGGCGCTGTTCGACGCCGGGCTCTACTGCCGCGCCGACGACCGCGGCGACCCGGTGGTGCAGCTCGCGCCGCCGCTGACCATCGGGCAGCGCGAGTTCGACGACATCG
The DNA here is from genome assembly GCA_964243295.1 of uncultured Actinomycetales bacterium. GTDB lineage: Bacteria > Actinomycetota > Actinomycetes > Actinomycetales > Angustibacteraceae > CAXTEJ01. Next base: position 8,447 of record CAXTEJ010000047.1, on the reverse strand, counting down.
AGCAGCGGCTGCGCGCGGTGCTCACCGAGGCGTCGGCGCGGCTGTGACCGTTGCGAGCAGCCATTCTGGGTCTGGGGTGACCACCCCGTGAGCGGCTACGCCGACCTGTCGGTGTGGCACGCCGACGTCGGCGCCGAGCACCTGAGGCAGCGCCCTGCCCTCGACGGCGACACCTCTGTCGACGTCTGCGTCGTGGGCGCAGGCTTCACCGGGCTGTGGGCCGCCTACTACCTGCTGCGCGCCGACCCCTCGCTGCAGGTGCTGGTCGTCGAGGCCGAGACGGCCGGCTTCGGCGCCAGCGGCCGCAACGGCGGCTGGTGCTCGGCGCTGCTGCCGCAGGGTGCAGCCACCCTGGCCCGTGAGCACGGGCGCGACGCCGCGATCGCGTTGCGCCGCACCATGAACGACACCGTCGTGGAGGTCGGCGACGTGGCGCGTGACGAGAGCATCGACTGCGACTACGAGCGTGGCGGCACGCTTGTCGTGGCCCGGTCGCAGGCCCAGCTCACGCGCGCCCGGGCCGAGGTGTCGGCGGACGCCCTCGTCGACGGCGTCGACGGCCTGCAGCTGCTGGACGCCGGCGCCACGCGTGAGCGGATCGGCGTGCGCGACGCGGTGGGTGCGACGTACACGCCGCACTGCGCGCGCGTGCACCCGGCCCGGCTGGTGCGCGGCCTCGCCGACGCGGTCGAGCGCCGTGGTGGGCGGGTCGTCGAGGGCACCCGTGCGCTCGACGTCGCACCCGGCGCGGTGCGCACCGACCGCGGAGTCGTCCGCGCCCGGTCGGTGCTGCGCGCCACCGAGGCCTGGACCCCGCGGCTACCCGGCCACGCACGCGACATCGCGCCCGTCTACAGCCTCGTGGTCGCCACCGAGCCGCTGCCCCAGGCGGTGTGGGACGAGGTGGGGCTGGGGAGCGGCGAGACCTTCAGCGAGCACCGCCACCTGATCGTCTACGGCCAGCGCACGGCCGGAGGCCGGCTGGTGTTCGGCGGCCGGGGCGCGCCGTACCACTTCGGCTCGGCCGTGAGCCCGGCGTCCGACCGCGAGCCGGCGGTCTTCGCGGCGCTGCGGCGCACCCTCGCCGACCTGTTCCCCGCGGTGGCGCCGTACCAGATCACCCACAGCTGGGGTGGCCCGCTCGGGATCGCCCGCGACTGGCACGCCTCGGTGCGCTACGACCCCGCCACCGGGCTCGGCAGCGCCGGGGGGTACGTGGGCGACGGCGTGGCCGCCAGCAACCTCGCCGGCCGCACCCTGGCCGACCTCGTGACCGGACGCCGGACGCCGCTCACCGCGCTGCCGTGGGTGAACCACCGCTCACCGCGCTGGGAGCCCGAACCCCTGCGCTGGCTCGGCGTCAACGCCGGCCTGCGGCTCGCGACCGCAGCCGACGCGCAGGAGCGCCACACCGGTCGGCCCTCACCTCTCGGCCACGTGCTGGCGCGGCTCACCGGTCACTGACCGCCGCCAGCCACGCCCGCGGCTCGCAGGTCGCGGGCCCGCCGGTCCTCGCGGGCGCGGGCTGCCCGCTCGTCCGGAGACAGCGCCCGCGGCGAGGGGCGCACCTCGAGGCTCTCGAGCAGCTGACCGGTCGCGGCGGTCACGGCCCGCACGGCCTCGTCGAAGGCGGCGGCGTTGACGGGGGCCGGCGTGCGGAACCCGCTGATCTTGCGGACGTACTGCAGCGCGGCCGCTTGGACGTCGGCGGTCGTGACGTCCTCGACGAACGGCTCACGCAGGGTCTTGATGCTGCGGCACATGCCCCGACGGTAGTGGCCCCGCAGGCTCCGCGGCCAGGGTGCAGCCGGATGCGGCCGGGGGCGACGGGGGTGCCCGCCAGGGTGCGGCAAGATGGGCCCGCCAGCCGGCACCCCCCGACACCGCGACGCGCGGCAGCACCGAGGAGCACCCCATGGCCAGGACCTTCCCCGACGGCTTCGTGTGGGGGACGGCGACCGCGTCCTACCAGATCGAGGGAGCCGTCACCGAGGACGGCCGCGGCCCGAGCATCTGGGACACGTTCTCGCACACGCCCGGCCGGGTGCTGAACGGCGACACCGGCGACGTGGCGGACGACCACTACCACCGCTATGAGCAGGACCTCGACATCCTGGCCGACCTGGGCGTGAGCGCCTACCGCTTCTCGATCGCGTGGCCGCGCATCCAGCCCACCGGTTCGGGCCCGGCGGTGCAGGCGGGGCTGGACTTCTACTCCCGCCTGGTCGACGGCCTGCAGGCCCGCGGCATCGCGCCCGTCGCGACGATGTACCACTGGGACCTCCCGCAGGCCCTCGAGGACGCCGGCGGCTGGCCCGCGCGCGACATCGCGCTTCGCTTCGGGGAGTACGCCGAGCACGTCGTCCGCGCGCTGGGCGACCGGGTGACGCAGTGGACGACGCTCAACGAGCCGTGGTGCGCGGCGTACCTCGGCTACGCGTCCGGCGTCCACGCGCCCGGCCGGCAGGAGCCCGCGGCCGCGCTGGCCGCCGCCCACCACCTCAACCTCGCTCACGGCCTCGCCGGGGCCGTCGTGCGTGAGCTCGCACCGCAGGCCGACCTGTCGGTCACCCTCAACCTGCACGTCACCCGCCCCGCCAGCGAGTCGGCCGGCGACCTGGACGCCGTGCGCCGCATCGACGCGGTCGGCAACCGGGTGTTCCTCGGGCCGATGCTCGACGGCGCCTACCCGCAGGACCTGCTCGACGACATGGCGGCGGTCACCGACTGGTCGTTCGTGCAGGACGGCGACCTCGAGATCACGAAGGTGCCGCTCACCCGGCTGGGCATCAACTACTACTCCACCTCGCGGGCGCAGGCCTGGGACGGCGTGAGCGAGCGCCAGAACGCCGACGGCCACGGCGACGCGAGCGCCAGCCCGTGGGTGGGCTGCGACGACATCGACTTCCTGCCGCAGCCCGGCCCGCACACTGCGATGGGCTGGAACATCGAGCCCGAGGGCCTGACCGAGCTGCTGCTCGACACCGCCCGGCGCTACCCCGACCTGCCGCTGCTCGTCACCGAGAACGGCGCCGCGTTCGCCGACGAGGTGTCGCCGGACGGCGCGGTGCACGACCCCGAGCGCGTCTCCTACCTGGCCCGCCACATCGATGCGGTCGGGACGGCGATCGACCAGGGCGCCGACGTCCGCGGGTACTTCCTGTGGTCGCTGCTCGACAACTTCGAGTGGGCGTGGGGCTACGACCGGCGCTTCGGCATCGTCCGCGTCGACTACCAGACTCAGGCGCGCACCCTCAAGGACAGCGCGAAGTGGTACCGCCGGCTCATCGCCACCGGCGAGCTGCCCGCAGTCGACGACCTGGGCTGATCGTCCGAACTGGAGGGGGGGGCGACGCTGGCTCCCGGATGATCCCCAGGGCGGCTGGCACGGGAACCGACCGGCGCGGCGGCTCAGGGCGCGCGCAGCACCGCGGTGAGCGCGTCGAGCACCGTCGGGTCCTCGATGGTGCTCGGCACCGTCGGTGACCCGCCGTCGGCGATCTCGCGCATGGTGCGGCGCAGCACCTTGCCCGACCGCGTCTTCGGCAGCGCGGCCACGATGTCGACCCGGCGCAGTGCGGCGACGGGGCCGACCTCGTCGCGCACGCGCTGCACGCACTGCGCTGCAACGGTCTTAGCGTCGAGTTCGGTGTCGGACCGCAGCACCACCAGCCCGCGCGGCACCTGCCCCTTGAGCTCGTCGTAGACGCCGATCACGGCGCACTCGGCCACCGCCGGGTGCCCCGCGAGCGCCGCCTCCAGCGCACCGGTCGAGAGCCGGTGCCCCGCGACGTTGAGGACGTCGTCCGTGCGGCCCATGACGAACACGTAGCCGTCCTCGTCGACGTATCCGCCGTCGCCGGTCAGGTAGTGACCCGGGAACGCCGACAGGTACGACGACACGAACTGCTCGTCGTCCTGCCAGAGCGTCGGCAGGGTGCCGGGCGGCATCGGCAGCCGCAGGCACAGCGCCCCCTCGACGCCGGCCGCGACCTCCTCGCCCGAGGCGTCGAGCACCCGGACGTCGTAGCCGGGCATCGGCACGCTCGGCGAGCCCGCCTTGGGGGGCAACGCTTCCAGCCCGCGCGGGCTCGCGCAGATGGGCCAACCGGTCTCGGTCTGCCACCAGTTGTCGACGACGGGCACGCCCAGCCGCTGGCCCGCCCACGCGTAGGTGTCGGGGTCGAGCCGCTCGCCCGCGAGGAACAGCGTCCGCAGGGACGACGTGTCGTGGGCGGCGAGCAGCGCGCCCTCCGGGTCTTCCCTGCGGATGGCGCGCACGGCCGTGGGCGCGGTGAACATGGCACTCACGCGGTGGTCGGCGACCACGCGCCAGAGCGCCCCGGCGTCCGGCGTACCAACGGGTTTGCCCTCGTAGAGCACCGTCGTGCACCCGGCGAGCAGCGGCGCGTAGACGATGTAGGAGTGGCCTACCACCCAGCCGACGTCGCTGGCGGTGAACCACACGTCGCCGGGCTGGACGCCGAAGACGTTGCTCATCGACCAGTGCAGCGCGACGGCGTGACCGCCGTTGTCACGCACGATGCCCTTCGGGCGGCCGGTGGTGCCGCTGGTGTAGAGCACGTAGAGCGGGTCGGTCGCGTCGACGGGCACGCACTCGGCGTAGGGCACGACGCCGGAGCGCATCACCGACGCCCAGTCGTGGTCGCGCTCGCGCATCTCGGCGGTGGCCTGCGGCCGCTGCAGCACCACGGTCGCCTGCGGCTGGTGGGTGCTGCGGGCCAGGGCTGCGTCCAGCAGCGGCTTGTACTCGACGACGCGGGTCGGCTCGACCCCGCACGAGGCCGTCACCACGACAACCGGCTGCGCGTCGTCGATGCGGGCGGCCAGCTCTGCGGGCGCGAAGCCACCGAACACCACCGAGTGCACGGCGCCGATGCGCGCGCACGCCAGCATGGCGACCACCGCCTCGGGCACCATGGGCATGTAGATCACGACCCGGTCACCGCGGTCGACGCCAAGGGCGCGCAGCACCCCCGCGAAGCGCCCGACGAGGTCGAGCAGGATCGCGTAGGTGTAGGTGCGCACCGTGCCGGTGACCGCCGAGTCGTGGATGAGCGCCGGCTGGTCGGCGCGGCCGGCGACGACGTGGCGGTCGAGCGCGTTGTAGCAGGTGTTCATGGTGCCGCCGGTGAACCAGCGGTAGAACGGTGCTCTCGAGCGGTCGAGCACCGTGGGGGGCTTGGCGAACCACGAGACGCCGCGGGCCGCGTCGCCCCAGAAGCCGTCGGGATCCTCGAGGCTGCGCCGGTGGGCGGTGGCCCACGGGCCGTCCGGCGAGGGCCGCACCGGCTCGGCGCCGCTCGCGTGCACCGGGTCCGGGCGGGCTGGGCTCATGCGGGCATCCTGCCGCCGCGCACGGGTCGGCGCCACGCGCGTGGGATCCTTCGCAGGTGCCCCTCGACCCCCACCACCTGCCGGCCGCGGCGCTCGACTTCCTGCGCGAGCGGCACCTCGCCACCCTCACGACGCTGCGCAAGGACCGCTCGCCGCACGTCGTGCCCGTCGGGTTCACCTGGGACGACGAAGCCCACGTCGCGCGCGTCATCACCGGCGGCGACAGCGTCAAGGCCCGCAACGCCATGCGCGGCGGTCGAGCCGTCGTGTGCCAGCTCGAGGGGTGGAAGTGGCTGACCCTCGAGGGGCCGGTCAGCGTGCTGGTGCACCCCGACCCGGTGGCCGACGCCGTGCGCCGGTACGCCGAGCGCTACCGAGCACCGCGCGTGAACCCGGCGCGCGTCGTCCTGGAGATCGCGGTCGACACCGTGCTGGGGCTGGTCGACCGGCCGGCGCCGCGGGAGGACGCGTGAGCTGGTTGCCGGCGGACTTCGAGCACCCGCTGCACGTGCCTGTCGACGCCGGCCACCACCTGCGGCCGATCCGGGCGGACGACGTCGACCTCGACCTGCCGGCCGTCATGGGCTCGCGCGAGCGGCTGTTCGAGGTGTTCGGCCCGGCGTGGGGCTGGCCTCCGGCCGAGATGACCCGCGAGCAGGACCGCGAGGAGCTCGCCCGGCACGAGCGGGAGATCGCGGCGCACGAGTCGTTCAACTACGCACTGCTCGACACCGGCGAGACCGAGCTGCTGGGCTGCGTCTACGTCGACCCACCCGAGCGCGCCGGCGCCGACGCCGAGGTGTCGTGGTGGGTGGTCGACCGGCTCGTGGGCACGCCGCTGGAGGCCGCGCTGGACGACCTCGTGCCGCGCTGGCTCGCCCGCGAGTGGCCGTTCGAGCGGGCCCGGCTGGTCGGCCGCGAGCTGACGTGGCAGGCGTGGCTCGCGCTGCCGGAGCGCTGAGGAACCGTCGTCCCCCGTTGCGGGGGACCGTCGTCACCCATTCCGGCGAAAATGGCGCACGGTAGCCCGGTCAGCACGTAGGGTGACCACTGCCCGTCTCCGGTGTCGTCCCCTCGAGGAGCAGCATGACCCGGCGCCCCATCCGCCGCTCCCTCGCCGCGATCACCGCTGCCGTCTGCGCAGGCACCCTGCTGTCCCTGACCCCCGCCGTCGCCGCGCCTGCTCCGCAGCCGACGTCCGGGCTGAGCCTGCCCGGGCTGCCCGCCGCGGTCCTGGGCGACCTGGACGCCCGTGAGCGCGGCGTCGTGGCCGCGGCAGTTCCGCTCGCCGGCGAGCGTCGGCGCGACGTGTCACTGCTGCGCCGCGAGCGCGACGGCGACCTGACGCTCGACACCGTCACCCTCGCCGCGACCGACGCCGCGCCGGTGGCCGCGCTGCTCGAGGCGCAGCCGACCGTCGTCGAGGCCAGCGTGACCCAGCCGCTGCACGCCACCGCCGACCCGCTGGCTCCCCGGCAGTGGGCGCTGCCGCGGTTGAGGTCCGAGCAGGTGCGCCTCGCCCAGGGCCCGCTGACGCCGGCGGGCCGGCCGGTGGTCGCGGTGCTCGACACCGGCATCTCCAGCCACCCCGACCTCGAGCAGCACGTGCTGGCAGGCTACGACGCCACGCCCACCACGGCGGGGATCCCCGGCTTCCCGGTCGACACGTTCGGCCACGGCACGCACGTCGCGGGCATCATCGGCGCCCTCGTCGGCAACGGGATCGGTGTCGAGGGCCTGCTGTCGGACGTGGCGGTCGTGCCGGTCAAGGTGCTGGGAGCCGACGGCCGCGGCGACACGGGCATGGCCGCCGAGGGCGTGCTGTGGGCGGCCGACCACGGCGCGGGCGTCATCAGCATGTCGCTCGGCGGGCCGAGCGCCGACCCGACGCTGCAGACGGCCATCGACTACGCCCGCTCCAAGGGCGTCACCGTCGTCGCCGCGATGGGCAACGAGGCCCTCGAGGGCAACCCGACGTCGTACCCCGCCGCCATGGCCGGCGTCATGGCCGTCGGAGCCACCGACCGCTACGACGTGCGCGCCCCGTTCTCCTCCACCGGCGCGCACATCTCGGTCGTCGCGCCGGGCGTCGACATCCTGTCGACCTACCTCGATGGGGGCTACGCGTTTCTGCAGGGCACGTCGATGGCGACGCCCTACGCCGCCGCCGTCGTGGCGGCGGTGCACGCGCGCTACCCGACGCTGACTCCCGACCAGGTCGAGGCCCACGTCGAGGCGACGGCCGACGACCTGGGCGTCGCCGGCTCGGACGTCGAGCACGGGCACGGCCTCGTCGACCCGCTGCGGGCGCTGACGACCGTGCCCGCACCGCTGCTTCGGCAGCAGCCCCCGGCGCAGGTCGACGGCGTCAGCGTCGTGCCGGCGGACGGCGCGCTCGCCGTGAGCTGGACGCCGGCCGCGAGCGCGACCGCGGTGACGTCGTACCGCGTGACGGCGGTGCGCGCGGGGGCTGCGCCGACCACAGTGACGGTCACCGGCACCAGCGCGACGGTCGGCGGCCTGGCCAACGGCGTCGACCACGAGGTGGTGGTCGAGGCGCAGAACGCCGCGGGTTGGTCCCCCAGGTCGACCGCCGTCCACGCCGTGCCGCGCGGGCTGCCGGGTGACGTCGTGGTCGCCCGCGTCGACAGCGGCGACGGCCGGCTGCGCGTGTCGTGGCAGCCGCCGGCGAGCGACGGCGGCTCGCCCGTCCTCGGCTACCGCATCGCCTACGGACCCGCGGGCGGGGCCACGGCGACGCTCGCGCTCGACGCCGCAGCCCGGGAGGCCGAGCTCGCCGGGCTGGTCAACGACCAGGACTACGCCGTCGCCGTCGCCGCCACGACCGCGGCGGGCGCCGGCCCGTCCGGGACGCCGGTCAACGCCCGGCCGAAGGCACCCCCAGCCGCTCCGGCGCCTGCTCCCGCGCCTGCTCCGGCGCCCCAGCCCGACCCGGTCGCGCCGCCCGCCCCTGCCCCCGCACCCGTGGTGGCTCCCGTCCCGGTCGGCCCGCCCACCCCGGCCCCCGGCCCCCCCCCCGTCCCCCTGCCCCTGCCCCCCCCCGCCCCCCTCGCCGCGCCCGCCCCCCC
>CAXTEJ010000046.1:0-24207 GCA_964243295.1 uncultured Actinomycetales bacterium | reverse complement strand
CGTGGATCAGCCCGAGCAGGATGTGCTCGGTGCCGATGTAGTTGTGGTTGAGCATGCGGGCTTCTTCTTGCGCCAGCACGACGACACGACGGGCCCGGTCGGTGAACCTCTCGAACATGACGCCCTCTTCCTCACGAGCCTGAATGCCATCCGATTGACAGGGTCGGGACTTCCCGTCCCCTCACCACGGTCGATGCTAGACCCGTGGCCTGACACTCACCGGTTCGTGCGACGTTCGCAGCCACATCGTGATGCGGCTCCTGTGGAGCCACCGTGCGCCGCGGACGAGACGAAGCCGACTTGCGTCTGATGCGCTCAACTCACGGCCGACCCACGCTGTTCCGCTGCGGGGGCACGTTCGCTGGGGGCGGAACGAGTCCAGCCGGCGCGCGTTGGGTTCGGTCGGGACGAACGCCGGCGGCCTCCGGCCCGCTGTCGCAGGCTCCTTGACGCGGGCCTGCGGCCACCGGCGCCCGTCCCTTGTGCTCCGGCCCTTGTGCTCCGGCTCGGCTCGTCAGGCGGAGCGGCGGGCCGCCGTGCGCGTGGCGGTCTTGGTGGCGGTCTTGTTGGCGGTCTTGGTGGCGGTCTTCGTCGCCGGCGTCTTGGTGGCCGAGGTGGCCGCGGTCTTCGTGGCAGTCTTTGTCGCCGCCTTAGTCGCCGCCTTAGTCGCGCTCTTGGCGGCCGGCTTGGTCGCCGCCGTGGTGGCGGTCTTGGCGGCTGGCTTGCTCGCGGTCTTGGTCGCGGCCTTCGTCTGCGTGCGGCGCGCCGGCGGGGCCGGCGCCTCGTCGGCTGCGGCAGCGGCGTCGGCCGCCTTGGCACGGGTGGCGTCGGCGGGGGCGCCCGTGCGGCCCTTGGCCGCCTCGACCGAGCGCTGCAGCGCCGCGAGCAGGTCGACGACCTGGCCGCTGCCGCCCGAGCTCGCGGCGGGCGCGGGCACGTCGTGCACGTCGCCGCCCTGCAGCTTGGTGCTGATGAGCACCTCGACGGCGTCGCGGTAGTCGTCGGTGAACTCCTCCGGCACGTAGTCGCCGGTCATGGAATCGACCAGGGACGACGCCATGGCGAGCTCCTGGGGACGCAGCTCGCTCGCGTCGCCGAGGGTGTCGAAGTCGGGCTGGCGCACCTCGTCGGGCCACAGCATCGTCTGCAGCACGATGACGTCGTCGCGCACGCGCAGCACCGCGAGGGTGGAGCGCTGCCGGATCGCCACGTGGACGAGCGCCATCCGGTCGGCGTTGCGCAGTGCCTCGCGCAGCAGCGCGTAGGGCTTGACGCCCATCTTGTCGGGCTCGAGGTAGTACGACTTCTCCAGCAGCATCGGGTCGATCTGCTCGGCCGGGACGAAGCGCTCGACCTCGATCTCGCGGCTGGCCGTGACGGGCAGCTCGGCGAGGTCCTCGTCGGTGAGGATGACCAGCTGGCCGTCCGGTGCCTCGTAGCCCTTGGCGATCTCGTCGAAGCCGACCTCCTCGCCGCAGGCGTCGCAGGTGCGCTTGTAGCGGATGCGCCCTCCGTCGGTGCGGTGCACCTGGTGGAACGACACGTCGTGGCTCGTGGTGGCCGTGTACATGCGCACCGGCACGTTGACCAGGCCGAAGGAGACGGCCCCCTTCCACATCGCGCGCACGATCGTCCTCCTCCATCGGCCGGCGTGTGCGCCGACGTCCCACCAGCCAGGATGGACCCATGCGCCCCATGCTCGCCACCCCTTCGCGGCTGGCGGGCACGCCCCCGGCCGGGGCGGACTGGCTGCACGAGGTCAAGTGGGACGGCATGCGGGTGCTCGCCGACGTCCGTGAGGGGGGCCTGCACCTGTACTCCCGCAACGAGACCGACGTGACGGTGAGCTTCCCCGAGGTCAGGCCGCTCGCGGGCGCCATCGCCGACGGGCTGCTCGACGGCGAGGTCGTCGCGTTCGTCGACGGGGCGCCCAGCTTCGCGGCCCTCGCCGAGCGGATGCACGTGCGCGACGCCCGCCGCGCCGCGGCGCTCGCCGACAAGGTGCCGCTCACGTTCGTGGCGTTCGACCTGCTGCGGCTGTACGGCGTCGACCTGCTGCGGCGGCCGGTGCAGGAGCGCCGTGCCAGCCTGGAGCGGCTCGACCTCGACGGAGCGGCGCAGGTGCCGCCGGCCTACGAGGACGGCGGGGCGCTGGCCCACGCGACGGCCGAGCAGGGCCTCGAGGGCGTGGTCAGCAAGCGGCTCGGGTCGACGTACCAGCCGGGTCGACGCAGCCGCGACTGGGTCAAGGCGGCCCACCGCACCACCTCGACGGTCGTGGTCGGTGGGTGGCGGCCGCAGACCGGCACCCGCGGGCGGCTCGGCGCGCTGCTGGTGGGCCTGCCGGACGACGACGGGGGCCTGGTCTTCCTCGGTCGCGTGGGCAGCGGCATCAGCGGCGCCGTGGCCGCCGACCTGCAGGCGGCGCTCGCGCCGCTCACCCGGCCCGCCGCGCCGTTCAGCACCCCCGTCGAGCGGGTCGACGCCGCCGGCGCCACCTGGGTCGAGCCGGTCGTCTGCGTCGACGTGCGCCACCTCGGCCACGGCGGCAACGGCCGGCTGCGGCAGCCGGTCGTCCGGGGCCTTCGCACGGACGTCGGCCCCGCAGACCTGGGCCCGCCGAGCGGCCCGCCGGGGGTGCGGTCGTGAGCGAGCCGCTCGGCGAGGTGCGCGTCGACGTCGAGGGCCGCACGCTGCGGCTGCGCCGGCTGGAGAAGGTGCTCTACCCGGCCACCGGCACCACCAAGGGCGAGGTGCTCGACTACTACGCGCGGGTGGCGCCGCTGCTGCTGCCCCACCTCGGTCGCCGGCCGGTCACCCGCAAGCGCTGGCCCGACGGCACCTCGGGGCCGTCGTTCTTCGAGAAGAACCTCCCGCGGGGCACGCCGGACTGGGTCGACCGCGTGACGCTGCCGACGCCCGGGTCCTCGCAGGGCCGCGACGTCGCCACGTTCCCGCTGGTGCAGGACGTCGCGACGCTGGTGTGGCTGGTCAACCTCGCCGCGCTCGAGCTGCACGTGCCGCAGTGGCAGGTGGGTGCCCGCGGCGCGGTCAAGGGGGTCGACCGGCTCGTCGTCGACCTCGACCCGGGCGCACCCGCGGGGCTGGAGGAGTGCTGCGAGCTGGCGCTGCTGGTGCGTGAGCGGCTGGAGGCGGACGGGCTGACCGTCGTCCCCGTCACCAGCGGCAGCAAGGGCATGCAGCTGTACGCCCCGCTCAGCGGCCGCCAGGACGCCGACACCGTCCGCTCGTACGCCGAGCGGCTGGCGAGCGACCTCGCGGCCGAGCATCCCAAGCTCGTCGTGGCGCGCATGACCAAGTCGCTGCGGCCAGGCAAGGTGCTGCTGGACTGGAGCCAGAACCACGGCGCCAAGACCACCATCTCGCCGTACGCGCTGCGCGGCCGCGAGCACCCGAACGCGGCGGCTCCGCGGACGTGGGACGAGGTGACGACCGGCGGGCTGCGTCAGCTGTCGTTCAGCGAGGTGCTCGAGCGGGTCGAGCGCGACGGCGACCTCGCCGCCGGGCTGCTCGACCCGGGGCCGTCGGTGCGCTGAGCCCCACCGGCGAGGCGGCGAGCCGGCGCACCGACGTCCGGGATCAGGACGGGTGGGCCGCCCGGTAGGCCTCGACGATCTCGGCCTGGATGCGGCCGCGCTCCTTGACCTCGTGGCCGTTCTCGCGGGCCCACTGGCGGACGGCGGCGGTCTGCGAGCCCGAGGACGAGGACGACGACGACGCCGCAGAGCCGGCGGACGAACGGCGGCTCGTGCGCGGTGAGCCGCCGGTCGAGCGGCCGGAGACCCGGCGCCCGTGCCCGACCCAGGCTGAGAACGCCTCACGCAGGGCACTGGCGTTGGCCTCGGACAAGTCGATCTCGTAGGTGACGCCGTCGAGGGCGAAGGTGACCGTCTCGGCCCCGTCGCTGCCGTCGACGTCGTCGATCAGCATGACCTGCACGCGCTGTGCCATGAAAAGCCGCTCCTTCGTGTCGAGAAAGGCGACACAATGTCGCCGCCGATATCTCGAGAATGGCGGGAAGGGGCGATGCCCGTCAAACGGGCGCGCCGCTGGCGCGGCAGTGAACGCACGTCAGCCTTCGCGAGCCGACGTCACCGGTCCTGACGGCGTGTCAGGAATGCGCGGGCGGCGCGGGCGGTGAATCCACGTCTGCAGCCGCGCGATCCTGCTCGGCCTCCCACGTGGCGAGCGCTGAGCGCTCACGGCGATCGCCCTCGAGCATCGAGCGGATCACCACGACGAACAAGAACAGCACTCCCGCGGACGGGACCAGCGCGATGAGGGCTTTCAGCACGTGTCGAGCGTACGCCGGGCGGGCCGGGGCCTCACTGCTCGGGCTTCACCAGCGGGAACAGGATCGTGTCGCGGATGCCGAGCCCGGTCAGCGCGATCAGCAGCCGGTCGACCCCCATGCCCTGCCCGCCGGTCGGCGGCAGCGCGTACTCCATGGCCCGCAGGAAGTCCTCGTCGACTCGCATGGCCTCCTCGTCGCCGAGCGAGGCGAGCTTCGCCTGCGCCTCGAAGCGCTCACGTTGCACGACGGGGTCGACCAGCTCGGAGTAGCCCGTCGCGAGCTCGAAGCCGCGCACGTACAGGTCCCACTTCTCGCTCACGCCCTCGGTCGTGCGGTGCTGGCGCGTCAGGGGCGTGGTCTCGACGGGGAAGTCGCGCACGAAGGTCGGGCTCACCAGGTGGTCGCCCACCAGGTGCTCCCACAGCTGCTCGACGAGCTTGCCGTGCGACAGGTGGGCCGGGTCGACCTGCAGGCCCAGCCGGTCGGTGTGAGCGCGCAAGGCCGTCAGGGGCGTGGTCGGGGCGACCTGCTCGCCGAGCGCCTGCGACAGCGACGGGTACATCGACACGGACTGCCAGTCGCCGCCGAGGTCGTACTCGGTGCCGTCGGCGAGGGTGGCGACGTGGGAGCCGAAGACCGCCTCGCAGGCCTCCTGCACGAGGTGACGGGTGAGCGTCGCGACCGAGTCGTAGTCGCCGTACGCCTCGTAGAACTCGAGCATGGCGAACTCGGGGCTGTGGGTGGCGTCAGCGCCCTCGTTGCGGAAATTGCGGTTGATCTCGAAGACCTTCTCCAGCCCGCCGACCGCAGCGCGCTTCAAGAACAGCTCGGGGGCGATGCGCAGGTACAGGTCCATGTCATAGGCGTTCATGTGCGTGACGAAAGGCCGCGCGGACGCCCCGCCGTGCATCGTCTGCAGCATCGGCGTCTCGATCTCGACGAAGTCGCGACGGTGAAAGGATTCGCGCAGGCTGCGGACGACGGCCGCGCGGGTCCGCACCGTCTCGCGGGCCGCCGGGCGCACGATGAGATCGGCGTAGCGCTGGCGCACCCGGGTCTCCTCGCCCAGCTCGGTGTGCAGGTTCGGCAGCGGGCGCAAGGCCTTGGCGGCCAGCTGCCAGCCGTCGGCCATGACGCTGAGCTCGCCGCGGCGGCTCGAGACCACCCGGCCGTGGACGAAGACGTGGTCGCCGAGGTCGACGTCGGCCTTCCATGCCGCCAGCGCGTCGGCGCCCACGCCGGCCAGGCCGAGCATCGCCTGCAGCCGGGTGCCGTCGCCCTCCTGCAGCGTCGCGAAGCAGAGCTTGCCGGTGTTGCGGACGAAGACCACGCGCCCCGCGACGCCCACCAGGTCGTCGGTCTCCTCGCCGTCCGCGAGGCCGGCGTGCGCCTTGCGCACCTGCGCCAGCGTGTGGGTGCGTGGCACCCCGACGGGGTAGGGGTCGGTGCCCGCCGCGAGGAGCCGGTCACGCTTGGCCCGCCGCACGCGCAGCTGCTCGGGGACGTCCTCGGCGGGCCTGGCCGGGGGCTGCTCGCTCATGCCGTCAGGCTAGTGGGGACGGTGACGCCTGCTTGGCCACCTCAGGCGGTGCTGGCGAGCTGCGCCCACAGCCCGAGCGGTGCGTTGAGCAGCCGCAGCCGCCAGCGCACGTGCAGCCGGGCGAGGAAGGCGAGGGCGGTGCCGTCGACCAGCTCGGCGTCGTCGAGGTCGACCGCCACGAGCGAGGACGCGAGCTCGCATACCTCGGCGTACGCGCGCTCGAGGTCGGGCTCCCAGTCGGCGCCGACGCGACCGGTCAGCCGCACCACCACCTGCGTCCCGATCCGCGTGACCTGCACCGGCATGCCGACCTCCTCGTCATCGCATCATGGAGCACCTGCGCCGTCCGAGCCAGACGTGCGGGTCCGGTGTTTGCGACGGAGTGCGGTCTGGAGTGCGGTCAGGTGGGCGCCGGCCCGCCCAGCAGCAGCGGCACGTTGTCGATCAGCCGGGTCGGGCCCACGCGGGCGGCGACCGCGAGCAGCGCCTCGCCGCGGTACCACTCGGGCACGTCGACCAGCGTGACCGGGTGCACCAGCACGAGGTAGTCGACGAGCACGAGCGGCTCGGCGACCAGCACCGCGCGGGCCGCGCGGCGGACGGCGCTCGGGCCTTCGGGCACCGCGCCCTCGCCGGCGCGCAGGGCGGCCGACAGGGCGAGCGCGGCCTCGCGGTCGGCCGGTGCCAGGTAGACGTTGCGGCTCGACATGGCCAGGCCGTCCGGCTCGCGCACGGTCGTCACGGCGACGACCTCGGTGGGGAAGTCGAGGTCGGTGACCATTCGGCGGATGAGCAGCAGCTGCTGGGCGTCCTTCTGGCCGAACAGCGCGACCTGCGGCCGCGTCAGGTGCAGCAGCTTGCCCACGACGGTCAGCACGCCGTCGAAGTGGCCGGGGCGCGCCTGGCCCTCGAGCACGTCGCCGAGCGGGCCCGCGCTGACCCGCACACCCGGGTCGCCCTCGGGGTAGACCACGTCGGGGGTCGGGGCGAACACGACGTCGACGCCCTCGCGGGCGCACAGCGCGCGGTCGGCGTCGAAGGTGCGGGGGTAGCGCGACAGGTCCTCGCGCGGGCCGAACTGCAGCGGGTTGAGGAAGATCGTCACGAGCACGTGGTCGGCGCGGGCACGGGCCTCGCGGATCAAGGTGGCGTGGCCCTCGTGCAACGCGCCCATCGTCATCACCACGGCGACGTCGCCGGTCAGCAGCGCGCGCGCGGCGCGCAGGTCGGCCCGGCTGCGCGCGACGGTGGGCGTGGCCGGCGCTGCCGAGGCTGCCGGCGGGGTGGTGCGGACGGTCACGAGCGGGGCTCCTTGGGGGGCGCGAGGGCGTCGAGCAGGGCGGCCGCCGCCTGCGGGCGGAGCCGGCCGTCGGCCAGCGCCCGCACGGTGGTGGCTCGCGAGAGCGCGACGTAGGTCGGCAGCACGTCAGCGCTCTCGGCGGCGAGCTCGTGCACGTGCGCCGACACCGTACCGGCGTCCCCGCGGGCCACCGGACCGGTCAGCGCGGCGTCCCCGCGCCGCAGCGCACCGTCCAGGGCGGCGGACAGCAGCGGCGCCAGCACCCGCTCGGGGACGCCGACCCCGCTGTCGCGCAGCACCTGCACGGCTTGCGCGACGAGCGTGACCAGGTGGTTCGCGCCGTGGCTGAGAGCGGCGTGGTAGGCCGGCCGCGCCTCCTCGGGCACCCACACCGGCTCCGACCCCATCTCGAGCACCAGGGCCTCGGCGACCGGGCGCACCGGGTCGGCGGCGGTCACCCCGAAGCAGCAGCCCGTGAGCCGCTCGAGGTCGACGCCCGTGCCGGTGAAGGTCATCGCCGGGTGGAGCGCCAGGGCGATCACCCCCGTGGCCGGGGCCAGGACGCCGATGCCGTGGCGCCCGCTGGTGTGGGCCACCAGCTGGCCGGCGGCCCACGCACCGGTGGCCGACAGGCCTCGCACGAGCGGGTCGAGGTCGTCGTCCGGCACGGCCAGCAGCACCAGCTCGGCCGCGGCGACGACGTCCGGCACGGGCAGCACGGGCACACCGGGCAGCAGCGTCTCGGCGCGCTCGCGGGACGCCGGGCTCACGGCGCTGACCGCGACGACGCGGTGACCGGCTCGTGCGAGCGCCGCCCCGAGCACCGCACCGACCTTCCCGGCGCCGACCACGCCGACGCTCAGGCGCGCGGGGCGCTGGCTCGGAGGGGCTGAGGTCACGCCGCCGACGGTAGTGCGCGAGGCACCCCTGCCGCGCCGAGGTCACCTACCGCCTGCACCCCGCCCGCACTCGGGCGAGACCAGATCGGCTCGCCTCCCGTGGCGTGCACGCGGCGTGAAGCGCACCGTCGTCGCGGGAAGGCCACCATTCTCGGCACACGTACGCCGGCGGTCCGGCGTCCGGGGCTGCTTCCCGCGGCAGACACCTCCTTCACGTGGCATGCACGCCACGTGAAGCGCACCGCCGTCGCGTGACGAGCCGTCGATCTCGGCATACGGACGCGTCCGAGCCTGCGTGCGCCGTCCCACGACACCCAGCCCGGACGACGGTGTGCCTAGGACGGTGCGCCTAGTACCCGCCGCCCGGCAGCAGCCGACCCACGCGGGCCGCGGTGCCTTCGGGCAGCCGGCCGTTCGCCTCGAGGCGTCGCAGTCGCTCGCGCAGCTGCGGTGCGAGCGCGACCACCTCGCGCGAGAGGGCGGTGAGTGCCGGCTCGTCGGTGTCGCCAGCGCGCAGCCGCGCCAGGAGGTAGGCGCTGGCGGTGACCGGGCTGTCGGGCGCGAGCTGGTAAGCCGCCCGCGTGACCTCGACGTCGGCGTACGAGCCGTGGGCGTCGACGGCAGTCGCGGCCAGGGCGTGCGCGCGTCCGATGCGTGAGTGGCGCGCCAGCTCTGTGACCGCGTCGTGGTGGAAGTCCACGCGGAGGTCGACCGGCGGCGTAGCCCGGTCGGTCGGGAAGGTGCGGACGAACGCCGACATGCGACCGCGCACATCGCCCCCGAGGGAGTCGGCGTGCTGCAGGGCGGCCACCAGCCTGTCGGCCAAGGTCAGCGACGGGTCGAGCTCACGGAAGTGCTGAGCCGTCAGGCGGGGGACGCCGTCCACGGCCATCAGGTTCGCCGCGCACACCAGGTCCTGACCGCAGGCCCCGTCGGCGAAGTGCTCCGACTGTGATCCGGTGTGGCAGAACGCCTCTCCGGTCACGGAGAGGGCGGCCAGCTGGCCGGCGGCGAGCCGGTCGTCGGCTGCGAGGTCGTCGAGGACGTCGGCCCAGCGGCCGGGCGCGAGGCTCGGCAGCAGCTGCTCCGCCCAGGCGACATCCCCGCGCGCCTGCACGACGACCAGACCGGCAGACGGCGCGTGGTGCGCCATGCCCGCGCCGACGGCGAAGCCGAAGGTGAAGGAGCCCGCGCCCAGCTCACCGGTAAGCGGGTCTCTCGCCAGGATCGTGAAGGTCACACGGCAGTCTCCCGGGTCCACCCCGCGGGACGGTGAGGTGCTGGCCCACCAGGTGCGAGGCCGAACCGGGCCATCAGGGCACCGGCGGCCCGTCCGCGCCTGCCAGCAGCGGCACGTTGGAGGTGACGAACTCGACTGGCGCCGCGCCGTCCGTGATGGCGGTGACCGAGTACGAGCCACCCCGCAGGAACTCGCACCAGAAGGCGCTCCTGCGATCTGGCACCGACGCCCACCCTGTCTGGGCGGGCGAGGCCGACGGACCGGTGCGGTGCGCCTTGACCGCGCCTGCGGTCGTGGCGAAGGCGCTGGACAGGACGGCGGTCGCGTCGTGCTCGGACTGCGTGCACTGCGCCTCGGCTGAACGATCGGACATCGCCGTGAACGGTGTCGAGGCGAGCGCCTCGGTCACAGCGTCGAGCACGTCACCGCACGGCTTGGTCGGCTCGTCGGGGTGGAGATAGCGACCGTCCGCGCCGATGAGCAAGAGCTCGGGAGGGCGGTACCGGCTGGAGGTGAGGCAGCCCTGGTCAGCCGGCACGGGCTCGTCCGGGAGCTGCAGCGCGAGAGCCAGCCTGGCGATCGCCGCGGCGTCCGTGCTTCGTTCCTGGACCGTCGTGGGCACGGTCAACACGGATCCGGTCGCGGACTGCGCCACGTCGCCGGGCAGGCGGTGACTGCATCGCAGGACGGCGACCGGGCGGAAGCTGCGCGGCACGGGCACCGCCGGGATGAGAGGCGGACCGCCCGCCGTCCGCCGCGCGAAATCGCGGTCGAGGGGATCGCACGACTGCGACGCGATGCCCGGATCCGTGCCGCTTGGCTTCGGTGAGCTCCAGTATCGCAGCACCTCATCGTCGTCGGTGGTGAGCGCCAGCTCGCTGCCGAGCGAGCTGCTCGACACCGACCAGCCGGGGCTGCCGGCGACCAACCGGGCGAGGGCCTGGTCGAGCGACCGCCCTGCACCGGTGCAGCTCTTCCGCGTCGACACGGGGTCGCTGAACGCGAGGCGCTCGGGGGTCACCGACACGCGCCCGCTCGTGCTGTTGCAGCCCACCGCCTCGAACCCGCCGGAGTCACCGAAGGTCAGCGTCGAGGCTGGCACGTGCAGGGCGAAGCTGCGGCCCCCGGTGCCGCTGTAGGCGAAGAGGTACCAGGGCGATGCGCTGAGCGTGTCGCGCACGGCCGGTGCGGCGATGTCGCTGTCGTCGCCGCGCCCAGCCGTCCCCAGCGGCTGGACGACGAGCAGCAGCGCCGCGGTCGCGGCGGCGGCCAGCGCCGGCAGGGCCAGTCGCCGCCGGCGCCGGCGCTCGATGCGTCTCCTGACGCGCTCGAAGCGGTCAGCCGGCTGCGGCAGGTCGGGAACTAGCGCGCGCAGCGACGCGCCGACGTCGTCCGGGGCGGGACGATCGAGGTCAGGCATCAGGGCCTCCGTTGCGGGTGAGCTGGGCGTCGGTGATGCCGGCGGCGTTGGCGCGCAGTCGTGCCAGCGCTCGTGACGTCTGGCTCTTGACGGTGCCGACCGAGCACCCGAGGACGTCGGCCGTCTGCTGCTCGGAGCAGTCCTCGAAGAACCGGAGCACGAGCACGGCCCGCTGCCTGGGTGGCAGGTCGCGCAGCACGTCAGCCAGGTGCGCCCGGTCGTGCACCCGGCCGTGCGGGTCGACGCCCTCGCGGTCAGGCAGGTGCTCGGTCGCCCACTCGCCGTTCCAGCGCCGCGCCCGCCAGCTCAGGCTCGTGTTGACCATCACGCGTCTCACGTAAGCCTCGGCGTCGCCGTCCGGGTGCAGCCGCTCCCAGCGCGGCCAGGTGCGGGTCAGCGCCGTCTGCAGCAGGTCTTCCACGTCCCACCTCCCCTACGGCCCACACCCATGAAACCGGGTGGCCTGCGGAAAAGGTTGCGAAGCACCGTCTCCCGGCGGCGCGGGGCGGCGCATCACTAGGCTCGCATGCATGGGACGCCACCAGCGGCTGGCGCAGCTGTGCGGCGTCGACCGCGACGGCCTGGTGGTCGCCGACCTGGGCTGCGGCACGGGTCGCACGGTGCGAGCGCTGCTGGCCGGGACCCACGTGCCGCGGCTGCTGCACGCGGTCGACGCGACGTCCGACCTCGACGACGACCTGCTGCACGACCCGCGCGTGGTGGGCCGGGTCGCCGACCTCGACGGGCGCCTGCCGTTCGACGACGGCGCCCTCGACCGGCTGGTCTCGATGAACGTCGCCGAGAACCTCGCCGACGTCCCCGCGTTCCTCACCGAGTGCGAGCGGGTGCTGCGGCCCGGTGGGCTGGCGGTGCTGGGGCACAGCGACTTCGACACCGCCCTGTTCACCAGCCACGACGACGCGCTGACGCGGCTGCTGGTCGACCGGTTCGTCGCGGAGGTGCCGATGTGGCAGGGCCGCGCCGACGGGTTCATGGGGCGCAAGCTGCTGAGCCTCGCCGCCGACGCGCCCCTCGAGCTGGTCAACGTGCAGTCGTGGGCCGACCCCCACCGGCGGTTCGACGAGGGCTCACTGGCCTGGAAGATCGCGATGGGCATGCTCGCCGCCGCGCGCGACGACGACGCCCTCACTGCCCGGGCGGCCGACTGGGTCGAGTCGGTGCGTCGCCTCGCCGACGAGGGCCGGTTCCTGTTCACGGTCACCGACGTCGTCGTGGTTCTGCGCAAGCAGCCGACCGACGCCACCCACGCCTGACGGTGCGGCCCTGGCACGACGCCTGGCAGCGGGCGCTCTACGGCCCCGACGGCTTCTACCGGACGACGTCACCGGCCGACCACTTCCGCACCGGCGTCCACGCCGGCCCGGGACTCGCCACCGCGCTCAGCCGCCTCGCCCACGCGTGCGGCCTGCGCCGGGTGCTGGACGTCGGCACCGGCCGCGGCGAGCTGCTGGCCGCGCTGGCCGACGTCGACCCCGACCTGGCGCTCGCCGGCGTGGACGTCGGGACGCGCCCCGACGGGCTGCCGACCCGCGTGGCCTGGCGCACCGCCCCTGGCGGACGCGACCTCCCCGACCTCGCCGACCTGGCCCGCGACGCCCTCGTCGTGGCGCACGAGTGGCTCGACGACGTGCCGTGTCCCGTGCTGGAGGTCGCCGAAGCAGGCGTGCTGCGCGTGGTGGAGGTCGACGCCGCCGGGCACGAGCGGCTCGGCGCCCCGGCGAGCCACGCCGACCTCGCCTGGGCCGCACGGTGGTGGCCTGTCGACGGCGCGCCCACCGGAACCCGCGTCGAGGTGGGCACGCCTCGCGAGCAGGCGTGGCGGGGACTGGCAGCGCTGGCTGTGGGCTCGGTGCTGGTGTGCGTCGACTACGCGCACGCCCGCGGCGACCGCCCGGCGCAGGGCACGCTCACCGGCTACCGCGCCGGGCGACAGTGCCCCCCCGTGCCGGACGGCGCGCACGACGTCACCGCCCACGTCGCGCTCGACGCCGTGGCGGCGGCGGTGCCCGGGACGCGATGGTCGCTGCTGACGACGCAGCGGCAGGCCCTGCGGGCGCTGGGTGTCAGCGGGGCGCTGCCCCCGCACGCGCTGGCGGTGTCCGACCCCGGTGCCTACCTGCGCGGCCTGACCGCGGCGAGCGGCGCGGCCGAGCTGCTCGACCCCGCCGGGCTCGGCGGTTTCGGGTGGCTGGTGCAGTCACTCGGGCCGCCGGTGCCCGAGGCCCTCGCGGGGCTGGCTCAGCCCGCGACCGGTAGCCGCTCGTAGCCGTGCAGCACGAACGTCGGCCGGCGCACGGGGTCGCCGTCCAGATGGAGGCGCGGGAACCGCTGCAGCAGTGCGGGAAGGGAGGCCTGCAGCTCGAGCCTGGCGAGCGGGGCGCCGAGGCAGAAGTGGATGCCCGCCCCGAACGCGAGGTGCGGGTTGGGCGAGCGGTCGGCGACGAACCGGCCGGGGTCGGCGAAGACCGCCGGGTCGCGGTCGGCCGCGCCCAGCAGGGCCGCCACCTTCTGGCCCGCCGCCAGCCGCACGGTCGACCCGGCGACGGTGAGCTCGACGTCCTCGGTCGCCGTCCGCTCGAAGAGCTGGAGCGGCGAGTCGTGACGTAGCATCTCCTCGACGGCAAGGGCGACGAGGGCGGGGTCGGAGGCGTTGCGGCGCACCAGGTCCAGCTGATCAGGTGCGTGCAGCAACGAGACCAGCCCGTTGCCGAACCCGTTGACGCTCGCCTCGTGGCCGGCGTTGAGCAGCAGCACGACGGTCGCGACCAGCTCGTGCTCGTCGAGCCGGTCACCTCCGTCGCGCACCTGCACCAGGTGGGTGACCAGGTCGTCCTGCGGTGACCGGCGGCGCTCGTCGGCCAGCCCCACGACGTACGCCGCGAACGACGCCGCGGCCGCGCGCGCCTGCTGCTCGTGCTCGGCGGTGCGCTCGACCTCGTACATGCGCACGATCGCCTGCGACCACGGCCGCAGCAGGTGGCGGTCGGCCGCGGGCCAGCCCAGCAGCTCGGCGATGACGAGCACCGGCAGCGGCTCGGCGTAGTCGGCGAGCGCGTCGAAGCCGCCCTCGCGCGCCTGCACGCCGTCGCACTCGTCGAGCAGCTGGCCGGCGAGCTCGGCGACGCGCGGCCGCAGCCGCTCGACGTGGCCCCGCCCGAAGGCCGCGGCCACCAGCCGGCGCAACCGGGTGTGCTTGGGCGGCTCGCTGTCGAGGATCGAGTCGGCGTGCAGCCAGTTGAAGGTGTCCCACGTCTGCTCCGGACGCCGCGGCACCAGGATCCGGCCCAGCCGGCGGTCGCGCAGCACCGTGTCGCAGGCGGCGTGCGAGGACGCCAGCGCCAGACGCAGGCCCGGGTGCCAGCCGATCGGCGCCGCCGCGCGCAGGGCGTCGAAGGCCGGGTAGGGGTCGGCGACCACCGCGGGGTCGGCGAGGTCGAGCGCCGAGGGGTCGAGCACGGGCATGCCGTCGGCCGGGTCGTTCATCGCCCCACCATCCACCGCTCGTCGCCGCCCTGGGCCCGGGCGGCCATGGCGCGCTCGGCCTGGGCGGACATCAGCTGCGCCGCCGCTCCCACGGCGAGGTGCTGCACCGACGGGCGCACCGGCCCCTGGGTCGAGTGGAGGACGAAGCTCGCCAGCCCGAGGCGGCGCTGCAGCGGGCCCTGCTGCAGCAGCAGGCTCTGGGTGCGGGCGTGCGGGACGACGTCCAGCTCACGCGCGACGACTCCGCGGCGCAGCAGCAGCGCCGAGGTGGTGACCCGCACGCCGTGCCGCCGCCAGCCCACCGGGTCGAGCCACCGGGCAGGGCGCGGGCTCGACAGGAAGCCGGCATCCTCGCCGACCCCGGTGAGCCCGGCCTCCAGCAGCTCGGCGGACAGCTGGTCGTGCGAGGCCCCCTCCCCGGCCACGACCACCGGCAGCGCGAGCGACGCGACGGCGAGCGCCTCGGCGCGCGTGCCTACGGCGAGCAGCAGGTGCTGGTCGGAGCGGTCGCCGTTGGCCGGCGCCGTCTGGCCGTAGCCGGCGACGTTGACCTCGACGCGCCACCAGTCGCGGTCGCGCCACAGCAGCGGCTGGCGCAGCCGCACGGCCTGCACCCGCCCGGGTGGCACCGTCTGGGAGGTGGTGGTCAGCAGTCCGCTGTGCAGCCGGACGCCGTCCGGGGAGGTCGCCACCCGGAAGCCGAAGGACGTCGTGAACCGCGCCCACGCGACACCCCCAACGCCCAGCAGGACGGGGAGCATCCCGGCCAGCAGGGCGGGGTCGCGGCGCCACGCCGCCGCGACGACGATCGCTGCGACGACGAGCGCACCGACGAGCGTGGGGCCGTGCCGCAGCGCGGCCTCGACCGTGCGCCCGACCGGGACGGTGAGCACCTCGTGCTCGGGCGCGACCGGCGCGACCGCACCCTCGTAGTGCACGCCGGCTGCCCGTGCCAGCAGCGTGCCGCGCAGCGCCTGCGCGTCGGCCTCGCGCAGCAGCGAGAGCCGGATCGAGGACTGCCCGCTGCCGGCGACCTCGACCCGCATCTCGGCCAGCCCGAAGAAGCGCGCCAGCAGCGGCCGGACGACGTCGACCGCCTGCAGCCTGTCGAGCGGCGCCCGGCGCTCCTGCCGGAACAGCACACCCGTGTGCAGCTCGAGGGTGCTGTCGTCGACCCGGAACTTGGCCCTGCGCCAGGCGAGCGCGGCGTAGCCGCCGCCGACGACAGCCACCACCGCGAGCGTCGCGAGGTAGAGCAGGGCCTCGCGGCGTCCCGGCAGCCCTTCCCGGAACAGCTCGCCGCCGCGCTGCTGGCCGACGATGACGAGGACGGCGGCGACGCCCTTCCAGCCCCGCACGAACGGGGTGAGCGGGTGCAGCCGCCGCCAGCCGTCGGCGCCGTCAGGCTCGGTGACGGGCTGGGCGGGGGGTGGGGGGCTGGGCTCGGTCACAGACCGGCCAGTCGCGCCTCGCCGCGGCGGGCCAGCGTGTCGCGCAGCGCCGACGCCTGCTCCGGCACCAGCCCCGGGATCGAGGCGTCGGTGCCCGGCGAGGCGGTGTGCAGCTGCACGCGGGCGATGCCGAGGGCGCGGTCGAGCGGGCCCGCCGACACGTCGACGAACTGCATGCGGCCGTAGGGGACGACGACCAGGCTGCGCAGCATGACGCCCCGGGCGATGAGCAGGTCGTCGGCTCGCTCGGCGTAGCGGGTGGCCGCCACCTGCCGGCCGATCAGCCACCACTCCCACGCCGCGAGCAGCACCGGGAGCACGGCAGCGCTCGCCAGCCAGCCGACGTCCAGCAGCAGTCCGGCGACGAGCAGCACGACCGCGAGCAGGGCGCTGGACGCCGCGCTGACGATCCGCCGGGCGGTGGCGAGGCGGGGCGAGACCGGCGTCCACACCACGTCGCCGGGCAGGAAGGGGTCCGCGGCGGGCATGGTGCTCATGCTGGCACGGTGCCGCCGGCGGCGGGACCGACGGCCCGCTCGGGCGTCACCCGGTGATCAGGCCCTTGGAGACGAGGTACTCCTTGGCGACGTCCTCGGGCTTCTGGCGCTCGGCGTCGACCTTGCCGTTGAGGTCGGTGAGGTCGGCGGTCGTCAGCACCGGCGCGAGCTTGTCGAGCGCGACCTTGATCTTCGGGTCGGACGCGTCCTCGAGGTTGACGAACGGCGTGAGGTTCTCGGCAGGCTGCAGCTTCTTGTCGTCCTGCAGGATCACCAGCCCGTTGGCCGCGAGGGTGCCATCGGTGGTGCCGCTCTCGCCGATGTCGACGGTGCCCTTCAGCACGTCGTCGCGCAGCTTCACCGAGCCGAACTGGTAGCTGTCCTCGAGCGTCAGGTCGAGCGCGTAGGTGCCCTTCAGCCCGTTGATGCAGTAGGGCTGGGTCTCGGCCCCGCAGAACGTGTCGGCACCGAGCTTGAGCGGCCTCTTGAGCGCGGCCAGCTGGCTGAGGGTGGTCAGGCCGCCGTTGGCGTCGGCGAACTTCTTGGTGACGTAGAACGCGTTCTGGTCGGTGGCCTCGGCCGGCGTCAGCGCGCCGATGCCGAGCGGCTGGGCGACCTCGCTGAACTTCGCGAGGTTCTGCTGGGCGTCGTTGGTGCTCACCGGGTTCTTGTTGGCGGTGTTCACCGAGTTGTAGACGAAGTTGAGCGTCGAGCCGAGGTAGTCGGGCACCACGTCGACCTCGCCGCTCTTGAGCGCCTCGGTCAGGATCGGGCGCTCGGCGGTCTTGGTCGAGGTCTGGAAGCCGGCGTCCTGCAGCAGCAGCACGTACATCTGCTGCATGATCGCGGCCTCGGTGAAGCCCTGGGCGCCCACGACCAGCGAGGTCGTGGCGGCGGTCGACGACGAGGCGGAGCCGCCGGCTGTCGACGAGGTCGCGGATCCGGAGGACCCGCTGAAGGCGTCGCCGCTGCTGCCGCAGGCCGACAGGGCGAGCACCGCGATCGAGGTGGCGGCGACGAGCGCGCGCCCCGAGGTCAAAGGATTCGTGCGCATGGTGGTTCCACCTTCTGTGTCCCGCGAGGCAGAGCCCCGCGCGTGTCCGGCGGGCACGGCAGGCGCCCGGTGATCGTCAGGCTAACCCGCGAGCGCGCCACCGTCAGCAGCCGCGCCACGCAGTCCAGCAGGTGGGACGGACGGTTGTCGAGCGGACGTCGGCGCCACCGCCCGCTGCGCCACCTCGAAGACCCCCTCGAACGCGAGCGCGAGCGCTGCCACGAGCACCGCGCCCGACAGCAGCATCGGCTGGTCCTGCCGGCTGAAGCCCTGCGTGATGAGCTGGCCGAGCCCGCCCCAGCCCACGAGCGCGGCGATGGTCGCCGTCGCGACGATCTGGACGCCGGCGAGGCGCAGGCCCTGCACCATCAGCGGCGCGGCCAGCGGCAGCTCGACGCGGCGCAGCACCTGCCAGCCGCTCATGCCCATGCCCCGGGCGGCGTCGACGGCGGCGCGGTCGACCTCACGGACGCCGACGTAGGTGTTGGTGAGGATCGGCGGGATCGCAAACAGCACCAGCGGCGTGAGGATCGACGCGGTGGTGTTCCCGAAGGGGTACGGCGCCAGCGTCAGCAGCACCAGGATCGCGAACGTCGGCACCGCGCGGCCGATGTTGCCGATGTTGAGGGCCAGCACGCCGCCGCGACCGACGTGCCCGAGCCACAGCCCGACCGGCACCACGACCACCGCGGCGACGAGCAGGGCGAGCAGCGACAGCCACAGGTGCTGCCACAGCAGGCGCGTCACCCCTTCCGGGCCCGACCAGTGCGAGCCGTCGCCGAGCCAGGTGACGACGTCCGCGAGCCAGCTCATGCGCTCCTCCCCCGTCGCCACGGCGTGGCCAGCCGCTGCAGGCCCAGCAGCACCACGTCGAACACCAGCGCCAGCAGCACGCAGAGCACGGACGCCGCGAGCACCTGCGCCTTGAACACCGTCCGCAGGCCGTCGTAGATCAGGTTGCCCAGGCCGCCGTAGTTGATGATCGCCCCGACGGTGGTCAGGGCGACGGCCGACACCGCGGCGACGCGGACGCCGGCCATGATCGACGGCAGCGCGAGCGGGAGGCGCACCCGCAGCAGCAGCCGGGCCGGGCCGTAGCCCATGCCCTCGGCCGACTCGACCACCGCCGCGGGCACCGCCTCGAGGCCGGCGACCATGGCGCGCACCAGGACGGTGAGGGAGTAGAGCACCAGCCCGACGACGACCGTGCGCGCCGACAGCTTGGTGTAGGGCAGCAGCAGCGAGAACATCGCAAGCGACGGGATGGTGTAGACGATCGTCGACGCGCCGAGCACCACCTGCTTCAGCACCGGCAGCCGGCGGGCGAGCAGCGCCAGCGGCACCGCGACGACCACGGCCAGCAACAGGCTGACGACCGTGATGGTGACGTGCTGCACCAGGGCGTCGAGCAGCTCGCTGCGACGGCTGCTGAGGTACTCACCGCACACCCAGTCGTTGCGTGCGAGGCACCCGTCGGCGAGGGTGATCGCATGACCGGCGCCGAGCGTGTCCAGGACCACGGCGGTGACGCTACCCCCGCGACGACCATCTCCCTGGAGGGTGTCGGGAAGACCTACCCCGACGGCACGGTGGCCGTGGGGTCGCTGAGCCTGCAGGTGCGGGCCGGCGAGGTCGTCGCGCTCGTGGGCCCGTCCGGGTGCGGCAAGTCGACGCTGCTGCGGATGGTGAACCGGCTGATCGAGCCGACGTCCGGGCGGATCGTGCTGAACGGCGACGACGTGACGCACGTCGACCCGGTGCAGCTGCGGCGGCGCATCGGCTACGTCATCCAGGCGGGTGGGCTGTTCCCGCACCAGACGGTGCGCCGCAACGTGATGACCGTGCCGCAGCTGCTCGGCTGGGACGACGCCCGCTCCCGCTCGCGCGCGGACGAGCTGCTCGAGCTCGTCGGCCTGCCCGCCGCCACGTACGGCGACCGCTACCCGCACGAGCTGTCGGGCGGCCAGCAGCAGCGCGTCGGCGTGGCGCGGGCACTCGTGGCCGACCCGCCGGTGCTGCTGATGGACGAGCCCTTCGGCGCGGTCGACCCGATCCAGCGCGACCGGCTCCAGTCGCAGTTCGCGACCATCCAGCGCGAGCTCGGCACGACGGTGCTGCTGGTGACGCACGACGTCGACGAGGCCGTGCGCCTGGCCGACCGCATCGCGGTGCTCAGCGTGGGTGGCCACCTGGAGCAGGTCGCCGACCCCGCCACGCTGCTCGGCGCGCCCGCGACCGCGTTCGTCGCGGACTTCGTCGGCGCCGACCGCGGGCTGCGCCGGCTCGCGGTCACCCCGATCACGGCCGTCGACCTCGAGCACCCCAGCACGGTCTCCCCCACCGACAGTCTCGACCGCGCGCGCGTCGTCATCGAGGCGAGCCGCGAGCAGTTCGCCGTCGTGGTCGACGAGCAGGGGATGCTGCGCGGCTGGATCGGGTTGCGCCACACCACCGCCGGCGAGGGCACCGTCGCCCAGCGGCTGCACCGGTTCGAGGAGACGGCCGAGGTCGGCGACTCCCTGCGCCGTGCGCTCGCCGAGATCGTGCAGCACGACGCCGGCTGGCTGCCCGTGGTGGCCGGCGACCGCTACCTCGGCGTGCTGACCCCCACCTCGGTCTACACCGCGCTGCGGCGTGCTTCGCCCGTGCCGGACGTCGAGGCGGTCGGGTGAGCGAGCCGCGCGCCCTCACCGTCGGTGTCGGGGCCGGTGGCCTCGCGACGGCGGACATGGTGCTCAACATCGGGCCGCAGCACCCGGCCACGCACGGGGTGCTGCGGCTGCAGCTGGTCGTCGACGGCGAGCGCATCGTGCGCGCCGAGCCGATCATCGGCTACATGCACCGCGGTGCCGAGAAGTTGTTCGAGGTGCGCGACTACCGGCAGATTCTGGTGCTGGCCAACCGCCACGACTGGCTGTCGGCGTTCTCCAACGAGCTGGGCGTCGTGATGGGCGTCGAGCGCATGCTCGGCATGGAGGTGCCCGAGCGCGCCGTCTGGGCCCGGACGCTGCTGGCCGAGCTGAACCGCGTGCTCAACCACCTGATGTTCCTCGGCGCCTACCCGCTCGAGCTCGGCGCCATCACGCCGATCTTCTACGCCTTCCGCGAGCGCGAGGAGCTGCAGGCGGTCATGGAGGAGGTGTCGGGCGGGCGCGTGCACTACATGCTCAACCGCGTCGGGGGTTTGCGCCAGGACCTGCCCGCAGGCTGGCTGCGCCGTACAAGCGCTGCGGTGCAAGCGGTTCGGCGTCGCATGCCCGACATCGAGGGACTCATCGTCGGCAACGAGATCGTCCACGCCCGCACTCGCGGCGTCGGCGTGCTGTCGCGCGAGGTCGCTGCGTCGTACGGCGTCACCGGGCCGATCGCGCGCGGCAGCGGGCTCGACATCGACCTGCGGCGCGACGAGCCGTACCTCGCCTACGGGCAGCTGTTCGCGCCCAGTGGGCCCGGCCGGGTGGTGACGCGCGCCGAGGGCGACGCGCTCGCGCGGCTGGAGTGCCTGCTCGAGCAGGTGCACGTGTCGCTCGACCTCGCCGAGGCGTGCGTCGACGAGCTGGGGCGCCTGGCTCAGGGGCCGGTCAACGTGCGGCTGCCCAAGGTGCTGCGAGCGCCCGAGGGACACATCTACTGCTGGACCGAGAACCCCTTGGGTATCAACGCCTACTACCTGGTCTCGCGCGGCGACAAGGTGCCGTGGCGGCTGAAGATGCGCACCGCGTCGTTCAGCAACGTGCAGGTGCTGTCGCACCTGCTGCCCGGCACGCTGGTGAGCGACATGGTGGCCATCCTCGGGTCGATGTTCTTCGTCGTGGGCGACGTCGACAAGTGACCGACCTGCCTGCTGACGAGCGGGTCCGCCAGTGGTTGCGGCAGGTGGCCCGCGACCGGGCCTCGCGCGTCGTCGACGTGCCCGGGGGCATCGGCGTGCTGCACGATCACTTCCCGGCCGCCTACGACCACAACCGGCTGCTGCTGTGGTCGCCCGCCTCCCCTGCGGCGGTCGCGGAGGCCGCCGCCGAGCTGCTCGGGGGGCACGACCACCGGCTGGTCGACGTGCAGGGTGATGGGGTTTTCCTGGAACCGTTGCAGGACGGCGGGTTTGTGGTGTCGCACGACGTCGTGCTCGAGCTGCGGTCGGCCCCACCCCTGCTGCCACACGTGCCGGTCGAGACGCTCGCACCCGACGAGCGGGCGCGGGTGGCCACCGCCGACTGGCACCTCGAGCAGCCCGACTGGTCGGACGACGTCTGCCGCCAGCTGGGCGACCGCGTCCACACCCTCGCGGGTGCGGTCGACGCGACGTTCCTCGCCGTCCGCGGCGTGGACGGTGAGGTCGTCGCCCGCGCCGACCTGTTCGTGCGCGACGGGATCGCGCAGGTCGAGGAGGTCATGACGCGCGAGGAGGCGCGCGGCCGCGGCTACGCCAGCGCGCTGCTGGCCGAGGCCGTCGCGATCGCCCACGCCGACCTGGTGTTCCTCATCGCCGACGCCGACGACTGGCCGCAGATCCTTTACCGCCGCAGGGGTTTCGTCGACCAGCAGGTGCTCACGTCGTTCCTCGTGGCTCCTCCTCCACCGAGCTGAGCAGCCGCATCGCCACGGCCCGCGCCGTCGCCCTCAGCTCGGGGCAGCCCAGGATGCGGAAGGGCACCGACACGGTCGCCAGCTGCTCGGCGTACCACCAGGGGTTGCCGGTGCTGCCGATGAGTCGACAGCGGTTGTCTCCCAACGGTTCGAGTCGACCGAGCGACCGGGCGACGCGCCACCGCACCTGGTCGAGGGGTGCGTCGAAGACCACCTCGACGTCGTACTCCCAGCCGACCGCCAGCAGGTCCTCGAGCAGCCCGACGGGGTCGAGGTCGGGCGGTGGCTCGAATGAGTCGGCGAGGGTCTCGACGCGCTGCACGCGGTCGACGCGGTAGGCGCGCTGCGCATCCTTCGCCGGCACGTGGCACAGCAGGTACCACCGGCCGTGGCGCACCACGACGCCCCACGGGTCGACGTCGGTCTGCCAGCGTGATCCGGCTTCGGAGCAGTAGTCCAGCCGCACCCGCCGGTGGTCGGCGCACGCGTGCACCAGCGTCGTCGTGGTCTGCGGGTCCGGACGCGCGGCGGCGCGGTCGGGGGCCGCGGCGGCCACGTCGCGCAGCGCCGTCGCCTGCACGGCGGCGGGGCCGGGCAGCGCCTTGAGCAGCTTGCCGACTGCGATGCCGACCGCGTCGCCGGTGTCGGTCACGTCGTGGTGCCCGTCGAGCGCCGCCATCACCAGGCCGAGTGCCTCGGCGGCGCTGAACACCAGCGGCGGCAGCCGCAGCCCGCGGCCGACCCGGTAGCCGCCGTACGGGCCGCGCAGCGACTCGACGTCGACTCCGGCCTCGCGCAGGATCGCGACGTAGCGGCGGGCGGCGCGGGCGGTCACCCCGAGCCGCTCGGCCAGCCGGTCGGCGGTGATGCCCGGGTTGTCGCGCACGATCTCCAGGCACCGCAGCGCCCGCGCGGTGGGTGACTCGTCCATCCCAGAATCCTGCCAGCACATGCGGAAGCAGAACGTCCGCCTTCCCTCCTACGGTGCTCCGCATGAGCACTGACCACCCCTGGGAACCACCCATGTCGGGCACCGAGGTCGAGCACCTGCTCGGCGCCCTCGACCGCATGCGCACGACGTTCCGCTGGAAGGCCGACGCCCTCGACGGCGACGGGCTGCAGGCGCGCGTCGGCCGCTCCGAGCTCACGCTCGGCAACCTGCTCAAGCACCTCGCATTCGTCGAGGACCACCTGCACACGACCCGGCTGACGGGCGAGCCGGTCGGCGACCTGTGGGACTACAGCACCTGGGACAGCTCCGACTGGCCATTCACGTCCGCAGCCTCCGACAGCCCCGAGCAGCTGTACGCCCTGTACGACGGCGCCGTCGAGCGCTCGCAGGCCCGGCTCGCCGCGGTGCTGGCCGCCGGCGGCGTCGACCAGCCCGTCGCGCTGGAGTTCGACGGGCGCCACGCCAGCATGCGGCGACTGCTGTTCGACCTGCTCGAGGAGTACGGCCGCCACACCGGGCACGCCGACCTGCTGCGCGAGTCGGTCGACGGGCTCGTCGGCGAGGACCCGCCGGCCGGCTGGCGACCGTCGTCCGGCGGCTGGTGGATGGGCTGGTGAGCCTCGTCGACCGCTCGGGCGAGCAGTTTCGTGACCTGCGGCTGGACGGCGCCACGTTCGGCAACGTCTCGCTGCGTGGCGCGACCTTTCGCGGCGTCGACCTGGCGGGAGCCCGCTTCCGGGGCGTCGAGCTCGTCGACGTCGACATCAGCGGCGAGGTGCTGCGGCTGCACGTCAACGGCGTCGACGTCGTGCCGCTCGTCGAGGCCGAGCTCGACCGCCGTCAGCCCGAGCGGGCGCTGATGCGGCCGGTCGACGCCGACGGGTTCCGGCGGGCGTGGGCGGCGCTCGCCGCTCTGTGGGACGGCACCGTCGAGCGGGCGCGGGGCCTTCCGGCGTCCGCGCTGGACGAGCGGGTGGACGGCGAGTGGTCGTTCCTGCAGACGTTGCGGCACCTGGCGTTCGCGACCGACACGTGGGTCAGCCGGGTGGTGCTCGACGACCCCTATCCCTGGCACCGGCTCGAGCTGCCGTGGGAGGAGATGGACGACGACACCGTGCCGTTCGACCGTGACGCACGCCCGTCGCTGGCGGAGGTGCTCGAGCTGCGCACGAGCCGCTTCGAGCGCGCCGGGTCGCTGATCGCCGGCCTCGCCGACGGTGACCTCGACCGGCTCACCGCCTGCGTGCGCGCGCCCGGGTGGCGGGAGGCGCGCAGCCT
The DNA here is from genome assembly GCA_964243295.1 of uncultured Actinomycetales bacterium. Taxonomy (GTDB): domain Bacteria; phylum Actinomycetota; class Actinomycetes; order Actinomycetales; family Angustibacteraceae; genus CAXTEJ01. The sequence goes on along the minus strand of CAXTEJ010000046.1, from coordinate 170 downwards.
GCCCGTGCGCGACTGCCTGCGCGTCGTCCTCAACGAGGAGTGGGAGCACCGGTCGTACGCCGAGCGGGACCTCGCCGTCCTCGCCTCCCGCGGCTGAGAGTGCGGCGGGTGGCGGGTCGCGGGTGGCAGCTGGCGGGTGGCGAGTCGCGGGTGGCGAGTCGCGGGTGGCA
>CAXTEJ010000045.1:0-25016 GCA_964243295.1 uncultured Actinomycetales bacterium | reverse complement strand
CCGTCCCCAACGCAGAAGACTCGCGCCGATCTACACCACGCGAGGGGACGTCACCCAGGGGTACGTGCAGGGCGCGTTGCGTGAGCTGCACCGCCGGGACGGTGGAACGCCGCGGCGTCGCAGCGCGGAGCCGATCCTGTGATCGCCAAGTGCACGAAGGGTCGCAGCGTTCACGGCGCCCTGGCCTACGACGTCGGTCCGGGGCGGGCCGAGGAGCACCGCAACCCGCACCAGGTGGCGGGCAACGTCGCTGGTCGGTCCTGGCGCGAGCGGGCCTACGCGATGGACGAGCACGTCCGGTCGGCGCGGCCGGACGTGGCACGCCCGGTGCACCGCACTGCGCTGCGGTTGGCGGACGACGACCGCCAGCTGACCGACAAGGAGTGGCGCCAGGTCGCGGAGCGCTACGTCAAGGAGATGGGCTTCCAGGACTGTCCGTGGACCGCCATGCGGCACGGGAACGAGCACATTCACATTACCGTCAGTCGGGTCCAGTGGGACGGTCGGCTTGCCTCGGACGCGCACGACTTCCGACGTTCGCACCAGGCCGCCCGGAGCATCGAGCGGGCACACGGACTCATCGACGCCAGTGAGCGCAGCAACCCCGGCCGACCGCAGGTCCAGAGCGGTGAGCGCGCCCGCGCCGAGCGCACCGGGCAGGCCGCGCCGCGCGACACGCTGCGCGAGCGCCTGGACCAGGCACTGAGCCGGTCCGCCGGCACCCGCGAGGGCTACGAAGCGGCCATGTCCAGTAGCGGCGTGCGCTTCGTCGCGAACGAGGCCAAGACCGGACGGATGAACGGCTACCGCTACGGACTGGCTGGGCACGCTGACGCCAACGGCGAGCAGGTCTGGTTCAAGGGGTCGCAGCTGGGACGCGACTTCACCTGGTCGACCACGCAACGCCGCCTTGAGGAGCACCAGGCCGCACGCACTGTCGGTAGCCGCACCGAGGCTGCTGGCCACGCTCGGTCCGCGCTGGACCGGATCAAGGCATCTCGGGGCGAGCGCCCAGACGCCGACCGCAGCACCACCCGCAGCACCGCACCGAGTCGAACCGCCGGCAGGGGAGAGCAGATGGCACGCGAGACAGAACCAGTCGGAACCGAGCCGCAGCGGCCCACCAGCAGGCCCGCCGCAGACCAGGCGATGCCGGGACCGACCGGCGCGCGGGGCAACGACGTCGGTCCGCCGACCGGCGCCACCGGCCGCGAGCTCCAGCCGCCCACAGGCGCCCGGAACGTGCCGGGGACGACAGCGGACAGGCCGTCGGACGCTGCTGCGCGCGCGAAGGCGAAGGAGGCCATCGCCAGGCTGCGGCAGGAGCGCCCCGAGCCGGAGCGAGGTCACGAGCGATGAGCACGCCAGCATGGGGCCCTCAGGCCCAAGCTGTCGCGGTCCGCCCGGATGCCGCTCCAGGGCGATGGTTGCGGCGCCTTGGGCTGGCGTTCGTGGTGCTCGTCGCGGCCTGGATCCTGTCCGGCATCGGCCAGCCCAAGGCCGTCCCGGACTGCACCGGTCCGAGCTGCTACGTGTTCGCCGAGGACGGCACCGCGCCCTACCAGGACGTGCAGCGGCAGCAGCAGGCGCAGACCGGCGACCGGGTCGGGGACTTCGTCACCTGGATCGTGGTGCTCGCGGTGGCGGGTGCAGCCGCGAAGTGGGTCGTTCGCCGTCGCCGGACCGCTGCAGGCGGGCTGCGGCGCGCACTGGCTTCGACCCCGAAGACACCGGCGCAGCAGGCGGCCAGCGCGCCGGACGCCCTGGCCGCGACGCAGGTCATGGCAGCGGAGGCGTTCGGAAGCCCAGGCGGGCACGTCGGCTGGCAGCAGGGGACCGGGACCTACATCACGGCCCGGCCGCGCGGCGGGATGCTTGTGATCGGGCCGCCGTCATCCGGGAAATCCTCCGGGGTGATCATCCCGTCGGTCATCATCGCGCCCGGCGCCTGCGTCGCCTCCTCCATCAAGGGCGACGTCATGGCCGCCACCGCGCTCACCCGCAGCCGGCTGGGGCGGGTGTGGCACTTCGACCCCGGCGGCGAGGAGCAGGCTGCCCCGGGGGTCGCGCAGTGCCGCTGGTCCCCGCTGGTGTCGGTCCGCACCTGGGACGACGCCCGGCGGATCGCCTCCCGCATGGCCGAGCCGGCACGGTCCACCGACAACGGCGGCGGCGGTGGAGGCGGCGCCCACTTCCTCGAGCGGGCCCGCGACTGGCTCGAGGTGCTGCTGTACGCCGCGCACCTGGACCGGCGCCCGATCGCGGACGTCGCGGACTGGGCTGCGACCGCGGCCGGCGACGACACCGCCGAGACGGTCCTGACCATCCTGATCAGCGCCGCCGACAGCGGAGACGTCGGCGCACAGATCGCCCGGACGCAGCTCGAGGGCTTGCTGTCGACGCCAGATCGCGAGCGCGGGTCCGTCCTGTCGACGATGACCCGGCTGCTGCGGATCTACGGCAGCGTCACCGCACGCACGCTCGGCGCCGACCCCAACTTCCTGCCGGCGGACTTCGTGCGCAGCACCGACACCCTCTACATCACCGCAAGTCCCGAGCGGCAGAACGAGTACGCACCCCTGATCGCCGGACTGCTGGAGGAGATTCGGTACGCCGTCTACGCCCGGCACCGAGCCGAGGAGGACGGGCGCGAACCGCGCCGGCCCCACGTGACGTTCGTGCTCGACGAGGCCAACAACACCGCCCCGATCCCGCTGCCCGCGATCATCAGCGAGGCCGGTGGCCAGTCGCTGCACGTGATCGTCGGCATCCAGGACCTCTCCCGAGCCCGGCACCGCTGGGGCAAGGAGGCCGACGGCTTCCTCACCCTGTTCTTCACCAAGCTCGTGCTCCCGGGAGTGATCGAGCCCTACACGCTCGACGCGCTCAGCAACGCCTCGGGCGAGTACGACCGCACGGTCGTCGGCCACAGCGAAAGCACCAGCTTCATCGGGCCGTACACAATCCCGATCAAGCAGACCAGCCCGTCCTACAGCGTGCAGCGCCAGAAGGTGCTGCACCAAGGCGACATCGCCCAGCTCCCCGCCGGGACGGGGCTGCTGTACGAGGGAGCCGACTGGTGGCTCGTGTCCGTCGGCCTGCACTGGCAGCACCCGGTCTGGCGCGCCATCGAAAGCGAGTCCGCACGCCTTGTGCCAGACCAGCGCCGGCTGACAGCGACGTCGACAGCCAACCAGCCCTGATGAGCGACATCGGACCGCTCGAGCCGCTGCTGCAGCTCGCGTCCGGCGGCCTAGTCGTGGCCGCCGTCTTGTTCCTCGCCGGCACGGCGCGCCGCAGAGCGCGGACGGCCGCAGCCACCGGGCAGGCCACCCCGGTCCCACATGTCCTGGTCCCGGCGGTCGCCGTAGCCGGCCTGCTGCTGCTCGCCGCAGCGTGGCCCACCATGACGGCCGAATCGCGACCTCCCGAGCCGTCGTTCGGCTGGACCCTGACCTGGTGGCTCGGCCTGCCCGTGCTGGCGGTCGCCGTCGCGACCTTCCTCGGCAGCACCGACCCGCGCATCCTGAGGGCGGTCAACGCACCGACCCTCGACCTGCTCGACGAGCAGCAGCACCGTCACAAGCCCAACCTCGACAACTAGCGGTACGCGAGTAAGTATCTACGTAGTTACGACGTCGTGACTGCCACAGCGTTCGGGTGCTGGGCGACTATGAAGACGACCGAGGGAGACACACCCCGCATGAATGCCCGCAACTCCTTGCTCGCCGGGACCGCGCTTGGCGCCGTCTTGATCGGCGCACCGAGCTTGGCCTTCGTCGCGTACAGCGCCGGCCACCAGGCCGGCACGCAGGCGCCGTCCACAGCTCCTGTCGCCGCCGGGTCCGTAGGGGAGCGGTGGGGCACGTGCGCCATCCCCAACATCAGCGACCTCTGCGACCCAGACCCGCTCCCCATGCCCACCGCTCCGCTGCGGCCCGTGGCTACGACCGGCCTGTGTGCGATCCCCAACATCAGCACCGTCTGCGATGTCCGATGAGCACCGCCGAGGTCGCACCCATGCACCCCTCCACGCAGGCCGAGCCGCTGACCGTCCCGACGATCGAGCCTGACCGGCTCCCCCGCCACGTCGGGATACAGCCGGACGGCAACGGCCGCTGGGCCGTCCAGCGCGGCCTGCCCCGAACCGACGGACACGTGGCCGGCGGCGGCGCCCTGGTCGACGTCATCGACGGCGCCCTCGCGCTCGGCATCCCGTACCTCTCGCTCCACGCCTTCTCCACCGAGAATTGGAAGCGTCCCGCCGTCGAGGTGCAGTTCCTGCTGGACTACCTCGCCGGCTTCCTCGTCGACAACCAGGAGCGCTGGCAGGACCAGGGAGTCCGCGTCCGCTGGTTCGGTCAGCGCCGGCACTTGCCGGAGACGGTCCTGCGCGTGCTCGAGGACGTCGAGGCGGCGACCGCGGACAACACCGCCCTGAACCTGCAGTTCTGCCTCAACTACGGCGGCCGCGCGGAGCTCGTCGACGGAGTCAAGGCGGTGGCAAGGGCCGCAGCCGCTGGCGCGCTCGATCCTGACACCCTCGACGAACGGTCCTTCGCGCAGTACCTGTCCGACCCCGACATCCCCGACGTCGACCTGTTCCTGCGCAGCTCCGGCGAGCACCGCCTGTCCAACTTCATGCTCTGGCGAGTTGCCTACGCCGAGATCATGTTCGTCGACACGCTTTGGCCCGACGTCGACCGCCGGGACCTCTACCGCGCTGTGGAGCGGTACGCCAAGCGCGACCGCAGGCTTGGTGGCGCGAACACTCGGCCGACTATTGAGTAAGTCAGTGGTTGCGGAAGTACTTATTCACGTTGATACCGGTAAGGCCCTGGCAACGCAGGACAGCCGATCGTTCGCTGCCAAGCTCAACCGGCTCTTCGCCGCCGTGCCGAAGCCGGGGCACGGGGAGTACAGCCCCGAGGACGTCGCCCGCGGGATCGTCGCGCGTGGCGGGCACATCTCGCCCGCGTACATCTACATGCTGCGCAAGGGCGAGCGCGACAACCCGACAAAGAAGCACTTAGAGGCGCTGGCGGACTTCTTCCACGTCCCAGTCGCCTACTTCTTTGACGAGCAGGCCGGCCGGGACTGGGAGGAGCAACTAGCCCTGGTCGCAGCCGTCAAGGACGAGGCTGTACGTCTGATTGCTCAGCGTGCTGCCGGCCTGTCGCCGGCCGCCCTAGACGTCATCCTGCGCATCGTCGAGGTCGCGCGTGCCATCGAGCGATTGCCAGAGAGCCAAGCAGCGGAAGGCTGACAGAACACCGGGGGAGGGTGCAGTACCTCCACCCCCCAGGGCCCCCTCCCCGGCTTGCCGTCCGGAACCGCCCGGTGTCCAGGCTCGGCGTAGCCGACCGCGTAGCGGCGCGTAGCGGCCTTGACACGTACCCGTAGGGCGGGCGGTTCCAGGCTTGCCGGAGAGGGAGGGGGCCCCGTGTCGACCGCCGCCGCGCGGCCCAAGTAGTCGGTCGGCACTCCCAACAGCGCACACTGTCCGTGACTTGCTGACATCCAGCCGGGAGAACGATGCCGAAGGTGAACGTAGTGCTAGCGGATAAGATTGACGACCTGTTCCGCTCGATCCATCCGCAGGATCGCGGACCGTACTCGGCGGAAGAGGTAGCAGCCAGCCTAGTAAAGCGCGGTGGGCCCACCATATCAGGCACGTACATATGGCAACTTCGTACCGGCCAGCGCGATAACCCCACAAAGAAGCACCTAGAGGCGTTGGCCGCCTTCTTCGGTGTCCCGGTTGCCTACTTTTTCGACGACGAATCCACGGCGGCCCTACGTGCCGAGCTGGAGAGCCTGTCTTCGGTGCGAGACAGTGGGGCCGCGGACCTTGCCGTCAGACTGAGCGGCTTGAGTGATCCGAGCATGGCTGCGGTTGCAAAGGTGGTCGAGGCCCTACAAGGGCGCAGCCGGTCCCGCGGGTCGGTTAAGAGCCCCTAGTACACGTCAACGAAGGTCAGCGTCCCGGACTCCGAAGGACCAGGGGGACGGTCACCTGGGCGCAACAGGGCGGGTAGGACTGGCTTTGGCGTGCGATGCCGTACTCGCCGCCGGTCCGCTCAGAAATCTTCAACGTCTACGCTGGTCGGCTCTAGGCACATGCGCCATCGACGCTGGATAGGGGAGTAGTGGCACAGCACACCGTCACCACGCTTATCGACGACATCGACGGCTCGGAGGCGACCCAGACGGTCTCGTTCGACCTCGACGGCACCGCTTACGAGATCGACCTGAGCGAGGCGCACGCCGAGGACCTTCGCGAGGTCCTGTCCCCGTACGTCGGTGCCGCTCGCCGCGCGTCATCGTCGACCAGCCGGCGGGGCACCCCAGCCCGGTCGTCACGCCAGCGGTCAGCCGACGACGTCGACCCCAAGGAAGCGCGTGCCTGGGCGCAGGCCAACGGTGTCGAGGTCAGCCCACGCGGCCGGATCAACGGCACGGTCCTCGAGCAGTACCGGGCTGCCAACAGCTGATACGAAGGCTACTAACGCGCGACTCCGTCGCGAACGCGCGTCTAGTTGACGCGGCGCCGATGCGAGCGCTCGACCTCTCGCTTCCGGTGCCCGGCCGCTGAACGGCTCAGTAGATCGTGAAGCGGGCGACTTGGAATGGCTTGGCGAACCCTAGGGTCGCATGCCTGCTGGCGTTGACTCGATAGCCTTTCGCACATGCTCCCCCTGGCGACTGCGGCGGCGACCACTGCCGCGGCTCCCTGGTGGGGCGTCCCAGTCGTCGCTGGCAGCTTCGCGGTGGGTGCCGCGCTCATGACGCTGCTGTTCGGGCACCTTCGAAACAAGCGCGAGGACGCCCGGCGCTGAGACAAGGACCTGCGTGACGCCTGCACCCGCTTCACAGCGTCCGCGGAGCGCGTAACCATGAACATCGATCCCGGAGACGCCGCAACCCGGATGCTTGAAGCGCACCACAGTATGGCTGAACTTGAGCTTGTGGCCCCTGCCTCCGTCATCAAAGCCGCACGGGGCGTCCTAGACGCTGTTATTGAGATCTACTTCTCGCGGCAGTTCAACAAGGTCGAGAGTGGCCGGGACTCATACCGCACTGCGAAAATCGCTTACAACGACGCCGCGCGCCGGGCCCTGGGCATACCGCCGATACCCTGACGCAAAGTCGCCTTCCTGCATCCTAGGCGCTCCTTCTGCTGGTAACCCCTCACTCCGCGCATCACTCCCACTCTGTCCACTCAGTACAGGGCGGTCTGATGCGAGGTCACCGTCAGTGCAAGGTTGACGGCATCGCCATCGGGATGAGCGGGGGTCCCGCAAGCCGAAGGACGAGCAGAAACGGTTTGGGAGAGCCGAGCACCTGTCCCGGACTGCGCGACCACGGCATAAATCGCTGTAGGGGGATCCCTCAGCGGGACGCGCCGAGCCCGTTGCGGCAGCAGAGAACATCAGAAGCGGATTCGCTTTGTGCCGGTCACGGAGCCCCAGCGGGCTTGGCCGGCGGCCGCGGCATGGCCGCTTCGATACTTCTTATGTGGCGCGTCACCTTGTCGACATCGAGAGCGGCCTTCAGTCGCTGCTTTGGCATGCCAAGCCTGATGGCCACCCAGGCGCGAAAGACTTGGATCGCCTGACGGTAGGCGAGGAACATCTCCATCTCATCGGGCCGAGCCTTGTCCGCATGCTTCACCGCGCGGTAGCTCCGCCTGAGTAAATCCACGAAGTCGTCCTCTGAGAAGGGAAGGCTGCTTGAGGTTACGGAGGTGACCGCACGCATGCGGTCTTCCCAGGACTGCTTGTCGGCCTGACCCCTACTCATTCCCGACGCGAGCAAAAGTTCGTACCCGAGCGACTCGAAGCCGATGCCCACCTGCGCGAGGTGGGCCTCCAGTGAGGCTCCCTCCAGGTCCAAGAGACTGACTAAGGGAGTCAGTCCTCGTTCGAATCTGTGCTTGAGCTCGATCCATCGTCCGACGCCGATCGAACCCACATCACCGAACCCAAATAAGAAGTCCGTAGCGCTCAGCTTGCCCGGAGACGCCTCGGCGACAATGCCCGTCCTGAACGTGATGACTGGCAACCACTGGTCACCATGCGCGACACCGTCGAGCGTTCGGACGGGGTCGGCACGACTCATTGCCTCATGGCTCACAAATTGCAGTCGTCGCCAGGCGGCGACTCGAAGGAGGTCGCGCACCGGGAAATGCACTTCGAAGTGCTGGTCCCACCCGACGGCCGCGTTCACCTGAGTGCGGACGTGCATGCGCTCGCTAATCGTAGTTTGGTCGGGCCCTGGGCCTGGCCCGTAACGCCAATTGGGCTGAAACGCCGTGTTCCGCTTCCGAGCGACCGGTATTGCGGGTGGAGACTGAAGAAGAAGGCTGACCGAGTCGAGCCGTCCCGCGTCGTTAAACTTCTGTTCGGCCTCCATTGAGCGAAGTCCGATCCACGTTCCGAGCCCTTCTACCTCCGAGCGCAGCCCATTTATTACCTCGAACGCGGACCCTGAGGACGCGCCGAGGATCGTGTAGTCGAACACGATCCGACCCTCACCAATGCCGGTACCGCCCCAGCTCTTGCGCGAACCCGAGACTCGGCTACCAACTAGTCCTACGGAACCGTGCACATCATGGAAGCCGACGGTGACGGGCGGCTCGTAACGACGCTTTGTGCGGCCAGGATCGTCGGCATACATAGTGCCATGCGAGAACCAGTACTCATAGACGCCAGAAACCTCGTCTTGAAGCGGGATCGTGAGCTCAACACGACGGTCATCCCTCTCCAATTTGCACGCAACCAGTGGAGTGTCAGGAAGCCCGTCAACCATCAGGCCGCCACGGGATCGCCCAGGTTCGAGTGTGTTGTCTTTGGGGGTCAAGAGTATGCCAACCCGCGAGGGCCCGCGTCAGTCAAGCCTGGGTACCCTTTCTGTACCGCCCCAGCGCTCCGGTCCAGAACGCTCCTGACGTTACTACCGCTCATAGCGCTTAACCGTACCCCTTGTGTCTGTACAAGGCGCGCCCGAGCCGGCCGTCCCACTACTAAGATCGACCGCATACGGCTCTTAGCGCAACTACCTACAGAGGCCTGCGCTGCCGGAGGTAGTACTCGGCGTCGTCCTCGCACAGGTGCCACCAATCGGCCCACGGCCGGTTATCACCAGCGAGATCCCGCAACGCGGCTGTCGCCACAGGCCCGGCCGGCGAAACCAGAACGCCGCCGAAGACGGAGCATCGTCCGTTGCCCTCCGCGAGGGCGACGTCGTACGTCGCCCCGAACCCCACGTCTCGGACGACCTGATCCTCCGATTCCGTAAAGCAATGCGTGCGACCGGGACCAGCAGCCGTGTCGCCGCACAGGACAAGGCGGCCTGCAACGGCGACCTTGCCCAGGATCGTCCGGCTGCCAGCCGGCAGCGCCGCCTGGATCTCGACGCGGAGGCCGTCTTGCCAGTCGCGTTCCGAGGGCTGATCCGGCGTCAGTCGCCGGTACCCGGTAGCGATGTCGTAGGGCGGCAGAGGGAACCCCTCAAGCGAGCCGTCCGCCCGCCGCCTCGCCAGTGACGGATCAAGGCCGTCGAAGAAGGCGAAGGCGTCAAGGAGTGTGTCCAGGATCGATACGCGGGCGCAAGCTTCGTCGTACGCCTGCGCCACCGCCTGCTGTTGGAACATGCGCGCCGGCAGGTCCGCACGAGCCTTCCATCGGGGGTGAATGAGGTAGCGGTCGACAGTCCCAGGCATAGGGCCAACGGCCCTGGTGACGTCCGGGTCGATGACGTCGGCGTGGTGTACAGCGTTGTTGCGCGGCGCGATTAGCCCCCGCACCGTCCGCCCAGCGCGAGAGGCCAGGTCGTCCCGAGTTGCCAAGTAGGTCGCCTTGTCCGAGGCCTCGAACACCTCAAGGTCCAGTGTCCTGATCGACACGAGTGCATGCTCGAGCGCAACGGCGACCTCGTCGAGGCTCTCAAGGTCCAGCTGACCGCCGGCCAACGGGTGTCCCATGACCCGGCCGCAGGCGTCCCAGACGTCGCGGATCTCGCTCGTGAGGGCGTACATCTTCCGCCGGCCCTTCGGCACGCGGTCCGCAAGTACCTGCATGAACTCATCGGACTGCATCGCCCCGCGCTCTGGCAACTCATCCCGAGATGACTGCCGCGCCTCGTGCGACCCGCAGCAGGCCTGCGCGGCGATCACCAGATCGTCCACGAGGCACTCCTCCGACGACTGCAACCCTGTGACTTGCAGCGGTGAGTGGCGCGGTTCTCGCAGCGCTATGTGGCCGGGTCGGTGGTTCCCTTCATGTGCGTGATCTTGCCGTAAGGGGATCGGTCTGCGAGAACCGGGCGAGACGGAGCGGTGGTCACCTGCAGTCACAGGGGGGTCCTCGGGCGCTGTCGACTGGGACGCCGCAGTACGCCCTCAAGGCTCGCGTGGAGCCGCTGTAGGTTCCGCCGATGGACCAGGCTCGACCGTTGATGACGTTGTGTGCGGTGACGCTCGACTGCGCTGACCCTGCCTCGTTGGCTCGCTTCTACGAGCGGGCGACAGGGCTGGCACCGGTTGACGGCTCCGGCGAGGACTTCGCTGGCTTGCGTGGGCCCGACGGCTTCTTCCTAGGCTTCCAGCGCGTGCCGGGCTACCGGGCACCGGCATGGCCAGGACAGGAGCTACCGCAGCAGTCTCACCTCGACTTCGAGGTTGAAGACCTCGACCTTGCCGAGGCCGCCCTGCTACGACACGGAGCAGGCAAGCCAAAGGAGCAGCCGAACGAGGAGCGGTGGAGGGTGCTCACCGACCCAGCCGGTCATCCGTTCTGCCTCACGACGTCCAGGACGGTGAGGGACTGACGTGGTACCAACGCGGCGCACCGAGCGCCAATCTTGTGGACCAGCATGTCTGCCAGCACCTCGTGGTGCGAGGTCCGATCCCGGCGTGTCGCTGACCTGGCGGAGGCCCTGTCGACCTGCTGCGGTCATGCGGTACAGCCTCGACACAGCATGATCAACACGAGGGACCCCGCAGGACTACTACATAGGGCGTCGCCGATCGACTGAAAGCGCACGACTATGGACTCGTGCCACCTCGTCCCCGCCAGCCCAAGCGCACTCCTGAGGAGTACGTCGAGCTCGGCATGGACGCGATCCTCGAGCTGCTGGAGGACGAGCACGCAGCCGTCGGGCCGGAGCTAGAGGCGAAGATCAGTGAGCAGCCCTACGGGGATCGCCCCATACCGATCGACGCCCACCACCTGACGACGGCGCGCAAGGTGCTGAAGGAGTCCTCGGCCATCCTGGAGGACACGCGACCCACCCGAGGGGGCAGGCCGGTCACCATTGTCACCCTGGCTGACCAGTCGGGGCGCATGCGCAAGATCGAGGACGCGTCCAAGCGCAAACGGCTACTACACACCCGCTATCTGAGCTTGGCGATGGGCAGCAAGACCGTCCCGGCGCTGATAGGAGAGGGTGGGGAAGCGGTGCTGCACGCGACGCTCCTGCAGGCGGCGCCGCACGGCCTACGCTTGCTGCGCCCCGAGGGCGGCGAGGTCCGCTCGCTGCTGGGCAAGCCAGTGGTAGGTGGTTCGCTGGACAGCGGCGCCATCGTCACCACGTTCGACCCGCTCACCCTTGCGACGAGCACGCACCTAGCCCTCATCGAGGCCAAGAACGTCCGTAGCCACCTGTACCCGCAGGCCTCGGAGGTCCACCAGGTGCTCTACAAGGCCGCCGAGGTCGTCGCCGCTAACCCGCATCTCAGCGTCGTGCCGGTCCTGGTATGCCGCTGGCCGCACTACAGCCTGTTCACCATGGCCAAGCAGCTCGGAGCCTTCATCATCGGCACGAAGCAGCAGCCGATCCTGCCGAGCAAGCAGCTCGAGCCCCACCTGATCAGCGAGGTTCGTGACGAGCTGGGCTACCGCGACCTCGTGATTTCCGACCAGGCCCTGCCGTGGATGGTCGATCGCTTCGCCCGCGTCCTGCCTGCCACCGCGGCCTCGTCAGGCGAGCGCTGGGCGCAGGTCGCAAGCACAGTGCTGCCCTACTCCAAGTCCCTGCGGACTGACCTGCTCAGCGGTCGTGACCGCGCAAGGCTCATGGAGGTGTTCCGGCGGAACATCGCCGCAGTACTGGCCGAGCAGGTCCGCTGGTAGCAACGTGCGACGGTAGGGCTTTTGGTCCGCCAGCCCTTCGGCTACTCGGACGGCGTCTCAGTAGCCGAAGCCGTCACGTTGGGGCCAGATGGACTTGCCACAGCCAAGGGGCCTTCGCCCTGAGGCTCAGGCTTGCTTCCATGCATTACAGCGGCATGGAGTCACTTCAGTAAAGCAAGTATGGCGACCAGTAGGTTCAAGTGAGTCAGCACGCGGTCGTGTGAACAGTGATGTGCTCGAGCAGTATCGCTGCTGTCAATACCTAAGCGTGGCGATCCGCGCGCTGCGTCACTGCGGGTCCGCAGGGAAGGCGTAGCAGCTCACATCACCCTGACGTATCGCGCGCTTGGCTGAGTGTCTCCGCCGCCTGCTCGAAGACAACCAACAGATGACGACCAAAGATGCTGGCTGTCCAGAAGGCCTCTCGTTCCCCGGGGTACAGCTCGGTTACCGTATCCTCGATAAGGCCATTGGCTATCAGCGTCGCGATCAGTGCATCGAGTACCCCTGACTCATAAGGCAGATGCTGCATTAGGTGGTCGTAGGACCAAGCCGTCCGATCACTCGGAGGTTCGGGGACTCGCCGCTGTGCCACGGTCGCAAGAAGCGCAAGGTGCGGTTCCTCCAAGGCTGTGACTGCCCGTGACTCGACAATGAGACGTCCCGCATTTCCGTCGGACCCTAGGTTCGCTGCGTCCGCCAAGAGTTGGCCGAGGACTGCAAGCTTTTGAATCCAAGCCGTCTCGGCCGCAGCGGCAAGGAGCTTATCCGCCGCCAACAGGACTGCAGGGTCGTTTCCGAGGGCGGCCTCAACGGCCGGCTGTGGCAGACCAAGTGCGCTGGCGCACGCGTGCATTACAGCGGCCTGCTGCAGGTTCTGCCGTCTTTGTGCCTGACCACGTAGTCGCTCTACAGCCTCAACGGCACTCTGGAGCGCAACTGCGGACCCCACCGCCACAGTCGAGGGCGGGGACAAGACGCCGACTAAGGCGGCCGCGCCGGCGGCTGCGATTCGTGCTCCGGTAGCGGGCCTAGGGTCTTCCATCCGCTCAGCATGGCAGAAGTGGCGGCCTCGGTAGTGCACTGACCTGCCTATGACGTCGCTCGAGGGAAGCTAGCCGGCCCTAGCCGCCGTCATGTGCAAGGCGTCTATTCGCCGGGCCGCCTCCTGCGCGACGCGCTTACGCTTGCGCCTCACGCGCTCGGCGACCTCCGCCGTCAGTCCAGCTGCGGCTGCGGCTTCCTGCCATGTCATTCCGGGCTCCCACGCAAGCAGGACCTGCTGCTCCTCCGGCTTGAATTGACTGAGGGCACGCTGGGCGCGTCGTCGCTGTGGGGAGTCGACGTCGACGTCAACGTCCACGGTGGACGGGTCGGCTGTCAGCGTCACGAGGGACACTCGTTCGCCGCTGGGCCCGGCAGGTACAAGCTGGTCGAGGCTGTCCACGGAGCGCCCGACGATCTGCGTCTGACCGATCATCTTGTGCCGACGCGTGTAGCGGCCTGCTTGTTGGCGAAGGTGCGGGATGATCTCCAGGTCCATGGCATCGTCGTCGTACGGAATCCAGTCGTCCTCGAGCAGAGCGTCGATCGTCGCCTCGACCATCGGTTCGGTGGGCTGGCGCTCCAACCAGTTGACGATGAACTCACGCACCGCAGCCAGGTCCCCCCGGAGCGCGGCACGGCGGGCGCGTAGTGCCGCGAACAGCGGAATGCGGGCGAGGGACCGCCCGATCGAGTCGAAGGAGAAGCCCCGCGACCACATGTTGAGCATGTCGTGCACCTGCTCGAACGCGGGCCGGACAGCGCTCTTGACGAAGAGGTCCACGCTCGGCAACTCCGTGAGCAACAACCGGCGGGAGCCGAGACCCTTGAAGAAGTCGGTGGTGAGCGACGCGCCGACACCCTGGACGGCCTTGCTCAGGGCGCCTCCGTCGATCACTCCAGTGGCGATCTTGGTCAGCGAGTCGATTCGGCTGAACGCGCTGACTTGGCCGATGTCATTCGCGAAGCGAGGCAACAGCGTCCGCTGAGCACTGAGCAGACCGCCGACGCGCATCGACGCCAGGCCGCCTCGCGCGAGGCGGGTGATGGGCGGGTTGATGGCAGCCTCGAGCGCGCGCCGGCTCGCCGCCGAGGTCCTGACGCGTGCCACGTCTCGTACTTCACCGATCCTGCGGGCGCTCGTTGCGGCCGTCGACAAGCTGCTCGCGGCGACTCGTGACGCGGCCGCGTCACGCGCTGCCTCGATCGCGGAGCCCTGGGGCGGGCGCTTGAGCTCTTCGGCCAGTTGCCGGAGCGCTTGCTGGGAGCGCTGCCGCTCTTGCCGGGTCAGCTCACGGGTCGTCTCGCTCACGGCGGTACCTCCTGGGTAGTGGTCTCACCACTGACGACGAAAACGAGCCCGAACGACAAAGATCTTGACCTCAATCCTCAGTCTCCTCGCCGATCGCCCGGGCGGCCTCCGACTGGCCGTCCCCCCTCCGACCCGCGCCTGCCCTCGCTCCTCGCGCGGCTTGAACAAGCACAGCAGCGTCGCGCAGCCCGGGCAGCGGGCGCAACGACAGGATCAGCAGCAGCGCGAGCAGTCCGCCCCCGATGACGACGACCAGCGGATCCACGGCTCCTCCTCCAGAGCGGACCGCCAGGTGCGGCCCTCACCGCTTGGTAGGAGATCGGGCCAGAACGACAGAAAGATGAGACGGCTCTGCTACCGCCCCGGCGCCGGGCGTGCCGCCAGGGCCTACCTACCAATGCCCTGAACGCCCAGGTGCCGCTCGACGACTAGAACGGCACCGTCCGGTGATGACCTTGACTGCAAGCCGGCCAAGCCCCGTAAGCCGAACGTCCTGCGGATCGTTGCGGAGCCGCCTTCGGAACCCGCGAGGCCAGCAGGTCGAGCGCGGATGCCGTTCACCCCGCTCCCGCACGACCCGCCCGCACAAGTGCCCGGTCATGGTGGGCTAACCGGGGACGTTGATGTCCCGTCAGCGCGTACACCGTTCGGGTCGACCCTCAACGCGTTAAGCGGCGGGAAGGCACGGTCGGCTACCGGGGCTCGGTGGCCGGGGCGTAGGTGAGCCGCGGGGCGGGCCGAGGCGGCAGGTGGCGGTACAGGCTGGTGCGGGTGATCCCGGTCTTGCTGACGATCTCGGCGATGCTGTGGCCGGCCTCCCGCAGGTTGACCGCGTACGCCAGCTTGTCCGGGTCGACGACCGTGGGCCGGCCGATCCGGCGGCCCTTCGCGGTCGCGACCGCCCGCGCGTGGGCGGCCCGCTCGAGGGTGTAGGTCCGCTCCATCTGCCCGAACAGTGCCAGTAGCACCACCGCGAGCTGGGCCATCGGGTCGGACGGGTTGGCCGAGTCGATCCGGATTGGGTCGGCGAGGTTGCGTACCCCGACGCCGCGCTCGGCGAGCTCGTGGATGAGGTTGAGGGTGTCGCGGACGGTCCGGCCAAGCCGGTCCAGCGTGTGCACCACGATCACGTCGCCGTCGCGGGCATACTCCAGCGCCGCCTTTAGCCCCGGCCGGTCGGTGCTGGCGCCCGAGCGCTTGTCCACATAGATCCGCTCAGGCGCGATCCCGGCCTGCTGCAGCGCGTCAACCTGCCGCTCGAGCTCCTGCTTGGCGGTCGAGACCCGCGCGTACCCAAGATCCACCCGCCGACCGTACCGAAAGTCGCGCCCGTACGACAGATCCGGCACGGACTAATGGGCAGAACTTTCGGGACGACCGGGCAAGCGAACAGAGGCGACTTGGTCAGCCGGTCGAACCGGCCGTCCCACTACCAAGGAAGTGGAACAGCAGTCCTCTGGGTGTCACGAACGTTCGCTGAGTGACGCGTGGAGGGCGCGGGTGCCGGCGGTCGGCTGGTGTTCCACCGGTTCGGGGCGTCGGCGCGGTTGAGCGAGATCATCTGGGACCGGACGGGTCGCCGGGTTGGCGGCGGCGCGCCAAGGACGGCTCGTGAGGTCGGGCAAGGCCGGCGTCGGGCAGCTGTCGCTGCTGCGTGAGTGCGACCGCCAGGACCGGGCGGTCCTGACCTGAGCGGGCACCGTCGCAGACGCTGGCGACAGCGTGCGCTTGCAGCACATCACTCACGGTACGACCGTCAGGTGCGGCCCTGGGTAGCGCCCCACGCCATCGGGTGGCCGAAGCACGGATGCTGCCTTTGGGGGGTTACGCGTCCGTGGGGCGCCGGGCCAGCGATACCTTGCCGCCGTGGCAGCCGATGACACCTTCGACACTTTCGAGGCTTTCGCTGCGCGCTACGCGGGCAGCCCGTCACCCCTGCGGTCCTACTATCTTGGCGGTGACCTGAACAAGCCAATCTCCCTGTACGAGGGACCGGGGCACATAAGTTGGTCCGACGAAGACGGCTATGCGGGCGGGCGTGCCTCCATCGCCCTCAGGTGGCTTCCCAACCCTCACTTGGAAGCGAACCTGACTGCCACCGGTTACAGCGATTCGTCACCAATGCCGAACGACGTGACGCTCAATCTGTCGGTAGGGCTGCAACGCAGCGCGGGCTTCGGCCTCGACCTGCGAGCGGACTTCTTGCACTCATTGATCAGTGACGGCCACCGGCTCGAGGCCGCATTCATTCTCCGCGAGCCCATCGTCGTACCCCTTACCTCTACCCCGGACGTAGCATCCGCAGAGTGGGTAGAGGTACATCTCGTCAACTGTGCCTCTTTTGGGGGCGACCCCGACGATAGCTACACCGTCGAGAGAGTCGGAAACTCCTTGTCTACGGGGCGCATGCGCTTCCGTGTAAACAACGATGACTGGCGCGCCGTAATTGACCCCGTCCGGCAGGCGCCCTACCAGGAGGCCATGCTCACCTCTGGCTACGTAATCACGCATGTAGTGGAGATGCGAGCCGTCGGGCGCCTGTACTCGCCAAGTGTGTTGATGACGCACATGGATGAGCTTTGCGGCATGCTATCTCTCGTCTGCGGCAACTCGGTCGGGCATTGCCTCGCTACGGGATACGACGCACAAGGCCGGGCGGTGTGGAACGTATGGAGCGCCCCGTCCATGCAACCGTGGCGCGGGCGTCTCTCAGCTGTTCCCATGTCCGCCGGTACGGCCGCAATGCCACACAAGCTAAGCGGACCCGACTTCTCAAGCCTGAGCACTAAGTATCAGCAAATACGACGTGATCCCGAGGACGCTCAACTTTTGGACCGTCTGAGTGTCTGGTACCTCTCAGCGCTCAGACACGTTGGTCCTGCGGAAGTCATCCTGGCAGCGGCAGGGCTAGAACTGGCCGCGTACCGGTACCTCGTACTCGGGCAGGGCATGCGGAACTTCGATAAGAAACTCGATACGGCGGACGCCCTCCGTCTCCTCATCTCCTATATGGGCGAGACGCTGTCCATCCCCTCGCAGTTGACTGCTCTAACGGCACTAGCCCAGGTGAACGGGCCGGACTGGGACGGGCCGGGTTGCGTAATCGGCTTTCGCAACGCTTTGATTCACCCACCCCGAGGCCGATCTGACAAGCGAACTTTCGTAAATGACCCCCAAGCCCGCGGCGAGGCGCACGCGCTCGCGCTCCACTACTTCGACTTGGCGATCCTGCGGATACTGGACTATGAGGGCGTCTGCTTCGACCGCTGGAGCGGAGCTGGATCCCTTGTCCCTTGGTCGCGGAAGCCACATACGGCCGTAAGCTTTACTCACGACTGAGGGCGCTGCAATGCCGCTCGGAGAACTGTATCGTCCTTGCGTGCTCGGGGCTCAAGGGCCCAATCCGCCCAACAGGTCAAGTGAGTTGGACGGCATAAATTCATCGTTCCGGAACGATGAACTCGATCACGTCCGGCTGGTCACCCTCCACTACGCCGATAGGTATCCGACTAGAATTCACGAGTGCTTGCAATCTCCGGCGATGATCCTCCGCGAGCGCGCCAGTTATACGGAGCAAAACTGGTCGCGACGACTGACCCTCGCCGTCGACGGCATCATTCAAGGCCGCCTCGTCTTCCAGCTCCGCAGCGGCGTTCAGCCAGTAGGACGAGGAACGGGGTCGGCTTCCACCTGAAGCGAAGAACAGTTTCCGGGGGCTTGGACGGCCTCCTTCAGCGCTCCGTCGACCCAGGTCCCGGACTAGCTCGAGAAGCTCTTCCAACATCGCGCGGTCGGTGCGCTGTCCTGCCGCGCCCTCCGGCTCATCGACAACCGGAATGTCCATGATATTCGCATGCAGATCCTGCCAAGCCCTGCTCACTTGTCTTTCGACGCGTTGGTCGGATATCGGTCTCGGCATGCCGGCATTGAGGCTCTTAACGAGTCTAGTGACCTCCTCTGGCGAGAAGGTGGTCAGCTGAAAAGAACTGAGTGGAAGGCCTACGTCTGCCTTCTTCAGGTCGAGCAGCAAGGGCGCCACCATGCCCGTGTCTAGCCGTTTCGACAGAGCACCCGCCTCGAATAGCAGCCAAGGGGACGTTAGGTTCTCGGGAGTCAAACAGATGATCCCGAAGTGTGTCTCCTCGAGTTCTGTCGCCAATTGCGAAGCCCAACGCGCACCCTTCTGGATGTCCTCGGAGGAGACGAAGGGCTCGAGGTCCTGCAGAACGTCGGGAAGCCATTCGTACAACGCCACCGCCATGGCGTGGGATCGTGGACCGGACCAACTGATGAAGACCTTCAACGGTCACCTACGCAACTGTGCTTCAGACATGGACGGACACGGACGAGAGTGGATGGCGACCTAAGGCTGCCGATGGCCGCGATTGGCAGCGCTCTGACTACTGTCCGTCCCGCACCAGCGGGTGGACGCGCGTGTGCTGCGTCCCGAGCGGGCACTGCGTGCGCCGACGGGTCAGTTCGTGGCAGACCTGTACTGCTCGAGGACGTTGCCGTTGATCCGGCCGCGTGCGCTGACCTCGACACCGTTGGCTTGCGCCCAGGCGCGGACCTCCTTGGGGTCGACGTCGTCGGCTGACCGTTGACGTGACGATCGAGCCGGGGTGCCCCGCCGGCTGGTCGACGACTGGGCGCGACGAGCCGCACTGACGTACGGCGACAAAACCTCTCGAAGATCCTCGGCGTGCGCCTCGCTAAGGTCGATCTCGTAAGCCGTGCCCTCGAGGCCGAACGAGACTGTCTCGGTCGCCGCCGAGCCATCGATGTCGTCAATCAGCGTGGTGACGGTTTGCTGTGCCACTACTCACCTATCCAGCGTCGATGGCGTGTGTGTGTTGCCGACAGCGTAGATGTTGAGGTCTTGATGCCTCTCCGAGGCGAAGCCGCGGATTCGCCACGCCGCAGTGCAAGGCTGTAACGCCCTGTGGCGACACAGGTGGCGGACCCGTCGGTCGTCCGACGGCCGGACCGCATCCCGCTGCAGAGTGCCTGTCTGGTCGCGCTACGGATTGCGGAGCAGGCGGGGCAAACGGAAGGCCTCACGTTCCCCCTCGCGCCCAGTTCAGAGTCGAGTATGGCCTCGCCGAGTTCACCCGCAGGGACGGGCTGCGGCGAAGCACGAGGTTGTGCCCAGCACACAGGGCACGTCGACGACTCGGGCGACGTCCTGGCGCGCCGTCGACGTGTACGACCCCCCCTCGAGGAGTACGCGCGCCCTCCCACGTCGCCTGCTTCAGCACCTAGCTCGTCGCTGACGTAGCAGGGGCGGCGTGTCGCGCCGCACCTGCCGTCAATCTGATGCGCCCGCTGCAAGGGTTGCTGCATGAGGACGCGCGCGGCTACGTCTGGCCGACCCAGCAAGGGAGACCGGGATGTCATGACGACCCGGCTACCTAAGCAGCTCGCTGACCTCGTACGGCAGCGGGCAGAAGCGAACGATCTTTCATACAGCGAGGAGATCGCCAACGCGGTAGCTGCGGCGTTCGGACAGCCACCGGTCGCGGTGAGCCGGTCGGAGCCGCAAAGTCAAATGCCACTAAGCGCTTAGCCAGGGGCCGCCAAGCCGACGGCCCTGGACGCAACGAAGCCCCACACCCATAAGTCGTTTGGCCGCGAGTTGGGGTGCAGGGCTTCGTCGAACCTTCGGAGGAGACGTTACCCCGCCCCCCTCGGGCGGTCACCTGCGACACGCCTGCTCTTTAGCGTGCCCAGGTGACCCACCCCTGCTCTACGCGCGTGGCCGGCGCCGCCTGAGGCGGTGACCGCCCCCGCGGCGGTCCTGCACGACCGCCGCTCCCCCACCCCGGGCACCCTCGCCCGGCCGCTGTCCGAATCCATCGCCGCGCTGCTGCGCGACGGCGACGCCCACGGCCGCTACCACTCCCGGTCCGAAGCCGTCATGGCCACCGCGCTGGCGGCCGCCAGCGCCGGGTGGATCGAGACCGCCTGGCGTGACGTCCTCGCCGGCAGTGCCTTGGGCGAGTGGGCCGCGCAGCAGCGCCGCAAGGGCGGCGGCCTGCGGCACCGCAACCCCGCCGACGTCGACCACCGCCTGGCCACCACCTGGCGGGCGGCCGCCCGACGGGCCGCCGAACGGCCGCCGGTCGCTGACGCCCCGTCCGTCCGCGCCGAGCTCGCCGCGCTGCTCGCGGCCGCCGACCACAACCCCGGCCTGTGGGCCGGCGCCGCCGGCGTCACCGACCGGGCCGTCCTCGCGGCCCTCGTCGACGTCGCCCTCATCGCGTGCACCGTCACTCCGTCCGCCTCGACGCGGCAGCTGTCCGAGGCCGCGAACATCAGCCACGGCACCGCCGCGGTCAGCCTCGAGCGGCTGCGTAAGCGCGGCTGGCTGCGGCTCGAGCAGCCCGCCGCCGGCACCCAGGCCGCCACCTGGCGGCTCGTGCGGCCCGAGCACGTCCAGGACCCGCCCTTGCACGTCGACGAGGTCCTGGACAACCTGCCGCCCCGCTCGCTGACCCCGGCCGGGGGCAGCGCCCGCGGCCACGACACGTTCACGCACACCATCCACGGCGGCCTCGGCCGCGTCGCAGCCCGCCTGTTCGACGCCCTCGACGACGGCGCCCACGGCGGCCTCACCGTCCGCGAGCTCGCAGCCCTCACCGGGCTGCACCCCCGCACCGTCATCCGGCACCTCGTCGCGCTGCAGGCCGCCGACCTTGCCACCAGCGGCGGCCCCGCCACCGACGGCGCAGGCCGGACCTGGGCCCGCAGCCTGGCCGCCGGCAACCCGCACCAGCTGCAGGCCACCCTCGACACCGCCGCCGCGGCACTCGGCAGCGCTGGCACCACCGCCCGCCGAGCCGCCCGGCACGCCGCCGAACGCGAAGCGTTCACCACCTACTGGACCGACTTCAGCAACCGGCGCGGCTGGGCCGTCCAACGCGGCCTCTACCGGCCAGACCAGCCAGCCCTACCGCTGCCCCTGGCAGCCTGACCACTCCCCCAGCCCGACCCCCCGCCGCCGTATAACGCTGGCCACTCACGGCCAAGACGTGCCCACAGCGCGGCCGCCCGGCATCTGTCGGCCTCCGTCGCCGCTCAGAGCGGGTGGTGACAGCGCCGACACGGGTCACCGACCGGTCCCGAGCCCTGTCAGGGCCACCTACAGCGCCGCCAACGACCCGCCAGACACGCCCGACGACCAGACCGAGCACTAGCCTCACGCCGCATTCAAGACTCCTAGTGCTCGGACTGGTCCTCTGTTGGACGCGAGGTTGCGGTGACGATGTGAGTGCGGGACTACGCGTGTCCGTACTTACGTAGACGCGGACTTGCTGGACACTGTCGTCACCGCGAGAGGCTCTTAGCGGCGGAGAAGGCGAGGCGTTCAGGTGCGTGTTGTGGCCGTCTGCAATCTCAAGGGCGGGACCGGCAAGACCACCGTGGCTGTGCACCTTGCTCATGCCTGGGCGGAGGCGGGCAATCGCGTCGCCCTGGTCGACGCCGACCCTCAGGGCAGCGCTTTGCGCTGGGCCGAGTTGGCGGGCGACGGGTGGCAAGTGCCAGTCCTAGGGCTGCCGTCACGTGACCTCCATCGCAAGCTGCGTGGGGTCGTCCATGAGGACCGGACGGATGTCGTCGTGCTCGACACCCCTCCCCTGGAGGATCAAGCGGGGATCGTCACAAGTGCGCTGCGAGTGGCGACCGAGGTCGTCGTGACGCTGGCCGCCCACATGATCGAACTCGATCGGCTGCGGCCGGTGTGGCGAGCGATCGAGGACGTCGAGCCACTCAGGGAGCAGCCAGCCGCTGTCACGGTGCTGCTGAACCGGGTGGACCGACGAGCGAAAGCGCCGGCCGAGATGCGAGCAGCGCTCGTCGCTGCCGGCCGACCCGTACTGGTTGCTGACGTCCCGCGGCGCGAGTCTCTGGCCCAGTCGTTCGGAGCCCATGTTGTCGTCGATGAGCCCTGGCGAACTGTCATCGAGGAGCTCGACGCTGGCTTGTCCGTAACCAATGAGGGTTCAAGCGTGTCCGGACAGGCTCGACCGTGACCGTCGGCCGCAAGGACGGGGAGTCGGCTACGCGCGATCGGATGGCAGCCATGCTGGGCTCAGACACCGCGGCTACCAGAGGCAGTGATCAAGGAGCCGCGACCGAGGTGCGACCGGTCGGCGCAGCCGGCGGTCGGGTGACGCCGATGCGTCTGTCCGTCGACCTAGCTCCTGTGGCCTACCAGCGCCTCGCGCAGTGGGTCCTTGATGCCGGCGCCGACCTGGGACAGAAGGTCACCCACGTAGCTGTGTTCCGGGCGCTGCTTGACGAGCTGTTGGAAGACGGTGCCCTGCAAGCACGAGTGCGTCGCCGTCTCAGCCAGAGGTGAGGCGGCGACGCACTCGTTGCTGCGAGGCTCGTCATCGCAGTGAGTCAGCGTTAGACGCCGAGGGTGTTCTCCCCCAGGTACCGGACCACCACGTCCGGCCCTTCGTACTCCCAGAGCAGGAGCCAGTCTTCGTCTGAGATCGTCGCGGTGACTGCGTGCACCCCGTTGGTGAACCCATGCACGTGGGCGCGCACGTTGACTGGCTTCTCCTCGAGCCAGTCAAAGACCCGGTCTGCCCACATGGCCACCGGAAACGGGACAAGGTCGTAAGCGGCCTTCGCGGGGGGGTCGAGTTGCAGCGCCATACTGACCAGTGTAGCCCACCTGCCCCATCACCCCTTCGGGGCACTTCCCAACTGGGGCTAAGTCGGTGTACTGTCTAACCACCCCAGTAGTCCCCAACAGGCGGTCCGGACCAGGCCCGTCGAAGCGTGATCGAGTCTCTAACCTTGTGTACGCCCCTCTGACGGCTTGGCGCCAACCAAGCTCTCAGAGGATGGGCGCTCGAGCGACGCGCCCACATCCGGAGGAGCTGTCCCCGCCATGACCACTTCCCGTCCCGCACCTACTCCCATGATCGAATTCGATGCGCGCAGTCGCCTGACGCTGCCGGGCAAGGCGCATAACCGCTACCTCGTGCATGAGCAGGAGGACGGGACGGTGATCCTCGAGCCGGCCGTCGTGCTGAGCGCGCTGGAAGCGCGCTACCGCGACAACGCAGAGCTTCAGGCGACCGTCGAAGCCGGCCGGGCGCATCCCGAACTACGCAGTCCCCGCCCGGAGCGCCGGACCGCGTGACGATGGCCAACAACCGCCGCTAGCAACCGCGGGCAGCCGCCCTGGACGTCCAGGGCGGCTGCCCGCGGGCACGTCCATTGGAGTCTGTCGGTTGGGCGTAGACGGATCCTTTGACAGGGGCGAGATAGGCGACTGCATCGCTCGCGCGGGCCTTGGCCCTCCAGCGCTCTGCGCCCTGGTCAACGCATGAGCCATCCCCCGCAGGCACATCCGGGCGCTTCCCTCTGTCAGGTAGTTGGGCGCAGACGTGACGCCGGTGCCGACCTGCGGATGGAGCGTGCGCTCGCGCCGCGCGCTCACGACACGACTCCATCCGCAGGCCGGCACCGGCTCGGTTGAGGTCACTTCGCGCCTTCGGCGCTCGTGGGATGCGCCCTTCGGGCGCATCCGCCGCGCAAGCGCGGCGGGAACGTGGCACTGCCAGGGCGGCGCAAAACCGGCGGCCGACCCGGGGCAGAAGCAACGTAGCGAGCTATGCACGGCGCTACGCTTGTGCCGCTCGCCTGCTACTCGCTACGCTCGTGCAGGGCGGCCCGGTCGCCTTCGGCGCCACGGTCAGGACTGTCCGGCTGCGCCGGACAGCGACGAGCGAGGCCGCCGAGTGATGCCAGCACCGCCGATCGACGCGGCGCTACGCGGCCGTGTCGTCGCGGTGCGGATCACCTCGGCCGAGGGCGAGCTGTGGGAGCTGGCGCGGTCCCGGTCACCGTGGCGGTCGTTGGCGCACTGGTGTCGCGAGGTCGTCACGGACGGTCTGCTGCGGCTGCCGGTGCCGGAGCGACCCGGCACGTTGGCCGTCTACGGGGAGGTGCCGGCCGACCTGGGGGACCGGCTCGCGCAGGTGTGCGCCCAGCTGAACGGCAGCGCCCGGGCAAGCAACACCCTCGGGCGAGTGACACCGGAGGCGGTCGAGCGAGCCGAGCTGGTGACCGCGGCCGCCGCTGCAGCCACCGCCGTGGTGGCCTCCGGGCGCCGGCCAGCGACCGGTCCGGTGCCGCCGATCCGCCTGACGGTGCCCGCAGAGACCGCGCGGCAGCGGCTCGTCAACGTCCGTCTGTCCGCGTCCGAGCACGCCGACTGGACGGCTGCGGCAGCCGCTGCCGGCTGGACATCGGTCGGCGGGTGGACCCGCGCGTTCATCGGCGGCCTGCTCGGCGTGGCGGTGTCCTACCCGCCGAGCGCCGCCACGGACGCGACCCGCGCCGCGGTGCGTGAGCTGGCCGGCGCGGTGACGAACCTGTCGCAGCTCGCGGCCGTCGCACAAGATCAGGACACCGCGGCCGCGGACCTGCTGCTCGCGGCGCAGGGGTAGGTGACGTCCCTGGACGTGGTGTAGCTCGACGGAGGTCGTGAGCTCGTCGGCGTG
>CAXTEJ010000044.1:2390-25522 GCA_964243295.1 uncultured Actinomycetales bacterium | reverse complement strand
CCCTCGGCGATCGCCTCGACGGGACCGGTCGCAGGTTCGGTGGGTGCGGCGTCCGCCTGGCCCTCGGCGATCGCTTCGACGGGACCGGTCGCAGGTTCGGTGGGTGCGGCGTCCGCGTGGCCCTCGGCGATCGCCTCGACGGGACCGGTCGCAGGTTCGGTGGGTGCGGCGTCCGGGATGGCGTCGGGAGTGGTGTCGTCGTTCGTCGCGGTCACGTCGTCGCGGCCCGTCTGCTCGAGGGTGTGGGGCGTGGGTGCTCGGTCAGGAAGGTCATGGAGAGGTCGTCGGCACTGATCGGGGTGCCAGCGTGATGCTCTCGATGCTGATGGGTCGGGCCGGGGCCCCGTCGGGCGTGCCGTCGGTGGTGCCGGCGGCGGCCTCGGCGGTCAGGACGTCGAGGCCGCTGGTCACCTTGCCGAAGATCGAGTAGCCGCCACCCTCGGTCGGCAACGTGGTGGCGCCGTAGGTGACGAAGAACTGGCTGCCGTTGCTGTCGGGGGAGGTGGAGCGAGCCATCGCGAGCGTGCCGGCCGGGTACTGCCCGTCGGCCGGGACGTTCTCGACGCCGTAGGAGTAGCCGGGGCCGCCGGTACCGGTGCCCGTGGGGTCGCCGCACTGCAGCACCTTGAGCGTCTCGCTGCTGGTGAGCCGGTGGCAGGGGCTGGCGTCGTAGAACTTCTGCCGCGCCAGGTAGATGAAGGACGACACCGTCGCAGGAGCCTTGTCGCCGTAGAGCTCCAGGCCGATCGTGCCGCAGCTCGTCACCACGGTGGCGTCCCAGACCTTGCCCTCGGCGAGCGTCGTGGGCGGAGCCGTCGGGTACGACGCGGGCGTCGACTGCGCTGCGGGCGCCGTGCGGCAACCGCCCTGCGCCGCGGGTGCCGGGTCGTCGGCGATCCGCGTCAGGGCGAAGACGCCCAGCACGACGACCAGGACGGTGACGACGACGCCGATGACCTGCTGGTCGCGGCGCCGGCGGGCCAGCAGCGCGGTCTGCGAGGACTGCCGCTTCTGCAGCCGACGTCGCGCTCGTTCGCGCTCGCGGTCGTTGGGCACGCCGTCCTCCTCTCCGTCGCCGCCTCGGCCGGTCGGCACGTCAGTCTAGGGACGGGCGGTGGCCGGCCGGAACGCCCGGGGTCACGAGTCGGTCACGGCGTCGCCAGGGCCCCGATAGGGTCGCGGGGTGCAGGTCCTGGGCTTCCCGAGCGCCGTCTTCGGCACCAACTGCTACGTCGTGTCCGCCGCGGACGGCGAGGAGTGCCTGGTCGTCGACCCCGGCATCGAGGTCGTCCCCGCCCTGTCACAGCTGCTGCGCGAGCACCGGCTGCGCCCCGCCGCGGTGCTCCTCACCCACGGGCACCTCGACCACACCTACTCGGTCACACCGGTCTGCGGTGCCCACGGCGTCGCGGCCTACGTCCACACCGACGACCGCTACCGGCTGCGCGACCCGCTCGCCGAGCTCGACGGGCCCATGATCGCCATGCTGGAGCAGCAGTTCGGCACGGCAGCCCGCTGGGCCGAGCCGGACGACGTCGTCGAGCTGGCGGCGGGCGCGAACCTCGAGCTCGCCGGGCTGCATCTCGCCGTCGTCCACGCGCCGGGCCACACCGAGGGCTCGGTGATGTTCGCCCTGCCGCAGGCGCCGGACGACGGCCCCGACGGCGTGAGCCGCACGGTGCTCACCGGCGACGTCCTGTTCGCGGGCAGCATCGGGCGCACCGACCTGCCCGGCGGCGACCACGGCGCCATGCTGCGCTCGCTGGCCGGGCCCGTGCTGGCGCTGCCCGACGAGACGCTGCTGCTGCCGGGCCACGGCCCCAGCACCACGATGGCGCGCGAGCGCGCCACCAACCCGTTCCTGCGCGAGCTGCAGCCCACCTGAGGGCCCGCGCCGCCCCGACAGCACCGACCGGAGACACCATGGCCCGCCCCACCCCCCTGTCCGGGTACCCCGAGTGGCTGCCGGCCGAGCGGGCCGTCGAGCAGTCGGTGATCGACACGCTGCGCCGCACGTTCGAGCTGCACGGGTTCGCGGGCATCGAGACGCGGGCGGCCGAGCCCATGGACCAGCTGCTGCGCAAGGGCGAGATCGACAAGGAGGTCTACGTCCTGCGCCGGCTGCACGCCGACGAGTCCGACGCCGACCCCCGCCAGCAGCTCGGGCTGCACTTCGACCTCACCGTGCCCTTCGCGCGCTACGTGCTCGAGAACGCCGGCAAGCTCGAGTTCCCGTTCCGACGCCACCAGATCCAGAAGGTCTGGCGCGGCGAGCGCCCCCAGGAGGGGCGCTACCGCGAGTTCTGCCAGGCCGACATCGACGTCGTCGACAAGGACGTCCTGCCGTTCCACTACGAGGTCGAGATGGTCGAGGTGATGGCGGAGGCCTTCGCCGGGCTGTCGCTGCCCGCGCTGCGCATGCAGGTCAACAACCGCAAGCTGGTGCAAGGCTTCTACCGCGGCATCGGTGTCGACGACGTCGCCGCCGTCCTGCGCACTGTCGACAAGCTCGACAAGATCGGCGCGGCGGCGGTGCGCACGGCGCTGGTCGACGTCGAGGTGCTCACCGGCGAGCAGGCCGACGCGTGCCTCGCGCTCGCCGCGATCAAGGGCACCGACTCCTCGGTCGTCGACCGCGTGCGGGCGCTGGGCGTCACCGGCGACGAGCTGGACGACGGGCTGCACGAGGTCGCGCTGCTGCTCGACGGCGTCGCGGGGGCCGTGCGGCCGGGTTTCCAGGTGGTCGCCGACCTCAGCGTCGCCCGCGGCCTGGACTACTACACCGGCACGGTCTACGAGACGCAGATGGCCGGCTTCGAGCACCTCGGGTCGGTGTGCTCCGGTGGCCGGTACGACGCGCTCGCCTCCGACGGTCGCACCACCTACCCCGGCGTCGGCATCTCGTTCGGCGTGACGCGCGCGCTGGCGCCGCTGCTGTCGCGCCGGGTCCTGACCGCGACCCGGTCGACGCCCACGTGCGTGCTCGTCGCGCTCGCCGACGACGACGCCCGGCCCTCGGCGCGCGCCGTCGCCACCGCCCTGCGGTCGCGCGGCGTCGCGACGGAGGTGTCGCCGTCCGCCCAGAAGTACGGCAAGCAGATCCGGTTCGCTCAGCGCCGCGGCATCCCGTTCGTGTGGTTCCCGCCCGAGGCGGCCGGCGACGGCGTGGCCTCGGTGCGCGACATCCGCACCGGCGAGCAGGTGCCGGCGGACGTCGGCAGCTGGCTGCCGCCGTCCGCCGACCTGCGCCCCGGCACGGTCGTGAACTCACCGGAGAGCTGAGGCGACCGCAAAGGGTTTGAGCCGCAACGGTTGCGCCGCTAGCGTCACCCCGGTGCCGCAGCTCCTCGCCCCCACCGCCGACCTTCACGACGCCTGGCTGAGGTCACGCGACGACTGGGGCAGGGGCACGCACCAGGACGGCTCGGGGCTGCGCGACGAGGACGACGTCGACAGCGCGGACGGGTTCGCCGAGTGGGTCGGCCGGCTGCAAGAGCAGAGCGATCCGGGGTGGGTGCCGCCGTCCGACCGCGTGCCTGCGCGGTACTGGTGGGTGGTCGAGGACGGCGAGGTGCTGGGGGCCATCTCGCTGCGCTACGAGCTCAACGACTTCCTCGCCCGCGCGGGCGGCCACATCGGCTACGGCGTCCGGCCGGCAGCGCGACGGCGCGGGCTCGCCTCGTGGGCGCTGGGTGAGGTGCTGCTGCACGCGCGCGAGAGCGGGCTCGCGCGGGTGCTCGTGACGTGCGAGGACGCCAACACCGCGTCGGCCCGTACCATCGAGCGCGCCGGCGGCGTGCTGCAGGACGTCGCCGAGACCGAGCTGGGCCCCACCCGCCGCTACTGGATCGACCTGTCGGCAGGCTCGGCCGGCTCGGCCTGAAACCGGTCCGCGCGCGCCCGCGCCGGTGCAGGCGCGACGACGTGACCTAGCCTGAGTCGGTGATTCCCTCTCCGCCCCCGGCCTCCGGCGTGCCCTCACGTCGGCGTGGCCGCTCCCTGCGCGCTGTGCTGCTGCCGGGCGTCACCGCCGTCGCCCTGCTCGCGGCCGGCTGCTCGGGCGACGACACCGCATCGGTGACCACCGCCGTCGTCGGAGCCGGCGACGTCGTCGAGCTGGTCGACGCGCCGGGCTCGGTCGCCGCCCGCGCGTCCGCCACGGTCGCCGCCGCCGCGGGTGGCACCGTCGACGGGCTCGCCGTGGCCGACGGCCAGCAGGTGCGCGTGGGTCAGGTGCTGCTGCGGCTGCGCTCGCCGCAGGCCCAGTCCCAGCTGCAGCAGGCCCGCCAGGCCGACGACGCGGCCGCGTCGAGCACCGGGGGCCCGACGACGGCGTCCGGCCTCAGTGCCGCGCAGCGCCGTTCGCGCGACCAGGCGCTGAGCGGTTTCGCCGCTGCGCGCAAGCAGGCCGAGGCCATCACCGACCCCGCGGTGCGCACCCAGGCCGTCGCCGCGCTCGACCAGGCCCAGGCGCAGTACTCCCTGCTCGCTGCGCAGACCGACCAGATCGTGCAGCAGGTCGACGCCGGCCTGCGCAGCGTCGACGCGGCGGTGCGCTCGCTGACCGACGCCCAGCGGCTGCAGACCCGCGCGGCCGTCGCCGCCGCGCAGAGCGTCGTCGACTCGCTGCTCGTGCGGGCGCCCATCGCCGGGCGGGTCTCGCTGTCCAGCGGCAGCGGCGGCAGCAGCGGCAGCGGCTTGCCCGCCGGTGCCGAGCAGCTGCTGCAGCAGAACGGGGTCGACCTCGGTGCGGCCGGCGCGGCGGGCGGGGGCGCCGCGCAGTCGCAGGGCGCCACGACACTGGCCGTCGGCACGCCGGTCTCGACCGGGGCGACGCTGGCGACCGTGACCGACGCCTCCGTGCTCAGCCTCACCGCCGAGGTCGACGAGACCGACGTGCTGCGGGTGCGGCCCGGCACCAAGGCCGACGTCTCTGTCGACGCGGTGCCCGACGCGACGTACGCCGCGACCGTCCGCAGCGTCGACCCGGCGCCCACCACGGGCACGGCGGGGTCGGTCACCTACACCGCCCGGCTGAGCCTCGACGGTGGCTCGCTCGACGGCCAGGCCGCGCCGCCGCCGCTGCCCGGCATGTCGGCGGTGGTGTCGCTGAAGGTGGCGCAGGTGAAGCAGGTGCTCCGCGTGCCCGCGTCGGCGGTCGTGCGCGGCCCCGGCGGCACCGGCGCGGACGGGGTGTGGGTCGTCTCCGCCGGCCGTGCGCGCTTCCGCCAGGTGTCGGTGGGGCTGCGGGGCGAGACGCTGGTCGAGGTGCGCGGCGGGGTGAGGTCAGGCGACCGGATCGTCGTGAAGGGACTGGACGGCCTGGACGACGGGCAGCAGGTCTCGTGACGGCCATCTCGGCCGTCGACGTCACCCGCCGCTACGACCTCGGCGACACCGTCGTCGACGCGCTGCGGGGCGTGAGCTTCGCCATCGACGACGGCGAGTACGCCGCGATCGTCGGCCCCAGCGGCTCGGGCAAGTCGACGCTCATGCACCTGCTGGGCTGCCTCGACCGGCCGACCGGCGGTGTGCTGAGCGTCGGCGGCCGCGACGTCTCGACGCTGTCGGACGGTGAGCTGGCCGAGCTGCGCAACAAGGAGATCGGCTTCGTGTTCCAGGCGTTCCAGCTGCTGCCCCGCCAGACCGCGCTCGACAACGTCGGCCTGCCGCTGCTCTACCGTGGCGTGCGGCGGGCCGAGCGTCGCGAGCGCGCCGAGGAGTCGCTGCGGGCGGTCGGGCTGGGGCACCGGCTGACCCACCGGCCCACCCAGATGTCGGGTGGTGAGCAGCAGCGCGTCGCCATCGCGCGCGCCCTCGTGGGGCAGCCGCGCATCCTGCTGGCCGACGAGCCGACCGGCAACCTCGACACCCGCAACGGCGTCGAGGTCATGCACATCCTCGAGGAGCTCAACGCCGGCAGCGGTGTGGCGGTGGTTCTCGTCACCCACGACAACGAGGTGGCCGGCCGCGCCCGGCGCCAGGTGCGCGTGCGCGACGGCCTCATCGAGGAGGACACCGACCGCCGCAGCAGCGCCGCGTGAAGGGCCTGGAGGCGTTCCGCGTCGCGCTGGACGCGTTGCGCGGCAACAGGGTTCGCAGCCTGCTCACCATGCTCGGCATCATCATCGGCGTCGCTGCCGTGGTGCTCGTGGTCTCGATCGGCGCCGGCGCCCGGCAGGAGATCGAGGGTCAGGTCGAGGGTCTTGGCAGCAACCTCATCCTCGTCGTCCCCGGTGACATCGACGTCGGCAACCCCGGCCGGTCGACGAGCGCCGGCCCGCAGGCGGGGTTCGTGCCGAGCGACCGCGACGTGCTGGCGCAGGTGGTCGGCGACCCCGACGCCGTCACGGCGCGGCTGAGCAACGCCGAGCAGGTGCGCGCCGGCAACGCGCAGACCTACACCACGGTGCAGGGCAGCGACCAGAACCTGCCGGCCGTCTTCGACCGCCCCGTCGACGAGGGCAGCTACCTCAGCGCGACCGACGTCGACACGCGCCGCCGCGTCGCGGTGCTGGGTTCGGTGACCGCCACCGCGCTGTTCGGCCAGTCCGACCCGGTCGGGCGCCAGATCACCCTCGGCGGCGTGCGCTTCCGCGTGATCGGCGAGCTCGCCACCCAGGGCGAGTCGTTCGGCGTCAGCCAGGACAACGAGGTCCACATCCCCTACACGACCGCGCAGCGGCTGTTCGGCACCGACCGCGTCGACGCCTACGCTGTCAAGGCACCGCAGTCCGGCGACGTGTCGACCCTCGCCACCGGCATCAAGGACGCGCTCGAGCTGGCCCACCCCGACCAGGCTTTCAGCGCCGTCACGCAGACCCAGATCCTCGGGGTCATCGGCAACATCCTCGGCCTCCTGACGGCGGTGCTGGCCTCGATCGCCGGCATCTCGCTGCTCGTCGGTGGGGTCGGCGTCAGTAACATCATGCTGGTGTCGGTGCGCGAGCGGACCCGCGAGATCGGGCTGCGCAAGGCGCTCGGCGCCCGCCAGCGCGACGTGCTCTCGCAGTTCCTCGTCGAGGCCGTGCTGCTGACCTCCGTGGGCGGCCTGATCGGCATCGTCGTCGGCGTGGGCGGGTCGCTGCTCGTGTCGCGGCTGTCGCCGCTGCCCGCGGTCGTCGAGTGGTGGAGCCCCGTCCTCGCGTTCGTGGTGTCGGCCGCCATCGGCATCTTCTTCGGTGTCTTCCCGGCCCGGCGGGCCGGGCGCCTCGACCCCGTCGTGGCGCTGCGCGCCGACTAGCTCACCAGTGGGCCGGCCGGGCGATGCGCGCCGGCAGCCGCGTGGCCGCGTCACCCCGCGCGGCTGCCGCCTGCATGGGGTTCAGGAACAGGGCGTGCGTGAGGTCCGCCCCCCGCACGTCGGCGTCGCGCAGGTCGGCACCGAGGACGTCGGCACCGCTGAGGTCGGCAGCGCGCAGGTCGGCGGCGATGAGCAGCGCCCCGCGCAGGGACGCGCCCCGCAGGTCGGCGCCGCGCAGGCAGGCGCCCAGCAGGTCGGCGCCGCGGTGGTCGCGCGAACGCCCCCCCGTTGCTCCGCGCACCGTCCCGCGCACCGTCCCGCGCACCGTCTCGCTCACCGCGGTCAGCAGCGCGTCGACGCGCGAGCGGTGGGCGGGCAGGTCGAGGGCGAGCAGGGCGGCGGGCGGCTGCGACGCGAGCGCCTCGGTCTCGTCGTACGCCGCCCGCAGCCGCGGGTGCAGCTCGGTCACGGCGGGCAGGCAGAGCGCGTCCTCGAGGTACCAGAACAGCTCGTGCAGGTGCCGGACGACGGGGAACACCGCGAACATCTCGGCCGACGTCCCGGGGTGCGAGCGCCAGTCACGGCCGTCGTACGTGCCCTGGGCGACCCGCTGCCCGGCGCCCAGGCAGTCGTAGCCGGCGCAGCCGGGGAAGCCCGCGGGCCGCAACCTGTCGTGGATCGTGCAGGCGTGGTCGTCCGCGAGCTTGGGGCACGGCACCCCCGCGTCCTTGCTGAGCGCGAAGTCGGCCGAGCGGGCGAACGGCAGCGCGACGCAGCACAGCCCGAAGCAGCGGCCGCAGTCGGCGCGCAGCTCGGGCCGCCCGGCGAGGGGCAGGTGCTTCACGCGGCCGATCGTAGGCGAGGCTCAGGCGCGGGCGCCGAGCACCGCCCGCAGCTCGGGGGTGGCGGCGAGGTAGCCGTCGAGCAGCACCCGAGCGGTGGTCACGGAGTCGACGAGCGGGTGGGTGGCGAAGGCGGCGACCGCCGTCGCGGGTGACCGTTCGACGGCAGCGCGGATGGTCAGCTGCTCGACGGCCTTGACCTGCTGCACCAGGCCCAGCTGGTCGAGGCGCAGCGGGCTGGTCGCCAGCGGTCGCGGGCCGCCGGCCGCCACTGCGCACAGCACCTCCACCACCGCGTCAGCGGGAAGCCCCGGCACCGCGGAACCGTTGCGAACGTTCAGGATCATCGTCGTCGGCACGTTGCCGGCGATGGCCGCCATGAGGGCCAGCGCCACGCCCTCGTAGCCGCCGCCCTCGACGTCGGCGGCGTCGCGCTGCTCGTCCTCGCTGCGGCTCTCCCTCATGTAGGTCGCGTCGCGCTCCTCGCGCACCCGCCGCCACTGCGTGAGCGCGTCCTGCGGCGAGCTGGCGACGTGCTCGTAGAACGCCCGCTGCTGGTGCAGCAGGAACTCACCGCGGGTCTGCCCGCCGCCGGAGATCGCCGCGACGGCGTCGCGCAGGAAGTAGTAGTAGTAGAGGTACTCGTTGGGCAGGCACCCGAGGGACTGGATCCACTCGGCCCCGAACAGCCGGCCCTCCTCGAACCCTTGCAGCGCAGCGGAGTCTGCGATGAGATCGGGCAGCACGTCCCGGCCGTCGTGGGCGAGCCCGCGCAGCCAGCCGAGGTGGTTGAGCCCCACGTAGTCGGGGCGCGCGCGGCCGGGGTCGAGCCCGAGCGCACGGGCCGCGCGTCGTCCGAGACCGACGGGGGAGTCGCAGATGCCGATCACGCGCTCGCCCAGCACCTGCTGCATGGCCTCGGTGACCATGCCCGCGGGGTTGGTGAAGTTGATGACCCACGCGCCGGGGCACACGGCGGCGACGCGCTCGGCGACGTGGACGGCGACGGGCACCGTGCGCAAGCCGTAGGCGATGCCGCCGGGACCGGTGGTCTCCTGCCCGAGCAGCCCGAGGTCGAGGGCCACCCGCTCGTCGGTGGTGCGGCCGGCGAGGCCGCCGACGCGGATGGCGGAGAACACGAAGTCGGCACCGAGCAGGGCGGTGTCGAGGTCGTCGGTGACGTCGACCGCCGGTGGGGCGTCGTGGCCCTGCGCCAGCTGCTGCAGCACGAGCGTGATGGCGCGCAGCCGGTCGGGGGAGACGTCGTGGAGGCTGACGCTGTCGATGCGCCGGTCGGGGTCGCCGAGCAGGGCGCCGTAGACGAGCGGCACGCGGAAGCCGCCGCCGCCCAGGATCGCGAGCCTCATGCGGTCACGTCCGTGTGCTCACGAGGTCCCGCACTGCGCGAACGTACCAGCCGCTCAGACCGCGTAGCGCTCGACCAGCTGGTCCATCACGGCGTCGAGGTGCTCGTCGACCACCTGGCGCGCCGGGTCCTCGTCGTGCCAGGCGACGATCTCGCGGGCGCCCTGCTCGAACGGGATGGTCGCCCGGTAGCCCGGCACGACCGACCGCAGCTTGCTGTTGTCGAAGACCATGCAGTGCGCCTTGTCGCCCAGCATCCCGGCGCCCCAGTCGGGGTCGGCGGCGGCGATCGCGTCGGACGGCACGTGGACGATGCGCGGCTCGACCCCCGCCGCCGTCGCGAGGGTGCGGGTGATCTGGTCCCAGGTGAGCACGTCGTCCGAGGTGATGTGGAAGGCCTCGCCGAGCGCGCGCTGGGAGCCGAGCAGCGGCACCAGCCCGCGGGCGAAGTCCTCGTGGTGGGTGAGCGTCCACAGCGAGGTGCCGTCGCCGTGCACGACCACCGGGCGCCCGGCGCGCATGCGGGCGATCGCCGTCCAGCCGCCGTCGAGGGGCACGAGCGTGCGGTCGTAGGTGTGCGACGGGCGGATGACCGTGGCGGGGAAGCCGCTGTCGCGGTAGGCGCGCGTGAGCAGGTCCTCGCACGCGATCTTGTCGCGGCTGTACTGCCAGAAGGGGTTGCGCAGTGGAGTCGACTCGAGCACCGGCAGCCGCTCGGGCGGCGTCTGGTAGGCCGACGCCGAGCTGATGAACACGTACTGCCCGGTGCGGCCGGTGAACAGGTCGATGTCGGTCTGCACGTGCTCGGGGGTGAACGCCACCCAGTCGACCACGGCGTCGAACTCGAGGCCGCTCAGCGCCTCGCGCACCGAGGCGGGGTCGCGCACGTCGGCGGTGTGCACGACGGCTCCCTCCGGCAGCGGCCGCACCGAGGAGGTGGTGCCGCGGTTCAGCACGTGCAGCTCGACGCCGCGCTCGACGGCGAGGCCCGAGCACGCCGAGCTGATGATGCCGCTGCCGCCGACGAACAGGACCCGGGGTGACGTCATGGTGAGCACCGTAGGCGGGCGGGAGGGCGCCCGCGCGGCGGGTCGCGCGCGGCGATCCCCTCGCTCAGCCGTCGCCGCGCCGGGGCAGCTGCCGACGGGCGAGGACGCCGCGCACGGCGACCTGCAGCACCCCGGCGCCCGTCGCGGCGACCAGCTGCAGGTGCACCTGCCACGGGTCGAGCACCCTGGTGCCGAGCACCAGCAGGGCGGTCTGCAGCGTCAGCGCGACCGCCACCCACTGCCAGCGGCGCGGCCACAGCACCCCCGCGACGGTCGTCACCATCGCGACCGTGACGGGGGCGTTGACCAGCGCGCTGGTGCCGACGTCGGTCGGTGGCGTGGTCGGCTCGACGGCGCTGCCCAGCAGCCCGAGCAGCAGCACCGTCACCACGGCGAGCCACCACGCGATCGCTGCGGCCAGCGGCGCCAGCACCGCCGCCCGGGTGGGCTCGCTGGGCAGCGCGTACGTCGGCAGCGTGCTGAGCGGGTGCTCGGCGAGCATCGCGGGCAGCGAGCGGTAGGTCGCGGCGTGGGGGTACAGGCGCGCCACGCGGCGGTGTCGCTCCTCGTCGACGCGCGGGCCGAGCCAGACCGCCTCGATGACCGCGTGCTGGGCACGCAGGCCGAGCGTCGCGGGGATCACCGTGCCGTGGCAGCTGACGACCGCGACCACCATGCCCTGCTGCTCCAGACCCGACTCGCGCAGCGCCTGCAGGTTGCCGTAGCCCCAGAAGCCGCAGGTGCACCCGGCGGCCGGCGCCTCGTGGTGCCCGGCCCCCTCGGGCCGCGGGGCGGCGAAGCGGTGGTCGAGCACGTGGCACCGGGCCGTGTTCACTCCGTCGGTCCAGGCCGGTCGCCGGGTCACAGGCGCCAGCCGGCCGTCGTCCAGCAGCCGGAAGGTGCGGACGACGCGCACCGACCCGTGCACCACGGCGCGACCGGTCACGACGCGAGCGCGCTCAGCTGCGGCACGGCGGGGTGTGGGGACGCGGGAGTCAGGGCAGCGCGGGCTCAGGCCGGCGCACGGGCTCGGTCAGCGGCACCTGGCCCGGGACGTCCTCGTACGGGTCGTCGGGCACCACGGTGATGGGCTCGTCCTCACGACCGATGCGCGCCATGCCTGACCCCCGCTTCGCCGGTGCCGTGCGCCGGTCCGCACCGGCACGACCACCGTACGTCGGCCCGGCCCGGGCGGCTACGCGTCGGCGCGCTGCTGCCAGACTCAGGGCATGGCCGTTCACCACTCGGCGACGATCACCCCGACGAAGCTCGAGCTGCTGCAGGCGTGGGTGCCGCACCAGCCGTGGCTGGACGGCGCCGACGCGTCGACGCTGACCCAGCTGGGCGCCTACCGCTTCGACGACCCGGACGGCGAGGTGGGCGTCGAGACGCACCTGCTCGGCACCGCCGACGCCCGGGTGCTTCAGGTGCCGCTCACCTACCGAGGCCAGCCGCGCGAGGGCGCCGAGGCGTCGCTGGTCACGACGATGACGCACACGACGCTGGGCGACCGATGGGTCTACGACGGCTGCCACGACCCGGTCTACCGGGCGGCGCTGGCGCGGACGGTCCTCACCGGCGGCCGGCAGGCCGACCTGTTCCTCGCCACCGCCGACGGCCTGGTGCCGCAGCCGATCACGGCCCAGGTGCGGGGCAGCGGGTCGCTGCCGGACGCCGCGCTCTCCGGCTGGCAGGTGGCCGCGGTGACGCACGCCGGTCCGCTCACGTGGATGCGCGGCAGCGGCACGCTCACGCTGCTGCGCACGCCAGGGTCGGTCGTCGACGGCCTGACGCTGACCGGCACCTGGTCGGGCCAGGCGTCGCCGCTACTCCTCGCGACGCTCGACGGGGTGTCGTAGCCCGCCGTCGTCCACGCCCGGGTTCTTGGAGGGCTCCGTCCACGTCCTGGTTGACTCCGGGGCGAACGCCTGTTCGAATGGGTGCATGCGGTGGGAGGGCCAGCAGGCCGGCAGCGACAGCCTCGACGCGCTGCCGGGACTGACGTCGCCCGCCATCGCCGGGCTCGTGCGCACCACCACGACGCCCGAGTTCGCGGGCATGCGCTTCTTCGAGGTGCTCGCCAAGAGCGCGCTCAACCGCGTCCCGGACAGCTCGCGCATGCCGTTCCGCTGGACGATCAACCCCTACCGCGGCTGCAGCCACGCCTGCGTCTACTGCTACGCCCGCTCGACGCACGCCTACCTCGACCTCGACACCGGCTCGGGTTTCGACGACGACGTGGTGGTCAAGACCAACCTCGGTGAGGTGCTGCGCCGCGAGCTGGCGCGCCGCCCCCCGGACGGCGCCGTAGCACTGGGCACCAACACCGACCCCTACCAGCGCGCCGAGGGCCGCTACCGGCTGATGCCCGAGGTCATCGAGGCGCTCGCCGGCTCGGGCACGCCGTTCTCGATCCTGACCAAGGGCACGCTGCTGCGGCGCGACCTGCCGCTGCTCGCCGATGCGGCGCAGCACGTGCCGGTCGGCGTGGGCGTCTCGCTCGCGGTGCACGACGACGAGCTGCAGGCGGCGCTCGAGCCGGGAACGCCCACGGTCCGCGCCCGGCTCGACCTCGTGCGCGCCGTGCGAGCCGCCGGGCTGCCCTGCGGGGTGTTCCTGGCGCCCGTGCTGCCGTGGCTCACCGACTCCGTCGAGCACCTCGACCGCGCGCTCGGGTCGCTCGCGGAGGCCGGTACGACGGGCGTCACCGTGCTCCCGCTGCACCTGC
Organism: uncultured Actinomycetales bacterium; assembly: GCA_964243295.1. GTDB lineage: Bacteria > Actinomycetota > Actinomycetes > Actinomycetales > Angustibacteraceae > CAXTEJ01. Next base: position 12,295 of record CAXTEJ010000044.1, on the reverse strand, counting down.
GCCCCGGTGCGCGCGAGTGGTTCCTCACCTGGCTGCGCGCCGAGCGCCCCGAGCTGGTCGACGGCTACGCCCGGCTCTACCGCCGCGGCGCCTACGTCGGCGCCGACTACAGCGCCTGGCTGGCCGCGCGCGTCAGCCCGCTGCTGCGCCGGCACGGGCTGGCCGGCGGGTCGTCGGGCGCCACGCTGCGCGACGCGGGGGCGGAGGGTTCGGGTGCACGTGCCGCTGCCGGCGGGGGTTCAGGTGCAGGCGGCGGTGCGGGTGCCGCTGCTGGTGCAGCTGGTGCCGGTGCTGGCGGGGTGGCCGGGTCCGACGCCGCGCCGACCGGCGGGTCGGTCGAGGGCGCCTTCCCTGCAGGCAGCCTGCCGGAGCTCGCTCCTCCGGGGGCACCCCGCCCGGCTGCCCGGTCGGCTGCCCGGTCGGCTGCGCGGCCGGCCGCACGATCGGCGCGGCCGGCCGCGCCCGAGCAGCTGGACCTGCTGACCGGCTGAGCGGTGCGTGGCCCCGGGCGCCGACGTCCGGTAGGACTGGGCTGGTGAGCCCGCGCGTGACCGTCCACGTCGCGCACGTGCTGCCATCCGGCCGATCAGTGTGGCCCGGCCACCTCGATCCCGCGACCGACCAGGTGCTGGACGCCGGCGAGCGGGCGCGGCTGTCGCGACTGCGAGCCCCGGCGGCCGCGGCGCGGTACGCACTGGCCCACCGGTTGCTGCGGGCGGTGGTCGGCGAGGCGACGGGCCAACCGGCCGCGGCGGTGCGGTTCCGTCGCGCGTGCGCGGTGTGCGGGTCGAGGACCCACGGCAGGCCGGAGGTCGAGCCGGTGCGCGGCCGGCCGGTGCCCTCGGTCAGCCTCAGCTCGGCGGGCGACCTCGTCGTGGTCGCGCTCAGCCCGGACGCCGTGGTCGGCCTGGACGTCGCGTCGGTCGCGGCCGTCGCCGAGCACGGCCTGGCCCGGCTCGCCGGCGATGACGCCCCCGCCGACCCGCTGCCCCTCGCGCGCTGGTGGGTGCGCCGGGAGGCGGTGCTCAAGGCCACCGGCCACGGGCTCGGCGTCGAGCCGTCCGACCTGCGCATCGAGGGGGCCGACGACCCCCGGCTCGTCGCCTGGCGCGGGCGGGACCTGCCGGCGGTCGGGCTGGCCGACCTGCAGCTCGGCCCCGGCCTCGTCGCCTGCGTCGCCACGCTCGGCCCCCACCCGCCGGCGGTGGTGCTCGGCTGACGGGCGCGTCAGCGCGGGAGGGCCACGGGCAGCCGCGGCAGCACAGGTCGCCGCAGCCAGGTGTCGAGCAGCGCGCCGACACCCGCGTCGGGCGCGTGCCGCTGCGCGAGGGCGACGAAGTCGTCGGTGGTGCCGTGGCCGTGGCGCCGCTCGAGGCCCCACGCGCGCAGCACCGCGAAGAAGACGTCGTGGCCGATCGTGCAGCGCAGGGCGTGCAGCGTGAGGGCACCCCGGGCGTAGAGCCGGTCGTCGAACATCAGGTCGGGCCCCGGGTCGGCGATCACGAGGTCCTGCGGCGCCGTGAGCAGCCGCTGCCACGCGCGGTCGGCCTGCTGCTGCGTCGAGCCGCCGCACTCCTGGGCCCACAGCCACTCGGCGTAGCGGGCGAAGCCCTCGTGCAGCCAGATGTGCTGCCACGACGCGGCCGTGACGCTGTTGCCGAACCACTGGTGCGCCAGCTCGTGGGCCACCAGCCGCTCGCTGCCGCGCCGGCCGTCGACGTGGTTGGCCCCCAGCACCGACAGCCCCTGCGCCTCGAGCGGGATCTCGAGCTCGTCGTCCGTGACCACCACCGTGTAGCCCGCGAACGGGTAGGGCCCGAACAGCCGCTCGAACAGCGCCATCATCTGCGGCTGGCGGGCCAGGTCGTGGCGGGCGGCGTGGCGCAGCCGCTCGGGCAGCAGCACCCGCTGGGGCACCGGCGAGGTGCCCAGGTCGAGTCCGGCGTAGCGGCCGACCTGCAGCGTGGCGAGGTAGGTCGCCATGGGCTCGGCCTGCTCGTAGACCCAGGTCGTGCGCCCTGCGCCGCGGCGGTGGTCGACGAGCGTGCCGTTGGCCACGACGGCGTACGACGACTCCGCGCTGACGCTGATGCGGTAGGTCGCCTTCTGCCCGCACAGGTCGTTGCAGGGGAACCACGTCGGCGCACCGCCCGGCTGACCCGACACGAGGACGCCGTCGGTGAGCTCCTCGAAGCCGATCTCGCCCCAGGCGCTGGCCAGCGGCGCTGGCGTGCCGTCGTACTGCACGTCCAGGTCGAGGGCCTCGCCGGCGGACACCGAGGCGCCGAGGTCGATCGTGAGGGCGCCGCCGCGGTGGCTATAGCGCGACCAGCGCTGCGCGCCGACGCGCACCTTGCCCACCCGCAGGCCGACCAGGTCGAGCCGCAGCCGCGCGGTGGGCTCGGTCGTGACGACGCGCAGGCGCGCGCGGCCGCTGAGCCGGTTGGTCGCCACCCGGTAGTCGAGCTCGAGGTCGTAGCGCTCGACCCGGTAGGACGGGTCGCCGTGGCCAGGCAGGTACGGGTCGACGGCCGAGGCGGGCGGGGTGGCGCTCACCGGGCCAGCCTGCTGCACCGTGGCCTGGGCGTCATGCCGGGGCGGCGGCACCCTGCGCCCTGTCTGCCGCCGCCGACGGGCGCGTGGCCCCGAGGTCGGGCGCGATCGGGTTGCCCGCCCAGCGCGAGCCGGGCGGGACGTCGTCCCCGCGCAGCACGAGCGAGGCCGGACCGACGGTGCTGCCGGCCCCGATGCTGGCCGCCGGCAGCACCACGCCGTGCGGCGCCAAGGTCGCCCCGGGCCCCAGCCGCACGCCGTCGACGCTCATGACGCGGTCGTGGAACAGGTGGGTCTGCAGCACGCAGCCGCGGCCGACGCTGACGCCGTCGCCGAGGTCGACGAGGTCGGCCTCCGGCAGCCAGTAGCTCTCGCACCAGACGCCGCGGCCGATGTGCGCGCCCATCGCCCGCAGCCACAGCGCGAGTGCCGGCGTGCCGACCGCCGCCCGCGCGAACCACCGGGCCGCGACGACTTCGACGAAGGCGTCGGCCAGCTCGCCCCGCCACACGAACGAGCTCCACAGCGGGTGCTCGTCGGTGCGGATGCGTCCCACCAGCAGCCACTTGGCCGCCACCGCGACGGTCGCCGCGAGCACCCCGGCGACCAGCACCGGCACTGCGCTGAGCAGGGCCGTCACGAGCAGGCCGTAGCGGCCGGCGAGCGCGGCCAGCGCAAGAAGCACGCCCGCTGCGAGCGCGGTGTCGACGACGGGGGCGAGCAGGCGGCACACCTCGACCAGCGCGCGCCAGACGCGCAGCCGGGTCGCCGGCTCCGACGTGCGTGAGCTGTCGGTGCTCTGCGCCGTGCGCCGCAGCTGCACCGGTGGGCTGCCGATCCAGGACGTGCCGCGACGCGCCTGCTCGGGGGCGGCCGACAGCACGGCGACGAGCCCCCGCTTGGGCACAGCCCGGCCGGGCGCGATCATGCCCGAGTTGCCGAGGAAGGCGCCCTTGCCGACCTTCGCCCGCTCCAGGCGCATCCAGCCGCCGCCGAGCTCGTAGGACCCGACGAGCGTGTCGTCGGCGAGGAAGGCGCCGTCACCGACGGTCGTGAGCGGCGGCAGCAGCAGCACCGTCGACGCCTCGACGTCCGACCCGATCCGCGCGCCGAGCGCCCGCAGCCAGGACGGCGTCAGCGAGCTCGCGTAGAGCGGGTAGAGCCAGCTGCGGGCCTCGTCGAGCAGCCGCTCGGTTGCCCACGCCTGCCAGCCGATGCGGCCGCGGACGGCGTGGTGGCCCGGCACCAGCCCCCTTCCCAGGGCCCGGCCGGTGGCCAGCGTGAGCCCGGCGAGGACGACGGACCCGGCGACGGTCGCCGGCACCAGCGCCGGCAGCGCGGCGAGCGCGGCCGAGCTGACGTCGTCCTCGCCGCGGGCCGCGAGCGCGAGCAGCGTGACCGTGACCGCCGCTGCGACCAGCGGCAGGGCGGCGAGCGCGGCGGAGGTCGCGCCGTAGCCGAGCACCCAGGCCGTGCCCCGGGGCGGACGACGGGCGGGCAGGTCGTGCCGCGCGATGCCGAGCCGCCGGGCTGGGCTGCCACCCCAGTGCTCACCGGGCGGGACGGCTCCGGCGACGGCCGACCCGGCGGCCAGCTGCGCGCCCTGGCCGACGCGGGCGCCGCCGAGCAGGGTGCTGCGACGCCCGACGGTGGCGCCGGCGCCGATGCGCACGCGGCCCAGGTGCAGCACGTCGCCGTCCAGCCAGTGGCCGGCGAGGTCGACCTCGGGCTCGACCGAGCTGCCCGGGCCGAGCGTCAGCAGCCCGGTCACCGGCGGCAGCGCGTGCAGGTCGACGTCGCGCCCGACCTTCGCGCCGAGCGCCCGCGCGTAGTACGACACCCAGGGGGCAGCGGCGAGGCTCCCGACACCGCACGCCGTGGCGAGCGCCTCGGCCGCCCACAGCCGCAGGTGAACCGAACCGCCGCGCGGGTAGCTGCCCGGGCGGACGCCGCGCAGCAGCAGCCGCGCTCCGGCGACCGACAGGCCCAGCCGCCCCGGCGGGCTGACGGTGACCGCCCAGCCGGCGGCGACGAGCCACCACGACACCTGCGGCGCCCACCCGAAGCCGCCCACCTCGCGGGCGAGTCCGGCCAGGGCTGCCGCCCACGTCAGCCACCGCAGCCCGACGAGCGTGGCGAGCGGCACGGTGGCCAGCCACTGCACCACCTGGGCGCGCACGGGCACCGGCTTGACCTCGCGGTGCTCGGCGCTGACGGCGGGGGTGAACTCGTCGAGTGTGGCGGCGAGGGCGCCCAAGGTCGGGTTCTCGTAGACGTCGGCGACGGTGACCTCGGGGAAGCGGGCCCGCAGCGCCGAGACGAGCTGCGCCGCACCGAGGCTGGTGCCGCCGTCGTCGAAGAAGTCGTCCGTCGCGCCGGTCACCGTGACGCCCAGCACACGCTCCCACTCGGCGGCCAGGAACGCCGCGGTACCCGTCAGCACGGGCCGGGCGGCGCTGGCGCCGGCGTCACCGGGCTGGTCGTGGTCGGCCAGCGGCCAGGGCAGCGCGTCACGGTCGACCTTGCCCGAGGTGCGGGTGGGCAGGTCGTCGACCACGGCGATGCGCGGGACGAGCGCGGCGGGCAGTGACGTGCGCAGCCGCTGCAGCGCAACGGTCCTGTCGAAGTCGCCGGCTGTGACGACGTACCCGACGAGCAGCTGGTTGCCGCCCGCGGTGGCGCGCACGGCCGCGGCGGCGCCGACGACACCGGGCAGGGCCAGCAGCGCGGAGTCGACCTCGCCGAGCTCGATGCGGCGCCCGCCGACCTTGACCTGGTCGTCGGCGCGGCCGACGAAGACGAGCCCGGTGCCCTCGGCCCGCACCAGGTCGCCGCTGCGGTAGGCGCGCTGCCAACCCAGCGACGGCATCGGCGCGAACGTCGTCGCGTCCTTGCCCGCGTCGAGGTAGCGCGCGAGCCCGACGCCGCCGATCATCAGCTCGCCGACCTCGCCCTCGGCGACCGGGTCGCCCTGCGCGTCGACGACGGCGAGGTCCCAGCCGTCGAGCGGCAACCCGATGCGCACGGGCGTGCCCGGCATGAGCCGGGCCGCGCAGGCGACGACGGTGGCCTCGGTGGGGCCGTAGGTGTTCCAGACCTCGCGCCCGTCGACGGCGAGCCGGTCGGCCAGCTCCGGCGGGCACGCCTCGCCGCCGAAGATGAGCAGCCGGACGGCGCCGAGCGCCTCGCCCGGCCACAGCGACGCGAGGGTGGGCACGGTCGACACGACGGTCACGCGCTGCTCGACCAGCCACGGCCCGAGGTCTGCGCCGCTGCGCACGAGCGCGCGCGGGGCCGGCACGAGGCAGGCGCCGTGCCGCCAGGCGAGCCACATCTCCTCGCAGGATGCGTCGAATGCGACCGACAGCCCGGCGAGCACCCGGTCCCCCGGCCCGAGCGGGCGCTCCTGGGCGAACAGCCGTGCCTCGGCGTCGACGAAGGCGGACGCCGAGCGGTGCGTCACCGCGACGCCCTTGGGCACCCCCGTGGAGCCGGACGTGAAGATGACCCAGGCGTCGTCGTCCGGGGACGGGGGCCGGCTGTCGCCCGGCGGTCGCCCGGCCTGCCCGTGGGGCACCACGCCGTCCTCGCCAACGACCGCGCTGACGAAGGCCTCGGCGAAGACCACGCGCGCCCGCTCGTCGGGGTCGTCGGCGTCGACGGGCACGTACGCCGCGCCGGCGTGCAGCACCGCCAGGATGCTGACGTACAGCTCGTTGCTGCCCGACGCGAGGCGCACGCCGACCCGGTCGCCGCGTCGCACGCCCGCGGCCCGCAGGGCCGTGACGGTCGCACCGATCGCCGCGAGCAGCCCGGTGTAGTCGAGGACGGTCGTGCCGTCGTCCAGCGCGGGGGCGGTGGGGTGGCGCGCCGCGGAGCCGGCGAGCACGTCGACCAGGGTGCGCGGCGGCGCAGCACGGTCCGACGCCAGCAGCAGCACGTGCCCACTATCGCGGCACCAGCGGGCGCCGGGGTGGACGTCGGGTGTCTCCCGCGTGCCTCCCGCCGTCCCGAGGACTGCGGCGGCGCGGGTGGCCGCCGCGTCCTAGGTTGGGCGCCATGGACACCCGACGCATGGACCGTGCCGGCTACGACGTCGGCGTGATCGGGCTGGGCTGCTGGCAGCTCGGCTCCGACTGGGGGTCGGTGAGCGAGGACGACGCGCTCGCGACCCTCGGCGCGGCGGTCGACGCCGGGGTCACCTTCCTCGACACCGCCGACGTGTACGGCGACGGGCGCAGCGAGCAGCTGATCGGCCGGTTCCTGCGCGAGCGCGGCGGCGACGGCCTCGTCGTGGCCACCAAGATGGGACGCCGCGCCGACCCGCACGTCGCCGAGGCGTACACCGCCGGGGCCTTGCGCGCCTGGAACGACCGCAGCCGTACCAACCTCGGTGTCGACACGCTCGACCTGGTGCAGCTGCACTGCCCGCCCACCGCGGTGTACGGCGACGACGCGGTGTTCGACACCCTCGACGCGATGGTCGCGGAGGGCCGCATGAAGGCCTACGGCGTCTCGGTCGAAACCGTGGCCGAGGCGTTGAACGCCGTCGCGAGACCGAACGTCGCCAGCGTCCAGATCATCTTGAACGCGTTCCGCCGCAAGCCTCTCGAGCAGGTGCTCCCCGCGGCGCAGGAGGCGGGGGTCGGCATCATCGCTCGCGTGCCGCTGGCGAGCGGCCTGCTCACCGGCAAGTACGACGAGTCGACGACGTTCGCCGACGACGACCACCGCAGCTACAACCGGGACGGCCAGGCGTTCGACGTCGGCGAGACGTTCTCCGGCGTGCCGTACCAGGTGGGACTGGACGCCGCGCGCGAGATCGCCCAGCTGGTGCCCGACGGCATGACGACGGCCCAGCTGGCGCTGCGCTGGATCGCCGACCAGCCGGGCGTCAGCGTCGTGATCCCCGGCGCGCGCAACACCGAGCAGGCGCGGGCCAATGCGGCCGCGGGCTCGGCGGCGCCGCTGCCCCGCGAGGTGCTCGACGCCGTCGAGCGCGTCTACGACGAGCGGATCCGCGAGCACGTGCACGCTCGCTGGTGACCTAGGATCGACGTCCGTCACCCCACCGCCTCGAGGAGATCCGCTGTGCTGCGCACGCACGAGTCCGGCGTCCTGCGCGCCGAGCACTCCGGCCAGACCGTCACGCTCGCCGGATGGGTGGCGCGCCGGCGCGACCACGGCGGGGTGGCGTTCCTCGACCTGCGCGACGCGTCGGGCGTCGTGCAGGTGGTCGTGCGTGACGAGGCGGTGGCGCACGGGCTGCGCAGCGAGTTCTGCCTGCGGGTCACCGGCGAGGTCGAGGTGCGGCCCGAGGGCAACGAGAACCCGGCCCTGCCGACCGGCCAGGTCGAGGTCGTCGCGACCGACGTCGAGGTGCTGAGCGAGTCCGCTGCCTTGCCGTTCCAGATCGACGAGCGAGTCGACGTCGGCGAGGAGGCGCGGCTGAGGCACCGCTACCTCGACCTGCGCCGCCCCGGCCCCGGCGCCGCCATCCGGCTGCGCAGCAAGGTCAACCGCGCGGCCCGCGAGGTGCTGCACGCGCGCGACTTCGTCGAGATCGAGACCCCGACGCTGACCCGGTCGACCCCTGAGGGCGCACGCGACTTCCTGGTGCCGGCGCGGCTGCAGCCCGGCAGCTGGTACGCGCTGCCGCAGAGCCCCCAGCTGTTCAAGCAGCTGCTGATGGTCGCCGGCATGGAGCGCTACTACCAGATCGCGCGCTGCTACCGCGACGAGGACTTCCGCGCCGACCGGCAGCCCGAGTTCACCCAGCTCGACATCGAGATGAGCTTCGTCGAGCAGGACGACGTGATCGAGCTCGCCGAGGCCGTCGTCAGCGCACTGTGGCAGCTCATCGGCCATGACATCACGTTGCCGATCCCGCGCATGACGTTCGCCGAGTCGATGCGCCGCTACGGCAACGACAAGCCCGACCTGCGCTTCGGCAACGAGCTCGTCGAGTGCACGGAGTACTTCGCCGCCACGCCGTTCCGCGTCTTCCAGGCGCCGTACGTCGGCGCCGTCGTCATGCCCGGCGGCGCGAGCCAGCCCCGCAAGCAGCTGGACGCCTGGCAGGAGTGGGCCAAGCAGCGCGGGTCACGGGGCCTCGCCTACGTGCTGATCGGTGAGGACGGCGAGCTCGGCGGTCCTGTCGCCAAGAACCTGTCCGAGGACGAGCGCGCCGGGCTCGCCGCCCACGTCGGCGCAGCTCCCGGCGACTGCGTGTTCTTCGCCGCAGGAGAGGTCACGCCGTCGCGGGCGGTGCTCGGCGCGGCCCGGTTGGAGGTCGGCCGCCGGTGCGGCCTGATCGACGAGTCAGCCTGGCGGTTCGTCTGGGTCGTCGACGCGCCGCTGTTCGAGCCGGCCGCCGCTGCGACCGCCAGCGGTGACGTGGCCGTGGGCTCCGGCGCCTGGACCGCGGTGCACCATGCGTTCACCTCGCCGAAGCCCGAGTTCATGGACACCTTCGACACCGACCCCGAGGCCGCGCTCGCCTACGCCTACGACCTGGTCTGCAACGGCAACGAGATCGGTGGCGGGTCGATCAGTATCCACCGCCGCGACGTCCAGCAGCGGGTGTTCGCCGTCATGGGACTGTCGGAGCAGGACGCGCAGGAGAAGTTTGGGTTCCTGCTCGACGCCTTCGCCTTCGGGGCCCCGCCGCACGGCGGCATCGCCTTCGGCTGGGACCGCATCTGCGCGCTGCTGACCGGCAGCGACTCCATCCGGGACGTCATCGCCTTCCCCAAGTCCGGCGGCGGCTTCGACCCGCTCACCAGCGCGCCCGCGCCCATCACCCCCGCCCAGCGCAAGGAGGCCGGCGTCGACGCGGCGCCCAGGAAGGCCGACGTCCCAGCAGCCGGGTAGACCGCCAGTCCGTCAGTCGCCCGGCTGGAACGACGCGGTGATCTGCTCGAACTCAGCCAGGCGACGGCTCCACGCGCTGGCGGGCACGGACCAGTACAACGCGTAGGCGTGGTCCGGTCCGGTGACCAGGTTGCGGTTCAGCACGTGGGTGCCGGATCCGTGGGTGAACTCCCAGTCGGCGCCCCGCCAGTCCCCGAGCTGCAGCGGGTCGATGCGCACCAGGCGGTAGGCGCGGAGCCGCTTCGAGACCGACTTCTCCTGCCGCTGCCAGTCAGCCACGGGGTCCGACGCCGGTGTGCTCGTCTGGTCGATCATCAGGTACGCCGACGAGTCCGGGTCGCGCAGGTAGACGCGGCGGTCTCGCCGGTCGCTCGTCCAGCCGCTGGGTACGACGACCGAGAAACCCGTGCTGTCGGTGTACCGGCGCATCCCGGCCGCCACGCCCGCAGCGGGCGCGTCCGCGGTCGTGGAGCCGGTGG
>CAXTEJ010000044.1:1822-2290 GCA_964243295.1 uncultured Actinomycetales bacterium | reverse complement strand
CGCATCCCGGCCGCCACGCCCGCAGCGGGCGCGTCCGCGGTCGTGGAGCCGGTGGCCGTGGAGCCGGTGGCCGTGGAGTCGGTGGTTGTAGCGCCGGTGGCCGTGGACCCGGCGGCCGCGGGGGTGGCGGACGCGGCGGACGACGCGCTCGGCGCTCCGGCGCTGGGCTGGCCTGAGCCGGTGGGGGCCGTGCCGGCCGCGCCCGCGACCCCGTTCCCTGCGCCGGCTGTGGACGACGCCGAGGGAGCGCCGACCCCACGCACCGGCACGGACGGGCTCGCGGTCGTCCTGGAGGGCGCGGCGCTGTCCGCCCCGGCGCCGTCGTCCATGAGCTGCGTCGCAGCGACGACGCCGACAGCTGCGACAGCCAGCGCCGCGACCGCCACCAGACCCCGACGGCCCCGGGAGCGCCGGGCCGCGGCCGGTGCGTGCGGAGGCTCCGGCGACGTGGGCGCCCTCGGTGCTGCT
>CAXTEJ010000044.1:0-1722 GCA_964243295.1 uncultured Actinomycetales bacterium | reverse complement strand
GTGGGTGCTGCTGTGGGTGCTGCTGTGGGTGCTGCTGTGGGTGCTGCTGTGGGTGCTGCTGTGGGTGTTGCCGCTGGGGAGGCCGCCGCCGTTGGTGCCGCCGTTGGTGCCGTCGTTGGTGACGCCGTCGATGCCGCCGTCGGCGCCGCGAGCATTGGCGCCGCCCCGGGGGTGAGCCGCGACGCCGGCTGGGGCCCTGCGGCGTCTGGCGGCGCTGCCGCTGCGGTCCTCGCACGAGCTGGTGCTGCGCTCGATGACGGCGTCAATGACGCCGGTGTCGGCTCACCTGCGGCGGGGGCTGGCTGAGCCGGTGCTGCGGCCCCCGTGGTTGCTGCGGCCCCCGTGGTTGCTGCGGCCACCACCGGCACTGCGGCCACCCCCGGTGCTGCGGCCGTACCTGCGAGACCCGCCGCCGGATGCTCGACGGGCTGGCGTCGGTCCACCCTCGGCCCGTGGATGCGTTCGAGGAGGTGCCTGGCCTGTGCGGCCGTGAGGCGCTGCTGGGGATCCTTGCGCAGCAGCCCGGTGAGCGCTGGAGCCAGCGGACCCGCGAGCCGCAGCGGTGGGAGGTCGGCGGTGAGCACCGCCGACAGGGTCTGCAGCGTGCCCTCGCGGTGGAAAGGCGAAACGCCCTCGGCGGCGATCCAGAGGGTGACGCCCAAGGCCCACAGGTCGGACGCCGGCGAGGCGGGGCTACCGCTCGCGCGCTCGGGTGAGACGAACGCGGGGGAGCCGATCAGCGTGCCGGTGGCCGTGGCCGAGGGGTCACCGGCGAAGCGAGCCACCCCGAAGTCGGTGAGCACGGCGTTGCGCATGCGCTCCTCGCCGCGAAACATGACGTTCGACGGCTTGACGTCCCGGTGCAGCACGCCCGCCGCGTGCGCCGCGTCGAGCGCACTGAGCAGGCTGAGGCCGAGCTCGGCCACCTCGTGGGTGTCGAGGACGCCCCGCTCGCGCACGACGTCATCCAGGTTGCGCGGGGCCAGGCGCTCCATCACGATCCACGGCTCGCCGTCCTCCTCGACGACGTCGTAGACCAGCACGGAGGCGCCCGATGACAGCCGGGCGGCGTTTCGTGCCTCGTCCAGCGTGCGGCGGCGCATCAAGGCCAGGTCGGCCGCGCCCAGCCCGGCGACCGGGAGGACCTCCTTCACGGCGACCGGACGCCCGAGCACGTCGTCGTGCGCTGCCCACACCACGCCCATACCGCCACGACCGAGCACGGACTCCAAGCGGTAGCGACGCCCGATGAGGCGCTCGGAGGTCGTGCCGTCCACGGGTCGCACCCTCTCGTCGTCGCATCGCCGCCCTGCGTCCCCACCCTGCGTCGCCACCCTGGCACACCGCCCTCGGTGGCCCTTCTGGGAGACCGCGCTGGGGCACCGCCGGCCAGCATGGCACCGGCGACCGGGCGTCGCCCTGCGGACAGCAGAACCCGCCCCCACCGACTGATGGTGCCCGGTGCGCGCGCACGGTCGGTCGGCACAGGAGAACCCGGCGCTCGGGCGAGCTAGTGACATCGACCGTCGCGAGTAGTCCCTCGGCCGGCGACCGCTTCACGGGTGCTCACAGGCGTCCGGCCACCCGTCGCCGCTCGGGGGCCCATCTCAGGTGCGCATGGGTGGGGTGAACCTCGGTCTGCCGTCGGTGATCTTCACGGTCCATCCGGTGTGGTGGATGGTGTCGTGGTGGTGGCCGCAGAGCAGGACGAGGTTGTCGAGG
>CAXTEJ010000043.1:0-25766 GCA_964243295.1 uncultured Actinomycetales bacterium | reverse complement strand
CGGGCAAGGACTGTGCGAGCGGTGCAACCACACCAAGTCACTCCCCGGCTGGAAAGCCAAGGTCATGCCCGGCTCCGACGACGTCAGCGCGGACGGTGCTGCGAGCGCCGCGAGCGCGGCGAGCGCGAGCGCCACTGGACCGCCGGGCGCGCACACCGTCCGCACCACCACACCGACCGGGCACACCTACGACTCCACCGCGCCACCGCTGCTCGTTCCCGCTGTGCGGTCGACCGCGCAGGCGCAGGTGCGACCGGACACCGTCGTCCGCCCCGAGCCGCACGCCGAGCCGGCGGTCGCGTCGTGATGGGGCCGCGCCGGCGTCCGTCCGTCACGGCGACTCCTACTGGCTGCTGCACCCTGGTCGGTGGATCCCCGGCGCCAGCTCACCGGTCAGCCGGCGACGGAGACGTCCGCGGGCCGCTTCGGCTCGGGTCGGCGGCGGGCCTTCAGCAGCCGGAAGGCGGTGTCCACGACCGCGAGCGGCAGCCCAGCGGTCACGACCGGGTTGCCAGGCAGGCGCTCGAGCGCCAGGCCGAGGCGGCTTCGGGCGTGCAACCACGCGGGCTTGCCGTCGAGGTCGTCACGAAGCCCACGGGCGACCAGGGTGTACGGCGACGTCTCGGCGTGCATGCTGTCCCACCACGCGCGCCACGCCCACGGGCTGCGCGACAGGGGGAACGGCGCCAAGGTCCCGTCGGCCGCGATGATCCATGGCTTGGTGACGATCGCGTGCACGAGCACCGGGCCGCCGGTGAGCAGCGCGGTCAGCCGCTCGCTCACACTGAAGCCCGCCGGCCCCCAGCACTGCGCGATCCCGCGACCGCGGCGCACGAGGCGCACCGGCACGTGGTCGTGCTCGGTGCTGCCGAGCAGCGCGGCCAGCGCCTCCTGGTCGCCCAGCATGTGCAGGGGCCGCTCGTGACCGGGCATCGACTGCGCCAGGCGGTAGCCCGGTGTGTCGAGCAGCCGCTTCCAGTGCCGCAGCAGCGGCAGGTGGGTGCGCTGGACGCGCAGCACGCCGCTGTTGACGCCACCGGCGAGCACTCGACCGACGGGCAGGCCCCACGCCCGGGTGCGGACGTCGGTGCCCTGCTGCTCGGCCCAGCTGGTGTCCTCGGTGGCGACCAGCTCGCCCCGGACCCGCGGCTCGAGCGCGACGGTGGGGTCGCCCGCCGCCAGGACGTCGGAGTCCCACCACACGACGTCCTCGTGCTCCTGGAGCCGCGCGAGCAGCAGCTCGGGCTTGACGTCCCACCCCGAGCCGCCGAACTGCTCCTGCTCACGCACCTCGACGACGCCGGGCAGCCGCGCGAACCACGCGCGCTCTGCCGGCTCCAGCGCCGGCGTGCTCGCGATGACGCGGGCGCCGGGCACGTGACGCAGGATGCTCAGCACCGAGAGCATCAGCGCGTCCAGGTGACTCCGGCGGTCGTCGTACACGCAGAAGACCGGGCCGGTGACGCCCGGCGTCGAGGCCGGGCGGTCGGGCTGGGGAGCCGGCGTCACGGTGCTCACGCGGCGGACCGTACCGAGGTCTCACCGTGACCGCACTGGCTCACGGTGAAGACGGGGTGAACACCGCGGCACGCCACGCGTCGGCGGTAGCGTGGGCCGGTGCCCGAGCCGCCGCCGTACGCCATCGTGGGCCTGGTCGCGCTCGCCGGGGCCGGGATCTTCGTCGCCGGCACGCAGACTGCGCGACTGCTGCGCCCCACGGCGCCGACGCGCGACAAGCTCAAGACCTACGAGTGCGGCGTCGACCCGGTGGGCGAGGGGTGGGCGCAGAGCAACGTCCGCTACTACCTCTACGCCTTCCTGTACGTCGTGTTCGCGGTCGACGCCATGTACCTGCTGCCGTGGGCGACGGTGCTCGACCTGCCGGGATTCGGGGCGAAGACGCTGGTGGAGATGGGCATCTTCCTCGGCGTGCTGGCCATCGGGCTGGCGCACGCCTGGCGGCGGGGCGTGCTGCGCTGGGTGTAGCTCCGCAGCTGCCGAGCCGAGCCCCACAGCGGCTGTCGGCCCGCCGCACTAGGGTGACGGAGTGCCCGTCGACCTCCCAGCGCCGCGCGTCGGCCCGCTCGCCGAATCGGCGCCGCGGCCGCTGCGGCTGGTGCTGAACTGGGGCCGGCGCTACAGCCTGTGGGTCTTCAACTTCGGCCTGGCCTGCTGTGCGATCGAGTTCATCGCCGCGAGCATGGCGCGCCACGACTTCATCCGCCTCGGCGTCATCCCCTTCGCGCCCGGCCCGCGCCAGGCCGACCTGATGGTCGTGTCGGGCACGGTCACCGACAAGATGGCGCCGGCCATCAAGCGGCTGTACGAGCAGATGCCCGAGCCGAAGTACGTCATCTCCTTCGGCGTGTGCAGCAACTCCGGCGGGCCCTACTGGGACAGCTACTGCGTCACCAAGGGCGTCGACCAGATCATCCCGTGCGACGTCTACGTGCCCGGCTGCCCGCCCCGCCCCGAGGCGCTGCTGCACGGCATCCTGAAGCTGCAGGAGAAGATCGCCGGCGAGCAGGTGAGCGGCGCCGCCATCGCCGCCCGCCGGGCCAGGCCCGTGGGGGCAGGCCAGGTCACCCGCGGCCTGGTCACCGCAGCGGACGGCGGGGTCGTCGTCCCGGCTCGCACGTGAGCTCGCACGTGAGCTCGCCGGTGGGGTCGCCGGCCGGCGCGGCGATCGGCGCGCCCGAGGACGTGGCGCGGGCGCTGGCCCTGGCGCTCGGCCTTGCGGCTGATGCGGACGAGACGGCCGACGCGCCCGGCGCGGGTGTCGTGGGCAGCGACGCCACGGGCACGGTGTGCATCGACGTCCCCGCCGCGAGGTGGCACGACGCGGTGGCGGCCGCACGCGCCGGGTCCGACCTCGACATGCTCGACTGGCTCTCGGCCGTCGACGAGCCGGACGCCGACCCACCCGGCGTCGACCTGGTGGCGCACCTGGTCTGCACGCGGTCGGCCGGCGCTCGCGTCGGCAGCCCGGGGATGGTGCGGCTGCTGCTGCGCACCCGGCTCACGGCGTCCGCCCCGAGCGCCCCGAGCGTGACCGACCTGTACCCCGGTGCCGCCTGGCACGAGCGCGAGACGCACGAGATGTTCGGCGTCGACTTCGCCGGGTTCGACGACGGCTCCGACCTCGGCCTGCGCCCGCTGCTGCTGCCCGACGGCTTCGAGGGCACGCCGCTGCGCAAGTCGTTCGTGCTCGCCGCCCGGGTGAGCAAGCCGTGGCCGGGCGCCAAGGAGCCGGGCGAGAGCGACGCCCACGCGGCGCCCGCCCGCCGCAGGACGCTGCCACCCGGCGTCCCCGACGCGACCTGGGGCCCACGCGATGCCTGAGCTGCTCGAGGCCGTGCTGCGGGTGGTCGGGGTGCTGGCGGCCTTCCTGGTGCTGCCGCTCGCGGTCGGGCAGGCCGAGCACAAGGTCATGGCCCACATGCAGGGCCGGCTGGGCCCCATGTACGCCGGCGGATTCCACGGCTGGGCCCAGCTGGTGGCCGACGGCGTGAAGTTCCTGCAGAAGGAGGACGTCACGCCCGCGGCCGCCGACGGCCGGGTCTTCCGGCTGGCGCCCGGCGTCGCGCTCGTGCCCTACCTCGTGGCGATGGTCGCGATCCCGCTGGCGCCCGGTGTGGTGGGCGCCGACCTCGACGCCGGGCTGCTGTTCGTCCTCGCCGCCGGGGCGGTCGGCGTCCTCGGCACGCTCATGGCCGGGTGGAGCAGCGCCAGCAAGTACGCCCTGCTCGGCGGCCTGCGCACCGCCGCGCAGCTGCTGTCCTACGAGCTGCCGCTGGTGCTCGCCGCGAGCAGCGTCGCGATGGCCGCGGGCACGCTGTCGCTCACCGGCATCGGGGAGGCCTGGCGGCCGTGGTGGCTGCTGTGGCAGGCGCCCGCTCTCGGGTGCTTCCTGGTCGCAGGCGTCGCCGAGCTGGCGCGCCCGCCGTTCGACATGCCCGTCGCCGACTCCGAGATCGTCTTCGGCCCCTACACCGAGTACACCGGGCTGCGCTTCGCGTTCTTCCTGCTCGCCGAGTACGCCGGCATCGTCGTCCTCGCCGCTCTGACCTCGGTGCTGTTCCTGGGGGGCTGGCACGGGCCGGGCCCGGACGCGCTGGGCGCGGCGTGGATGCTGCTCAAGACCGCCCTGGTGGCGCTGCTCGTGATCTGGGTGCGCGTGGCGTGGCCCCGGCTGCGCGAGGACCAGCTGCAGACCCTGGCCTGGAAGGTGCTCGTGCCCCTGGCGCTCGCCCAGCTCGTGCTCACCGCGGTCGTCGCCGTGGCGGTGGCGTGATGAGCGAGGAGGGCAGGCGGCCGTCCGTCGTCCCCGGCCTGCTCGCCGGCATGGCCGTCACCGCGCGCCACCTCACCCGGCGCAGCCACACCGCCGAGTACCCGGACGTCGCGCCGCAGCTGCCGCCCCGCAGCCGCGGGGTCATCGCGCTGCTCGAGGAGAACTGCACGGTCTGCATGCTGTGCGCCCGCGAGTGCCCCGACTGGTGCATCGTCATCGACTCCCACAAGGAGACGCTGCCGGCCACCGCCGAGGGCGGGCGCGAGCGGCAGCGCAACGTGCTCGACCGCTTCGACATCGACTTCTCGCTGTGCATGTACTGCAGCATCTGCATCGAGGTCTGCCCCTTCGACGCCCTGCACTGGTCGCCGGAGTTCGAGTACGCCGAGCTCGACATCCGCGACCTGCTGCACGACAAGGCAAGGCTCGGCCAGTGGATGCAGACCGTGCCGCCGCCGCAGGCCGCCGAGGTCGGGGCGGCCGAGCCCAAGGAGGTCGCGACGGCGAACAAGCCCGCGCGCCCGGCCCGACCCGCCCGCCCCGCCGTTGCGCCGGCTGCCGACGACGCCGCGAGCGGTCCGGCGTCGTGACGACGCGCGACGTGCTGTTCGCGCTGCTCGGCACGCTGACCGCGGCGTCCGGGCTGCTTGCCGTGCTCACCCGGCAGGTCGTGCACGCCGCGCTGTGGCTCGTGACCGCCCTGGGCGCGCTGGCCGGCTGCTACCTGGTGCTGGGCGCCGAGGTCGTCGCGCTCGTGCAGGTGCTGGTGTACGTCGGCGCCGTCGTCGTGCTGGTGCTGTTCGCCCTCATGCTCACCCGGGCGCCCATCGGCTACCCCGGCGACCTCGACGCCCCGTGGCCGCAGCGGGTCGCCGCCGCGGTCGCCGGGCTCGCGACGGCAGGGCTGCTCGGCACGCTGCTGGTGAGCGCGGTCGGCGGTCGCGAGGTCGCCGTCTCGCAGCGGCGCTCGGCCGCCCAGCCGGTCGCCGAGTCGCTGTTCGGCTCGTGGGTGCTGCCGTTCGAGCTGCTGTCGCTGCTGCTGCTCGCGGCGCTGGTGGGGGCCCTCGTGCTCTCGCGCGACCCGGTGGCTCCCGAAGCCGCCGAGCGTCCGGCAGACGCGCGCTGATGCACCTCGCGCTGCCCGCCGTGCTCGCCGCGGTGCTCGCCGGCGCCGGCGTCTACGGCGTCCTCGCCCGCCGCAACGCCGTGCTGGTGCTGGTCGGCCTCGAGCTGGTGCTCAACGCCGCGGCGCTGCTGCTGGTGACGTTCGACGCCGCCTACGGCGACGAGCTGCACTCGGGCCAGGTCATGACCCTGTTCGTCATCACGATCGCCGCCGCCGAGGTGGGGGTCGCGCTGGCCGTCGTGCTGCTGCTGTTCCGCCGCCGCGGCGACGTCGACCTGCGGGCCGCCCGCGCGCTCGCCGAGCGCACCGACGCGCCGACGGCGACCGGCAGCGTGGACGCGGCGTGAGCGCGCTGGCCCTGCTGGCGCGGCTCGTCGTCGTCGTGCCGGTGCTCGCCGCGGTCGCCGGGTCGCTGCTGCCGCGCGCGTCGCGGACTGCGATCGGTGCTGTCGCGACCGGCGGGGCCCTCGTGACCCTCGGCCTCGCGGTCGCCGAGCTCGCGCTCACGCTCACGCCCGCGACGTCCCTGACCTCGGTGGCGCTGCTCGGCGAGGTGCCGACCGGGGGCGCGAGCGTGTCGCTGGACCTGCGGGCCGACCGGCTCAGTGCGCTCGTCGCGGTGATGGTCGCGCTGGTGGCCACGTGCGTCCAGCTCTTCTCGACCGACTACCAGCGCCACGACCGGCGCTACCGCGCCTACGCCGCGACCGTGTCGCTGTTCACCGGCGCGATGCTGCTGGTGGTGCAGGCCGACGACCTGCTGCTGCTGCTCGTGGGCTGGGAGGTCATGGGCCTGTGCTCCTACCTGCTCGTCGGGCACGACAGCGAGCGGCCCGCGGCCCGCCGCGCGGCGGTGCGCGCGTTCCTCACCACCCGGGTCGGCGACGTCGGCTTCGTGCTCGGCATCGTCGTGCTGCTGGTGCACGCCCGCACCACCAGCATCAGCACGCTGCTCACCCAGCAGACGCTGGCGACGCTCTCGACGCCTGCCGCCACCGCCGCGGTGCTGCTGCTCGTCGCGGGCGTGGTCGGCAAGTCGGCGCAGTTCCCGCTGCAGGGCTGGCTGCCCGACGCGATGGAGGGCCCGACACCGGTGTCGGCGCTGATCCACGCCGCCACGATGGTCGCGGCCGGTGGCTACGTGCTCGCGCGGCTGCTGCCGCTGCTCGCCGAGGCGCCCGCGGCCCGCGGCGTGCTCGCGGTGCTGACGGCCGTGTCGATGGTCGGCGCCGCGCTGGTCGCCCTCGCGCAGGACGACCTCAAGCGCGTGCTGGCCTGGTCGACCATCAGCCAGGTCGCCTACCTGCTCGCCGCGCTGGCCGTCGTCCCGCCCGCGCTGGGTCCGGCGTCCGGGCTGACCCAGCTGCTGTCGCACGCGGGGTTCAAGGCGCTGCTGTTCCTGTCGGCCGGCGCGCTCGCCCACCAGGTGCACACCACCGCGATGTCGGGGCTGGCCGGGGCGTGGCGGCGCTCGCCGCTGGTGACCGCGACGTTCACGGTCGGGCTCGCCTCGCTCGCCGGCCTGCCGCCGCTGTCGGGGTTCTGGTCGAAGGAGGCGGTGCTCGGCGCGGCAGAGGAGGCCTCCCGGGGCGGCAGCCTCGCCTGGGCCGGCTGGCTGGTGCTCGTCGCCGGTCTGCTCACCGGTCTGCTCACCGCCGCCTACGCCGCGCGCACGTTCCTGCTGGTCGTGCCCGCACGCCGCGCGGCTGCGGTCGAGCTCGCACCGGTCAGCGCGGACGGCGTCGCCGAGCGCGGCGCGGACGGTGACGTGCGACCGCCCGACGTGCCCCCGGCCCCTGACGCCGTGCTCGCGCCCGTCGCGCCCGTCGGCGCGGCCATGACCGTGCCGCTGCTCGTGCTCACCGTGCCCGCGCTCGCCGGCGGCCTGCTGCTGCTCGGCCCGGTGGCGCCCGGCGAGGTGCACCTGTCGCTGACGACCGGGCTGCTCGCGGCCGCGCTGGCGGTGGCCGGCGTCCTGGTCGCCGTGCTGCTCGCCCGCCGCACCGGTGGCGATCCCGTCGACGTCCTGCCGGCCCGGTTGCGGTCGGCCCTCGCCGGCGGGCTCGGCGCCGACGCCGCCACCGACCGGGTCGTCGTCCGGCCGGTGCGGGCGCTGGCGGGGGCCGTGGCCTTCGGTGACCGCGAGGTCGTCGACGCCTACCCGCGAGCGGCCGCGACGCTGACGCGGTGGGCCGGTCTGGCGCTGCGACGCACCCAGACCGGCGTCGCCACCGGCTACCTCACCTGGCTGGTCGCCGGCGCGGTCGTCGTCGCCGTCGCGGGGGTGGGGCTGCGGTGAGCCTGCTGCTCGCGGTGCTGCTGCTCGTCCCGCTCGGCGGGGCGCTGGCGCTGCTGCTGCTGCCGCGCGGCGCCGGTGAGGCGGTGGCCGGGCAGGTCGGGGTGGCGGCGAGCGCGCTGACGCTGGGCGCGGCGCTGCTCACCCTCGACGCCCGGCCGTGGACGAGCGGCACGCCGGTCCTCGGCCTCGACGTCGCGTGGATCCCCGCGCTCGGCGTCCGCATGCACCTCGCGCTGGACGGCGTCAGCGCGCCCTTCGTGCTGCTGACCGCGGTTCTCGGGCTGGCGGTGACCGTGCTGGCGCAGCGGCGGCCGCCGCCCGGCGGCTCGGTGCGCTCGCTCACGGTGTGCCTGCTCGTCGTCGAGGCGGGGGCCCTCGCGACGTTCCTCGCCGCCGACGTCGTGCTGTTCTTCGTCGCCTTCGAGGTCGTGCTGGTGCCGATGTGGGCCGTCATCCGGTGGTGGGGCGACCCGCACGACCCCGCGGCCCGCCGCGACGGCGCCACCCGGTTCCTGCTGTTCACCGTGCTCGGCTCGGCGCTCATGCTCGCCGGGCTGCTGCTGCTGGCCTTCACCAGCCGCACGAGCGACCTGGTGCGCCTGACCACGGCCGGCGGGGCCGGGCTGCTGCGACCGACCCAGGTGCTCGTCGCCGCGCTGCTCGTGGCCGGGCTCGCGGTCAAGGTGCCGGTGTTCCCGCTCCACACCTGGCTCGCGCCCGCCCACACCGCCGCCCCGACGGTCGGCTCGGTGCTGCTCGCCGGCGTGCTGCTCAAAATGGGCACCTACGGGCTGCTGCGGGTCGTCGTGCCGACCGTCCCCGAGGGCTTCGCGGCGGTCGCGCCCTACCTCGGCGGTCTCGGCGTCGCCGGCATCGTGTGGGGTGGGCTCGCGTGCCTGGTCGAGCGCGACCTCAAGCGGCTCGTGGCCTTCTCCTCGGTCGCCCACATGGGGTTCGTGGCGCTCGGCGTCGCCACCGGCACCCCGCAGGGGCTGCAGGGCGCGGTCTTCGCGAGCATCGCCCACGGTGTGGTCACCGGCCTGCTGTTCGTCGTCGCCGGGGCGCTGAAGGACCGCGCCGGCAGCGGCTCGCTCGCCGCGATCGGCGGCGGCCTGCGCGACCGGTCACCGCGGCTCGGCGCCCTGCTCGCCGTCGGCTGCGTCGCCGGTCTCGGGCTGCCCGGGCTCGCCGGGTTCTGGGGCGAGCTGCTCGCGGTCTACGGCGCCTTCGAGCCCGCGACCGACGGCCCGACTGGCTACTGGCGCACCCTCGGGGTCCTCGCCGTCGTCGGCACGGCGCTGGCCGCCGCCTACCTGCTGCGCGTGCTGCGCGCGGTGTGGCACGGCGAGAGCGAGACCTCGGCCGCGCCCGACGCGTCCGGCGTCGAGCTCGCGGTCGGCGTCCCGCTCGCGGTGCTGGCCGTCGTCCTGGGGCTGGTGCCGCGCACGGTGCTGGCGCTCAGCGAGCCCGCCGTCCGCCACCTGCTCGGTCTCGGCCGCGGGGAGGTCTGAGCATCGTGCAGGACGTCGACTGGCTGGCCGTCGGGCCCGTGCTCGGCCCGGCCGTGGGCGCCCTGCTCGTGCTGGTGCTCGACGCCGTGCTCGGGTCGACCGGCGCCCACGCGCGCCGGGTGCTCGACGTCGCCGCCGTGGGCAGCGTGCTGGCCGGGCTGGCCCTCGTGCTGCCGCTGCAGGGCCGCACCCGCGCCACCTTCTGCGTCGGCGGCGACCGCTGCTCGTACGTCGCCTCCGCCCTCACGCTCACCCTGCAGGTCGTCGTGCTGCTGGCGGCGGCGGTCTGCCTGCTGCTCGCCGTCGGCGTCAACGACCGGACGGCGCGCACCGAGACCCACGTGCTGGTGCTCGCGGCCACGGCCGGGGCGTGCGCGCTCGCGGGGGCGCGCGACTACGCCAGCCTCGCCGTCGCGCTCGAGACCGCCTCGCTGCCCGCCGTCGCGCTGGTGGCCGTGCGCCGCGACGCCCGCGGCGCCGAGGCCGCCCTCAAGCTGCTCATGACCTCGGTGGTGTCGTTCGCGCTGCTCGCGCTCGGCATCGCGCTGGTCTACGCGTCAACCGGCTCGCTCCACCTCGGCCAGCCGGTCTCGCCCCGGCTCGGCGAGCTCGCCGCCGTGCACGGCGTCGGCCTGGTCCTGGTCGTGGTCGGAGCCGCCTTCAAGGTCTCGCTCGTGCCGTTCCACCTGTGGACGCCGGACACCTACGCGGGAGCGCCGCTGCCGGTCACGGCGTTCCTCGCGACGGTGTCGAAGGTCGCCGGCACCGGAGCGGTGCTGCTGGTGCTCGCGCTCGGCGCCCCCGAGCGCAGCGCCGGGTGGGGCCCGCTGGTCGGTGTGCTGGCCGCCGTGACCATGACGGTCGGCAACCTGGTCGCGCTGCGCCAGCAGACCGCCGTCCGGCTGCTCGCGTGGTCGACGGTCGGGCAGGCCGGCTGGGTGGTGCTGCCGCTCGTCGGCGCGGTGTCGCAGGGCCGGGTCACCGCGGTGGTCGCCGCCTCCGTCGGCTACCTGCTCGCCTACGTCGTCGCCTCGCTCGCCGTCTTCGCCGTCGTCGTGCGCGTCGCCGAGCGGCACCCGGACGGCGACCGGCACGGGCTGTCGGCGTACGCCGGGCTGTGGCGCCGCCGGCCGGTGCTCGCGCTCGTCCTCGGCCTCGGGCTGCTGTGCCTCGCGGGCCTGCCGCCCGGCGTCATGGGCGTCGTCGCCAAGATCGTGGTGCTGGTGCCCGCCGTCGCCGTCGGCGCCTTCGGGGTGGTCGCGGTCGCGGTGGTCAACGTGGCCCTCGGCGCCGCCGTCTACCTGCGGTGGCTGGCCCAGCTCGTCGCACCGGGCGACCCGCCGACGTCCACCGCGCTGACCGTCACCCCCGTCACCGCCGTCACGCCCGTCAGCCACCGGCTGGCGCTCGCGGTGGGCGCCGCGGGGTGCGTGGTGCTCAGCGTGCTGCCCGGGCTGGTGGCCGGAGTCCTCGACCGGGTGCCGCTGCGCTGAGACGCTGCCCGCGGGAACGCGCGGGGCCGGTCTGCGCGTTCACCGGGCGCACACACGCCGGACAGGAAGGTCCCCATGGGTCACCAGCACTTCAACGGGCTCAAGACAGCCGGTCTGCTCGGCGGCATCTTCGGCCTGCTCCTGCTGCTCGGCTCGGTGATCGGCGGGGGCAGGTTCATCTGGGTGTTCGCGCTGGTCGGCGTGGGCATGACGGCGTACGGCTACTGGAACAGCGACAAGATCGCCATCCGGGCCATGCGCGCGCGGCCCGTCAGCGAGGCCGAGCAGCCGGTCATCTACCGGATCGTGCGCGAGCTGTCGACGACCGCCCGTCAGCCGATGCCCCGCCTGTACGTCTCGCCGACCATGGCGCCCAACGCCTTCGCGACCGGCCGCAACCCGGCCAACGCCGCGGTCTGCTGCACCGACGGCATCCTGGCGCTGCTCGACGAGCGCGAGCTGCGCGGGGTGCTCGGCCACGAGCTCATGCACGTCTACAACCGCGACATCCTCACCTCCTCGGTGGCCGCCGCGATCGCGGGCGTCGTCACGTCCGTCGCCCAGATCGGCCTGTTCTTCGGCGGCGGGTTCGGGGGCGGCGACGACGAGCGTCCCAACCCGTTCGCGCTGATCCTCATGGGCATCGCCGCACCGTTCGCCGCGATGCTCATCCAGATGGCCATCAGCCGCACCCGCGAGTACGACGCCGACGAGGACGGCGCCACGCTGACCGGCGATCCGCTGGCCCTCGCCTCAGCGCTGCGCAAGCTCGAGTCGGGCACCCGGGCGATGCCGCTGCCGCCCGACCGCGAGCTGGTCAACAGCAGCCACCTGATGATCGCCAACCCGTTCCGCGGCGAGGGCATGTCGCGGCTGTTCTCGACCCACCCGCCGATGGCCGACCGCATCCACCGGCTCGAGTCGATGGCCGGCTACCGCCGCTGAGCCTGCTCGCCCAGCCCCTCCAGCCAGCTGCGCAGCGAGCGCCACGAGCCGGACTCCGGGTCGAGCTGGGCGAAGTGCCCCTCACCGGCCACCACCTCCAGCCGGACGTCGTCGCCGGCCGCCCGCGCGGCGGCGGCGAATCCGCGTGACTGGCTGACCGGCACGAGGTCGTCGTCGCCGCCGGTCACCACGAGAAGCGGCACCCCCAGCGGCAGCAGCGCGCGCGGGTCGGCCAGCGCGTACCGCCCGGGGACGTCGCCCGGGCCCCCGCCCATCAGGTCGCCCACCGCGCCGCGGCCGAGGAAGTCGCGCCAGCCGGCCCCGAGGTCGTCGACGCCCGCCTGGCTCGCCACCGCCGTCACCCGGACGACGGGGCAGCCACCGGGTGCGCCCGCGGGCAGCCGGTGGCGGGCCGCGAGCCAGAGGGCCAGCGTGCCGCCCGCGGAGTGGCCGACCGCGACGACCGTGGCGAGCGACAGGCCTGACGCGCGGGCGACCGCGGCGAGGGCGTCGGTGCCCCGCGCGACGTCGTCGAAGGTGCCGGGCCAGCCGCCACCGTCGCCCACCGCGCGGTAGTCGAGGTTCCACACCGCCCAGCCGGCGTCGACGAGGTCGGCGGCGACGGCGTCCTCGAGCGTGCGGTCGTAGCCGGCCCGCCAGTAGCCGCCGTGCACGAGCACCACCACCCCGAGGGCCGTGCCCGCCGGCAGCCGCAGCTCGGCCACCTGCGCGGCGGCGGGCCCGTAGCGGTGGGTGCTGCGGGTCTCGCCCGCCGCCGGGCGGTCGCGCGGGTTCGGCGCGCAGCCCAGCAGCGCCAGGACGCCCGCGACCAGCACGCTGCGACGGCCCATCACCGCAGCTGCGGTCGCTTCGGTGCCGTCGTCCACGCCGCTGCTTCGGAGCGGCGGGCGCCGCGGCCTGCCCAGCGGTGGTCAGGCCTCGATCAGCGGTAGTTCGTGAACTGCACCGCGACGTCGAGGTCGGCGCCGCGCAGCAGCGACTGCACGGCCTGCAGGTCGTCGCGGGACTTGCTCGTCACCCGCAGCTCGTCGCCCTGGATCAGGACCTTGACGTTGCGCGGCCCCTCGTCGCGGATGAGCTTGCCGAGCTTCTTGGCGTTCTCCTGGGTCAGGCCCTCCTTGAGGGTGGCCTCGATGCGGTACTCCTTGCCGAAGGCCTTGGGCTCGCCGGTGTCGAGGGCCTTGAGCGAGACGCCGCGGTGCACCAGCTTGGTCTGCAGGACGTCGAGCACCGCCTTGGCGCGCTCCTCGCTGCTCGCCCGCATCAGGATCGACTCACCGCTCCAACCGACCGAGGCGTCGGTGCCCTTGAAGTCGTAGCGCTGCGCGACCTCCTTGGCCGCCTGGTTCAGCGCGTTGTCGACCTCCTGGCGGTCGATCTTGCTGACGACGTCCATCGAGCTGTCGGCCACGGTGTCCTCCTGAAGCTGGGTGCGTGCGGGTGCTGCTGCGGGCGCCGAGCACGGTTGCCGGTCGAGCCCTGCCTGTTGCTATCCTTCCACCCGCCGCGCTCGCCGCCCTCACGCGAGGTCGGTGACGTCGGCCGACACGGCAGGTTGCCCGAGCGGCCAATGGGAGCGGACTGTAAATCCGTCGCGAAAGCTTCGAAGGTTCGAATCCTTCACCTGCCACGGCCCGACAGGCCCTCGACCACGCGGTCGGGGGCCTTCGTCGTTCTTGCCCGCCGCGGTCCCTACGGTGGGCGCATGCTGACCAGCGTGTACGTCGCCTCGGCCGAGGGAGCCACCGGCAAGTCGGCGGTGGCGCTGGGGGTGCTCGACGCGCTGTCGCGCCGGGTCGAGCGGGTGGGGGTGTTCCGCCCCGTCGTCCGGCCCGAGGCTATGCACGGCCAGCGCGACTCGGTGCTCGACCTGCTCGTGTCGCACGACGCGGTCGCCCTCGACTACGACGACTGCGTGGGCGTCTCCTACGACGACGTGCACCACGACCCCGAGGCCGCGCTCGGCACGATCCTCGAGCGCCACCGCGCGGTGGCGGCCCGGTGCGACGCGGTCGTCGTGGTCGGCTCCGACTACACCGACGTCGCCAGCCCCACCGAGCTCGCCTTCAACGCGCGCATCGCCGCCAACCTCGGCGCGCCGGTGCTGCTGGTGCTGGGCGGACGTCGTCCCGTCGACGACCTGGCGACCCTCGCCGCCATGGCCGCCAGCGAGATCGCGGCCCACCACGCGACGCTGTTCGCGGTCGTCGCCAACCGGGTGACCGACCCCGACCCGTCGTCGGTCGCGACCGCCGTGCGCGCCGCGGTGGCCGCCGCCGTGGACGCGGGCGTGCCGGCGTACGCGATCCCGGACGAGCCGCTGCTCGCGGCACCGTCGGTCACGGACCTCGTGACGGCCTGCGCCGGCACGCTCGTGTCGGGCGACACGGCGCTACTCGAGCGCGAGGCGATGGGCGTGCTGGTCGCCGGCATGACGATGCCCCACGTGCTCGACCGGCTCTTCGAGGGCGCCGTCGTCATCACGCCGGGCGACCGCCCCGAGGTGGTGCTGGGCGTGCTCATGGCGCACCTGTCGGCGGGCTTCCCGCAGGTCTCCGGGATCGTCCTGAACGGCGGCTTCGCGCTGCCGCCGCAGATCACCCGGCTGCTCGAGGGCACCGGCTCCACGCTGCCCATCGTCGCGACGGGCATGGGCACCCTCGAGACGGCCACCGCGCTGACCGGCGTCCGAGGGCGGCTGACCGCGACGTCGTCGCGCAAGATCGCCGCGGCCCTCGCGCTGTTCGCCCAGCACGTCGACGCCGACGCGCTGCTCGACCGGCTGGACCTCGCGCGCACCACGGCGGTGACGCCGCTGATGTTCGAGCACCAGCTGACCGACGAGGCCACGCGCGACCGGCGGCACGTCGTCCTGCCGGAGGGGGAGGAGCCGCGGATCCTGCTCGCGGCCGACCTGCTGCTGCGCCGGGGCGTCGCCGACCTGACGCTGCTCGGCGACCCGGTGCGCATCAGCGCCCAGGCGGCGGGCGTCGGGGCGGACGTCACGGGCGCGGCGGTCATCGACCCGGCCACCTCCGAGCTCGCCGAGTCGTTCGCCGTCGAGTTCCACGAGCGCCGCCAGCACAAGGGCGTGACGCTCGAGCAGGCCCGCACCCTCGTGCGCGACGTCTCGCGGTTCGGCACGCTGATGGTCGAGCTCGGTCTCGCCGACGGCATGGTGTCGGGTGCCGTGCACACCACCGCCCACACCATCCGGCCCGCGCTGGAGGTCGTGCGCACGGTGCCGGGCGTCTCGGTGGTCTCGTCGGTGTTCTTCATGTGCCTCGAGCACCAGGTGCTGGTCTACGGCGACTGCGCCGTCAACCCCGACCCCGACCCCGAGCAGCTCGCCGACATCGCGATCTCGTCGGCGGCGACCGCGGCGGCGTTCGGCGTCGAGCCCCGCGTCGCGATGCTGTCGTACTCCACCGGCAGCTCGGGCGCCGGCAGCGACGTCGAGAAGGTGTCGGCGGCCACCGCGCTGGTCCGTGCCCGAGCCCCGCAGCTGCTGGTCGAGGGCCCCATCCAGTACGACGCCGCCGTCGACCCCGCCGTCGCCGTCACCAAGCTGCCCGGCTCGCCGGTCGCCGGCCGCGCGACCGTCTTCGTCTTCCCCGACCTCAACACGGGCAACAACACCTACAAGGCCGTGCAGCGATCCGCCGGCGCCGTCGCCATCGGCCCGGTGCTCCAGGGCCTGCGCAAGCCGGTCAACGACCTGTCCCGCGGCGCCACCGTGCGCGACATCGTCAACACCGTCGCCATCACCGCCATCCAGGCCCAGCACCTGGACGCCCTGCGGTCCAGGCAAGCGCCCCGCTGAGCACGCCAGCTCCACCCTTCGACGTTCACCCGCCGGTCGCGCTACTCGCCCGCGCCGTTCACCCACCCCGGGGAGCGTGGCCCTGCTCGGGGGACCACACACGACGGAGGACTGGCGATGCGCGCACGAGGCAGATGGACGACGGCACTGGCCGTGGCGGCACTGGCGGTCGGCGGTGTGAGCGCCGGCACGGCGCCGGCCACCGCCAAGCAGGCCAAGCCCAAGGCGGCGAGGGCGTGGACCTTCGCCGTCATCGGCGACATCCCGTACGGCGACGCGCAGATCGCCCGGTTCCCGAAGGTCGTGGACCAGATCAACGCCGACCCCAAGGTCGAGCTCGTCAACCACCTGGGTGACATCAAGAGCGGCTCCAGCGCCTGCACCGACGCGTACTTCCTGATGGTGCGCCTGCAGTTCAACCGCTTCTACGACCCGCTGGTCTACACCCCGGGTGACAACGAGTGGACCGACTGCCACCGGCCCAACAACGGCGGCTACGACCCGCTCGAGCGGCTGGACGCCCTGCGCGACAGGTTCTTCGAGCAGCCCGGCACGACCCTCGGTGACGAGGTGCCGGTCAACAGCCAGGCCGACCGGGGCTATCCGGAGAACGTCCGCTACCGCCGCGCCGGGGCCAGCTTCTCGGTCGTGCACGTCGTCGGCAGCAACAACGGGATGGCGCCGTGGACGGGGCGCACCACCGTCACCCCCGAGCAGGGCGCCGAGGTGCTGGGCCGCACCGCAGCGACGATCGAGCAGATCCGCGACACGTTCGCCACCGCCACGCGTGCCCGCGACCGAGCGGTCGTGCTCCTCACGCAGGCCGACATGTTCGACCCCACCGTGACCAACCCCCAGTACGCCGACTACTACGCCTTCACGCCGATCGTGCGCGAGATCGCCCGGCTGTCGGCCCGGTATCGCGGCGAGGTCTACCTGTTCAACGGCGACAGCCACGTCTTCGACTCCGACAAGCCGCTCGCGACCGGCTCGACGTGGCTGAAGTTCTACGGCGTCACGACGCCGGCGAACAACCTGCGACGGGTCACGGTCGACGGCGCGACCGGCGTCTCCAACTACCTGCGGGTGACCGTCGACCCGCGAGCCCAGCAGGCGGTGCGCTGGACCCGCGTGCCCTTCACCGGCTGATCGCCGACTGGTCACCGGCGCCGCCTCGGCCGATTTCTCGCGCGCCGCCCGGACCGTGTAACCTCGTCGACTGCTGCCCCAATAGCTCAGTCGGTAGAGCGTCTCCATGGTAAGGAGAAGGTCTACGGTTCGATTCCGTATTGGGGCTCCAGGTCGGCGCCGCCGCGCCGGCCCTCCGAGAGGGGGCCGGCCGGTGGTCCGGGCCCGGCGGAGTAGCTCAGTTGGTAGAGCAAGCGGCTCATAATCGCTGTGTCGTCGGTTCGAGTCCGGCCTCCGCTACCGCGCTCGAGGTCGCGTACCCTTGAGCCTGTCGAGCACCCGCACGTGCAAGCACCGAGTCCTAGGAAGGCAGTGCCGTGGCCAGCAAGAGCGCCGATGTCCGCCCCAAGATCACGCTGGCGTGCGTGGACTGCAAGGAGCGCAACTACATCACCAAGAAGAACCGGCGCAACAACCCCGACCGGCTCGAGATGAAGAAGTTCTGCCCCCGCGACGGGCGCCACACCGTCCACCGCGAGACCCGCTGACCACCCGCGCGCGTCCCGCTGACGGCCACTCCCGTTCCCGGGGGTGGCCGTTGCCGTGCGCCCCGACTCGCAGCCGATCTGGAGCACGATGGTCAACCCCGCCTTCGCCGGCCGCACCTACCCGCCCACCGAGGTCTACGAGGTGGCGCGCGAGAAGATCCGCGAGTTCGCCGAGGCGACGGGTGCCCACCCGGCTCATCTCGACCCAGCCGCGGCGCGCGCTCTCGGCCACCCCGACGTCATCGCCCCGCCGACGTTCGCGGTGATCGTCAGCCAGCGCGCCGAGCGTCAGCTCGTGCTCGACCCCGAGGCGCAGATCGACTACGGCCGCGTCGTCCACGGCGAGCAGACCTTCGTGCACCACCGGCCCATCGTGGCCGGCGACCGGCTGGTGTCGGTGCTCCACGTCGACTCGGTGCGCTCGGCGGGTGGCCACGCGATGGTCACCACCCGCACCGAGATCGCGGCCGAGGACGGCGAGCCGGTCTGCACCTCGACGTCCACCATCGTGGTCCGGGGGAGCGACGCGTGAGCACCCCCGCCCTCGATACCCCTGCCTTCGACGCACTCGCCGTCGGTGACGCCCTGCCCGCCGCGACCTTCCCGGTCACCCGCGCCCACCTGGTGCGCTACTGCGGCGCGAGCGGCGACCTCAACACCATCCACTGGAGCGAGCGCGTCGCCCGCGAGGTCGGCCTGCCCGACGTCATCGCCCACGGCATGTTCACCATGGCCACCGCCGTGCGCGTGGTCGTCGACTGGTGCGGCGACCCCGGGGCCGTCTGCTCGTACGGCGTGCGGTTCACCAGGCCGGTCCCCGTGCCGGACGTCGAGGGCGCCGAGATCACCGTCAGCGGTGTCGTCGCCGTGCTCGACGAGCAGGCCCGCACCGCCCGCGTCGACCTGACCGCCACCATCCCCGGCCCGGACGGCGGCACGCTCAGCGTCCTCGGCCGCGCCCGCGCCGTCGTCCGGCTGCCGTGACGTCGGCCCCCCCGTCCGCGCCGGTGCTCGCAGCGCAGACCGCTCGGGCTCGCACGGCCGTGTTCCTGGTCTTCGCGACCAACGGCATGGCGCTGGCCTCGCTGGTCTCGCGCGTGCCGGCGATCAGCGACGCCCTCACGCTCAAGCCCAGCCGGCTCGGCCTGGTGCTGCTGGCCATGTCGGTCGGGGCGGTGCTCGCGCTGCCGACGTCCGGGCTGGTGATCGGCCGGCTGGGCACTGCCGTGACGATCCGGGCGGCGGCCACGCTGTGCACGCTCGGGCTGGCGCTGGCCGGGCTCGCCCAGAGCGTCCCGCTGCTGGTGCTCGGCCTGTTCCTGATCGGGATCGGCTCAGGCAACTGGGACGTCGCGATGAACGTCGAGGGGGCCGAGGTCGAGCGCCGCCTGGGCCGCACGATCATGCCGCGGTTCCACGCCTCGTTCTCGCTCGGGACGGTGGGGGGCGCGCTGCTGGGGGTGCTGCTCAACGCTGTCGACCTCGCCACGTCCGCCCACCTGGTGGGGGTCGCCGTGGCGGTGCTCGCCGTCACGGTGTGGGCCAGCCGCACCTTCCTCGCGCCGGCGCCGGTGGCCGAGGGTGAGGTCGCCGCCGCGCCGACCAGCGCGCTGGCCGCCTGGCGCGAGCCGCGGACGATCCTGGTCGGCTTCATGGTGCTCGCCTTCGCCATCACCGAGGGGTCGGCCAGCGACTGGCTGGCCCTGGCGGTGCGCGAGGGGTACGGCGTCTCGAACGCCGGCGGCGTCCTCGCGTTCGCCGTGTTCGTCACCGCGATGACAGCGGGCCGGCTGGCCGGCACCTCGCTGCTCGACCGGTACGGCCGGGTCGTCGTCCTGCGCGCGACGGTCGTGCTCGCCGTGACCGGCCTGACCCTGGTGATCGTCGGCAGCGCGCTGCCGGTGGCCCTGGCGGGCACCGTGCTGTGGGGGCTCGGCGCCTCGCTCGGCTTCCCCGTGGGCATGAGCGCCGCCGCCGACGATCCCGCGCACGCCGCCAGCCGGGTCAGCGTGGTCTCGTCGATCGGCTACACCGCGTTCCTCGCCGGACCCCCGCTGATCGGCTTCCTGGCCGACCACGTGGGCTACCAGGAGGCGCTCTGGGTCGTGCTCGCGTTCCTCGCGACGGCCCTGCTCACCATCACCGCCGCGCGCGAGCCGTCCAGCGCGGTGCCCGCCGGGGCCCGCCCGTGACGCTCGCGACCGTTCCCCGGCTCGCCGACCTCACGACGCTGCGCGTCGGCGGCCCGGCCGAGCGGCTGGTCACGGCCGCCACCACCGACGAGCTGGTCGACGCCGTGCGCGAGGTCGACGACGCCGACGAGCCGCTGCTCGTCCTGGCCGGCGGGTCCAACCTGCTGGTCGGCGACGCGCCCGTGCCCGGCACCGTCGTCCGGGTCGCGACCAGCGGCATCACGGTCGAGTCGGCCGACTCGTGCGGCGGCGCCAGCGTGCGGGTCGCCGCCGGCGAGTCCTGGGACGGGCTCGTCGAGCGCGCCGTCGCCTCGGGATGGGTCGGCGTCGAGGCCCTGTCCGGCATCCCCGGCACCGTCGGAGCCTCACCGGTGCAGAACATCGGCGCCTACGGCCAGGAGGTCGCCGACACCATCGCGGCCGTCCGCGTCTGGGACCGGCTCGGCCAGCAGGTCGTCACCGTCGCCCATGCCGACTGCCGCTTCGCCTACCGCGACAGCGCGTTCAAGGGCACCGACCGGTACGTCGTGCTCGACGTGCTGTTCCAGCTGCGCCTCGGTGACCTGTCGGCTCCCGTCCGCTACGCCGCGCTCGCCGAGGGACTCGGTGTGGACCTCGGCACCCGGGTGCCGCTGGCCGACGCCCGTGCCGCCGTGCTCGAGCAGCGGCGGCGCCGCGGCATGGTGTGGGACGAGACGGACCCCGACACCTGGAGCGCCGGCTCGTTCTTCGTCAACCCGGTGCTCAGCCGTGCGTCGTACGACGCTCTCGCTGCGCGCGTCGGCGCCGAGCCGCCGGCCTGGCCCGAGCCGACGGGCGTCAAGACCAGCGCGGCGTGGCTGATCGAGCGCGCCGGCTTCGCCCGCGGCCACGGCCTGCCCGGCCCGGCGTCGCTGTCGACCAAGCACACCCTCGCGGTGACCAACCGGGGCGCCGCGACCGCGGCGGACGTCCTGGCGGTGGCGCGCGAGGTGCGCGACGGGGTGCGCGACCGGCTCGGCGTCACCCTGGTGCCCGAGCCCGTGCTGGTCGGCTGCGAGCTCTAGCACGCCCTAGCCTGGGCACATGGGCCCAGGCACGTGGGAGCGGCGGGGCCCGGCGCATGGCCCGACCTGGCCGGCGCACGCCGCGGCCGCCGTGGCGCTCGCCTTCGCCGCCGTCAGCTTCTTCTGGGGTCTGGGTGGCACCGCCGGGCTGAGCACCCTCGGCGGGACGATCGAGGCGATGGCCCGCGATCGCGACCCGCTCGCCGTCGTGGCGGTGTGGGTCACCGGGGTGCTCAAGGTGCTCGGCGGCGTGCTGGCGCTGGCGCTGGTGCGGCCCTTCGGCGCGCGGCTGCCCCGACGCCCGCTGCTCGTGCTGGCCTGGGCCGGTGGCGTCCTGCTCACGGCGTACGGCGTCGCGCAGGTGAGCTCGGTCGCCGCGGTCCTGCTGGGCGCGGTGACGCCGTCCGAGCCGCTCGAGCGCTCGGCCCTGTGGTGGCGCCTGCTGCTGTGGGAGCCGTGGTTCCTGGTCTGGGGGGTGCTGCTCGCCCTCGCCGCCCGCACCGCCGGCCGGCGCGCGGCCCCTGCGCCGGCCGGGTGAGCGGGCGGCGCAGGACCGCACCGGGGATCAGGACCGCTGCACCTCGTCGTCGTCCGAGGTGTCGGGCTCGCTCCACCCGTTGACCGCCCGTCCCGCCTCCAGGCGCGCGATCGGCACCCGGAACGGCGAGCACGAGACGTAGTCCAGGCCGGTGCGCTCGAAGAAGTGGATCGAGTCGGGGTCGCCGCCGTGCTCGCCGCACACGCCGAGCTTGAGGTCGGGGCGCGCGCCGCGGCCCTCGCGGCTCGCGATGTCGACCAGCCGCCCCACGCCGTCGGTGTCGAGGCTCTCGAACGGCGAGACGGTGAAGACGCCCTTCTCCAGGTAGGCCGCGAAGAACGCCGCCTCGACGTCGTCGCGCGAGAAGCCCCACGTGGTCTGCGTGAGGTCGTTGGTGCCGAAGGAGAAGAACTGCGCGACCTCGGCGATGCGGAACGCGGTCAGCGCAGCACGGGGCAGCTCGATCATCGTGCCGATCGGGATGCTCAGGTCGATGCCCTCGCGCTCGCCGATCTCAGCCAGCACCCGGTCGGTCTCGTCGCGGATCAGGTGCAGCTCCATGACCGAGCCCACCAGCGGCACCATGATCTCGGGCCGCGGGTCGCGCCCGGCCTGGCGCAGCGCGGCGGTCGCCTCGGCGATGGCCCGCACCTGCAGGGTGAACAGGCCCGGCACCGTCAGCCCGAGCCGCACCCCGCGCAGGCCGAGCATGGGGTTGGACTCGTGCAGCCGCTCGACCGCCACGAGCAGCCGCTCGGCGTGCTCGTCGGGCTCACCGCGCTCCTTCGCCACCGCCACCTGCACCATCAGGTCGGCCCGGTCGGGCAGGAACTCGTGCAGCGGGGGGTCGAGCAGCCGGATCGTCGTCGGCAGCCCGTCCATGGCGACGAGCAGCTCCTCGAAGTCCTGCCGCTGCGGCGGCAGCAAGTCGGCCAGCGCCGCCTCCCGCTCGCCGACGCCGTCGGCGAGGATCACGCGCTCGATCAGCTGGCGGCGCTCGCCGAGGAACATGTGCTCGGTGCGGCACAGCCCGATGCCCTGGGCGCCCATGGCGCGGGCGCGCTCGGCGTCCGCCGCGTTGTCGGCGTTGGCGCGCACCGACATCCGGCGTACGGAGTCGGCGTGCTCGAGCAGCCGGTGCACGGCGCGGACGACGTCCTCGCCGCCCTCGTCGACCTGCCCGAGGGCGCTGTCGAGGCCCTCCTCGAGGTAGGTCACGACCGGGGAGGGCACGACCGGGATCTCGCCGAGGAACACCTCGCCGGTCGAGCCGTCGATCGACAGCACGTCCCCCTCGCGCACCTCGACCTGGCCGGCCCGCGCGACCTTGCCCACGCTGTCGACGTCGAGGCCGTCGGCCCCGCACACCGCGGTCTTGCCCATCCCGCGCGCGACCACGGCGGCGTGCGAGGTCTTGCCGCCGCGGCTGGTGAGGATGCCGGCGGCGGCGATCATGCCGTCGAGGTCGTCGGGGCTGGTCTCCTTGCGCACCAGCAGCACCTGCTCGCCGCGGGCCGCCGCCGCCACGGCCGCGGCGGAGGAGAACACGACGGTGCCGACCGCGGCGCCCGGCGAGGCGGCCATGCCGCGGGTCAGCTGCACCCGCTCGGCCCTCGCGTCGAACTGCGGGAACATCAGCTGCGCCAGCTGGGTGCCGGTGACGCGGTCGAGCGCCTCGTCCATCGTGATGAGCTGCTCGTCGACCAGCTGGGTCGCGATGCGGAAGGCCGCTGCCGGCGTCCGCTTGCCGACGCGGGTCTGCAGCATCCACAGCGTGCCGCGCTCGACGGTGAACTCGATGTCGCACAGGTCGCGGTAGTGCGTCTCCAGCCGGCGCATGATCTGGCTCAGCTGCTTGTACGACGCCGGGTCGACGACCGCGAAGTCCTCCAGCGACAGCGTGTTGCGGATGCCGGAGACGACGTCCTCGCCCTGCGCGTTGACCAGGTAGTCGCCGTACACACCGGGAACGCCGGTGGCCGGGTCGCGGGTGAAGCAGACGCCGGTGCCGGAGGTGTCGCCGAGGTTGCCGAACACCATCGTGCAGACGTTGACGGCCGTGCCCAGGTGGTGGGGGATGCGCTCGCGGCGGCGGTAGAGGCGGGCGCGCTCGGTGTTCCACGAGTCGAACACCGCCCGCACGGCCAGGTCGAGCTGCAGCCGCGGGTCCTGCGGGAACTCACGCCCGGTGTGGTCCTTGACGATCGACTTGAAGTGGTCGACCAGGCCCATGAGGTCGTCGACCGCGAGGTCGACGTCGCTCTGGACGCCGACCGTGTGCTTGAGCTCGTCGAGCGCGTGCGCGAACAGCTCGCCGTCGACACCGAGCACCGTCTTGCCGAACATCTGGATCAGCCGGCGGTAGGAGTCCCACACGAAGCGCTCGTCGCCCGAGGCCTCGACGAGCCCCTTGACCGAGAAGTCGTTGAGCCCGATGTTGAGGACCGTCTCCATCATCCCGGGCATCGAGTACTTCGCGCCCGAGCGCACGCTCACCAGCAGCGGGTCGTGCGAGTCACCCAGCCGACGTCCGACGTGGTCCTCGAGCGAGCGCAGGGCCATGGTCACCTGCACCCGCAGCTCGTCGGGCTGGCGACCGCTCTCGAGGTAGTGCCGGCACGCGTCGGTCGTGATCGTGAAGCCCGGCGGCACCGGCAGGCCGAGCCGCGTCATCTCGGCGAGGTTGGCCCCCTTGCCGCCGAGCAGGTCCTTCTGGTCCTTGTCACCCTCGCTGAAGTCGTACACGAGCTTCTTCACGACGACCACTCCTGTTGATCGGGCGCCGGCCCTTCAGGAGTGCCCATGGTGACGCGTCGGCACCGTCCGCGGTAGGTCGCGCGGGCAGGTGCCCACGACGTCCTCGCCGGCTCAGCCCGCCCGGCTCGCGTCGTAGCGGTCGAGCACGACGGCTACCAGGCGCCCGTCGACCGGCTCACCCGGTCGCCCGAGGGGGGCGGTGACGAGGTCGGCGCCGGCCGCGAGCAGCCGGTCGTGGAAGAACCCCGGCGCCAGCAGGTACGACGCCACGACCACCCGTCGCCCGGCGTGCTCGGCGCGGGCGGCGGCGATCGCCTCGGCCACCGAGGGACTCGCCTTCGCGCCGTAGCCGGTGCTGACCGGGCCGCCCCACCGCACCCGCAGGTCCTCGCGCACCCGCTCGACGTCGGCCACGGCGCGCCGGTCGCTGCTGCCGGCCGCTGCCAGCACCACCGCGTCGTGAGGCGTCGCGCCCGCCTCGCGCAGCCGGTCGAGCAGCAGCCCGGTCAGCCGGTCGTCCGGCCCGAGCGCCGCCGACGCCACCGCGCTGGACGACCTCACGGCCCGGGCCACGTCGACGTGCACGTGGTAGCCGCCCGACAGCAGCAGCGGGACGACGACAGCGGCCCGCCCGCCCAGCCCGGCGACGACGTCCGCCACCCGCGGGGGCTGGACGTCGACGAACGCCGCGACCACCGGCAGGCCCGGTCGGGCTGCACGCAACGCGGCGACGAGCCCGCCGACGACGCGGCGTCCGGCGGGCTCACGGGTGCCGTGGGCGCAGGCCACCAGCGCGGGCACGCCGAGCGCGGCCGGGTCGGCCGGCGTGGCGCTCGCGGTGGTGGTCACCCCACCAGTGTGGCGGCAGCCGCCCGGGGTGCGGTGCCGTGAACCGGGGGCGGTCCACGAGCTGGTCAGCGGGCGTGCAGCGCGGCACGCACCAGGTCGAGCACCCGCTCGTCCGCGAGGCCTGCACCGCGCGCTCGCGCGACCAGCGCCGCCGCGGCCGCGCCCAGCCCGTCGTCCGGCCGTGGCGCGGACCCCCCGGTCACGACCGTGCCGGTGCGCCGGCGGCTCGCCACCAGGCCCTGCGCCTCGAGCTCGCGGTAGGCGCGCGTGACCGTGCCGACGGCGATGCCGAGGTCGGCCGCGAGCGCGCGCACGGTCGGCAGCCGGTCGCCGGAGCGAAGCCGGCCGCTGGTGATGTGGCCGGCCAGCTGCCCCCGCACCTGCTCGTACGGCGGCACCGCGGCGCCGACGTCCACCTCGACCTGCGGGGCGTCGGTGCCGTCGGTGCCGGCGGGGCCACCGCTCACCGGACGCCGGCCGGCTGGGGCGCGGGCCAGGGCACGCTGGGTGCCGGGACGGCCAGCACCGCGAGGGCGGCGAGCGCCGTGACCAGCCCGAGCCCGGCGGCGAGGTGCGCCAGCACGGCCGGCACCCCGCTCCACGCGTCGCCCGCGGCGAGCCCGCCGAGCACGAGCAGCGGCCCGAGGGTGGCGAGGGTGCCGGCGAGCGTGCCGCGCACGACGCGGTGGGCGCTCGCGCGGCGCAGCACGTCGTCGGTGCGGGCGTCGGCGCCCTCCACCGCCGGCCGGCCGGCGACCAGCCGCAGGGCCAGACCGCAGCCGAGCACGAGCACGGCCACCCCCCCGAGCGCTGCGAGCCCGTACGGCAGGCCGGGGAACGGCCCGGCCGTCGAGACGACACGGCGCAGCGCGTCGGTGCCGGAGACGCTGCGGCCGCCCGGCTCGGCCAGCACCGCGCCGGCGCCCACGGTCACGACCAGCGCGGCCAGTGACGTGACAAGGGCGCCGCGCAGCCGGGTGCCGGTGACGGTCACCGGTGACCTGGGGGCCAGCCGGGCCGCGCGTACGGCGGCCCGCGGGCGCGGCCAGGTGACCTCCGTCAGCGCCAGCACCCCCACGTGCACCGTGGCCGCGAGCCCGGGGGCGGCAGCCAGCGCGGCACCGGGCACGCCGGCCGGCCGGGGCCACGCCGCCTGCAGCAGCGCCGGCACGACCACCACGGCCGCGGTGCCGACG
>CAXTEJ010000042.1:0-26180 GCA_964243295.1 uncultured Actinomycetales bacterium | reverse complement strand
GCAGGCCGCGGCCCGGGCGGCGGCCGAGCAGCAGGAGGTCGAGCGCGTGGCGGCCGAGCGTGAGCGCGCGCGGGCCGAGCGGCTCGCGGCGCAGGAGGCCGCGCGTGCGGCCACCGCCGTGCTGCCGGTCGTCACCGCCCCCCGCCGTCCCGCGGCCGACGACGCGACGCAGGTGATCGGCGTCCGGGCCGGCGCCTCGGCCGCCGACGACACGACCACCATCATCCGCACCGACGACACGACGAAGGTGACGGAGCTGCCGGCTGTGGGCGCGACGGCCGGTGACGACACGACCACCGTCATCCACCTGGACGGGTCGCAGCAGGTGGACTACCAGGACGAGGCTCGCGATCTCGGCGACGACATCTTCGGCCCGCGCGGCGGTCACCGGTGAGCGTCTGGGACGAGGTGGTCGGCCAGCAGCCGACCGTCGACCTGCTGCGCTCGGCGGCCATGTCCGCGCGCGGCACCGGTGCCGGGATGACCCACGCCTGGTTGCTGACCGGCCCGCCCGGGTCGGGCCGCTCGATCGCCGCGCGCGCGTTCGCCGCGGCGCTGCAGTGCGAGCAGCCGGTGCCCGGGTGCGGCACCTGCCAGTCCTGCCGCACGGTCGTCGCGGGCTCGCACGCCGACGTGACGCTGGTGCGCACCGAGGTCAGTGTCATCAAGGTGGACGACGCCCGAGACCTGATCTCGCTCGCGCAGCGCCGACCGTCGGTCGGCCGCTGGCGCGTCATCGTCGTCGAGGACGCTGACCGGCTCAACGACAGCTCGGGCAACGCCCTGCTCAAGGCGCTCGAGGAACCCACGCCCCGCACGGTGTGGGTGCTCTGCGCGCCGAGCGCCGAGGACGTCCTGATCACGATCCGCAGCCGCAGCCGCCACCTGGCGCTGCGCACCCCACCGCCCGAGGCCGTCGCCGCCCTGCTGGTGCGCCGTGACGGCGTCGACCCCACCATGGCCGCGTTCGCCGCCCGCGCCGCGCAGAGCCACATCGGGATGGCGCGGCGGCTCGCGACCGACGAGCAGGCGCGCATCCGCCGGCGCACCGTCGTCCAGGTGCCGATGCAGCTGCGGTCGGTCGGCGACGCCGTGCTGCAGGCGCAGGCGCTGCTGTCGGTCGCCACCGAGGAGGCCGAGGCGGCCACCGCCGCGCGCGACCTGACCGAGCGCCACGAGCTGCTGCGGGCGCTCGGGGCCGACAGCGCCGCTCGCACCCAGCCGCCGTTCGTGCGGGCCCAGCTCGGCGAGCTCGAGCGCAACCAGAAGCGCCGCGCCAAGCGGTTCCTGGGCGACATGCTCGACCGCTCGCTGCTCGACCTCATCTCGGTCTACCGTGACGTGCTGGTGCTGCACGCCGACCGGGCCGCAGCCCTGATCAACGCCGAGATGCGCCCGGACGTCGAGCGGCTGGCGACCGCGCTGACCGCCGAGCAAGCCCTGCAGCGCATGGAGGCTGTGCGCGAGGCGCGGGCGCGGCTGCTCACCAACGCCTCGCCGCTGCTCGTGCTCGAGTCGTTGGCGGTCGCGCTGCGGCTCGACCAGTGAGCCGCGGTCGCGCCCGCGCCTGTGACGCCAGGTAGCGTCGTGCCACCGCATCGTCGCGACGTCACCGCGGTATCACCACCGCAGCATCGTCACCGCAGCACCACCGGGGGAAGCATGCAGCTGTCCGCACGTCCGCGCCGAGCCGTGGCCCTCGCCGCCGCTGTCGCGCTGGCTCTGTCGGCGTGCAGCGGGAACGGGGACGACTCGGCGCAGGAGCCCGATCGCACGCCGTCCGCCGCCTCGGCGCCGGCGCCGGTGCCCTCGGGGCTCGACCGGTACTACTCCCAGAAGCTGTCGTGGGCGGGCTGCGGCGGCGACTTCCAGTGCAGCAAGCTCACGGTCCCCGTCGACTACGCCGCGCCGGGCGGCGAGAGCATCCAGCTGTCGTTGCTGCGGCTGCGGGCGTCCGGCGACGACCGCATCGGCTCGCTGGTCATCAACCCCGGCGGTCCGGGCGGTTCGGGCATCGACTACGCCCGCGCCGCGCGCGCGGTCATCAGCGACGCCGTTCGCGAGCGCTACGACGTCGTGGGCTTCGACCCGCGCGGCGTCGGCACCAGTGCGCCGCTGCGATGCCTCAGTGACGCCCAGACCGACGAGCTCGTCGCGGCCGACCCCACGCCGGACGACGCCGCGGAGGTGGCCTCGACGGTCACCTTGTTCCAGCAGCTGGCCGCCCGCTGCAAGGCTGGTGGCGGTGCGCTGCTCGCCCACGTCGGGACGACGGACGCCGCCCGCGACATGGACGTGCTGCGTGCCGCGCTGGGCGACGCGAAGCTGCACTACCTCGGCAAGTCCTACGGCACCTTCCTCGGGGCGACGTACGCCGGGCTGTTCCCCAAGAACGTCGGCCGGCTCGTCCTGGACGGCGCGCTCGACCCGGCGCTGCCGTCGGAGCAGATCAACCTCGGGCAGGCCCAGGGCTTCGAGCAGGCGACGCGCGCCTTCGTCGCCGACTGCGCCGAGAGCAGGGACTGCCCGCTCGGCACGACCGTCGACGGCGGCATGCGCGAGCTGCGCGACTTCCTGCGCCAGCTCGACGCCGAGCCACTGCCCACCGGCGACCCGAAGCGCCCGCTGACCGAGGGGCTGGGCGCGCTGGGCGTCGCTGTCGCGCTGTACGACGAGACGTCGTGGCCGGTGCTGCAGGGGGCGCTGGAGCAGGCGCTCGGCGGCGACGGCGCCGAGATGCTGCGCCTCGCCGACGTCTACACCGGCCGGGGCGGCAACGGCAGCTACGCGTCCAACCAGAACACCGTCATCTACGCGGTCAACTGCCTCGACCGCCCCGAGAAGGGGGGCTTGGCCGAGGTGCAGCGCACGGTGTCCGAGTTCGAGGCGAAGGCGCCGACGTGGGGCGCGTTCCTGGCCTGGAGCGAGCTGCCCTGCGACTACTGGCCCGCCTCCGGGACGTCGTCCGCCGGCGCGATCTCGGCCGCCGGGAGCGCGCCGATCGTGGTGGTCGGTACCACGCGCGACCCGGCGACGCCGTACCAGTGGGCGGTGAACCTGAGCGACGAGCTGGAGCAGGGCCACCTGATCACCTATGAGGGGGACGGCCACACCGCCTACCTGCGCGGCAGCCGCTGCGTCGACAAGGCCGTCGACGCCTACCTGCTGCGCGGCACCGTGCCGAAGGAGGGCCTGCGCTGCACGTGAGGCGTGGCCACGTCAGCCGAGCCCCTATACTCGTGACCCGTGCCCACGGGCACAGGCCGCCTTAGCTCAGTCGGCTAGAGCGACGCACTCGTAATGCGTAGGTCGTCGGTTCGACTCCGACAGGCGGCTCGATGGTTCCCAGGTCATGGGCAGGTGGCCTGGGAACCGCCCATGGCTCAGCTGCATGGGGGGCTTTGCGTGCGAGGGCGTTCGGTCCGTCCGTACGGCCCCGCGAGCATGAACGTGGCGTGCCTCCCCGCCCATGCCGCGTCCGGGGCCGCCGTGGTCAGCGTGCGGTCGTACGAGCCCGGGGAGGCACCATCGGCGGTCGCGTGGATGATGCGCCATCGGCGTGCGCCGTGCGATCAGAGTGCGGCGAAGCTCACGACGGCGCCGACGGTCATCAGCTTGAAGGCATCAGGCGTTCGCTCGGCCACCGCTCGCATCGTGCGGAAGCCGCTGCAGTGCATGGGCGAGATGTGCCGCACCCCCATCTCGGCCAGGGCCGCCACCGTCTTGTCGACCTTGTCCTGGGAGATGCCGGCGTGGCCGAGGTGGAAACCGCCCATGACGGCATGGACCTGGTCCACCTCCGACAGCTGACGTGCGTGCAGCAGCGAGCTGATGACGCCCGCGTGGCCGCACGGGTCGAGGACCACCAGCCCGAGGCCGCGCACGTTGATCACGAGCGAGAGATAGTCCTCGATCGGGTCGGGCTCGACCTGGCCGTCCTCGACGCAGAAGCGCCCGGCTGGCACCTCCTCCTCGAAGTCCACCAGGGTGGGGATCTCACCGCTGGTCGTGACGCCGGGTGCCAGCAGCAGCGGGCCCCGGACGGGGATCACGTCGCCGCCGGCTGCCTCCAGGCGCGCCTGCGTCAGGCGCGCGTTGAAGTAGGGCATGACGACGTCGGGCCGGGAGACGAAGCGCGGCCGGAACGCCGAGGGGTGGACGGCGACCGGCACCGGACGGCCGATGGCCCCGAGCGCTGCGTAGATGCCGCCGAAATGGTCAGGGTGGCCGTGGCTCAGCACCACCTGGTCGACCTCGGCGAGGTCGACACCGAGCACCTGCGCGTTGTGCACGACGGGGATCGCACTCATGCCCGCGTCGAACAGGATCGTGGTGGTGCGCGCGCCCGTCGTGGCGCGGACGAGGAACGAGATCCCGTTCTCCGCCAACGGTGTTCCGCGCCGGGCGGCGAAGTGCTCGGGCATGCCCTGCCGGGTGATGCCCGGTGCGTCAGGCACCAGCATGTCGATGTAGTTGTCGACGAGCACGGTCACGGTCAGGGCGTCGCACGTCTGCAGCACAGCAGGCTCCTAGGCGGACAGGCTCTGGGCGGGCGGGGGTCGGCGGGTCAGCAGCTCGCGCGGTGTGCCGTCCAGGATCGCGTCGAGGCCGTCGTCGTCGGCGAGCACCGACCGGACCGTCCCGACCGGGTCGGGGTCGGCCATGTCGAAGGGGTAGTCGCTGCCCAGGCACAGCCGGTCGCTGCCCACCCGCTCCAGCAGGAATCGCAGGGACGCCGGGTCGTGGGTCAGCGTGTCGAAGTAGAACCGGTCCAGCATGTCGCGCGGCGAGACGTCGAGCTGTCGCCGCGGCTCGGGGCGGACGTCCCACCCGTGGGCGAAGCGGCCGATCTGGTAGGGCAGGAACCCCCCACCGTGCAGCAGCGCGACCCGGACGGCCTGGTTGCGCGACAGGACGCCACCGAAGAGCAGCGACCCGGCGGCCAGCGTCGTGTCGGTGGGGTTGCCGACGAAGTTGTGCAGGTAGTGGTCCTGCATCCGGTCGGCTCCGGCGACGTTGTCCGGGTGCAGCACGACCGCCATCCCAGCGGCGTCCAGCGCGGTCCACACCCCTGCCAGGGCTGGGTCGTCGAGGTTGCGCCCGGCGATGTTCGTGCCGATCTCGACGCCCACGACCTGCGGCACGGTGATCAGCCGCTCGAGCTCGGCCAGCGCGGCCTCCTCGTCCTGCAGCGGCAGGGCAGCCAGCACGACGAAGCGATCGGGGTGGCTGCGGGCCATGTCGAGCATGGCGTCGTTGTGCAGCCGGACGGCCGTTGCAGCTGCCGCGGCGTCGAGCCGGTAGCCGAAGTGGGTGGGCGGCACGGACAGCGCCTGGACGTCGACACCGAGCCGGTCCATGTCGGCCAGGCGCTCACCGAGGTCGAACATCCCGGCGGGCATCGGGCCGCTGCGTCGTCCGCCGGGGTACTGCAGTGCCCAGGCGTCCCCGTCGCGCTCGACGACCGGCGCCGCTGCGG
Organism: uncultured Actinomycetales bacterium; assembly: GCA_964243295.1. Lineage (GTDB taxonomy): Bacteria > Actinomycetota > Actinomycetes > Actinomycetales > Angustibacteraceae > CAXTEJ01. Next base: position 20,701 of record CAXTEJ010000042.1, on the reverse strand, counting down.
GCACCTCGGTGGTCAGCTCCTGGATCAGCGACTCGGGGACGGTGTGGGCGTGGATGTCGACGGTCATGCCTGCTCCAGGTCGGGTCGCGCGACGGAGGCCCGTCGCCAGAAGACGAACTTGCGTTCGGCTGCCCACAGGATCAGGTAGGCGATGATGCCGAACACCAGGAACACGAAGATGAGCACCCACACCGCGGGGGTGTCGAAGCTCGAGCGGTAGCGCAGCATCAGGAAGCCGAGGCCGGCGTCGGCCGCGACGAACTCCGAGACGATGGCGCCGATGATCGCGGTGGTCGCACCGAGCTGCAGGCCGCCGAAGACCGCCGGCAGAGCTGCCGGGATCTTCACCTTGCGCATGATCTGCCAGCCCGACGCCTTGAGCGAGCGCATCAGCTGGATCGACTCGGGCTCCGCCAGCTCCAGACCGGACAGCGTCGTGACGAAGACGGCGTAGAAGCACGCGATCCCGGCTTGGACGACCTTGCCCTCGAGGCCGAAGCCGAACCACGCGATGATCAGCGGGGCCAGGATCACCTTCGGGACGGCCTGCAGCGCCCCGAGGAACGGCAGGTACGCGCTGCGCAGCCGGTTCGACGCGCCGAGCAGCAGGCCGAGGCCGAACCCGATCGAGCCACCCAGCGCGAAGCCGAGGACGATCTCGCTCGCGGTCCGGTTGAAGTTGCCCCAGAAGCCGGACGCGCCCATCACCCTGGGCACGGCGTCCCAGACCGCAGTGGGGCTCGGCAGCAGGATCGGCGCGACGAGCTCGACGGCTGTGACGTACCACCAGAGGGCGAACAGCAGGGGCGCCAGCAGCACCGAGACCACGTTGGCCGGGGTGACCGTCTTGCGTCGCCGGGGACGGGCCACGGCGGGGGTCGACGTGGCCGCCTGCACGGCCGGGTGGGTGACGTCGGTCACTTCGCCTTCTCCCTCGCCGACTCGGACCAGAACACGACCTTCTGCTCGAGCAGGTCGAGCAGCGACACGAGTGTCACCGCCAGCACGATGACCACCAGCACCACCGCGAAGGTCAAAGGCATCTGCAGCTGGGAGGCGAAGCTCTCTGCCAGCGTGCCCAACCCGCCGGCCGACGCGGCCAGGATCTCGGCCACCAGCACACCGGTGAAGGCGAGCAGCATGGCGTGCTTGATGCCGACCAGGATCAGCGGCAGGGCCGCCGGCAGCTGCAGCATGCGGAACGTCTGCCACCGCGACGCGCGCAACGACTTCATCAGCTTGAACTCGTCGGCGGACGGCAGGGACAAACCGATCATCGTGTCGACCCAGACCGGGAAGAAGCAGATCGCGACCGCGATGGCGATCTTGCTGGGCGCACCGAAGCCGAGCCACCCGATCAGCAGCGGTGCCAGGACGATCTTCGGCAGGGCCTGGATCGCGATGGCATACGGCGTGAACACCTTGCGCACGAACGGTGAGATGCCGATCGCGACGCCGACGACCAGCCCGATCGCGCAGCCGATCACCCAGGCGATGAGGACCGCGGTGATGGTCACCTTCAGGTCCTCGAGCCAGTACCCGCTGGTCACGAGCTCCCGCAGCCCGAGGGCGGTGTCGCCGGGCGTGGGCATGACCGTGCGGCTGATCAGCCCGGACCGCGGGATGATCTCGCCGATGGCCACGAGCACGGCGAGGGTGATCAGCCCGATGCCCCACGAGGAACCCGCCGCGCCGCGCACTCTGCGGGTGGGGGCGACGCGAGGCCGCGCGACGGTCGTCACGTCAGGTCCAGCATGGCCCGCGCCCGAAAGACCGTGTCCGCGAACTCCTGGGTGCGCATGAGGTCGGGCGTGCGCGGGCGGGCGAACGGGACGTCGATGACGCCGACGACCTTCCCGGGTCGGGGCGTCATGACCGCGATCCGGTCCGACATGAACACGGCCTCGCTGATGTTGTGCGTCACCAGCACGGAGGTCTTGCGGGTCAGCGCCTGGAGGCGGAGGAGCTCCATGTTCATGGTCTCGCGGGTGAACTCGTCCAGCGCACCGAAGGGCTCGTCCAGCAGCAGCAGCTTGGGATCGTGCACCAGGACCCGGCACAGGGCTGCGCGCTGCTGCATGCCGCCTGACAGCTGCCAGGGGTAGGAGTCGGCGAACTCGGAGATGCCGACCATGCCGAGCAGCTCGCGCGCCTTCGGCGTGTACTCCTTCTTCGACCACCCGAAGACCTCGACCGGGAGGAGCACGTTCTCCAGCGTCGTCCGCCACGGGAACATGACGGCCTTCTGGAACATCATCCCGATGTCTCGCGCCGGGCCGTCCAGCCGCTGACCCTCGAGGCTGACGGAGCCGGTCGTCGGGTTCAGCAGCCCACCCATGATGTTGAGCGCCGTGGACTTGCCGCACCCGCTCGGACCCAGGAGGGAGAGGAACTCCCCGTCGCGTACGTCCAGGTTCAGACCGCTCAGGGCCAGGACGGTTCCCGAACCGGACTTGTACTCCTTGTTGACGTTCTCTGCGCGAAGGAGGGCGGACGTCGTCGTCGTCGTCACGTGGGGATTCCTATTCCTTGTAGGCGGCGGCGTCCGCCTCGACCTTGGCCCTGTCGAAGTCGTTCGCGTAGTCGAGGAAGTCCTGGTTCAGGAACTTGGCGGTGTCGACCTTCGGTGCGTTCTCCATGGTCGACGCGATCGTCGCGATGAACTCCTCGGTGCCGGCCTGGTCGTGAGCGCCGATCCTCGCGGGGTCCTTGGGCTTGACCTGCTTCTGAGACAGCTCGTAGCGCAGCGATCCCTGCGACACCCCTTCGGCGTTGGCCTTCCACACCTCGGGGACCTCCTTGCGGAGCATGGCCTCGCAGGCGTCCAGGTTCGCGAAGCAGAAGTGGATGCCCATCGCGGTCCCGCGAGCCAGGCGCTTGAAGGCCTCCTCGTTGCCCTGCAGCTTGCGCTCGGTCGTGATGATGCCGCGGGCCGGGAACACGTTGAACTTGGCCGGCGTCAGGTCCTTGAGGGACAGCCCTTCGGCCTGCAGCGCGAAGATGTCGTTGTAGGCGGTGGAGTAGGCCTCGACCTTCTTGTCCTCGATGGCCTGGAACGTGTCCGGCCCGCCGTCGCCGATCGGGATGAGCTTGACGTCACCGATCGGGTCGATGCCCTCGGCCCGCAGCGCGGCCTCGAGGAAGGCGACCTCGCCGCCCCCGGGCTCCGAGATGCCGATCCGCTTGCCCTTGAGGCCGGCGATGTCGCTGATACCCGTGCTCTCGGGGGTGAAGATCCCGAAGATCGCGCCGGTGCTGTAGGTGAAGGTGTTGACGAGCGGGATGCCGGCCAGCAGGCCCTCGCCGACCGAGGGCATCGACGGGTTGCCGGCGTCGAGGTTGCCGGCAGCGAGCTGCTCGATCACCGTGCCGCTCCCGCCCGCCGGAGTGAACTTCACCGTCAGGCCCTGGTCCTTGTAGTAGCCCATCTCGCGCGCGGCCAGCCAGCCCCACCACTCGGCCGTGAACGTCCCCTCGGCCGCCATGCCCATCTCCAGCTCGTACGTCTTCTGGCCGCCGCTGGCGCCCGTCCCGGACGCCTCGTCGGATCCACCCCCGCAGGCGGCCGCGGCCCCCAGGACGAGCACTGTTGACAGGCTCACTACGAATCGCCGCATCTTTGCGCCTTTCGTCGTCGGTCACGGCGCGGCGGCTGCCGCTTCGCACGAAGTGTGCGCCGCTGGATCATGTGCTGGAGGCCGAGCCGGGACGTTCGTTCCGCCGATTTCGAGGTTAGCCGTCGTGGGCCACCTGTCAAGACAATGTCTTGGCCAGCGATCCACCCACAGCTAGGCTTCCGTCACCGACCGGCCGGTCGACGGACGCCCGAACTGCCTGCTCAAGGAGATCCTGTGGCGCGCATCGCCGTCGTCGACCCCCTGCTGCTCACGCCCGGGCACGGCCTCGACAGCGGCCGCCTCGGGCCCCGGCACGAGCTGGTGCCCGCGGTCGGCCTGACCGCGCAGTCGCTGGGCGAGGCCCTGCGTGACGTCGAGGTCGTGCTCACCGCCGTGGCGCCGGTGACCGCGGAGCTCATGGCAGCAGCACCAGCCCTGCGGATGGTGGCCAAGCCCGGCGCCGGCGTCGACAACATCGACGTCGCCGAGGCCACCCGGCGCGGGATCCTGGTGGCGAACGCTCCGGGCGTGCGGGGCCAGGCGGTAGCCGAGTACGTGGTGTTCTCGACGCTGCACCTGCTGCGCGAGGCCTGGCGACCTGCGGCGGAACGACCCGTGCTGGCGCAGGACGTGGCCGGCCGGACGCTGGGGCTGGTCGGCCTCGGTGACATCGGAGCTCGGGTGGCCCGCGCGGGCGCGGCCCTGGGCGCGGACGTCGTCGCCTGCACGCCGTCCCGTCGCAACCCCTCGCCCGACGTGCCCGTGCGCTTCGGCTCGCTCACCGACGTGGTGACGACGGCGGACGTGCTGGTCCTGTGCATGCCGCTGACCAGCGCGACCCGGGGGCTCGTGGACGCTGCAGCGCTGGCGCGGATGCGCAGCGGGGCCCTCCTGGTGAACGTCGCCCGAGGGCCGTGCGTCGTCACAGCGGACCTCGAGCGGGCTCTGCGCGACGGCCACCTGCGGGGGGCTGCGCTGGACGTGACGGATCCGGAGCCGCTGCCCGCGGACCACGGCCTGCGCGCACTGCCCAACGTCCTGATCACGCCGCACGTGGCGGGCCGCAGCGTGCGCGCCCAGAGGCTGGCGCTGGACGTGCTCGTCCAGAACGTGCGGGGACTCCTCGACGGCGACGGGCCCCTCCACGTGGTCAACGCGGAAGCAGCCGGGTGACACCGCGGAGCCGGTTCCCGCCGGCGCCACTGGGCGTCAGCGCTCACTGGACGGTGGTCACGGCCACGGCGTCGACGACGCTGGCGATCATCCCCTCGGCGCTGGTCGGCGGGCTCGCGTTCCTAATGGTGCGCGACCTGCACTTCGGTGAGGGCCGGCTCGGGGCGGCGGCGGCCGTCTTCTTCGCCGCGACGGCGATCGGCTCGGTGCCGGGCGGTCGGGTGGCCGAGCGCATGGGCGCGGTGAGAGCCATGCAGCTCGGCGCCGTCGGCAGTGCCGTGTGCCTGCTGGGCATCAGCCTCCTGGTCTCGCGGTGGGGGCACCTCGCCGGCTTCCTCGTGATCGGCGGCCTGTCCAACGGGCTGGCGCAGCCGGCCGGGAACCTGGCGCTGGCCAGCGGCGTCGCCCACGGCAGGCAGGGACTGGCCTTCGGGGTGAAGCAGTCCGCGATCCCGGTCGCCGGCCTCCTCACCGGCCTGTCGGTCCCCCTGCTCGCACTGGTGGTGGGCTGGAGGCCGGTCTTCTCGGTGGTGGCCGCGGCAGGCCTGGTCCTGGCGCTGCTGCTGCCGCGACTGCGTTCGGCCTCCGGGTCGCCGCGCTCTGCACCCGCACCGCGCCCGGACGCCCGGGCCGGCGCACTGGTGCTGCTGGCAGCCGGATGCTGCCTGGGAACGGCCGCGGCACTGAGCCTGAGCACGTTCCTCGTCGGCTACCTCCAGTCGGTCGGCGTACCGGCGGCAGCAGCGGGGAGCCTGCTCGCGGTCGGCGGCGTGGCCAGCGTCCTGGTGCGGCTGGTGTCCGGCTGGGTCGCCGACCACCGGGTCCACGGCTCGCTGACCAGCGTGGGCGCGGCGCTGCTGCTGGGCGCCGCGGCTTACGCCGGGCTCGCCTCGGGCACGTCCGACACCGCCGCGGTCGTGTGCCTGGTCGCGGTGGCGTTCGGCTTCGGCTGGGGGTGGCCGGCACTCTTCGCGCTGACCGTCGTCCGCCTCAACCCGACGGCGCCCGGAGCCGCGACCGGTGTCACGCAGGCGGGCGGAGCCCTCGGCGGGGTCCTCGGCCCGCTGACCTTCGGCACGGTGGTCGTGCACGGCTCGTACGCCGCCGCCTGGAGCTGCGCTGCGGCCGCTGCCGCGATGTCTGCCGTGCTGATGCTGGTGAGCGCTCGTCGGCTGGGTCGCGCCGCCGCTGGGCCCGCTCAGGTGTCCGCCGGTCCCCAGGTGCCGCGGTAGCCGAGGCGATGAGACAGTGTCCGGCTGGCCGCTCTGATCGAGCGACCCACCTCGGGCACCAGGGCGGTCGGGAGCCGGTCGGCCGGGCAGCTGAGGGTCAGGGCACCGACGCACCTGCCGCCCGCGTCGAAGTACGGGGAAGCCACACCGGCGCCGTTCGCCACCCACTGGCCGATGCTCACCGTGTAGCCGCGGTCGCGGTCCTGCTGCAGCATCGTGCGGTACGCAGTCGGGTTCGTCGTGCTGGCGCTGGTGTGCCGCACCAGTCCCCGCCCGAGGATCGCGTCCGACTCCTCCGGCGGCAGGGCGGACAGGATCGCCCGCCCGGCTGCGCCGGTAGCCAGGTCGAAGAACGTGCCGAGCTCCACGACGTACCGGATGGTCTGCTGCGCCTCGACCTTCTCGCGGAAGACGACCGAGCTCCCCTGGCGGACCGTCAGGTAGCAGGTCTCGTTGTGTTGGGCGACGACCGGAGCCAGGATCGGGCGAGCCGCGTTCCAGAGGCTGTCCTTGCTGCGCACCGCCGCCGCGAGGGAGAACAGCCGTGGGCCGATCGTGTAGACACCGCGCTCGGCGGCCTGCTCGACGCAGCCGAGCTCCTCCAGCTGGGTCAGCAGGCGGCTCACCGCGCTCCGGTCGATGCCGGTCGCGCGCGCCGCCTCGCGCACGCCCACGCCTCCCTCCCGGCCGCCGACCAGCTCGAGCAGGGTCACGGCCCGGTAGGTCACCGACGACGTGATCGGCCGCGCACCGCCCATCGCTCGCCCGTCGTCGGTCTGGTCGGGCTCCTGCGCGGCCTGCCCCTTGCTCATGACGCACTCCGTCCCTGTGGTCCGCGCTTGCGCACCGAGGATCCCATCACCGGCGATCGCGTCGTCGTCTCGGACGCGCCGGACACCTTGACCCGGCTCGGCGACGATGGCAGTCTAGTAAGACGATGTCTCGACAGCCAAGACGAGCCTGAAGGGTAAGCCCATGGCAAAGACCACCGGTGCGCGGTACCTGGCGCAGACGCTGGAGGGGTACGGCGTCTCCGCGGTCTTCCTCGTCCCGACCGTCCTGAGCAAGACCTTGTTCGAGATGGAGCAGCACACCTCGATCCAGCGGATCGTCACCCACGGCGAGAAGGCGTCCGCCTACATGGCCGACGGCTACGCCCGGGCCACCGGACGCCCGGGCGTGTGCATGGCGCAGAACATCGGCGGCGCCAACCTCGCTGCCGGCCTGCGCGACGCGTTCCTCGGGTGCTCACCGGTCGTGGCGTTCACCGGCGGCCCGTACGAGCACAGCCGCGGCCGGAACTACTACCAGGAGATCGAGGACTTCCCGCTGTTCAAGCCGGTCACCCGGTGGAGCGGGCAGGTGCACGAGGTGACGCGGCTGCCGGACATGCTCGCGCAGGCGTTCCGCGCAGCCACCGCGGGCAAGCCCGGGCCCACGCACCTCGAGCTGGGTGGGCACACGGGGGACCTCATCGAGAACGCCGAGCTGGATGCGACCGTCCCCGACCAGGGCCCCTTCGTCGGCCCCTACGTGCGCTCCGAGCCGCCGGCTGAGGCCGTCGCCGCGGCGGTACGACTGCTGAGGCAGGCCGAGCGCCCCGTCGTGGTCTCCGGTGGGGGAGTTCGCGCGTCCGGGGCCGGCGCCGAGCTGGTCGCGCTCGCCGAGAAGCTGGGCTGCCCGATCGCGACATCGCTCAACGGCAAGGACACCGTGCCGGCGGACCACCCGCAGCTGGTGGGTGTCCCGGGCCTGTACCAGGGCCAGAACGCGAACCAGGTGCTGCTGGAGGCCGACCTGGTCCTGTTCGTGGGCAGCCAGACCGGCAGCCAGCTGACGCTCACCTGGCAGGTGCCGCCGCCCAGCACCCGGGTGATCCACCTGGACATCGCGCCCGCCGAGCTCGGTCGTCACTACCCCGACACCCTGCCGCTACTCGGCGACGCGAAGCTCGGGCTTTCCAAGCTGCTGCAGGCCCTGTCGACCGACGCAGACGGGAGCAAGGCCGGGTCGCAGGACTGGCTGGAGCGGGCGCAGCTGCTGAGCCGGCGCTGGCGCGACGCCACGGCCGACCGGCTGGAGTCCGACCAGGTCCCGATCCGCCCCGAGCGGCTGGCCAGCGAGCTGACCCAGCACCTTCCCGAAGATGCCCTGCTGGTCTCGGACACCGGGCACGCGGGCATGTGGACCGGCGGCTACGTCGACCTCCGGTCGCCGGGGCAGGGGTACATCCGCGCTGCCGGGTCGCTCGGCTGGGGGCTGCCAGCCGCCATCGGGGCGCAGATCGCCTCGCCCGACCGTCCGGTGGTCCTGTTCACCGGCGACGGCGGCCTCTGGTACCACCTCAGCGAGCTCGAGACCGCCGCGCGCTGGGGGGTGCCGCTCGTGGTCGTGGTCAACAACAACAAGTCGCTGAACCAGGAGATCGGTCCGTACAGCGCCGCCTACGGCGGTCAGCTGACCGGGCGGCACTCCGAGCTGTGGCACTTCGAGGACGTCGACTTCGCCGCCCTCGCCGAGACGATGGGCGTGCGCGGCCTGACCGTCGACAAGCCCGCGGCCTTCGAGGCGGCCATGGCGGAGGCCGTGGCGACGAAGGGCCCGGCCCTGATCAACGTGGTGACCGACATGGAGGTGCTGGCGCCCAAGGGCACGGCCGAGCGAGCAGCCTCATGACGGCCGAGACCGGGACGACTGGGACGACCGAGACCACCGGGAGGACTGGGACCACCGACCTCGCCGACACACCGGACATCCGTCGCTTCCTGGAGGAGGCGGTGGCGCGCAACCCCGACCAGGCGTTCCTGATCTGGGAGGACACGGTCCAGACCTACCGCGAGTTCGACGACCGCGTGAACGCCGCGGCCAACGTGTGGCACACCCTGGGCGTCCGCAAGGGCGACCGGGTGGCGTTCATGGTCGACAACAAGCCCGAGTTCCTGCACGCCTGGCTGGGGTTGGCGAAGCTGGGCGCCGTCCTGGTGGCGGTGAACACCGGCTTCAAGCTGGCCGAGGCGCGCTACCTCGTGGCCGACTCGGCGGCCCGCTTCGCCCTGGTGGACCCCGGGTTCGTCGAGCTGTTCACGGCTCTGCAGCAGGAGGTGCCCACCCTCGAGCAGACACTGTCGATCGGTGCCGCGTCGGGGCTGCAGGACTTCTGCGAGCTGGCTGAGAAGAGCCCGGGGACACCGCCGGCAGCCGACGTGCACCCCGACGACGTCGTCAGCCTGATCTACACCTCGGGCACCACGGGGAGCCCCAAGGGCGTGATGCAGACCCACCGGAACTTCGTGCGCACCGGTCAGGCGTACCCGGTCTGGATGCGCATGGAGCGCGGCGACCGCATCTACGCCTGCCTGCCCCTGTTCCACATCAACTCCCAGGCCTACTCGACGATGGGCGCCATCGGCGCCGAGGGCGCGATGGTGCTGGCCCCGCGGTTCAGCGCCCGGCGCTTCTGGCCGGACATCCGCCGGCACCGCGTGACGGTGTTCAACTTCATCGGTGCGATGACCGTCATCCTGTCCAAGAGCGAGACCACCCCCGAGGACCTCGACAACGACGTACGGGTCGCCTACGGCGTCCCCGCGCTGCCGCACGACGTCCGCACCGGCATCGAGCAGCGGTTCGGGCTCTCCTGCATCTCCGGGTTCGGCATGAGCGAGACGACGTTCGGGCTGCTCGAGCCGTTTGACGACGAGCGCCGACCCGGCTCGATGGGCGTCCCGCGCCACCACCCGGACCCCGCGGTGCCGCGCACCGAGGCCCGGATCGTCGACCCGGATGGCAACGAGGTGCCGCGTGGGCAGACCGGTGAGCTGCTGCTGCGCAACGGCGCGATGATGCTGGGCTACTTCAACGACCCCGAGCGCACCGCCCAGGCCCTGCGCGACGGATGGCTGTACACCGGTGACAGCGCCTGGCAGGACGAGGACGGCTTCTTCTACTTCGTCGACCGCAAGAAGGACATCGTCCGCCGAAGGGGCGAGAACGTGTCGTCCCTGGAGGTGGAGAACGTCATCAACGCCCACCCGTCGGTGCTGGAGTCGGCCATCGTGGGTGTCCCCTCTGACCTGACCGACGAAGAGCTGCTGGCGTTCGTCGTCGCCCAGCCGGGAGCCGAGGTCGACGCCGCCGACGTCGTCGCCTGGTGCACCGAGCGGCTCGCCTCCTTCAAGGTGCCGCGGTACGTCGAGACCGTGCGGGCGCTGCCCAAGACCCCCACGTCGAAGATCGAGAAGCACCTGCTGCGCTCGGGCGACTACGAGGCCGGCACCCGGGTCGACCTCGGCACGACGTCGCGCCGTCAGCCCGCCGCCCCGGCCCGCTGACGCGGCCGTACCCACCGCACCGTCCACGAACCCGACTCACCGAAGGGCACTGCCATGACCGAACCGAGCATCGAGACCGTCCGCGAGCTGGGCAAGCAGCACTCCAACTGGGGCCGCTGGGGTGAGGACGACCAGGTCGGCACCCTCAACCACGTCACCCAGGAGCTGGTGGTTCGGGCCGCCGCCTGCATCCGCTCGGGCAAGCGGATCTCGATGGCACTGCCGTTCGACTCCAACGGTCCGCAGATCGGCGGCTTCGGCCGCTTCAACCCCATCCACCTGATGTTCCGGGACGGGGGCGACATCCTGGCCGGCACCATCATCGACGACTTCTACGGCGGCCGTGACCGGCACATCCGCGGCACGGACGACATGATCATCATGCCGCTGCAGTCCGGCACCCAGTGGGACTCGCTGTCCCACATCCTCTTCGAGGACAAGATGTACAACGGCTACCACGCGTCCAAGGTGACCAGCAAGGGCGCCACCCTCAACGACATCGCGCAGGCGAGCGACCGGATCGCCGGGCGCGGCGTCCTGCTGGACGTCGCGCGGTCCAAGGGCGTCGACGCCCTGGAGCCCGGGTACGCGATCTCGGCGGACGACCTCGACGCATGTGCTGCGGCCCAAGGGGTCGAGGTCGGGCGCGGTGACTTCGTCATGATCCGCACCGGCCAGCTCGGGCAGCGCCGGGGCGCCTGGGGCGACTACGCGGGCGGCAGCGCACCGGGGCTCGGCCTGGCCAGCGTCCCGTGGGTGGCCGAGAAGGAAGTCGCCGGCGTGGCCACGGACACCTGGGGCATGGAGGTGCTGCCGAACGAGACGCCGGACGTCTTCCAGCCGCTGCACATCGTGTACCTGGTGCACATGGGTCTGTACGTCGGGGAGATCTTCGACCTCGAGGCGCTGGCCGACGACTGCGTCGAGGACGGGCAGTACGACTTCTTCTTCTGCGCCCCGCCGCTGCCGTTCAGCCGGGCGGTCGGATCACCCGTGAACCCGATCGCGATCAAGTAGTGCCGGTGCCCGGCGACGACGTCCACCGCATCGCGGTGATCCCCGGGGACGGCATCGGCCGCGAGGTCGTCCCCGCCGCGCTCCAGGTGCTCGAGCACGTCGGCGGGAAGTTCGGTTTCTCGTTCTCCTGGACGGAGCTGCCGTGGGGGTGCGAGCAGTTCCAGGAAACCGGGATGATGATGCCGGCGGACGGTCTCGACCAGCTGGCAGAGCACGACGCCATCCTGCTGGGCGCCGTCGGGGCGCCCGGCGTCGCCGACCACGTCTCGCTGTGGGGTCTGCTCATCCCCATTCGGCGGCGGTTCGACCAATACGTGAACCTGCGCCCGATCCGGCTGCTGCCAGGTGTCCTGGGACCCTTGCGCGCACTCCCGGCACCGGTCGACTTCGTGGTCGTGCGGGAGAACAGCGAGGGCGAGTACTCCGAGGTGGGTGGCCGCCAGTTCGTCGGAACGCCCCACGAGCTGGCCGTGCAGGAGTCGGTGTTCACCAGGCGCGGTGTCGAACGGGTGATGCGGTACGCCTTCGCGCTGGCACAAGGCCGCGCGGGGCGGCTCGTCTCGGCCACCAAGTCCAACGGGATCATCCACACCATGCCGTTCTGGGACCAGATCTGCGGGGAGGTCGCGGGGGAGTTCCCCTGGGGTCGACGTCACCTCCGTGCACATCGACGCGCTCGCGGCGTACTTCGTGCAACGGCCCCACACCCTGGACGTCGTCGTGGGCTCGAACCTGTTCGGTGACATCCTGACCGACCTGGGTGCCGCCGTGGTGGGCAGCATCGGCATCGCGCCGTCGGGCAACATCAACCCCGAGCGCGACCACCCCTCGATGTTCGAGCCCATCCACGGGTCCGCCCCGGACATCGCCGGCCGTGGCATCGCCAACCCGATCGGCCAGATCTGGTCTGCCGCAATGATGCTGGACCACCTCGGCCGCCCGGCCGCGGCGGCTGCCGTAGTGGCAGCCATGGAGGACGTCCTGCGCTCAGGGCAGGTCCGGACGCGCGATCTGGGCGGCAGCGCCGGAACGGCTGACGTCACCTCCGCCGTCCTCGGCGCGCTCGAGGACCACCTACCCGCACTGGAGGCAGCGCCGTGAGCTACGACAAGCCGGTACCGACCCTGCGCGGCGAAGAGCGCATCTACTTCGACGAGGCGCGCAGGCACCGCCTGGTGCACCAGCGCTGCCAAGGCTGCGGCGAGGCCGTGTTCTACCTGCGAACCGTCTGCCCGTTCTGCTCCTGCGAGGACCTCGACGTGGTCGCCGCAGAGGGTCGCGGCGAGGTGTACTCCTTCACCACGCAGCACCGCGCGGGGCACCCCTCGTTCGCCGCCGACGTGCCGTACACGATCGTCCTCGTGGACCTGCCAGAAGGCGTGCGGGTGCTGGCCGACCTGGTCGACTGCCCACCGGAGGAGGTTCGGGTCGGCATGCAGGTGGAGGTGCTGTTCGACGACGTGACGCCCGAGCTGACGCTGCCGCGCTTTCGGCCGGCCCGGCAGGAGGCCCGGCGATGACCATCCGGGGGAAGGTCGCCATCGTCGGCGCCGCCGAGTCGGACGTCTTCGAGTCGCAGGGCCGCTCGCCCGCCGGACTGATGGCCCAGGCGACCAAGCGCGCGCTGGACGACGCCGGGCTGACCAAGGACGACGTCGACGGCCTGTTCACGTCCTCGTCCTACCACTCGATGCCCAGCCTCACCCTCGGCGAGTACCTGGGGATCAAGCCCCGGTACGTCGACTCGACCGCCATCGGCGGGTGCTCGTTCATCGCCCACCTCACGCACGCTGCCGCGGCGATATCGGCGGGCCTGTGCGAAGTCGCCCTCATCGCCTACGGGAGCACGCAGCGCAGCGACCGGGGCAAGCTCGTCAGCATGTCCGAGTGGCTGCCGTACGAGCAGCCGTACGGGCTCATCCACCCGACCGGCTCCTTCGGTCTGATCGCCCAGCGCCACATGGCCGAGTTCGGCACCACCAGCGAGCAGCTCGCCGAGATCGCCGTCTCGGCCCGGCAGTGGGCGATGCTCAACCCCAAGGCGCCGTACCCCGTGCCGCTCACCGTCGACGACGTGCTGGCCTCACCTCTGATCGCGAGCCCGCTGCACAAGCTGGACTGCTGCCTGGTCACCGACGGCGGTGGGGCGCTCATCGTGACCTCGGCAGAACGCGCTCGTGACCTGCCGGGTCGACCCGTCTACCTGCTGGGGTCCGGCGAGGCGCAGAACCACCGCAACATCCTGGGCATGGCCGACCTGGTGCGCACCGAAGCGACTGCCAGCGGGCGGCGGGCGCTGGACATGGCCGGCCTGACGCTGCAGGACGTGGACTCGGTGCACCTGTACGACGCCTTCACCATCGCCCTGCTGATCCAGCTCGAGGACCTCGGCTTCTGCGAGAAGGGCGAGGGAGGGTCGTTCGTCGAGGACGGCCGCATCGCGCCGGGCGGCACGCTGGCGGTCAACACCAACGGTGGCGGACTGTCCTACTGCCACCCCGGCATGCTGGGCATGTTCCTGCTGATCGAGGCCGTCGACCAGCTGCGCGGCCGCGTCGGCGAGCGGCAGGTGCCGGACGCCGAGGTGGCCCTGGTGCATGGCATGGGTATGACGCTCGCGTCCCACGCGACGGCGATCCTGTCGACCAGCCTGTCGTGACGGTCTGGCGGCGCCAAGTTCACGTCGCCGGCGACCGGGCCGTGCCGTCGTGCCGGACGACCTCGTCGGCTGCTGCTAGCTCACCCTCCGGCGTCGAGGGCCATGAGGCAGGTAGTAGTCGTCGAGGTCCACAGCGCAGGGCTGGCCTACGGGTCGTCCGCTCAGGCGAGTCACACACCGGGGGAGGTCTTCACCGGGTCGCCAGCTCGTAGTAGTCCTCGGTGGTGACCGGCTCGAAGCCCAGGGACGTGTAGAGCCCGAGCGCGTGCTCGTTGTCGACGGCGACCTCGAGCCCGATGCGCCGCACGCCGTCGCCCCACGCCGCGCGGCACACCTGCCGCAGCACCTGCCGCCCGATGCCCCGGCCTCGAAGGTCCGACTGGACGACGAACCCGTAGACGCCGGCCTGGCCCTGCTCGCGGTCCAGGCGCAGCGTGCCGACCACCTCGCCGTCCAGCTCGACGACGAGCGTGCGGCCTGGGTGCGCCGCGATCTGCGCCGCCACGTCGGACGACACGTGCGCGAAGCCCTCCGACAGCAGGCGCGCCACCGCGTCCGCGTCGTCGGTGACCGCGGCGCGCACGCGAAGGTGCGGGTCGGTGACGGTGCCGGCGGGTTCGGCGGTCAGGGCCAGCGCGTGCTCGCTGTGGTGGAGCGCACCGCCGCGCGAGGCCGCGAGCGCCCGGCCGCCGTCCGACGTCCGAGGGACGACGAGCAGCGCGGCCGTCGCCCCGCGCTCGGCGCACAGCCCGAGTGCGGCGTCGAGCAGCGCCGCGCCGATGCCCTGCCGTCGCAGCCCCGGTGCCACCATGCCGGACAGCTCGACCGGACTGCCGAAGTCGTAGACGCCCAGGAAGCCGGCCAGCTCACCGCCTCGCCACCACAGGACGTCGTCGACGCGTTCGCCGCCGCGCGAGCCCAACGTCTCCCACTCGAGCTTCAGGCGCCCGCCGTCCGCAGCGACGACCTGGCGCTCGAGACCGGCGAGGGCGTCGAGCTGGTCCTCGGACAGGCGGGTGACGAGTTCGATCACCTCCGCAGCCAACCAGGAGCGTCAACCACATTCAGAGGTTCATGCCTCCGGAGACCTCGATGCGCGCGCCGCTGGCCCACGCCAGGTCGTCGGACAGGATCGCGGCGATCGCGGCGCCGATCTCGTCGGCCTCGCCCGGACGGCCGAGCGCCGTCCGGTCGGCCACGGCCTGGGTGTAGACCGGGTTGTCGCGCACCGCACCGCCGCCGAAGTCGGTGGCGATGGCGCCGGGGGCGATGACGTTGACGCGGATCTGCCGCGGCCCGAGCTCGAGCGCCTGGTAGCGCGTCAGCACCTCGACCGCGCCCTTGGCCGAGGCGTAGGCGGAGAAGCCCGGCCCGGTGAAGCGTGCGAGGCCGGACGACACGTTGAGCACGCGCCCGCCGTCGTTCATCAGCGGCAGCAGCGCCTGCGTCAGCAGGAAGGGCGCCTTCACGTGCAGGCGCAGCATCTCGTCCAGCTGCTCCTCGGTCGTCTCGGCGTACGGCGCGTTGATGCCGACGCCGGCGTTGTTGACGAGGTGGTCGAACCGCTCGGCGCCCATCTCGGCCAGCGCAGCGGCCAGCGCGGTCGGGAACGCCCGCAGGGCGGCGCTGTCGCCGACGTCCAGCTGCAGCGCAGCTGCCGGGACGCCGGCTGAGGCCGCTTGCGCCACAACGGATTCGGCGTCCTCGCGCCCGCTGAGGTAGGTGACGACGACGCCGGTGCCGGCGCGGACGAGGTGCTCGGCGGCGCTGCGGCCGAGGCCGCGACTGCCACCGGTGATGACGGCGATCCGGGGGGTGCTCATGGTGCTCTCCGTTCGGTGGGGTGGTGCGTCGTCAGCCCGGTCCGGCAGCTGTGCTGGTGGCCAGCGAGCCCAGCAGCGCGAGCGACTGCGCGCTCGGCGAGCCCGGCTCGGCGTGGTAGACGGCCAGCAGCTGGCCGTGGGTGTCGCCGATGGGCAGCTTCTCGCGGCGCAGCTCGAGCGGACCGACCTGTGGGTGGTCCAGCACCACGGGAGCGCCGGCCAGCGCCGTGACGTCGTGCCGCGCCCACAGCCGCCGGAAGTCCTCGCTGACCAGCGACAGCTCGCCGACCAGCTGGACGGCGCGCGGGTCGTCGACGTCGGTGCCGACCGAGGTGCGGAACCCGGCGACCATGCCCGCGAGCGCGCTCTCCCAGTCGCGGTAGAGCGCGCGGTCGCCAGGGTCGAGGAACATCGTGCGCAGCCGGTTGGTGCCCGTCGCCATCGTCGGCGAGAGCGCGGTCGCGAGGGGGTTCGCGGCGAGGACCTCGAAGGTGCGGCTCTCGACGAACGCCGGCAGGTTGATGACGTCGAGCAGCTGCCGGATGCCCATCGGCACGGTCTCGCGCCGCGGCTGCCGCGCCGGCGTACGCCGTGAGGACGTGAGGCCCTGCAGGTAGTGCGTCGACGCGGTGTCGAGCCCGAGCACCCGGGCCAGCGCCTCGAGCACCTGCGGCGAGGGGTTGCGGTCGCGGCCCTGCTCGAGCCGCAGGTAGTAGTCGGCGCTCAGGCCCGCCAGGGTCGCGACCTCCTCGCGGCGCAGCCCGGGCGTGCGCCGGACGCCGGTCACCCGCACACCTGCGTCGGCGGGGTCGACCAGCTCGCGCCGGGCGCGCAGGAAGGCGCCCAGCACGTTGCCCGGCGCACCCGGTGCACGTGAGGTCACCACGCCACTGTACGAGTGGGAAGCCCGCCGATCCTGGTCCTGCCGCACCCAGGACTTGCGGGGCGGTGGCTGCTCCCGGTGTCGGGGTGGAGGCTGGACGCGTGCTCGCGGCACGGTGCGGCGGGCAGGAGGAGACGACATGGACCAGCACCACGCCACGCACCACCTGCTTGGCGGCACCTACCGCGTCGGCGACCTCGACCTCACCCGCATCGGGTACGGCGCCATGCAGCTCGCCGGTCCTGGTGTTTTCGGGCCGCCGCGGGACCGCGACGCCGCGGTCGCCGTCCTGCGCGAGGTGGTGGCACTCGGCATCACTCACATCGACACGTCCGACTTCTACGGCCCCCACGTCACGAACCAGGTCATCCGCGAGGCGCTCGCGCCCTACCCCGACGGGCTGCACCTCGTGACCAAGGTCGGTGCCCGTCGTGACGCCGACGGCGGCTGGCCGCACGCGCGAACGCCTGATGAGCTGCGCACCGCCGTGCACGACAACCTGACCAACCTCGGGCTGGACGTCCTCGACGTCGTCAACCTGCGGATGGGCGGTGTCGCCGCCCCCGAGCCCGGCTCGATCGCGCCGCAGATGGAGGCCATGGCGCAGCTGCAGGGCGAGGGCCTGATCCGCCACATCGGGCTCAGCACCGTGACCGCCGAGCAGCTGCAGGAGGCGCAGGCGATCGCCCCGGTGGTCTGTGTGCAGAACATGTACAACCTCGCCCATCGCGAGGACGACGCGCTCGTCGAGCTGACGGCGCAGCAGGGCATCGCGTACGTGCCGTACTTCCCGCTCGGTGGCTTCTCGCCGCTGCAGTCCACGACGCTCGACGCCGTCGCCGAGCGGCTGGGTGCGACAGCGATGGCCGTGGCCCTGGCGTGGCTGCTGCAGCGCTCGCCCAACATCCTGCTCATCCCCGGTACGTCATCGGTCGAGCACCTGCGCGAGAACGTCGCGGGCGCCGGGCTCGAGCTGCCGGCCGACGCGCTCGCAGAGCTCGACGCGATGGCGTGAGCGGCGTGGGTGGTGGCGTGAGCGCTGAAGTGTGGGCGCCTGGTGTGGGCGTGCTCGGTGGGGACGTGCTTGGCGTCTGGGTGAGCGGCTCGTTGCGGCTGTGTCGGCTCGGCCGGACGCCGGCGCCCTCCGGCCCGCTGTCGCAGGCTCCTTGACGCGGGCCTGCGGCCACCGACGTCCGGCCACGGGTCGGCCGACCCCCCGTGATCATGCGATCCCGGCTCACCCACACCCCCCGTGAACATGCGATCCCATCACGCGCTCGGCGAGGCTCGCGCCAGGTGCGGGACTCGCTCGCTCAGGGGACAGGGAAGGCGCGCGGGCCGGGATCGCATGATCACGAACAGGCGGGGCGGCGGGTGCGGGCCGGGATCGCATGATCACGAACAGGCGGGGCGGCGGGTGCGGGCCGGGATCGCACGATCACGAATGGGCGGAGCGGGCGGGCGGGCGAGCCGCCGGCAGAAACCCCGGCGCGTCAGCCAGCGGGCTCGCCCCCGCCGGCTGGGTCGTCGTCGCCGTCCGACGGCAGGGCGCGCTGGCTGACGGGTACCTCCGACCACACCTGCAGCCCCGTGCCGACCATCCGGCGTCCGCACCGGGCCGAGATCGCCGACACGATCGCGAGGCCGCGCCCACCGGTGCCGTCCTCGTGGCGGCCGCCGTCGCGCCAGCCCGAGCTCGGGGCATGCCGGCGCGGCCTCGGGGGCGGCACCTCGGTGACGACGACCAGCCAGCCGGCCGCCGTCCGGCCGAGGCGCACGTCGATCGACTGATCGCCGTGCTGCACCGCGTTGGTGACGAGCTCGGTGAGCACCAGCAGCAGCCGGCTGATCGAGGCGGGGTCCTCGGTGAGCGGACGCTGCACGCCCCAGCGCGCCTGCACCTCGTGGCGCAAGCTGCGGGCCGCGAGCGGGTCGGGAGGAACGTCCCAGTGACCCACCTCGCTGGCGGCCGGTGGCGGCCCCTCGGGCAGCGCGGCGAGGCTCGAGCTCACGGCGCAGCCAGCGCTCGGACGACGGGGAAGGCGGCGTCGGCAACGACCGAGCCGGTGGTCACGGGGAGCTGGTGATGTGGAAGAGCGGCAGCGAGCCGGTGATGTGGAGCAGGTCGAGGACGCTGACCGAGCAGTCACGCAGCACCACCTTCTCCTTGGCCGGCATGGACGCGGCGAGACGGACGAGGAAGGCCACGCCCACCGAGTCCATGAAGGTGACGGCCGCGGCGTCGATGGTGATGGACTGCCCGTGGTCGATGGCGTCGCGCCCGGCGTGCTCGAGGTCCTCGCTGAGCACCCGGTCGACGTCGCCGACCAGCACGATGAGGGTGCCGGTGCGGTCGAAGAAGACGCTCACCCCCCCGGAGTCGCGCTCGTCGGCAGTCATGCGCGCCACTTAACACGATGACGCGGGCTCCGTGCAGTGACCGGCCGTGCCGGATCGACGTCCGCAGGCCCTGGGCGCCGGTTACGGCCCGAGCCCGGACACACTCATGGAGTGAGCGACCGCCGCCAGCAGGGACCCGCCGACCACCCGGTGACCGTCGTGGTCAGCCGCACGGTCCGACCCGGTGCCGAGCAGCAGTTCGAGCGGTGGGCCGACACGGCCATCGCGGCCGCGCGTCGTCGGGCGGGCTTCCTCGGGGCGAGCGTGCTGCGCCCGGGCCGCTCGGACGGCGACCACCACCTGGTCTACCGCTTCGACTCCCCGCGCAGCCTCGCCGCCTGGGAGGAGTCGGCCGAGCGGGCCGCGCTGCTCGAGCAGCTGGCTCCCGTCGTCCTCGCCGACCGGGCGCAGCGGGTGACCGGGCTCGAGACCTGGTTCGAGCTGCCGAACCGGCCGGGGCTGCCGGCGCCGCCGCGCTGGAAGATGGCGCTGCTCACGCTGGTCGCCGTGCTGCCGCTGCAGATCGCGTTCGCGGTGGTGGTCGGGCCGCACCTGCACGAGGTGGTGCTGCGCTCGGTGGTGCTGGCGGTGGCCCTCGTGTCGCTGATGACCTGGGTGGTGATGCCGCGGCTGACGTCGGTCGCGCGACGGTGGCTGTACCCGCTGTCCTGACGGCGTGTCGCGCCGGTTGCAGCGCCCACGGATGCGACGATCGCGATGTTACTCGTGTGACTGGTGTGCACACTGAGGTGTCTTGCGCCTACGCTGCGTCGGGCGTGCCCGTCGTCGGGCCGCTGATCGGGCACGACCGTGCCCGGTGCCGGACGTCGGCGGAGGTCCAGACGTGGCTCGCTCGAGCTGCACCAGCCGTGCCCTGAGCGTCGCGGTCGCCGGCACGCTGCTCGTCGCGGCGGTCGGCACCGGCGCCGCGGCTGCCGACCCGACGCCGACGCCGCCCGCCTTCCCGTCGGCCGGCCAGGTCGCCGGCGCTCGCGCCGCCGTCGCCGTCACGGCGGTGACCCAGGCGCACCTGGAGGCCTCGCTCGCGGTGGCGCAGGCGCGGCTGGCCGACCTGCAGACCGACGTCCAGATCGCGGCCGAGGCCTACGACAGCGCCCGCCTCGAGCTCGCGGCGCGCGCCGCCGCAGCCACCGCGGCGCGAGCCATGGCCGCCCGCGCGCGGACCCGCGCGGACACCGCCGCGGTCGCCGTCGGGCGGTTCGCCGCCGACGCCTACCGCAGCGGCGGTGGCTTCGGTGGCCTCGAGGCGCTGGTGTCGGAGCAGGGACCGCAGAGCCTGCTCGACCGCGCTGCGGGAGCCGAGATCGCCGGCACCGTGCAGGACCAGGTGCTCGAGCGCGCGGACGCCGCCCGCGTCGTGGCACACGTGATGCAGCAGCGCGCCGACCTCGCCGTCGCCGAGCAGCAGGCAGCCGCCGCGCGTGCCGCCGCCGCCCGCGCGCACGCCGACGGGCGCGCCCGGGTGGCCGAGCAGCAGACCGCGGCGCTGGCCGTGCAGCGGCAGCGCACCATCGTGCAGCTCGCGGCGCTCACCCGGACGTCGGT
>CAXTEJ010000041.1:7976-26911 GCA_964243295.1 uncultured Actinomycetales bacterium | reverse complement strand
GGTGGACCGTCACCATCACCGACGGCAGACCACGATTCACACCACCCATGCGCACGTGACGGTTCGGTGGCGTGCCGAACCATAGCCGCGCGACGACCCCTCAAGCTGACGCGCCGACGTGCCCTCACCTCCGCGGGGATCGCCCGACTCGGAGCGCTGTCCGCCGACTCTCCATGACGGCCGCCGTGGTCGCGACGGACTGGTCGTCGGGCAGCCGCTTGACCACCACCACCACGCTCGCCACCACGCCTGCGGGCACCCAGCCGGGGGTTGCGCACCAGCGGGGTTGCGCACCCAGCGGGTCAGGGCCCAGCGGGTCAAGCACCCAACGCGGCCAGCACCCAGCGGAGGTCGCTCACGCAGCGGGCGGCCAGCACCCTGCGCGCAGGACCCAGCGGGTGAAGCACCCAGTACCCACGCGGGTCTGTCACCCAGCGAGCGACCGTCGCACCACCGCGCTCGCGGCGGCAGGCGCCCCGCTGCGCACCATGACGGCGGATGCGCGGCGGCTGGGCCACGGGGGCCAGGGCTCGCAGGGGCAGCGCCTAGACTCGAGCAGGCCCACGGGGAACCCGCATCGCGCTGCTGCGCGTTGGGCCGACGTCGGGCACGAGACCGACGACACCTCTGACGAGAGCACGAGGACGAGTACCGGTGGCCACGAAGAACGCCGACAGGGACCGCAAGGCGAAGGTCGCCGAGCTGCAGCGCCAGGCCAAGGCCAAGGAGCGCAAGCGCACGCTGACGATCGTGGGCGCAGCCGGCGTGGTCGTGGCCATCATGGGCGGGGCGGTGGCCTACGCCATCGTCAGCGACGACAACCGCGTGCCGGACGGCGCGCTGACCAGCCTCGGCGCCACCGCGTCGGCCGCGAAGTGCGACCCGGTCACGAACGACCAGGCGAGCGGCTCCTCCGACCACGTCGAGGGCACGGTGAAGTACGCGACCGTGCCGCCGTCGTCCGGCAGGCACAACCCGGCGCCGGAGTTCCCCAGCGCCGCGTTCTACACCGCCGACGACCGTCCCCCGATGGAGAAGCTCGTCCACAACCTCGAGCACGGCTACACCGTGCTCTGGTACGACAGCACGGCGACCGCTCAGCAGCAGGCCACCCTCAAGGCGATCGGTGCCAAGGCGCGCGACACCTCGGTGGCCCGCGACAAGTTCATCGTCAGCGCCTGGGACCCCGCCTACGGCACGTTCCCGGCGGGCAAGCACTTCGCCCTGTCGCACTGGGCTGCCACCCCCGCGACCGAGGCCGCCGCTGCGGTGCAGGCCGGCCACCGCCAGCTGTGCGGTGACGTGAGCGGCGCGGTCGTCAACGACTTCATCACCGCCTACCCGCTCACCTCAGCTCCCGAGCCGGGCGCGCAGTAAGCGCAGCGTCCAGTTGCGCGACGTCACTGAACAGGCGTCGCCACCGGCCGCGGGTCGATCCGCAGCCGCGGCCCGGCCGGGCGCAGCGGCGATCGGCTCGCGACCCAGATGTACGTCGGCACCAGCGGCAGCGTCGCGGCGAGGGCCTGCTCGGGCAGCCGGCTGACCACACCCGGCACGGTGTCGGTGCCGGCGAAGGCACCGGCGTCGCCGAGCACCGGCAGTGTGTAGTCGACGACGTGCCAGCCGGCCATCATCTGCTGCAGCCCGCGGCGGGTGCGGTACTGCTCGTAGTAGCTGTCGGCGCGGCCGAACGCGCGCACGTAGCGGTCGGCCGGCGACTGCGGCAGCCACGACAGGAACGGCAGCTTGTAGTGCGGCTCGATGATGCCGAGGCGGTTGCCGAGGCCGAGGTAGAGCACGCCATCCGGCTTGAGCACCCGCCCGAGGTCGGCGATGACGGCGTCGGGGTCGACGACGTGCTCGTAGATGTGGTTGAACACCGCGACGTCGACCGACGCGTCCGCGAACGGCAGCGCCTCGCCGGCGGCGCACACGAACTGCACGCGCCCGCCGAACCGCGACTGCGCGACGGTGAGCCCGGGCACGTCGATGTCGACGCCGTAGGTGCGCGCGGCGCCGGCGCCGGCCAGCTCGTCGGCGATGAAGCCCTGGGAGCAGCCGACGTCGGCGACGGTGAGGCCGTCCAGCACCGCCGACCCCGACGGCACGCCGCGCAGGTGCCCCAGCACCGCGAGGATCTTGGCGGCCTTGCGGCGGCGTCCGGCCTCGTCGCGCATCGCCGCCATCTGCTCGGAATACGCCAGCTGCGCCTCGCGCCCGCCCGTGCCTGCTGCCATGCCCACGACCCTACCGACGCCCGTCGAGGCCTCCGACCTGCTCAGGCCGCGGTGGCGCGGCGGGTCTCCAGCAGCCGGTGGCTGCGGGCGTACCCCCACCCGAGCGCAGCGGCCACCAGGTCGCAGGCCAGCAGCACGAAGCGGGACAGGATCGCGGCCACCAGCGGCGCTGACTGGGGCAGGTGGTCGGCGAGCAGGTAGACCAGCACGCCCTCGCGCACACCCACGCCTGCGGGCGCGATGACGACGATCATGCCGACAGCCGCGGCGAGCGCGTAGCCGAAGACCGACGGCACGACTGCACCGCTGTCACCGCCGAGGGCCCGCACCAGCACCAGGAAGTGCAGGCCGAGGCTCAGCCACGCCAGCAGGTAGGCGACGGTCGTCGTGGCGATGGCCCCGCCGGACAGCGGCCGCTCGAGCGGCTCGCGGCGCACCAGCCGCAGCGCGCGGCCGAGCAGCGCGTTCAGCACGCGCGGGTGCAGCACAGCCGCTCCAGCAGCCAGCAGCACGAGCAGCAGCAGGTACGCCGGACCGCCCCCGGCCGCGAGCAGGCCGGGCAGCGCCACGACCCCCACCGCGAGCCCGGCGAGCGCCGACATGGCGACCGAGAGCAGCCCGGCCACGGCCGACGTCCGGCGGGGCACGCCGAGCCTGGATGCCACCTCGGCCTGCGCGACGACCGACCACACGGTGCCCGGCAGGTACTTGCCCAGCTGCCCGATGAACAGCACGCCGGACGCCGGCGCCAGGTGCAGCGGCGACCCGAGGTCGGCGAGCAGCGCCCGCCACCCGACGAGGGTGAAGACGAGCGACAGCATGCCCAGCACGGTCGACAGCGCGAGGGTGCCGGCCGACACCCGCGCGAGGTCAGCGCTCACCTCGGCCCACCTGCTCGCCACCGTCAGCACGATCGCGAGGACGATCAGCACCATGAGCGCGACGCGCGCCAGCGTCAGCAGCCGGGCGCGCGTCACCCCGCCCGTCCTGCACCCTGGGGAGCAGGGCCGCCGACGGGAGCAGCGGCCCCCACCGTCGTCAGCGCATCGACGTAGGCCCGCCACGGCGTCGCGAGGTCAGGCGGTCGCACGCCCGCGCGCAGCCGCTCGACGGCCCCCGGCTCGCACAGCCGGCGCAGCGCGAAGGCGAGCGACTCGGCCGAGCCGGGCTCGGCCAGCAGCCCGTCCACGCCGTCGCTGACCTCGTCGGCGAAGGTGCCGACGCGGGTGGCGAGCACCGCCAGCCCGTGGGCCTGGCCGAGCAGCGCGTTCTGCGAGGCGGTCGCCGAGCGGTACGGCAGCGCGAGCACGTCGTGCGCCGCGAGCAGGTCGGACAGCCCGGACGCCGGCACGTACCCCTCGCGCAGCAGCACCCGGTCGCCGAGGCGCCGCGCGAGCTCACGCACCCGCTCCCCCGCGGCGCCCCACAGCTCGCCGGCGACCGTCAGCGTCGGCCCGGGCACCTGCTCGAGCGCCTGGAGCAGCACGTCGACGCCCTTGTAGTCGCGCACAATCCCGAGGGCCAGCAGCCGCGGAGCGCCCGAGCCGGGCCGGTGCTCGACGCGGGCAGCACCCGGCAGGTGCGGCGGCAGCGGCACGACCGCCACGTCGGTGGCGCCGAGCGAGCGCGCGACGGCCGCCTGGTCCTGGGTGTGCACGAGCACGCCGTCGGCGCGGGTCAGCAGGGCGCGCACGAGCGCTGCGGCACCGGGGTGCGGCTCGTGCGGCAGCACGTTGTGGGCGACGACCACCACGCGCGGGCCGCCGCGCCGCAGCCCGCCTGAACCACGTCCGCTCCCACCCAGCGCCCGCAGCAGCGCGAAGTGGGCCGGCACCACGGCCGGCACCACGTGCACGACGACGACGAGGTCGTAGCCGCGCAGCCGTCGTCCGGCGCGCACCCACGAGTCGGGACGGCGCCACGACAGCGTCCGGGTCGTGCGGGCGTACGGCGGCAGGTCGGGGACGCCGTCCGGGACGACCTGCTGGCCGGGGTAGAGCAGCGCCGGGTAGAGCGCGGACCACGAGACGAGGTCGGTCTCGTGGCCTGCGGCCGCGAGCCGGCGGGCGAGCTCGGTGGTGTGGGCGGCCACGCCGCCCTTGAACGGGTGCGTGGGGCCGACGACGGCCACCCGCACGTCAGACGCCGTCTCGGGACCGCACGACGAGGTCGGACAGCAGGGCCAGCGAGCCGATCATCAACCCGGTGACGATGAGCAGCACCGTGCTCGCCGGGAAGTAGAACGGGTGACGCACCATGTCGACCACGGCCTTGACGACCCCGATGAGGATCAGCCACAGCGCCGGCGGCATGAGCACCTTCAGCGGGTTGAAGTACATGACCATCCGCAGCACCTGCAGGATGTAGCGGTAGGCGTCCTTCACGAAGTGGAACTTCGAGGAGCCCGCGCGCTTGGCGTAGTCGATCTCGACGTACTTGATGTCGTGCTGGTTGGACAGGAACGACAGCGTGATGGTCGTGACGCAGCTGAACCCGGGCGGCAGCAGCCGCAGGTAGGGCAGCGACACCGACCGGCGGAACGCGCGCAGGCCCGAGTTGAGGTCGGGGATGCGCTGGTTCGACAGCCGCTCGGCGACCTTGCGGATCAGCCACTTGGCAGGCACGCGCAGGATCTTGTGGCTGCCCTCCTCGCTCGTGCGGGCGCCGACGACCTGGTCGTAGGACTCGTCGTCGCGCAGGATCCGCACGAGCTCGGGGATGCGCTCGTTGGGGTAGGTCATGTCGGCGTCGGTCCAGACCACGATCTGGCCGCGGGCCATCTGCGTGCCGATCCGCCGGGCGGTGCCCGACCCGCCGTTGCGACGGAACGGCACGACCTTGACGTGCGGGTAGCGCTGCTCGGCCTCGCGCAGCACCGCGAGGGTGCCGTCGGTCGACGCGTCGTCGATGGCGAGCACCTCGTAGCTGAGCTCGCTGTCGTCGAGGGAGCGGCAGATGCGATCGACCTCGGCCATCACGTGGTCCTGCTCGTTGAAGGCCGGCAGCACCACCGTGACGTACGGCGGCACCGGCGGCTCGTCGACGGCCTGCCGGTGGATCTGCGGGCTCAGCGCGTCGTCCGGGGGCAGCGTCGTCGCCGGCTGCATCGGGTGCGCCGGCAGCTGGGATGTCGTCGACTGCCGCGCCGTCGACTGCGCGGGGTGGGCGCCGGTCAGGGTCTCTTCGGTCATGCTCTCGCTGCCTTCATGGTGCGGTCGAGGATACCGGCCCCAGCCACAGGTCCACGCGCAGCGACGCCGAGCCCGCGGGCCTGCGGGTGAGCAGCCGCTGGTCCTCGGTGGTGCGCAGCGCGACCACCTGCGTGGGCGTGACGCCGACGGCGGTGAGAGCCTGCGCGGTCTCGGCGGCGACGGCCACCGGACGCCGGCCGGCCGCCCGGATCGCCGTGCTCACGGTGCGCACGGTCGCGGCGTCCGGGGTCCTGACGCCGTTCGCGCGCAGCGGCCGGACGACGACCGTCGGCGTCCCGCAGACCCCCCGCAGCACCTGGGTCCACTCGTTCGCCGCGCGCGAGTCGACGAGCACCGCCGTGTCAGCGGGCAGCAGGCGCTCGCACGCGGCACGCACTGCCCCGACCTCGCCCCGCTCGGTCCGCTGGGTGGCCACCGGCAGCGTGGCGGCGGCCGAGGGCACCACGAGCAGCAGCGACCCGACGCCGACGAGCGCCGGCAGCAGCCGCGGGTCGCGGCCCCTGAGGAGCGGCGCCACCTCACGCAGCAGGAAGGCCAGCGCCGCGACGGCCAGCAGCACGACCGCGGGCAGCACGACGGGCACCAGCCGGCGGTCGGCCCACGGGTGATCGGGCGTGATGCCGGGGCGGTACAGCGTCAACGCGGTCGACGCCGTGCCGACCAGGGCGGGGCCGGCCCACGCGGGCAGCCGCCGCCCGTCGCGCAGGGCCGCGGCGAGCCGGCTGGCCAGGTGGGCGGCGGCCGCCAGCGCCAGCAGCAGTGCCGGCACCCCCACCCACCAGGCCGTCCAGCCGACCGTCGCCTCGTCGTAGGTGCGGCCACCGTCGACGGGCAGGCCCTGCGCCAGCTGCAGCCCGGCGACGACGCGCGCCCCGGGGTCGGCGGCGCTCTGCCGCACGACCAGCCACAGCGGCCGGCTCGCGAGCACGACGAAGCCGAGCAGCACGGCCACCGACAGCAGCGCGGGTGAACGCCGGGCCAGGCTGGCGGGCAACCGACCGCCCGAGCGCGCGCGGCGCAGCGCGAGCAGCGAGCCGCCGCCGAGCACGACGGTCGCCGCCACCAGCGGGAGCAGCGACCCCGCGATCGCGCCGAGGTAGGGCCGCGACAGCAGCAGCGCCGCCACCGCCGACACGAGCGTGCCCGCGACGAGCCCGGTCAGCAGCGGCCTCGCGACCGGCGAGCGCCGCCACGCCAGCAGCGCGACCACCGGCAGCAGCAGCGCGCTCTCGCGCAGCGCGTCGACGCGCACCAGCCCGGCGCCGCCGACCAGCACGCCGGCGAGCAGCCCGAGCCACCGTGCGCGCGCGTCGGCGCCCGGCGGCTGCCCGTCCGCCCCCACCGGCCGGCGCCGCAGCTGCACCGCCGCCACCAGCACCCTCATCGCGGCGCAGCCGACGAGCAGGGCGACCGGCTCGCTGTACGTCGACCGGCCCGCGTGCAGCACCGGCTGCGTCAGCGCCAGCACGCCCGTGGCGAGCACCGCCCAGCCGGGCCCGACCAGGCGGCGGGCCAGCGCGCCGAACGCCAGCAGCGCCAGGGCGAGCACGACCGCCGGGACGAGCAGCAGGCCGGTCCACCCGCCCGCCCACCAGCCGACCGACAGCAGCACCGGCGTCGCGGGCAGGAACTGCGGCACCACGTGGGTGCCGGCGCCCGAGCCCTGCGCGAAGTAGCCGGGGCTGGCGACCGTGACGCCGGGCAGGTCGAGCACCGCCGGGCCGCCGATGTCGGCCACGCGCGCGTCGACGGGCAGCCCGTGGGCGGTGGCGACCTGCTGGCCGTAGAGGGCGTAGGTGCCGGCGTCGCGGCGCAGCACCACGTGCTCGGCATGCGTCGCCCCGGCCCACACGCCCGCCGCGAGGCACACGGCCACCATGCTGCGCGTCGTCCAGGCTGGGGCGTCGCCGACGCCGGGCACAGCCGCCGCGCACCGGACGGCGACCGCGACGGCGACGAGCAGGACGGGCAGGGCGACGACGGGCCGCCACAGGTCGAGCGCGAGCAGCGGCACTGCCACGGCGGTGCCGACGACCACGGCCGTCGCGACCGCAACCCCCGCACGATCGACTGCACGGTCGACCACGGCGTCGACTGCGCGGTCGACGGGGGTCACGCCGGGGACGCTATAGGTTGACCGCCATGAGAGGCATCATCCTGGCCGGGGGGTCGGGCACGCGCCTGCATCCCATCACGATGGGCGTCAGCAAGCAGCTGGTGCCGGTCTACGACAAGCCGATGATCTACTACCCGCTGTCGATGCTGATCATGGCGGGCATCCGTGACGTGCTGATCATCACGACGCCCCACGACGCCGACCAGTTCACGCGGCTGCTCGGTGACGGCAGCCGCTTCGGCATCTCGATCACCTACGCCGTGCAGCCCTCCCCCGACGGGCTCGCGCAGGCCTTCGTCATCGGCGCCGACTTCATCGGGGACGACAAGGTCGCGCTCGTGCTGGGCGACAACATCTTCTACGGCCCCGGGCTCGGCACGCGGCTGCGTGAGAACTCCGACCTCGACGGCGCGCTCGTCTACGCCTACCAGGTCGCCGACCCCACGGCGTACGGCGTCATCGAGTTCGACGAGACCGGCAGGGCGATCTCGCTGGAGGAGAAGCCGGCCGAGCCCAAGAGCGACTTCGCCGTGCCGGGTCTGTACTTCTACGACAACGACGTGGTGGCGATGGCCCACGACCTCAAGCCCTCTACCCGCGGCGAGCTCGAGATCACCGACATCAACCGCCTCTACCTGGAGGCCGGCCGGCTCGCCGTGCAGGTGCTGCCGCGCGGCACCGCCTGGCTCGACACCGGCACGTTCGACTCGCTCATGGACGCCGGCGAGTTCGTCCGCGTGGTCGAGGCCCGGCAGGGCCTGAAGGTCGGCTGCCCCGAGGAGGTCGCGTGGCGCGCGGGGTTCCTGACCGACGACGAGCTGCGCGAGCGCGGCGAGGCGCTGCGCAAGTCCGGCTACGGCCAGTACCTCGTCGGCCTGCTGCGGCACTGAGGGAGCTGCGGTGACCGACGAACCGTGGGACGCAGTCGTCGCCGCGCTGGACGCCGAGCGCGCACTGCCGCTCGGCAACGTCCGTGACGCCTCGAACCACCTGCTCTCCCCGGTGAGCCGTGGGATGGCGCAGGCCGCGGCCAACCTGCTCGTCAAGGCCAGGCGCGCCCTCGACGAGGGCGACGACGTCCGGGCCCGCCGGTTCGTCGAGCGGGCGCTCGCGCTGCCGTTCGACGAGCACGAGGAGCAGCTCCCGGGCTGGTGGGAGGCGCAGATGATGATGTACACCGCGGTCGCGGAACGGCTGGAGACGTGCGCCGACGGCGACACGTCCTGGCTGGACGCCGCCGAGGCCGTCCTCGCGGTGGCCGACCCCCGTGCTGCTCCCGCTCTGCGGGAGTCCCTGCCCAGCCTCGCCGACGACCACGACCTCTCGGCGCGCGAGCTGCGCCGCTGCCGTCGCGCCGCCGGCGGCATCCTGCCCGACGACTGGATCGAGAACGTGCCGGACGACCCGACCGAGCGCGCCGACATCGTGCTCGCGGTGCTGCAGCTCGTGCGCGCCTACGACCGCTGGCCCGACGTCGACTGAGCTGATCCCGCGCGAACCGGGACGGCTCCCGCCGAGTGCACCCGATCGGCTGCTTCAGGCGTGGCGAAGCAGCCGATCCTGCACTCTCGCCTGACCAGTCAGGCCCCGAGCACCGACGGAGCGGCGAGCGCGAACCGCTCCCGCCAGTCGCCGATGGGCGTGACGCCCGCGGCGAGCAGCCCGTCGTGCGCCAGCACCGAGTACGCCGGCCGGGGGGCGGGCCGCACGAACGCCGCAGAGTCGGTCTCGCGCACGCGCGCCGGGTCGGTGCCGGCCTCCTCGGCGACGGCCTGGGCGAACCCGTGCCACGAGGTCTGGCCGGACGACGTCGCGTGGTAGGTGCCGGCGGGGGCTTGCGCGGCGACGAGGTCGACCACCAGGCGCGCCACGTCGACGGTCCAGGTCGGCTGGCCCACCTGGTCGCTGACGACGTCGAGGGTGTCGCGCTGGCCCAGCGCCCGCGCGATGGTGCGCGGGAAGCAGCCGCCGTGCGCGCCGTACAGCCAGGCCGTGCGCAGCACCAGCACGTCGTCGTGCTCGGACCGCGCGCCCCACTCGCCGGCGGCCTTGGTGCGTCCGTACGCCGAGCGCGGGGCGATCGGGGCGTCCTCGGCGTAGGGCGTGGTGGCCTGCCCGTCGAAGACGTAGTCGGTCGACACCGTGACCAGCCGCGCGCCGGCGGCGGCGCAGGCGCGGGCGAGGTTCGCCGGGCCGGTCGCGTTGATCGCGAAGGCGCCGGCCTCGTCGGTCTCGGCGTCGTCGACGGCCGTCCAGGCGGCGCAGTTGACGACGACCTCGAAGCCGCGGACGGCGGCCCGGCACGCCTCGGCGTCGCGGACGTCGAGGTCGCGGCTGCCGACGGCGCTGACCTCGTGACCGGCGTCGGTCAGGGCGTGCACGACATCGGTGCCGAGCATGCCGCGGCCACCCACGACGAGCCAGCTGCGGGTGGTCGCGGGCGAGGCGGCTGCGGGTCCGGGCGTGGTCACCTCGCTAGTGTTCCAGCATGCAGATCACCCCCCTGTCGATCGAGGGCGCCTGGCGCGTCGAGCCCCGGCTGTTCCCGGACGACCGCGGCGTGTTCCTCGAGTGGTTCAAGGGCTCGGCGTTCGCGGATGCGGTCGGGCACGACCTCGACGTCGTCCAGTCGAACATCTCGACCAGCACCGCCGGAACCGTGCGCGGCATCCACTTCGCGCAGCTGCCGCCGAGCCAGGCCAAGTACGTCACCTGCGTCAGGGGCGCGGTCGTCGACGTCGTGGTCGACATCCGGGTGGGCTCGCCGACGTACGGCCAGCACGAGCTGGTCCACCTGGACGACGTGAGCCGGCAGGCGGTCTACGTCTCGGAGGGTCTCGGCCACGGCTACATGGCGCTGACCGAGGGCGCGGTGTTCATGTACCTGTGCTCGGCGCCCTACGCGCCCGGCCGCGAGCACGGCGTCAGCCCGCTCGACCCCGAGATCGGCATCGCGTGGCCGACGCAGCTGCCCGGCGGCGGTGCGGTCGAGCCGCTGCTGTCGCCCAAGGACCTCGCCGCGCCCACGCTCGAGCAGGCGCGCGAGCAGGGGCTGCTGCCGACGTACGACGAGGCGGTCGCGTTCCGGCGCGGCCTGCCCCGGGCGTGAGCTCCCCCGCGTTCGGCCGCGCGACCGCGGTGCCGCAGCTGCTGCGGGCGCTGAGCGACAGCGACCCCGGCCGCCCCCGGCTCACCTGGTACGACGACGCCGCCGGCGCCACGCGCGGCGAGCGCATCGAGCTGTCGGCGCGGGTGCTCGCGAACTGGGTCGCCAAGGCAGCCAACCTGCTCGTGGACGAGCTCGGGGTCGAGCCGGGCGACCGGGTCGTGGTCGACCTGCCCCTTCACTGGCGGGCTGCGTACTGGCTGCTCGCGGGATGGTCGGTCGGCGCCGAGGTGGTCGTGGTGAGGGACGGCGAGCGCCACGACGGCGAGGTGCGCGTCTGGGTGACCGACGACCCGTTGCAGGCCGGGCCGAGCGAGACGGTCGTCGCCGTGACCTTGCCCGCGCTCGCGCGCTCGTGGCCGGGCCCGGGCCTGCCCGCGGGCGTCGTGGACGAGGCGGCGTCGGTCACCGGGCAGCCCGACGTCTTCGAGCCCGTCGACCAGCCGGACCCCGGCACGCCGGCGCTGACGCTTCTCGGGACGACGCTCGACTACGCGGGTCTGCTGCCCGCCGCCCGTGAGGCGGCGGCCGCGGCCGGCTGGCCCGCCGACGTCCGGCTGCTGACGTCGACCGCGACGCACGACCCGGTGGCCGGGCTGCTCGCGCCGCTGCTGCTCGACGGGTCGCTCGTGCTCGTGCGCGACCCCGACCCCGAGCTGCAGGACCGGCGCCGGGACGACGAGCGCGTCACCGCGGGTTGACTCGCAGCAGGTGGCGCGATCCGCGTAGCGCCATGTGACCGATGCGCACGCCTACCCACCGGTTGTCGTGCCCGCAACGGGATCCCCCATGGGATGGCCGTAACAGCACCCTCTGCGGCTTCGGAGCCGCTGTCCTGATCATCGATCGCTGCGCGTCTTGGATCGAGCGGGACGGGCGCAGTGCCGGCGCGTCAGCGGTGCGGTACATCAGGTCCTGGCCGCGATCCGCGCGCGGCCCCGGCCGTCGTTCAAGAAGGCGGCGAGCCGAGAGGCCTCCTGGCCGACCTCCGTGCGCTGGGTGCGGGTCAGGCGGTGAAGCGGCGTGACGGTGACCGTTCCGCCTGCCCGGGTGGTCCCGTCCTGCGCATGCACCCAGGTGGCGGCGACCCGGCCGTCGACCAGGACCAGGCGGGCGCCGGTGACAGACAGGCCGCGGTGCTCATCGTCGATGATGCGGCTGCGGTCGTGGTAGCCCAGGACCACGTTGTCGAAGGCGGGCAGGAAGCGTACGGGGGCGGGGGTGTCCGTGTCGGGTCGGGGCGCGCTGGGGAGGTCGAGCAGCGCACGCCCGCGGGCGTCGCGGAACGAGACGCACTCCTCGCGGACCGCTGCCACTGCCACCGACAGACCGGTCAGCCCGCACCAGGCGCGCAGGTCCGCGGTCGCCGCCGGTCCGAAGGCGGTGAGGTACCGCCGGACGAGGTCCTGGTCAACAGAATCGGCGGTGTCCGAGTCAGCTTCTGCACGCGTCGGGGAGTCGCGGCCCAGCCAGGTCGAGAGCAGCTGGTACCGGGCGCCTGCGGTGCTCCGCCAGGTTCCGCGCGGGGGGAGCTGCACCGTGGGCAGCAGGGCCGCGACGGCGACCTCGCCCAGGACCCGGGCACCCGGCTCTGGCCACCGGACCGCCATCGACCGGCCAACCTCGCCCAGGGATCGGCTTTGGCCTGTCGCCATGAGGTCGTGCGCGGCGTGCGTGAGGTCGTCGAGGTCGGTGTCGGCGAGCTCGCGGCGATAGGTGCCGACGGTCCGCTGGCGCAGCAACCCCTGATGACGGGGCCGCCACTTCCACGCGTCATCGGCGTCGACGAGGTGGACGGTGCGCCGCATGAGGTGCAGCCGGACCAGCCGCCGATGCTCCAGGCCTGCGGTGAGGGCAGCCGGGTCGAAGTCGGCCAGCCGTGACCACAACCCGATGAAGGGCTCCTGCGGCTCCTGGGCCTGCAGCCCGCACAGGTGGGTGACGACATCCAAGACCGGGATGTCGGTGCGGGTGAGCAGGAGCTGGCGGGCCAGCGTGGCCCGGTTGAGCGCTCGCGCGTCGAGCAGGGTGCTCACCTCGGGGCCCACCGTCCGGGGGTGGAGGTGCGGCCGAGCGGTCGGGTGTCCACGGGGTGTTCCTTCTGGTCGCAGGGTCGTCGATGGGGTGACCGCGGGCTGGTGAGCCACAGGGGCGGTCAAGGGTCTGGGCGCGCCGGGCGGTCCAGGAGGGCGACCGACACGCCCGTGGCCGGCCCCGCAGGGTGCGAGGCCGGCCACGGGTCACCATTCACCAGAGGAGGACGACGAGGCGCACGCTGTCCTCCCGCCCCCGGCGCGGGGGTCAGCCGTTGTAGGGCGGGAGGACGTCCAGGACCCAGGTCACGCCCAAGCGGTCGGTGACCATCCCGTAGAGAGGGGCGTAGCCGGCCGGGGCCAGCTCCGCCCGGACCGTGCCGCCGACGACCAGGGCCTGCCAGTACCGGGTGATCTCCTCGGGGTCGGTGCCGCGCACCGAGACGTAGACGGCATCGGTACCGGCGTCGTGGGCCCGCTGCGGGGGGACGTCGAAGGCCATGACCGCGAAGCCGTTCGGGGCCTGGACGCCGCCCCACTTGATCTGCTCGGCCACCGCGCCGTCAGCGGTGTCCCGCTCGTCCCCGCTCTGGGCGAAGGTGAAAGCCATGACCTCACCGCCGAACACCGAGGCGTAGAAGTCCAGCGCTTCGCGGGCCTGGCCGCGGAAGTTCAGGTGCGTGGTGGTGGTGACGCTCATGTCGCGCTCCTCGATGTCCCGCCACCCCCATGGTGGCGATGACACGAACTTCGCAGAGGTAGCGGACAGGTCACGTCCTCTACTGTGGACATCATGGGAGGCGTGCACGAGAAGAACGGGACCTCCTCCCGGTTGCTCACCCTGCTGTCGCTGCTGCAGGCCCGCCGCGACTGGCCCGGCGCCACCCTCGCCCAGCGGCTGGACGTCACCCCGCGCACGGTGCGCCGCGACATCGACCGGCTCCGTGAGCTCGGGTACCCCGTCCAGGCGTTCAAGGGTCCCGACGGCGGCTACCGCCTCGACGCCGGCGCCGACCTACCGCCGCTGCTCTTCGACGACGACCAGGCCGTGGCCCTCGCCGTCGCCCTGCAGGTGGCCACCACCAGTGGCGCGGGCATCGGCGAGGCCGCCACCCGCGCGCTGACCACCGTCCGGCAGGTGATGCCCGCGCGGCTGCGGCACCGCATCGACGCCGTCCGGGTCACTCCCGTCGCGGCAGGCGCGACCGCTGAGATCGATCCGGAGGTGCTGGTGGCGTTGACCGCGGCCATCCGAGCCCACGAGGTCCTGCGCTTCGACTACGCCTCCGCCGGTGGTCACGCGACTCCAGGCTCCGGCGCAACGCCGGACGCTCCCGCGCCGGTTCATCGAGACGATGAGCTCATCCCGCCCCGGCGAGCTGAACCGCACCACCTGGTCACCCGCAGCGGCCGCTGGTACCTCGTCGCCTTCGACCTCGACCGGGCCGACTGGCGCACCTACCGCTGCGACCGGATGACCCCCCGCATGCCGACCGGTCCACGCTTCGCCCCCCGCGCACTGCCCGGCGGTGACCTCGCCACCTTCGTGAACGGCGTATTCAAGGGCACCACCGATGGCGCCGACACCTGGGCGTGCACCGGCACCGTGGACCTCGAGCTGCCGGCCAGCCGGGTCGCCCCGTTCGCCTACGACGGCATCGTCGAAGCCCTCGGCCCCGACCGCTGCCGGCTCACTGTCGGCGCCTGGTCCTGGATCGGCATCGCCGCTGCGATCGCCCGCTACGACGCCGATGTCCTCGCCGTCAGCCCACCGGCTCTGGCTGAGGCCTTCCGCACGCTGTCCGACCGTTTCGCCACAGCTGCGCTGGTCAGTCCTGGGCCGAAACCATCGAGGGGCGACCACGGCGACCGGTGACGCAGGGAGGGCGCTGCGGACGGCGAGCGCTACCAGCGACGCTTGCCGTAGGGGTAGGCGCGCTTCTCCAGCGCGACCCACGTGGTGACGGTCACGATGCCGTTGGCGGGCAGGCCCGCCCGGCGCT
The DNA here is from genome assembly GCA_964243295.1 of uncultured Actinomycetales bacterium. Lineage (GTDB taxonomy): Bacteria > Actinomycetota > Actinomycetes > Actinomycetales > Angustibacteraceae > CAXTEJ01. Next base: position 12,144 of record CAXTEJ010000041.1, on the reverse strand, counting down.
GCGCCGCCTTGACCACGCTCACGGTCGCGGCGGTGTACCGGCCGTCGGCCTCGACCCTCAGCGCCTTCTGCAGCGCGGTGACCGCGGCGCCCTTGCTGCCGGCCTTGACCACCGCGGTTCGGTAGCGCAGCAGCGGGAACGCGACGCGCTCGGCGGCGTCCCAGGTGCGGCGGTCGACGACGCCCGATCGGGTCGACAGCTTCTGCTTCGCCTGGAAGGACCTGACCGCGGCGAGCGTGCCCGAGCCGAAGCGGCCGTCCGCCTTCACACCCAGCGCCTTCTGCAGCGCGACGACCGCCGTGCCGGTGGTGCCGCGGCGCAGCACGCGCGTCTTGTACGGCGACAGCGCCGTCGTGCGCGCGAGGACGGCCGGCGCGAGGGCGGCGTCCGATCGCGTGACGGCGGGTGCGCCCAGCGGGTAGGCGGCCGACTCCACGGCGACCCAGGTGGCCTTGTCGACGACGCCGGTGGCTGGGATGCCCGCAATCTGCTGCGCCTTCACGACCGCCGAGCGGGTGCCGCTGCCGAACAGCCCGTCGGTCTTCAGCCGCAGCGCCTTCTGCAGCGCCGCGACCACCGGACCGGTGCTGCCCTTCTGCACCACGGTCGAGCGGAACCGCAGCAGCGGGTAGGCGTAGTACTCGACCGCACCCCACGTGGTGTCGTCGACGGTGGCGGTCGCGGTCAGCTTGGCGCGGGTCTGCACCGCCTTGACGGCCGTGGCGGTGACCGCGTCGAAGAAGCCGGTGGACTCGATGTGCAGCGCCCGCTGCAGCACCACCACCGCGGTGCCCACCGACCCCTCGTGCACCACCGTGGTGCGGAACGGCGTGATCGACGTCCGGGGCGGCACGACCGGCACGACCGGGACGACCGGCCCGACGGGCGACGGGGTCGGCAGCGGGGTCGGGCCCGGAACGGGCGGGGCCGCCGGCAGCGTCGGGTCATCACCCGGTGCCGGGGTCGGTGTCGGGGTGGGCGTCGGGGTCGGCAGCGGCGCCGGCACGAGCATCGCCCAGGTCGGCTTGTCGAGCACACCGGTCACGGGCAGGGCGCTCGAGCGCTGCCAGGTCAGCAGCCGGCTGCGCGTCGCGGAGCCGAAGACGCCATCGGCGTTCATGCCGAGCCTGTCCTGCGCCACGCGCACCGAGCTGCCGCTCTGGCCGGGCCACACGAGCTTGTACGGCGACGCCGGCGCGGACGGCAGCTTGCTGGGGCAGGACGTGAGCCGGGGGCCGGTGTAGATCGGGGCGGGCTGGCCGAGGAAGACCCGGCACGGGCCCTTGTCCTCGGTCGTGACGGGCGAGCCGTCCCACCAGGAGGTGCGCTTCTCGGCGCCGTCCCACGTGAAGCTGGTGTGCACGTGGTCGGTGTGCGCGCTGGCGCCGTGGTAGGCGCGCCACCCGCTGCCGACGGCGTAGGTGCTCCAGATGCGGCGGTTCCAGATGACGTACATGACGCCGAGGCGACGGGCGTTGCCGCCGACGACGCCGTGGTCGTCGGCACCGGTCAGCCACTGCGTCAACGAGTCGCCGGCGGCCTTCTGGGCCGGCACCTTGACGCTGAGCATGTAGTCGAACGCGCGTCCCTCCTTGTGCTCGCTGCTGGCGCCGATGCCGCAGCCGCGCACGATGCCGCCGCTGCGGCCGACGCCGTAGTGCTGCATGACCATGCGGGCGTAGGCCTCGACGCCGGGCTTGGCGGCCGGGTCGCAGCTCAGCTGCGAGCGGTAGGTGGGGACGACGTCCGTCGTGGTCGGCAGCACGGCGGTCGGGGACGGCGGCGCAGGCAGCGGGACGGGCACCGGCGCAGGCGTCGGCAGGACGGGCCCGGGCAGCGTCGGGCCGGGCAGCGACGGGTCGGTCGGCAGCGGGTCGGACGGCGGCGCCGGGCTGGGCGCGGGCACCGGCGTCGGCAGGTCCATGGCGGACGCCGGCGTGCTCAGCAGCGGCTGCACGGCCATCGCGGCCACGGTGGCCGTGATCAGCAGGGCTCGGCACCGTCGGGCGTGGCGCATCGACGGGAGGCGGTGACCGGACATGGTTCTCCGTTGCTGCGGGCCGGGGCCGCGCCCCTGCGGGCCGGACCGGACGCGGATCGGGACGAGACCGACTGGCGGCGGTCACGTGCTTTCCCTCGGTTGGTGCGGCGTGTCGCTTGACACCGACCATCGAGGCTGTTGCGCGTGTGGCTGCTGGTGCAGTTGTGACCGTAACCCCTGAACAGCCCCGCGTCCATACACGCTGCCACCGACACCTCACGCAGCGGCACGACGGGCAGCGCTCGATCAGGTCACGATCCGGTGACGGGCGGCCGTCCACGCGGCGACGGGCGGGTCGGTGAGGCGGGTCAGTGCGGCGGGTCAAGGCAGGCCGACGGGTCAGGGCAGGCCGCGGTCGGTCAGGGCGCGAGCGTCACCCGTCGGGTCGTGACCTGCGAGCCGCCGGGGCCGGCGGGCACCCGCAGGAAGAACGTCGAGCCGGCGACGACACCGGCGAGGCTGCGCCGGCCGCCGGCCCAGGTGCCCGCGACGAAGCGGTCGGCGGGACCGCCGTAGGTGAAGGAGGTCGACGGCGAGGCGCTCTCGAGGGTCCGACCGAGGAACCACCTGCCCGACCGGACGACGCCCTGCGAGTCGGTGCCGTCGCCGTCCCAGTCGCCGACCACCGGCGCGTCGCCCGGACGCCCCCAGGCGAACCGAGTGGTCGTCGGGCCCGCACCCGCGACGTCCTTGAGGAACCACTGGCCGTCGCGCCACACGCCAACGCCGTCGGCGCGCCCGCCGTGCCAGCGGCCCGAGACCGGCACGTCGGTGGGCGTGCCGTAGTCGAACCCGACGTCGCACGCACCGCTGCGGACGAGGTTGCGCAAGCACCAGCGGGTGCCGGTGACCACGCCGACCGAGTCCTTGCCGTTGCCGTCGAAGTCGCCGACCACGGCGCGCGACGAGGGGCCGCCGAGCGCGTAGCTGCGGCGCACGCCCGTGGCGGTGAGCAGCGTCACGCGGCCGCCCGCGAACCAGCCGACGTCCCCGCGGGCGTCTCCGTCGAAGTCACCGGCGAGCGGCTGGCTGGTGGCGGGCACGAGCCACTGCAGGGTGAAGGACGGCGAGCGCAGGCCCAGCGCCGTGCGCACCGCGTAGCCGGTCAGCGTGCGCACGCTGACGACGCCGCCGCGGTTGCCGGTGACGCTCACGCCGGCCACCCGGTCGGGGCCGCCGGGCGCGCCGACCCGCACGTCGGTCACGGTGTCGAAGCCGAACCGGCGCGCCACCTCCTGCTGCGACAGGCCGACCGACCACGAGCGGAACGGGTTGTCGGACGCCGCGTCCCACCGGCTGTCGTCGACCGACCGCAGGTACGGCACGCCCGGGCCGCCCCAGACGTAGCGCACGTCCTCGCTGCGGCCGCCGTGGCTCGAGGTGAACACCGCGTCGATCGGTGCGCCGTCGGCACCGTTCACGACCTGGCCGGCCGTCGCGTCGACGGCGGCGCGCCAGGCGCCGCCCGCGGCGGCGTCCTCGAGCTCGTGCTTGACCCCGCCGTAGTGCTGGGTCGCCGTCGTGGTGCCGATCCGGTACGTCGAGGGCTCGGTCGCGGGCGCGTACCCGGCGACGAGGTAGGTGCGGGCGGCGATCGCCTGCGCCTGCAGCGCGGCGGCCGGCCAGCTGGCGGGCACCTCGGCGAGGCCCCACAGGTACTTCTGCACTGCGGTGCCGGTGGCGTCGTCGCGCAGCACCTGCTCGGCGGTCAGGCCGGAGGAGGTCGCGCTGAACTCCGTGTCGTCCCAGCGCATCCGCAGGTCGGTGCGCAGCGAGCTGCCGGCGAGGCTGCGGACGCGGGCTATCGTGCCGCGCTGCTGCAGCTGCAGCACGCCCGCCTTGTCGACCCAGAACCGCTCGGCGCCCTTGTCGTCCTTCAGCACCAGGCCGCGGCCGTCGGCGCGGCGCTGCACCGACCACACCGAGCCCTTCGGCTGGACGACGGTCTTGCGCGCGGTGACGGCGACCCAGGTCATCGGACCGTCCTGGGCCGCGACCGTGCTGTGTCCGGCCGGCTCGCTCGCCATCAGCCGCAGCCGCACGCCGGGGCGCAGCGCCCGCGTCGCGAGCGTCGTCCCCGGGTAGTACGTCGACAGGATCGTCGCCGCCGAGCAGCCGAGCCGCGCG
>CAXTEJ010000041.1:0-7876 GCA_964243295.1 uncultured Actinomycetales bacterium | reverse complement strand
AGCAGGGTCGTCGCGGCGCGCGTCGTCGGGCGTGGCACGGATCAGGCTCCCTGAGGTGGCGGTCGGCTCAGGATGGCACTTCGGCGGTCACGGGCGCCCGGTTGAGCTCGGGTGACGAAGATCCGTGTCAGCCGAACACTTCCGCTGGCCTGCGGTCGGCGCCCAGGCGTAGGGACGCGAGATCGCCGGAACAGCGGGTCGGCGCGTCAGGTCGCGGGGATCTCGCGCCGTGCCGCCAGCCGCTCGACGAGGTCGGCGCGCCACGCGTCGTCGGCGTGCAGCGGGTCGGCGCCGCCGACGGCGACGACGTCCGCCGTGCGGGCGGCCAGCAGGTGGGGCGCGAGAACGGCTCCGTCGGCGAGCGCGCGCGCGTCCCCGTCCCAGCCGGCGGTCGGCCCACCGTTGAGCTCGGCGTCGAGCACTGCCACGACCTCACCCGTCACGTGCGGCAAGGCGTGCGCCAGCGCCCAGCCGGGGGTCATCGGCGCCGGCCAGCGCAGCACCGTCAGGCGGGGGTCGGTCGCGGCCAGCACGGCGAGGGAGCAGGCGACGGCACGCGACCCGCCGGCGTCGACGACCACGAGCTCGACGTCGCCCTTCGCCCCCTGCAGCGCCGCGACCACCGTCCGGGCGGTGCGGTCGAGCGGGGCGGCGCGCGTCACGTGCAGCACCGCGGTGACCCGGCCGGGCACGCGCTTCGCCACCGCGAGCACAGACCAGTCGACCAGCCGTCGGGCGCGGACGACGTCCGACCAGGTGCGCGACTCGCGCACGGTGATGCGGTCGGAGCCCTCGCGGCGCTCGTCGTAGCCGGCGCCGACGACGGGGACGAAGGTCGGGACCTCGCGCGCGGCGAGGCGCAGCACGAGGTCGTAGTCGACGGCCCGGCGCAGGCTCGTGTCGAAGCCGCCGACCGCCTCGACCGCGGCACGGCGGGCGACGAGCACGTTGAGGTCGACGTGGTTCTGCAGCCGGAGCGCCTCGAGCCCGGCGTCGAGCGCGCGATAGCGCACGCCGTGGTCGGTGCGCTGCTCGAGCACCGCGTAGGCGCTCTCGGCGCCGGTGCGCCGCAGCTCGCCGAGCATGGTGGCCAGGTACGTCGGCGCCCAGGTGTTGTCGGAGTCGAGCCAGGCGAGCACCTCGCCGGTCGCCCGCGCCGCGCCGAGGTTGCGCGCGGCGCTCACGCCCCCGTGGTCGGCGCGCACCAGCTGCACCCGGGGGTCGCGCGCGGCGACCTCGGCGACGACGTCCGGCGTGGTGTCGGTCGATCCGTCGTCGACCACGACCAGCTGCCAGCTCGGGTGCGTCTGCGCCTGCACCGAGGCGATCGCTTCGACGACCTGCGCGGGCCGGTTCATCACCGGCATCACCACGGTGACCGACGGCAGGTCGGGACTGTGCGCCGGCAGCGCCGCGTCGGACCACGTGGGCTGCACCCGCGGCAGCAGCCGCAGCGCCTCCTGCCGGTGCCGCAGCGCGAGGGCGCTGACCGCGGCACCTCGCAGGTCGCCGTACCGCGCTCGAGGCCCCCTGAGGACGACGGCCACCGTGTCGGCGTCGGCGAGCCCTGCGGCGTCGACGACGGCTGCCAGCGCTGGATGCGACGAACCAGGCGCGAGCAGCGGCTCGGGGAACGGCCGGCGCCAGGTGCGCGGCGCGCCCCACGCCGGCTCGAGCAGCGGGTGGGGGGTGAAGCCGTCGCGCCGACCGGCGAGCAGGTAGTGCGCGAGCGCACCCCGGCGTCCGGCGTACCGCAGCGCGCTCGGCGCCCAGCCGGACGTCGGCCCCGCCGCCTGCGAAGCGTAGAAGTCGAGGTCGAGCGGGCTGCCCCCGCGCCACCGCCACGCCGCCAGGGCCGCGGCCGGCGCGCACGCGAGCACCCGGACCGGTGGCAGCAGGGCCGCCACGAGGCCGGTGCGTCGCAGCCGCCGCCAGGTGGTTCCCGTGCTCACCGCCACCGCCCTCCTCCACCCGTCCGCGGGTCCGCTGACCGTCCCGCCCGGCGTGCCACACTAGGCGGCTGGCGGGCCGGCCGGTCCGCCGGCGACCGTGACCGAGAGGCGACCGTGCCCGCTGCGCCCGACCACCGCACGCTCGACCTCGGGCACGCTGGCCGACCGTCACGCGGGGTGCGACCGTGAGCGCCGTGACCACCGCGTCCCAGCAGGAGCACAGCGACGCCGCCGACCCCAGCCACGCGCACCGCGCCTCGCTCGCGGCCCAGCACGGGCTCGTCAAGCTCGGCAGCCGCCCCCCGCTCGGCGTCTACCTCGCCCAGCTGTGGGGTCGCCGGTACTTCTGCTTCGGCCTGGCGCGCGCCAGGTTCCGCTCCGCGAACGAGCAGGACCGCCTCGGCATCGCCTGGATCGTGCTGCGACCGCTGATCAACGCCACCGTCTACGGGTTCGTGTTCGGCCTGCTGCTCCCGAGCGACAGACGTCCCGAGAACTTCGTCGCCTCGCTGGTCGTCGGCGTCTTCATCTTCCAGTTCTTCGCCGGCTGCCTCACCGACGGCGCCCGCTCGATCACCGGCAACACCGGGCTGATCAAGAGCCTGCACTTCCCACGGGCCGTGCTGCCGCTCTCGACCATCATCGAGCAGCTGCTCGCCATGATCCCGATGATCGTCGTGATCCTCGTGGTGGCGCTGGTCAGGGGCGAGCCGGTGCGGCTGGCGTGGCTCCACATCATCCCGGCGCTGGCGCTCATGTCGATGTTCTGCGCCGGCCTCGCGATGATGGCGGCGCGGCTGACGATCCACGTCCGCGACATCACCCAGCTGATCCCGTTCCTCACCCGGCTGGTCTTCTACCTGAGCGGCATCTTCTACATCCAGCCGGCGAAGGACGCCGGGGGGAGCGAGGGCGTCCTCGCCTACGTGCTCGAGCTGAATCCCGTTCACGCCTACATCAGCCTGGTGCGCGGCGCGGTCATCGAGGGTGAGCCCGCGCCGGGCCACACCTGGCAGCTCGCGATCGGCTACGGCGTCGGGTTCCTCCTCGTCGGGTTCCTCTACTTCTGGCGGGCCGAGGAGAAGTACGGCCGTGAGTGAGCCCGTCGTGAGTGAGTCCGTCGTGAGCCGGCCCGCCGTGAGTGAGCCCGTCGTGAGCCAGGCCGCCCCGCCGGCACCGGACCGCCCGGCCGAGACCCGTCGTCCGACCGTCATCTGCGACGACCTGCACGTGCGCTACACCGTCTACGCCACCGGCCGCCCGACCAAGAACGAAGCCACCCGGCTGCTCAAGCGGGCCACGAGCATGCGCCGGGCGCGGCAGATCCACGCGCTGAAGGGCGTGAGCTTCACCGCCTACGAGGGCGAGGCCATCGGCGTCATCGGGCACAACGGGTCGGGCAAGTCGACGCTGCTGCGCGCCATCGCCGGGCTCACACCGGCCGACGAGGGCGCCGTCTACGCCGACACCGACCCCACGCTGCTCGGCGTCAACGCGGCCCTGATCAACGAGCTGAGCGGCGAGCGCAATGTCGTGCTCGGCGGCCTGGCGATGGGTCTCACACCCGAGCAGGTGCGCGAGCGCTACGACTCGATCGTCGAGTTCGCGGGCATCGGCGAGTTCATCGAGCTGCCGATGCGCACCTACTCCGCCGGCATGGGCGCCCGGCTGCGCTTCGCCATCGCCGCGTCCGCCACCCACCGCATCCTGCTGGTCGACGAGGCGCTCGCGGTCGGCGACGCGGAGTTCCAGCGGCGCAGCGAGAAGCGCATCAACGAGCTGCGGGCCGAGGCCGGCACGGTCTTCCTCGTCAGCCACTCGCTCAAGGCCGTCCAGGACACCTGCGAGCGCACCCTGTGGATCGACCAGGGCGTGCTGCGCATGGACGGCCCGTCCAACGAGGTCATCGCCGCCTACACCACGTCGGTGGGCTGAGCGTGCGGGTGCTCGTCATGACGGTGGTGCACGACCCGCAGGACGCCCGGATCCGCCACCGGCAGATGCGCAGCCTGCTCGAGGCGGGTCACCAGGTCACCTACGCGGCGCCGTTCACCGCGTACGGCCGCACTCCCCCGGACGGCGTCCGGCCCGTCGACCTGCCGCGCGCCACCGGACGCCGGCGCCTGACCGCCGGCCTCGCCGCCCGACGCGTGCTCGCGCAGGAGGCGCCCTGGCACGACCTGGTGCTGCTGCACGACCCCGAGCTGCTGCTCACGCTGCCGGGGCAGCGTGCCCTGCCGCCGGTGGTCTGGGACGTCCACGAGGACACCGCGGCCGCCGTCTCGATGAAGGCCTACGTGCCTGGGCCGCTGCGGCGGCTCGCGTCCTGGTCGGTGCTGCGCGCCGAGGCCGTCGCCGAGCGGCGCGTGCACCTCACGCTCGCCGAGTACGGCTACGACGCGCGCTTCGCGAGGCGCCACCCCGTCGTCCCCAACACCGTTCCCGTGCCCGTCGACGAGCCCCCGCCGCCCGGCGACGACCGGGTCGTCTACCTCGGGCGCATCACCCGCCAGCGCGGTGGGCTGGAGATGGTGCAGCTCGCGCGCGACCTGCCGCCCGGCGTCCGGCTCGAGCTGGTGGGCAACGCTGACGCCGACGTCCGGCCCGCGGTGCAGGCCGCCCACGACGAGGGGCTGCTGACCTGGCGCGGGTTCGTCCCGAACGACGTCGCCCTCGGCCTGCTGCAGGGCGCGGCCGTCGGCCTGTCGCTGCTGCACGACGAGCCCAACTACGCGCACTCGCGGTTCACCAAGCTCATGGAGTACATGGCGAACGGCGTGCCCGTCGTCACGACCGCCAACCCCGCCGCCGCCGCCATGGTGCGCGAGTACGACGCCGGCCTCGTCGTGCCGTTCGACGACCCCGCCGCCGTGGCGGGCGCGGTCCGGCAGCTGGTGGACGACCGCGAGCTGCGCGAGCGCCTCGGCCGCAACGGCCGCCGCGCCGCCGTCGCCGACCTGGACTGGCAGGTCTCCGCCGCCGCGTTCGTCAGCCAGCTCGAGTCCTGGGCCCGCTGACCCCTCCCCCCATTCCCGTGATCATGCAATCCCGGCTCGGTGGGGCTGGCTTGATCGACTCGCTCGGCGCTAGTTCTGGCTCGTCCGCTCGGGCTGAGTCCGGCCGCTCAGGCTGAGTCCGGCCGCTCGGCTGAGTCCGGCCGCTCGGCTGAGTCCGGCCGCTCAGGCTGGGTCCGGCCGCTCGGCTGAGTCCGGCCGCTCGGCTGAGTCCGGCCGAGACCCGGCACCCTCCGGCCCGCTGGTCGCAAGCTCCCTTGACGCGGACCTCCGGCCCCCGGGCCTCGGCCTCTCTTCCCCCTGCGTGATCATTCAATCCCGGCTCGCCAGGCGCCTTCCCGCCGTGATCTTGCACTTCCGGTCCGCAATCAGCCCCCCCCCCCCCCCCCGCCCCCGCCCCGCCGTGATCATGCGATCCCGGCCCGCGACCTGGTCATGGTTCACGTGCAGATGTATCGTCGGGGCATGCCGACCCGGAGCCAGACGCCGAGCCTGGTCCTCGCGCGGTTCGGGCACGCGCTGTCCGACCCGACCCGCGCGCAAGTGCTGATGGCGCTGCGGGAGGCGCCGGGCTACCCCGCCGACCTCGCCGAGAGCATCGGCGTCTCGAGGCAGAGCCTGTCGAACCACCTGGCGTGCCTGCGCGGTTGCGGGCTGGTCGTCGCGGTGCCCGAGGGCCGGCGGGTTCGGTACGAGCTCGCCGAGCCGGCGCTGGCGCACGCGCTGACGGATCTGCTCGGCGTCGTGCTGGCGGTCGACGCGGCGATCTGCCCGGCGCCGGCCGACCAGGGCTGCTGCTGATGAGTGCCGCGGCGGCGACGCCCACGGCGGCGGCGTCCCGAGAGCTGGTGCTGGCTCGCCGGGTGCGGCTGCTCGTCGCGACGACGATCACCTACAACGTGGTCGAGGCGGTCGTGGCGCTGACGGCCGGGGCTGCCGCGTCGTCGACCGCGCTCGTGGGGTTCGGGCTGGACTCACTGATCGAGGTCACCTCGGCGGCCGCGGTCGCCTGGCAGTTCGCCGCCCGCACCGCACGCAGTCGACAGGACCGGGAGCACACCGCGCTGCGGGTCATCGCGCTGTCGTTCTTCGCCCTGGCCGGTTACGTCGGCGTCGAGTCGGTGAGGGCGCTGGTCAGCCGCGGTGATCCCTCGACGTCCCGGATCGGGCTCGTGCTGGCCGCGGTCAGCGTCGTGGTGATGCCGGTGCTGTCCGCTGCCCAGCGCCGCACCGGACGCGAGCTCGGCTCGGCCAGCGCCGTCGCCGACTCCACCCAGACGCTGCTGTGCACCTACCTGTCGGCGGTGCTGCTGATCGGGCTGGCGCTCAACGCCCTGTTCGGCTGGGGCTGGGCCGACCCGAGCGCGGGGCTGGTCATCGCCGCCCTCGCGCTGGTGGAGGGACGACGGGCCTGGCGCGGCGACGGCTGCTGCACTCCCGCGGTGGGCGGGCTGCCACCGCCCGACGCCGCGGTGGCCGGCGAGCCCACGTCGTGCTGCGCGCCCTGCTGCACGACACCCGCCGACGTCCAGCACGATGCCGCCATCTGCTCCGGCGGGGAAGGCCGACGGCACGCATGATCGGCCACGACCACGGTGGGGACAGCCGCAGTGAGGGTCACGCGGGCGAGAGAGCCCGCGACGACCGGCGGCGCCTGGTGACGGTGCTCGCGATCACGTCGGCGGTCCTGGTGGTCGAGGTCGTCGGCGCGGTGGTCTCCGGCAGCCTGGCGCTGCTCGCGGACGCCGGCCACGTGCTCACCGACGCTGCCGGGCTGGTCATCGCCCTCATCGGCGCGTCGCTCGCTGCCAGGCCCGCCACCAACCGACGTACCTGGGGCTACCAGCGAGCCGAGGTGCTGGCCGCGACGTTGCAGGCGGCGGTGCTGCTCGCCGTCGGCGTGCTCGTGCTGGTCGAGGCACTCCGACGGCTGACGGAGCCGCCGGCCGTCAGCTCGGGGGCGATGGTGGTCTTTGGGTTCGTCGGGCTGGCCGGCAACGTGGTGTCGATACTGGTGCTGACCCGCAGCACGAGCGGCACCTTCACCATGCGGGCCGCGGTGCTCGAGGTCGCGGGCGACGCCCTCGGATCGGTCGCGGTGCTGCTGGCCGCCCTCGTGATCGCGACCACGGGGTGGCTGCGCGCGGACGCCGTCGTGTCGATCGGCATCGGCCTGCTGATCCTGCCCCGCACGCTGCGGCTGCTGCGTGAGACCGCCGAGGTGCTCCTCGAGGCGACTCCCCGCGGCCTCGACCTCCAAGCGGTGCGGGAGCACATCCTGGCGCTCGAGCACGTCCACGCCGTCCATGACCTGCATGCCACCCAGGTCGCGACCGGCCTACCGGTCCTAACCGCGCACGTCGTGATCGACGACTCGTGCTTCCTGGACGGGCACGCCCCGCGCATGCTCGACCGGCTGCAGGCCTGCGTCGGTGCGGACTTCGGCGTCGCGGTCGAGCACTCCACGTTCCAGCTCGAGCCCGTCAGCCACGCCGACCACGAGGCCGGGCTGCACGCCTGACGACACCTCCGGCGGACCGGCGCTCCAGGGGCGGCAGGTCGACGCCCGTCGACAGGGGTTCGGGACGCCTTCAGCTGTGACATGCAGCGGTTAGTTGACCACGAGCGATTCGCCGGGCGCAGGCGGCCAGGGTCTCGCGCAGCCCGGGCGGGGCCCAGTTGGTGCCGCCGATGCCGTGGTCGACCTAGACGCGGTCGGCCTGCACGCCGAGCTCGGCGAGGGCCTGGCGCTGCACCGTCAGGTCATGCCCATCGGTGAAGACACGGGCGTAGCCGATCTTGATCGCGGTCATACCACCGGTGTTCCCCATTGGCCCACCCTCACCGGGCATTTTCGCGGGCTGGTCGTACGGGAATCCGCTTGAGGCTGGTTGGCTCTCGTTCGGGCTT
>CAXTEJ010000040.1:0-27705 GCA_964243295.1 uncultured Actinomycetales bacterium | reverse complement strand
CACCACCACGACGTCATCCACCACACCGGCTGGACCGTCACCATCACCGGCGGCCTGCCCAGGTTCCGGGCGCCCACGACGGGCGCGGGCAGCGGTCGACGATCGCCACCGCGCGCAGCGTGACCACGTCACCCAGGCGGGGCGGGCGGCAGCTCCGCCCACCGGCCCCGGCTAGTCGGCGTGCGCGTCGCCGCTGCGGGCGCGCAGCACCCGGCGCAGCGACTCCAGCCGCGACGTGCCGGCCGGCCCCGCCGCACCGCTGTCGACCCAGGCGTCGAGGGCGCACTCGGGCTCGTCGTGCGTGCAGCCCCGGGGGCACGCGGCGGTGCCGCGCTCGAGGTCGGGGAAGGCGTTGATGATGCGCGCGAAGTCGATGTGCGCCAGGCCGAACGAGCGGATGCCCGGGGTGTCGATGACCCAGCCCGCGCGGTCGGGCAGCCGCAGCGCCACCGCGGACGTCGAGGTGTGGCGGCCGCGGCCGGTGACGTCGTTGACGACGCCGGTGGCGCGGTCGGTTCCGGGCACCAGCTGGTTCACCAGCGTCGACTTGCCGACGCCGCTGTGGCCGACGAGCACCGTTCGGTGCCCAGACACCTTCTCCTGCACCGTGTCCAGCCCGGCGATGCTGCCGTCCTCACGCACGTGCGTGACCACCCACGGCACATCGAGCGGTGCGTAGCTGCCGACGAAAGGGGCGGCGTCGGCGAGGTCGGACTTGGTGAGCACGAGCAGCGGCTCCATGCCGGCGTCGTAGGCGGCGACGAGGCAGCGATCGACCATGCGCGGCCGCGGCTCGGGGTCGGCCAGCGCCGTGACGATCGCCAGCTGGTCGGCGTTGGCGACGATCACGCGCTCGAACGGGTCGGTGTCGTCGGCGGTGCGCCGCAGCACCGAGCGGCGCTCGTGCACCTTCACGATGCGCCCCAGGGCGTCGGCGCCGCCTCCGGTCTCGCCGACCACGCCGACCTCGTCGCCGATGACGATGCCCTTGCGGCCGAGCTCGCGGGCCTTCATCGCCGTGATCGTCCGCTCGTGGCGGCCGGTGCCGACGAGCGTGGTGTAGCGGCCGCGGTCGACTCCGACGACCAGGCCGTCCTCGGCGTCCTCGTGCTTCGGGCGCTCCTTGGTGCGAGGCCTGGAGCCGCGGCGCGCGGGCCGCACCCGGACGTCGCTCTCGTCGTACTCACGCTTGCTCATGCGGCTAGGCCCCGGTCACGAGTTCACGAGGGCCGACCAGCGGGACGTGAACTGCGGCAACGTCTTCGCGGTCGTGCCGACGTCCTGGATGACGACGTCGTCGACGGCGAGCCCGAGGACGGCGGCCGCCATCGCCATGCGGTGGTCGTGGTAGGTGCCGAACAGCCCGCCGTGCAGCGGTGCCGGGCGCACGCGCAGGCCGTCCTCGGTCTCGGTCACGTCGCCGCCCAGCGCGGTGATCTCGGTGGCGAGCGCCGCGAGCCGGTCGGTCTCGTGGCCGCGCAGGTGCGCGATGCCGCGCAGCCAGGACGGCGACCCCGCCAGGGCCGCGACCGCCGCGACGACCGGGGTCAGCTCACCGACGTCGTGCAGGTCGACGTCGATGCCCTCGATGCGGCCGCCCCCGGTGACGGTCAGCCGGCCACCGTCGAGCCGGACGTCGGCGCCCATGGCGTCGAGGATGTCGCGGATGCCGTCGCCCGCCTGCGTGGTCCGGTCGGGCCAGCCCTGCACCGTGACGCTGCCGCCGCTGACGAGGGCGGCGGCGAGGAACGGCGCGGCGTTCGACAAGTCGGGCTCGACCTCGACGTCGATGCCGTCGACCGGTCCGGGCTGGACGCGCCAGGTGTCGGGCTCGCCGTCGTCGACGGCCACGCCCGCGGCGCGCAGCACCTCGACGGTCATGTCGATGTGGGGCTGGCTCGGCACCGGCTTGCCGTCGTGGCGCACGACCACGCCCTCGTCGTAGCGGGCGCCGGCCAGCAGCAGCCCCGACACGAACTGGCTGGACGCCGACGCGTCGAGGGTGACCGCGCCACCCGGCACGCGACCGCGAGCCGCGACCGTGAACGGCAGCGTGCCGCGGCCGGCGTCGTCGATCGCGACGCCGAGCGTGCGCAGCGAGTCGAGCACCGGGCCCATCGGGCGCACCCGGGCCCCGGCGTCGCCGTCGAAGCGCACCGGCCCGTCGGCGAGCGCGGCGACGCCGGGCACGAAGCGCATGACGGTCCCGGCCAGCCCGCAGTCGACGTCGACGTCACCGCGCAGCGCGACCGGCACGACCCGCCAGTCGTCGTCCTCGTCGGTGATCGTCACCCCGAGCGAGCGCAGCGCCTGCGCCATGAGCAGCGTGTCGCGGGACCGCAGCGGCGACCGCAGCACGCTTGGGCCGGACGCGAGCGCTGCCAGCACGAGGTAGCGGTTGGTGAGCGACTTGCTGCCGGGCAACCGGACCGTGGCCTCGACCGGGGCGGTCGCCCGGGGAGCCGGCCAGTCGGACGTGTCGGGGGAGGGCATGGGCCCATCCTCCCGGACACGCCGGTGCCCGCCGGACGCCGCCGCGCTCAGGGCAGCGGCGACGTCCGTCGATCGGCTGGGTGGTCGGCGCGCGATCAGCGGCCGGGCAGCACGCTCGCAGCCGAGCGCGCCTTGAGCTTGGTCTCGCGCGTCGCGGTCTTGCGGGCGTGCTTGGCGTCCTTGGCCGCGAGCGCGGCGGCTCGGCGGAGGTCCTTGTTGGCTCGGCGCGCGCGCCAGCCCAGGCCCGGCTTGCCGTCGGTGTCGACCACGGCGAGCAGGGCCCCGCCGAGCAGGCCGAGGTTCTTGGTGAAGTGCAGCTGCTGGGCCTTGCGGGCCTGCGGGTCCTTGACCTCCCAGAACCGGTGGCCGGCCAGCGTCGTCGGCACGATCGTCGCGGCGAGCACCAGTGCGGCCAGGCGCGGGAAGCGGCCGAGGGCCAGCAGCACGCCGGCGCCGGCCATGGCGCCGCCGTTGATGCGCACGAGCAGCTCGGGGTCGTCCGGCAGCCCGAGCTGCGGCGGCACCTTGGCCAGCACGGGGGCGGCCATCTGCGCCCGGGGGCCGGGGTGACGGTAGGAGTCCAGGCCGCCGCTCACGAACGTGGCGGCGAGCAGCGGGCGGGCGATACGGCGTACGGCGGACATGGAACCTCCCGGTCGGCGAGTGCCCCATCCTGCCCATCTGCCCGGCTTGCTGCTACCCCAGGGCTCCGCCACGGCAGGTCTCCCGCCCCCACCTCCCCGTGATCATGCGATCCCGGACCACCCGCCGCCCCCCTCGCCGTGATCACGGCGGGGGAAGGAAGCGGCGATTGGTGCTCGGGCGGACGTCGGCGCCGCGGCGCCGGGTGGTGGCAGGCTGGGCGCATGTGCGGCCGGTACGCCTCCAGCGCCAAGCCCGACGACCTCGTCGAGGAGCTCGGCGTCGAGTCCGACCGGACCGGCGGCGAGCTGGTCGCCGACTACAACATGGCGCCGACGAAGCAGGGCCCGGTGGTGCTCGAGCGGGCACCGCGCGAGGAGCCCGACGCGCCGCCGGTGCGGCAGCTGCGGCTGCTGACGTGGGGGCTGGTGCCCTCGTGGGCCAAGGACCGCTCGGTCGGAAACCGGATGATCAACGCGCGCGCCGAGTCGCTGCTCGACAAGCCCGGTTTCCGCAAGGCCGCGGTGGCCCGGCGCTGCCTCGTGCCCGCCGACGGCTGGTATGAGTGGCAGGCGAGCCCGGTGGCCAAGGACGGCAAGGGCAAACCGCGCAAGCAGCCCTTCTTCACCCATCTCGCGGACGGCGACCGGCTGGCCTTCGCCGGGCTGTTCGAGTTCTGGCGCGACAAGGCGGCCGAGCCCGACGACCCGGACGCCTGGCTGACCACCTACGCGATCATCACGACCGAGGCCGAGCCGGGCCTCGACCGCCTCCACGACCGCATGCCGGTCGTGCTGCCCCGCGACCGCTGGGACGTCTGGCTCGACCCGAGCATGCAGGACGTCGACCAGGTCACCAGGCTGCTCGCTCCCGTGGCACCCGGGCGCTTCGACGCCTACCCGGTCTCGCGGGCGGTCGGCAACGTGGCGAGCACCGGTCCCGAGCTGCTCGCGCCGGTGCCGGCGTCCGAGCTGGCGGGCGTGGTCGACCCGATGACCGGCGAGATCATCGGCGGCGCCAGCTAGGCGCCCAGGAACTCCCGCGCCCCACGCAGCCGCGTGCGCAGCTGCGCCTGCGTGCGCGTGCAGTCCAGCCGGACGTCGAGCGGCCCGGGCACCGCGGAGCCGGCCCGGCGGCCGGTGCGCAGGGACGCCGGGTCGAGGCCGTCGCGCCGGGCGATGAGCACGCCGAGCTCGTGCCGGCTGACGGCGTCGGCCACGTGGAGCACGCCGTGCGCGCCGGGCGAGGCCAGCTCGAGCAGCGCCGCGGCGAGGTCGGCGACGTGGACGGCGCACCGCACGTCGTCGGTGAACAGCGCGCCGGGGGCTCCACCGGCCAGCTCGTGCACGCGGCGCTCGTGCGCCGAGCGGCCGTCGCTGCCGAGGATGAGCGAGGTGCGGACCACGGCGGCGCCCGGGCAGATCGCGGCGACTGCGGTCTCGGCGGCCGCCTTCGCGGCGCCGTAGGCGCTGGTCGGGTCGGGCACGGCCCGCTCGTCGTACGACGGGGCGTCGCCGGAGAACACCGCGTCGCTCGAGACGTGCACCAGCCGAGCGGCCGCGACGGCCGCGCCCAGCGCCACCGAGGCGGCGCCGTCGGCCGTGGTCGCCCAGTCCGACTGCCGGTAGGCCGCGTTGACCACGACCGTCGGCCGCAGCCCGGCGACCAGGTCGACGACGCCCGCGCGGTCGCGCAGGTCGAGCGCGTGCCACCGGACGCCGGTGCTCTCGCCGGGACCGGTGAGGTGCGTCGCGGCCACCGAGCGCCCGGCGGCCAGCGCCTGGCGCGCGACCTCGCCGCCGAGGTAACCGGTGCCGCCGACGACGAGCAGGTCCATGGTCGCGACGCTAACCGACGTCCGGCAGCCGGGGTCGCCCGTGCCCGGAATGGCCCACCCGCACCTGGCGTTCACGTCACCGACGGCGTGATCGAACAGTTCGTACGCCATGGCGGAGGGAGCCGCGGATGCTGCTCATGCAGCTCGCGCAAGAGCTGGACGGGCCGGTGCTCGCCCGACCGGGTGGTGAGGTCGGGACCCGGCTAGGCTGGTCGTCGATGAGTGACGACGACACGAGCAGGGCACCCGAGACCGAGAGCGTCGCCGCGCGCGGCGAGCGTTTCGAGCGCGACGCCCTGCAGTACGTCGACCAGCTCTACTCGGCGGCGCTGCGGATGACGCGCAACCCCGCCGACGCCGAGGACCTCGTGCAGGAGACGTTCGCCAAGGCGTTCGCGGCGTTCCACCAGTACCGCCCGGGCACGAACCTCAAGGCCTGGCTCTACCGGATCCTGACGAACACCTACATCAACACCTACCGCAAGAAGCAGCGCGAGCCGCTGCAGTCCGACAGCGAGAACATCGAGGACTACCAGCTCGCGCGCGCCGAGTCGCACAGCTCGACCGGGCTGCGCTCGGCCGAGGCCGAGGCCCTCGACCACCTGCCCGACAGCGACGTGAAGCAGGCGCTGCAGTCGATCCCCGAGGACTTCCGGATGGCCGTGTACTACGCGGACGTCGAGGGGTTCGCCTACAAGGAGATCGCCGAGATCATGGGGACGCCGATCGGCACCGTGATGTCGCGGCTGCACCGCGGTCGCCGGCAGCTGCGCGCCCTGCTCGAGGACTACGCGGCCGAGCGCGGCCTGATCGCCGTCGGCACCGACTCGGGGAGCCCGGCATGAGCTGCGGCAACCACCACGAGACCAACTGCGCCGAGGTGCTGGACAAGGTCTACACCTACCTCGACCACGAGCTCGGCCCGAACGACTACGCCAAGATCAAGCAGCACCTGGTCGAGTGCGGTCCGTGCCTTCGCCAGTACGACCTCGACGACGCGGTCAAGGCGCTCGTGCGCCGCAGCTGCAGCGGCGAGGCCGCGCCCGAGGCGCTGCGCCACAAGATCCTGGTGCGCATCACCGAGATCCGCATCACGCACGAGGCCTGACGACCCACCCCGAGCTCCACCCGGCACCACGAAGGGCCCCCGCCGAGGCGGGGGCCCTTCGTCGTCACTCGCGGCTGCTCAGCAGTTCGGCTTCTTGCCGTGGTTGGCGCCGTTGCCCTTGCGGCTGCGGCGCTTGCGTGCGCGCTTGCTCATCGCTCGCTCCTGTTCGGTGGTGCTGGCCTCGCGGCCCGGTCTCGGCGTCCAGTCTGGCACAGCGGCGTGACTACGCCGTCCGGGCAGGCCCGGCTCAAGGACCTGCGCCCCCTGCCGATGCTCGGAGCGTGGAGAACCCGGGCGTGTCGGTGGCGCCGCTGCTGCGTGCCCTGACCGAGCTGCGTGGCTCCGACCTCCACATCAAGGTCGGCTCTCCGCCGCGGGTGCGCATCGACGGGCGGCTCCGCAAGCTGCAGGGTGAGTCGCTGTCGTCGTCCGACACCGCCTCGATCGCCGCCGAGGTCATGCGCCCGGACCTCGCCGAGGAGTTCGAGCGCTGCCACGAGGCCGACTTCGCCTTCTCGCTGTCGGGCGTCGGCAGGTTCCGCGTCAACGCGTTCCGCTCGCGCGGCTCGGTGGGCCTGGTGTTCCGTCGGGTGTCGCACGGCGCCGTGCCGCTGAGCCAGCTCGGCGCTCCGGCGATGCTCGGCCAGCTAGCGCTGGAGCCGCGCGGCCTGGTGCTCGTGACCGGCCCGACCGGCTCGGGCAAGACCACGACGCTCGCCGGGATGGTCGACCACGTCAACACCCACCGCGAGTGCCACATCGTCACCATCGAGGACCCCATCGAGGTGCTGCACGCCGACCAGCTGTCGATGATCAACCAGCGCGAGGTGCGCCTCGACACCGCCGACTTCGGCGTCGCCATGCGCGCCGCGATGCGGCAGGACCCCGACGTCATCCTGGTCGGCGAGATGCGCGACGCCGAGACGGTGAAGGCGGCGCTCAGTGCCGCCGAGACCGGCCACCTCGTCATGTCGACCCTGCACACGACCGACGCCCAGGAGACGGTGGGGCGCATCGTCGACTTCTTCCCGCCGCACGAGCAGAAGCAGGTGCGGCTCACCCTCGCCGGTGCGCTGCGCGGCCTGATCTGCCAGCGGCTCGTGCCCCGCGCGGACGGCGCGGGGCGCACGGCGGTCATGGAGATCATGGTGAACACCGGCCGCACCGCCGAGGCCATCGCGGACGCCGACCGCACCAGCACGCTGACCCAGCTCATCCGCGAGGGCGGCTACTACGGCATGCAGACGTTCGACCAGCACCTCACCACGCTGCTGCGCGACGGCGTCGTCACCCTGGAGGACGCCATGAACGCGGCCAGCAACCCGCACGACCTCACCGTCGAGCTGCGCCGGCTCGGTCTGGTGGCCTGACGCCCCTTACAGGGCCAGGCGGTAGCCGAGCAGCTGGACGCCGGGCTCCGGCGTCCAGTCGAGGTCGGGGGCGCGCCCGAACCCGAGCCGCTCGTAGACCCGGTGGGCCGCCCGCATCTGCGGCTGCGTCGACAGCACGACGCCCCGCGCGCCGGCCGCCCGCGCCCGGTCGAGGCAGTCGCGCACCAGCGCCTCGCCGACTCCCCGGCCGCGAGCCGACGGCGCGACACCCAGCATCCGCAGCTCGACCTCGTCGCCGGCCGCGCGCTCGGCCAGGGGTGACCCGCCGGCCGCCCACGTGACCGTGCCGAGCAGCTCGGCCGCACCGTCGTCCGCACCGACCGCGACGAGCACCAGGCCGTCCCGCTGCCGGGAGGCCGCGTCGCGCAGCCGCGCCTGGTAGGCGGCGCTCACCTCGAGGTCGTGCAGGTACGCCGAGGCCACCACCTCACCGGCGGCCGCGAGCTCGTCGGACTGCGCCGGACGCACCACCACCGCGGCAGAGGATGCGCTCACGCCGTGATCCTGCCAGTGTCATGGCGGTGACGTCACGACGGCAGGTCGCGGCGAGGCTGCGTGTGCTGCCGCGGCGCACGATGTCGGCGATGCGGGGCCACGACCTGCTGCTGTATGGCGCCGGCGTGACCTTCTACGCCGCCCTCGCGATCGTCCCGGCCCTGTTCGTCTCGGTGCGCCTGCTCAGCGTCGTGCTCGGCGAGAGCCGGATGCTGCAGCTGGCCGAGGACCTGCGCGCTGCGCTTCCGGACGAGCTGGGCGCGCCCGGCGTCGCCCTGTCGCTGATGCGTCAGGGCCTCGGCATCAGTTGGGCCGCCGTCATCTTCGCGGTGCTGCCCGCCAGCCTGTACGGCGAGGGCCTGCGCCGCGCGTACGCGGCCCTGAGCGGCTCGGGCGACCGGCTCATCGGCTGGCGCGGCCGGCTGGCGGTGCTGCCGGTGCTCGCGGCCGCACCGGCGCTGCTGCTGGCCGTGCTGGCCGTCACGCCGGTGCTCTCCGACCTGTTCAGCAAGGGGATCGGGGGCGTCGTGCTCGGCGTCTACGTCGCGCTCAACGTCGACTGGGTCGTCGTGTCGCTGCCGCTCGCGTGGACCTTCCGGATCGTCGCCCCCGACCCGCCCTCGTGGCGCTTCGCCCTCGTCGGCGGGTTCGCCACCGGGGCGTTCGTCGCGGGCTTCCTGCAGGGCTTCGTGCTGTTCCTGTCCCTGCCGCTCGACCTCGGGGCCCCCTTCGGCGGTGAGACGGCGGTGGGCGCCGTCTGCGCCGTGCTGCTGTGGCTGTGGGTGCTCCACCTCGTGGTGCTCGTCGGCTGGACGGCGACCCTGGAGGCTGTGCGGCTGTGGGCTCAGCCGGTGATCGCGGGCAGGTCGCGCACCCGCGGGTCACCGGCGTCGGCCCGGTAGTCCTCGGGCTTGGTCTCGTCGGTGCCCTCCGGTGCCTTGACGGCCCGCAGCACCAGCGTCAGCACCACCGTGACCACCACGTTGATCACGAACGCGGTCAGCGCGATGTATCCGGTGCGGCCGAGCGACGGGATGTCGGCCACCGAGCCGCCCAGGTGCTTGCCTGTCGCGGGGTTGACCACGTCGTACGCCGTGATGGTGCCGTAGACCATGGCGACGGCCCACCCGCCGAGCAGCGCCCACCGGTGGAACCACCGGGTGTAGAGCCCGAAGACGATGGCGGGGAACGTCTGCAGGATCCAGATCCCTCCCAGCAGCTGGAAGTTGATGGCGTTCTGCTTGTCGAGGGTGAAGACGAACAGCAGCGCGCCGAGCTTCACCAGCAGCGACACCAGCTTGCCGACCTTGGCCTCCTGCGCCGGCGTGGCCGAGGGCTTGAGGAAGTCGCGGTAGATGTTGCGGGTGAACAGGTTCGCGGCGGCGATCGACATGATCGCGGCCGGCACGAGAGCACCGATCGCGATGGCGGCGAAGGCGATGCCGGCGAACCACGACGGGAACTGGTCCTCGAACAGCTGCGGGATCACCAGCTGGGCGTTGGGCTCGCCGTCCAGGCCGATCGGCGTGGTGCCCGCGGCGATCGCCACGAACCCGAGCAGGGCGAGCAGGCCGAGCACGAACGAGTACGCCGGCAGGATCGAGGCGTTCCTGCGGATGACGTTGCGGTCCTTGCTCGACAGCACCGCGGTGATCGAGTGGGGGTACATGAACAGCGCCATCGCCGACCCGAGGGCCAGCGTGGCGTAGGGCCAGGTGCCGGTGACGGCCGCCGGGATGAAGGTGCCGGTGGGCTTGCCGGTCACCGCGCTGGTGCTCGCCATCTTCTCCTTCGCGGAGTCGAAGACCTGGTCGAAGCCGCCGACCTTGGACGGCAGGTAGATGACGGCCACGAGGATGACGAGGTAGATCAGCCCGTCCTTGACGAACGCGATCAGCGCCGGTGCCCGCAGGCCGCTGGAGTAGGTGTAGGCGGCGAGCACGCCGAAGGCCACGAGCAGCGGCAGGTCGCGCGCCAGCCAGTTGCCGCTGCCACCGATGCCGATGACCTCGAGCACGGCCTGGATGCCCACGAGCTGCAGGGCGATGTAGGGCATCGTCGCGAGGATGCCGGTCAGCGCGATGGCGAGCGAGAGCCCGCGCGAGCCGTAGCGCCCCTTGACGAAGTCGGCGGGCGTCACGAACCCGTGCGTGTGGGCCACCGACCACAGCCTCGCCATGAACACGAAGATGATCGGGTAGACCACGATCGTGTAGGGGACGGCGAAGAAGCCGGTGACGGCACCGGTGGCGAACATCGCGGCGGGCACCGCGACGAAGGTGTAGGCGGTGTAGAGGTCGCCGCCGAGCAGGAACCACGTGACGAAGGTGCCGAAGCTGCGGCCGCCGAGGCCCCACTCGTCGAGGCTGCTCTCGGCCGACCGTCGCCACCTCGCGGCGAGGAAGCCCAGGACGGTGACGAGCAGGAACAGCACGATGACGATCGTGAGAGCCACGCCGTTGACGCCGGTGCCCGGGGTCGAGGTGGCGGCTGCGGGCAGCGCTGCGCCGAGGGCGGTCATCGCGCGTCACCGCCGCTCGTCGCGCGGGTCCGCGCCAGGTGCGCGCGCCGGCGGCGCTCGTGCCGCACCACGACCCGGTAGGCGAGGCTCGTGGTGGCTGCGGCCAGGAAGACCCACAGGAACTGGTACCAGTAGAAGAACGGCACCCCTGCGAGCCGGGGCTCCTCCTGGGCGTAGCTTGAGACCCACAGCAGCCCGACCACGGGTGCAGCGAGCAGCAGCGCGACGAGGACCAGCTGGGGCAGCGGCAGGCGGGGTGGCGCGTCGCCGCCACCGGTGGTGCGTTCGGCACGGTCCGAAGCTGGCACGTCGGCCTCCGGGTGCAGGGCGGGACACCGGCGTCCCGCGCGCCCGGACCCTACCCGCCCCGGGGGGCGCGGTGCCCGATCTGCACCCCCGGACAGGCGTGCCCGTCGCGTCAGGTGGGTCGCCGGTTGAACCGGATCAGCAGCGCGCAGGCCACCAGTGGCAGCCCCAGCCCGATCCGCGGGCCCGCCGACAGCAGCAGCGGCACGGTCACGACCAGCGCGACGTCGAGCCCGACGAGGTAGGACAGCAGCGCACCGACCGGCAGCGAGCCGACGGGCGAGGTGGCCTGCACGGCCCAGTTGACCGGGGGCCGCCCGGCAGCTGTGCGCAAGACCGCGGCGGTGCCGACGAGCGCCGCAGCGACCGCCGTCCACGCCGGCCGTTCGGTGAGCGCCGTCGCAGCCGAGGTGACCGCGAGAGCCACCACGAACGGGACGACCGCGTGCGCGGCGCGCAGCTCGTTGTCGGGGAAGGGCAGCGTGCGTGCGGTGGCAGCCGACCTGCTGACCGCTCGCAGCCCGGCCGCGACCTGGCCGGCGGCGCCCCAGGCGGCGAGCGACATCGCGGCGGCGGCGCCGAGGCTGCCGTAGAGGTCGGCCAGGGTCCAGGCGACGGGCACCAGGGCCGCCGCGCCGGCGAGCGCGCGTGGCGAGCGGCTGGTGCGCAGGGCGTCGGCCGCCACCAGGGCGAAGAGCCGGGTGCCGACCATCGGACGCCGCCGCACGACCGCCCGCTCGAGCAGCCGGCGGGTGCGCAGGGTCTCGGCGACGAAGGAGCCGTCGAGCGCGGTGACGGTCGCGCGCAGCCCGAGGGCGAGGCCGGCGCCGGCCACCAGCTCGCTGCGGCGCAGCCGCGGGAGGGAGCGCGGGACGGCCGCGACGGCGGCGACCGCCGCGACGGCGAGCGCGCCGGCGACCAGCCACGGCCGGCCGGTGGGCAGCCAGGTGGTGTCGCCCAGCAGCCCTGCGACCAGGCCCGCCCCGGCGACCACGGCTGCGGCGTCCGCGACCCGACGGGCACCGCGGCCCCGGCCGCGACCACGCTGGACGACGACCGCGACGGCGGTCACGGCCGCCGAGAGCGCTGCGCCGCAAGCACTCCAGGCCGCCGCCGAGTCGAAGCCCACCTCGGCGACGAGTCCGCAGCCGGCTCCCACGAACGCCCCGAGCAGCGTCATGACGACGAGCAGCAGCGTCGCTGTCGGCGCGAGCATGCCACCGCGCCGGACCGGTGACGACAGCAGCCACGTCACGTCGGCCGGGTCTCGGACGACGGGACCGACCGTGACGAGAGCCCGCAGCGCCGCGGCGGCGGCGGCGAGCAGCCCGGCGGCGGCCAGCGTCACCGCCAGCGTGGGGCTGGTGCTGCGGCGGGAGACGTCGGCGAGCACTCGGGCGGCGGTCGGCGCGACGAGCACCGCCATCATGGCGATCGCGAACAGTGCGACGTAGAGGTCCTGCAGCGTGTCCGACAGCGGTCGCGCCGCACCCGAGCGGCGCCGCGCCGACCGGGCCTGCCGCCGCAGCAGTCGCGGCGTGGGCACCGCCGTGACGGCCGGTGCGCTCACGTCAGCTCGAGCAGCAGGTCGGCGCACTGCTCGACGACGGCGTCGTCGTGGCTGGCGATGACGACGGCGGCACCGGCGTCCGCGGCGTCGCGCAGCCGCGTGCCGAGCCACAGCCGGCCTGCGGCGTCCAGGCGCTGCTCGGGTTCGTCGAGCACCATGAGGCCGGCTGGCCGCACGAGCACCGACGCGAGCCCGAGCCGGTGGCGCTGGCCGCTCGACAGCGTCGCCGGCAGCTGGTCGCGCTGGTCGCTCAGGCCGACCTCGCCCAGCACCTGGGTCGCGACGCCGGCCGGGTCGGCGACGGCGAACGCGCGCGACAGCAGCTCGAGGTGCTCGCCGACCGACAGGTCAGGGAAGGTGCCGGCGTCGTCGAGCAGCAGCGCGACCTGGCTGCGCACCCAGGCGTCGGACTCGTCCAGGGGCCGCCCGCACCACGTCACGGTGCCCTCGTCGGGGTCGAGCAGGCCCGCGAGCACGCGCAGCAGCGTCGTCTTGCCGGTGCCGTTGCCGCCGACCAGGGCGAGCACCTGCCCGGGCGGGACGTGCACCTCGACGTCGTCGATCACCGCTCGCGGCCCGAACCGCTTGACCAGTCCCGTGGCGCGCAGCCCGTCGGCGGCGTCGGGGGTCGCGGTCACGCCGGCGATGCTGTCACAGCGCGGACGACGGCCCGTCCGCCGGCCCGGGTGAGCGCCGTCCCGGCGTCGAGCGGGGCGCAGCTACATGTCGCGGTAGCGCTTCGCGGCGTCCAGCTGCTCGGCGAGCAGCGCAGCCGTCGCGGGGCGGGCGGCCTGGTCGAAGTCCTCGGCTCCCGGCGTCGCGTAGGGCATGACGTAGGCGGGGGTGTCGCGCTGGAAGCGCCAGCCCTCGGCGAGCGGGCCGACGTCGTGGGCGTCGTAGCCGATCTCGTCGAGGAACGTGGCGACCGTCTGCTTCGCGGCCGCGTCGTCGCCGGCGATGAGCAGGGCCGATCGCTCCGCGTCCCCCGCCGGCCGGGCGAGGGCGGCGAGGTGCACGAAGTAGATGTGGTTGAACGCCTTGACGACGTGGGAGTCGGGCAGGTGCGCCTGCAGCAGCTCGCTGGTGGTGGTGGACTCGTCGTCCAGCTCGGCGATGTGCCCGTCGCGGTCGGGGTAGTAGTTGTCGGTGTCGATGACGACCTTGCCGCGCAGCGGCTCGACCGGCACGTCGCGGTAGGCCTTGAGGGGCACCGTCACCACGACGAGGTCACCCGCCTCGGCGGCCTCGGTCGCGGTCGCGGCCCGGGCCTTCGCGCCGAGCTCGGCGACCAGGTCGGTGAGGGTGTCGGGGCCGCGGCTGTTGCTGAGCACCACGTCGTGGCCGGCGGCGATCGCCAGCCTGGCCAGGGTGCTGCCGATGTTGCCGCTGCCGATGAGCCCGATGGTCGTCATGAGGAGTGGAACCCGGCAGCGGTCGGCCTGATTCCTGGTGCGCTCGTCCGGATCCACGTCGGTCGGCCGGGCACACGAGAGCCCGCCGGGGCAGTGCCCCGGCGGGCTCTGGCAACAGCCGGACGCTCAGGCGGCCTGCTTGGTCTCCCAGAAGATCGCGGCGATCTCGTCGATCTTGGCGAGCAGCTCGTCGGCCTTCGCCTCGTCGGTCGAGGCCTTGGTGCCACCGCCGCCGCCGGCCAGCTTGGTGGCCTCGTTGAACAGCGTGTGCAGCTGCGGGTACTTCTCGAAGTGCGGGGGCTTGAAGTAGTCGGTCCACAGCACCCACAGGTGGTGCTTGACCAGGTCGGAGCGCTGCTCCTTGATCAGCAGGGCCCGGACGCGGAAGGCCTCGTCGGTCGACGCGTTGTACTTGCCGATCGTGGCCTTGACCGACTCGGCCTCGAAGCGGGCCTGGGACGGGTCGTAGACGCCGCAGGGCAGGTCGCAGTGGGCGCTGACCTCGGTGGTGGGGGCGAACAGGCGGGAGAACATGCGTGATCCCTTCGTGTGCAGTGCGGGACTCGAGCTGGTCGCCAGGCTACTCGCGGGTGGCCCGGCGGGTGCCCCCGGGGCGCGGCCACAGCCGGCAGACCACCCTCGCCAGCACGTCGTCGTCCGCCAGCGCACCGACGATCCAGGAGTCGACCCCCTCGACCGGGCTGTCGCGCTCGACCCACCAGCCGCCGTCCTCGCGGCCGGTGGCGCGCTTGACCGACAGCGGCCGCAGCGTCCCGTCGTCGGCGGGCGGCAGCCGGACGACGACGACGTCCCCAGGCCGCACCCGGGCGCCCCACACGGCGAGCAGGCGGTCGCCGTCGCGCAGGGTCGGCAGCATCGACCGGCCGCGCACGACCACCACGCCGAGGCGGGGCCCGGCGGCTGCGGTCAGCCCCCGCGGATCGGGAGGCACCTGTGACCCGCGCTCAGCTCGTGATGGGGGCCGGGGCAGCGCCGCGCACCACGCTCGGGTCGGTGAGGGCCGTGGTGAGCGTGCGGTCGAGCACCTGCGTGCCACCCACGACCCGGGCGTGGTCGACCTCCGCGCCGATCCAGCGGCCGTCGACGTCGACGGTCATCACGCCGTTGGCGAACCACGGGCCACGGTCGACCTCCCACGTCATGGCCGGTTCGCGCACCCCCGCCGAGCGGGCCAGGGCGGCGAGCGCCGCTACGACCGGACGACGTCCGAGCAGCCGGGTGGCCACGCGCACCGGCACGTGGAGCGGGTTGCGGAACGGCGACATGGTGAGCTGGTGCACCGCCGTCCTCGCCGGGTCGACGCCCTCGACGGACGCCTCGGCGAGGTAGGAGCAGTGCACGTCCCCGGACAGCCACAGCACGCTGGCCGGTGGGTTCGGCCGCGCGGCGACGTGCTGCACGAGCCCGACCATGGCGTCGAAGGACGTGCGGAACGCCGACCAGTGCTCGAGGTCGACCGCCAGCCGGATGCGCTCGCCGAGCCGTCGGCCGAGGGGTCCCCAGGCGCCTTCGGCGATGGCCTCGTCCCACCCCTCGAGGTGGTGGATGCCGTGGACGAGCAGGTAGGGCAGCGACGTGCCGAGCAGCAGGTGGTCGACGTCGGCGTCGACCGCGTCGTGCACCCAGCGCCACTCGCGGTCGTCGACCATCGACCGCTCGGTGGGGCTGAGCCTGCGCGAGCAGCGCGAGTCGAGCACGACCAGCCGGGTGCGGCCGAAGTCGCGGACGAAGCTCCACCTCGCGATGTCGGGCTCGTCGTCCGCGCGCACCGCGAACTCGGCCAGCACCAGCTCGCGCTCCTGGGCGCTGCCGGCGGCCCGCAACCTGCCGTAGAGCACGTCGGCCTCGAGGGCGTCGGGGGACAGGTTTCCCAGGTGCTGGTAGACCCAGTAGGAGGAGAACGCGCCGATGACACGCTCGCGGAACCACGGCTTGCGGCTGGTCTGCTCGCGCCACGACCACGAGCTGTTCCAGTCGTCGCGCAGGTCGTGGTCGTCGAGGATCATCGTGGTCGGCACCGTCGCGAGCAGCCAGCGCACGGCCGGGGGCCGCCACGACTCCTGGTAGAGCCAGGTGTACTCCTCGAAGCTCACGATCTCGTCGCGCACCTCGTCGTCGTCGGCGACCCGGGCCTCGCTGTCGTGCACCCGCTCCAGCCGCTGGGTCAGCGCGGGCGAGGGGTCGTCGGCGTAGACCTGGTCGCCCACCAGCAGCAGCGCGTCAGGCCAGTCCTCGTGGTCGCCGCTCATCATCCGTCCCGCCAGCGCCACGAGGGCGTCGGCGCCCACCGAGCGCAGGCTGCCGCGGTCGAACGGTGCGGCCCGCCGGCACGACCCGAAGGCCAGCCGGAACCGCTGCTCGTCGCCCAGCGTGCGGATGACGGTCGGCGGCTGCGGCGAGCCGGCCTCGGGCCAGGCGACGTGCCCGTCGAGCCGGACGTCGTACGGCGTCTCGGTGCCCCGCGCGAGCCCGCGCAGCACGACGATCGCGTAGTGGTGCCCGTGCAGCTCCCAGGTGCGCTCGCGGTGGCCGAGCACCTCGACCTCGCAGCTGCGGTCGGTCTCGACCCACACCGTCGCGCTGTCGTGGTCGACGTGGCGCAGCAGCGGGCCCACGACTACGTAGGGCTGCTCGTGCGGTGCGACGTCGGTGAGGGGTGTCGTCGGGGAGGTCATGGGTGGCCGGCTCCGTCCTGGTCGGCCACGTCGATGGGCGCAGCTGCTCGTCGGGCTAGGGTCGCACCATGATCGCCGTCTACGCAGCCCGGCAGTCGGCCGACGACCCGCTTGCCGGACTCGAGGTGGGTGAGCTCGCGGCGCCGCAGGTGCCGGACGGCTGGGCACGGGTGCGGGTGCGTGCGGCGAGCCTGAACCACCACGACCTGTGGAGCCTGCGCGGCGTGGGGCTGCCCGCCAGCCGGCTGCCGATGGTGCTGGGCTGCGACGCCGCCGGCGTCGACGACGACGGCCGCGAGGTCGTGGTGCACGCCGTCGTGAGCGACCCCGACTGGCGCGGCGACGAGACGCTCGACGTCAAGCGTTCGCTGCTGTCCGAGCGCCACCAGGGCACCTTCGCCGACGAGGTGGTGGTGCCCCGGCGCAACCTGGTCGCCAAGCCCGCCGAGCTGTCCTTCGAGCAGGCCGCGTGCCTGCCGACCGCCTGGCTCACGGCGTACCGCATGCTCTTCACCCAGTCCGGCGTGGCCCCCGGGTCGACGGTTCTGGTGCAGGGCGCCGGCGGCGGCGTGGCCACCGCACTGGTGGTGCTGGGCTCGGCCGCTGGCTACCGGATGTGGGTGACCAGCCGCGACGAGGCCAGGGGAGCGCAAGCCGTCGAGCTCGGCGCCGACCGCGCGTTCGGCAGCGGCGAGCGGCTGCCCGAGCGCGTCGCAGCCGTCATGGAGACCGTCGGCCAGGCGACGTGGGGCCACTCGGTGCGCGCGCTGCGCCCCGGCGGCACCATCGTCGTCTCCGGCGCGACCAGTGGCGACGCACCCGTCGCCGAGCTCACGCGCGTCTTCTTCCTCCAGCTGCGCGTCGTCGGTTCGACGATGGGCACCCGTGACGAGCTCGAGCGGCTGCTGCGGCTGTGCGCCACCACCGGCGTCCGGCCCGTCATCGACCGGACGCTGGCGCTCGAGCGGGCTGCCGAGGGTTTCGCGGCGATGCACGCGGGCGAGCTCTTCGGCAAGGTCGTGCTCACCTGCTGAGGGCCGTCACTGCTCGTCGGTGTCGCCCATGACGAGACCCTCGATGGTGTGCTTCTGCGTGATCGGCACGAGCTGGTCGACGACGGGGCAGCGCAGGTGGTCGCGCACGACCGCCGGCAGCCCGTCGAGGTAGCCGCGCGTCACCGCCATGTCGTGGTGCTCGGCGTTGCCGGCGCCGGGGGCGTCGAGGCCCAGCACCAGCACCGGACGCGCCTTGGCGGAGTGGTTCGCGGTGCCGCGGTGGATCGTGAGGGCCGAGCGGACCGAGATGTCGCCGCGCTGGGGGAACTTGCGGACGCTCAGGTCGCGGAAGCGGCCGTACAGCGACCGGTCGGGGAACATCTCGTGGTCGAACTCGCGCCCGTCGTCGTACTGGGTGCCGGGGGCGATCTCGAACGGGCCCATGTCGGGCTCGGTGTCGACCGTCGTGACGTTGACGGCGAGCGAGGTGTAGCGGCGCTCGACGCGCGTGACCTCCGGCGCCGGGAAGTCGCGGTGCCACGGCTGGTCCACCGCGCCGGCGAACGGGATGTCGAAGCCGATCTCGACGATCTCGTAGTCGGGGCCGAGCGCCTCGGTGGCCAGCTGCGTGACCCAGGGGTGGCCGGCGAGGTCGGCGAAGCCGCGGATCTGCTCGGGGTGCACCTCGACGTACCACCGCTGGGGGCCCCGGCCGATCGCGCCGTTGTCGCGCGCCCGCGCCTCGTCGAAGGCCGCGAGCACGTCCTCGTTCAGCTGGTCGGCCCACTGCGGCGCGAAGGCGCCCTTGAGACCGATGATGCCGTCGCTGCGCAGCGTGGCCACGAGCTCGTCGCGCCGGGCGTCGTCGAGCGGGGCGGGGTGGACGTCGTCCGGGCGGGGCGTGGCGGTGGTGGTCATCCCTCCATGGTGCACCGTGTTTTGCAACGTTGCAAGGGGCGATAGCATCGGATCTCGACAAGCGGGGAGACGACGTGGCGAGCCTGAAGGACGTGGCGGCGATGGCCGGCGTCTCGGTGCGCACCGTCTCCAACGTCGTCAACGACGCCCCGCACGTCGCCGCGCCGACGCGCGAGCGGGTGCAGGTCGCGCTGGACGCGCTCGGCTACCGGCCCAACCTCGCGGCGCGCACGCTGCGGCAGGGGCGCTCGGGGCTGATCGGGCTCGTGGTGCCCGAGGTCGACTCGCCGTACTTCGGTGAGCTCGCCGGCATCATGGCCGAGGAGGCCGAGCGCCAGGGCGTGACGCTCGTGGTCGACCAGTCGCGCGGCGACGCGGGGCGCGAGCACCGGCTGCTCACCGGACCGGCCGGGCAGGTGGTCGACGGGCTGCTGCTGAGCCCGTGGTCGCTGTCGCCGGCGCAGGTGACCGGACGCCGGTCCGCCGTGCCGCTGGTGCTGCTGGGCGAGCGCTACGGCAGGGGCGTCGACCACGTCGGCGTCGACAGCGTCGCCGCGGCCACCGAGGCCACGGCGCACCTGCTCTCGACCGGACGTCGGCACGTCGCCCTCGTCGGGCTGCAGCCGCACCTCGCCAACCAGACCGCCGACCAGCGAGCGACCGGCTACCGCGCCGCGCTGGCCGCCGCCGGCGTACCGCACGACCCGCGCCTGGAGGTGCCGGTGGCTCAGCTGCACCGCAGCGACGGCGCGCGTGCCGCCCGCGAGCTGCTGACCTCGGCGCGCCCGCCGGACGCCGTCTTCTGCGTCAACGACCAGCTGGCGCTCGGCGCGATGCGTGCCGCCTGGGACCTCGGTGTCCGGGTGCCGCAGGACCTCGCCGTGGTCGGCTTCGACGACATCGAGGACGGCCGGTGGTCGCGCCCGTCGCTCACGACCATCGCACCCGACAAGCAGCGGCTCGCCGCCAGCGCCGTCGCGCTGCTGCTGCACCTGGTCGCGGGCGGCGGCGGCGCGGCGCGCAGCATCACCACGCCGTACGAGCTGGTCGTGCGCGAGTCGAGCGCGCCGCCGGGCTGAGCGGTCAGCCGGAGGTGGCGCTCGGGGCTGGGCGCAGCGGGTCGATGTCGGAGCCGCCGTCGTGCTCGACGGAGCGCACCTCCACGACGTGGCCCGTGAGGTCGACGAGCACGTGGACCTGGCGCAGACCCGTCACCCGCATCCAGTAGCCGCCCTGCCGGTACGTCGTGAACGTCTTCCGGTCGACGTAGTCGACGACCGGCCAGTACTCCTGGGCGGTGTCGACGGGCTGGGCCAGCCGGTACGTGCGGGCGACCCCGAGCAGCCGCAGCGTCCCGTCGTGCCACGGACCCTCCTGATCGCGGAGCAGGCCGCCGCGGGACTGCGCCGCCAGCCGCAGCAGCAGGGGGTGCGCGGCCACGGCCTCGTCAGCCACCGCGCTCAGCTGCGGCGGCACCGTCGGGATGCCCGATCCAGGCTGGCTCGCGCCGGCAGGTGCGCCGACGGACTGCGCCGGCGTGCCCGTCACCGTGGGCAGGACGGTGACGTCCTGCCCCGCCGAGGTGGTCGAGGCACCGGCGGGCGCGCGTGTCGTCGACGTCGCCAGAGCGAAGGGCACCGCCACCACCGCCGCCGTGCCGAGGACCACGAGAGCCATGACGTGCTTGGGCGCCAGTCGCATCAGCCGTCCCCCCGCCGCGTCCGCCGTCACGGCGGTCCGGCGAACGTAGCAGCAGCCCCAGCACTGCGACGGCCGTGGGAGCGCACTGCGGCGGCCTGCTGGGCACAGCTGGGCATCCGGCCGACCTCGCTGCTGGCCAGCTGCACCGGGTTGCTCGCAGTCGGCTCCGTCGTCTTCTCGCCCGTGCCCGACCTCCGCTCGATCGACGACATCGGGCCCGATGCGCTCAGGGGCCGGTGAAGCGGGCCGCGGCTGACGACGACCCGTGCCGCTGCGCCGCACCATGGACATGCCGGCTGTCAGGTCAGCCGGGGGTCGGCGAGCGTGACGGCCCACGCCCGCGACCAGGCCTGCCGCGGCGGGTCGCCGACCAGCTGCACCCGCAGCGACCGGACGCCGCTCACGTCGACGGGGCGGCGCGCCGGTGCGCTCGCCAGCGCGTCGAGCGTGGTGAGCAGCCGCCCGTCGCCGTACAGCTGCACCCGGCCGGTGAGGCAGCTGCAGGGGCGGCCGGTGAGCACCGGCACCCCCGCGAGGGTGCGGAAGCGGCCGCCGAGGGCGTAGGTCACCGAGCCGGTGCTGCCGCCGGCGAGCCCCCGCAGCGACACCGAGCCGCCGAGCAGGCCGGTGCTCGGCTCGCCCACAACCTGGTCGGTGGACACCAGGGCGGTGCGGGCGACCGCCGCCAGCTCGGACAGGCTCGTGGCGGCGTCGACCCCGACCTCGGGCCGGGGCGCGGTGGCGACGACGGGGGTGAGGAGCACCAGGTCGGAGCCGGGGCCGGGCTCGAGCACGCCGGCGTCCCAGCTGCGCAGCGCCAGCGTGCGGGCGCCCCGCACGTCGAGCACCAGCGGCACCACCTGGCCGTCGGCCAGGAAGCGCCGCAGCCGCAGCCGCCCGTCGACGCGCACCTCCACGAGCCGGCCACCGCGGTGCTGGACGTCGCGCTCCACGGGCAGCAGGCTCAGCGAGGTGGCGACGGTGGACAGACCCTGCACGTCGTAGGCCAGCAGGTGGGCGCTGGTGTGCAGGCTGCGGACACGCGGGCGCCCGGCCACCACGATGCTCGTCACGGTGTACGACGGCACGCGCGCAGCGTCCTCGGCGACCCGGGTGACGAGCGGGGTGATGTCGGCGAGGAGGGCCGACGCAGCAGGCCCGCGCGAGGTGGGCGCCTTCGTCGGAGCCGACCGGAACGGGTAGCGCCCGAGGGCGTCGGCGACGGCCACCCGGTAGACGTGACGCCCGGCACTGCCCGCCGGCACCTGGACGACGAACCGGCCCTCGGCGTCCTCGGCGGTCTGCGCGATCGGCACCCACGTGGGCCGGGCCCGCGGGCCGGTGACGAGCTCCCACAGCTGCACCGGCCGGCCGGGCCGAGCGGGCGCAGCCAGGCCGGCGACGCGCCGCAGCCGGCCGACCTGGGCGGGCGGCTGCGGCAGGACGGTCACGGCGCCGGGGACCACCTGCACGACGTGCCCCGCCGACAGCAGCGCGGGGGACGAGCCGGCCGCAGGCGCCACGGCCCGGTAGGTGTAGCGGCCCGGGGCCGGGGCGCGCACCGACAGGCTCCACCGCGTGGTCGCCGTGCCGCGTGCTACGTCACGCCACGCGCCAGCCGCCCAGCGTTGCAGCACAACGGTTCTGGGCGCGAGCGTGGCGACCGTGCCGCCGACGACCACGGCATCGCCCGGCAGGGCCGGTGTGTTCGCAACGGGCCGACCGCCGATCGACACGCTCGACCCGATGGACAGCCCCGGGGTGTCACGCGCGAGCATCGAGGCGGCGTTCGTCACGGCGAGGGCGGGCTGCGGGGCGACGGCGCCACCCGCGGCGGCGACCGCGACGGCAAGGGTGAACCCAGCAACGAGCCGACCACCCATCGTCAACCACTCCCGCACCGGTGCGGTCGCCTCCGTGCGGCCGCTTCGTGGCGGACACTACCCAGGCGTGGGCGGCGGGGTGAGCAGATGCCGAAGATATCGCTCGGGTGCAGCAAGGTAGCTGCGCCAGTGGTGCACCAGCTCCAGGTCGTCCCAAGGCACGGGGTGCACTCCGGTCTGATCCACCTGCACGATCGTGGCGCCGGGCAGCGACGCGAGCACCGGCGAGTGCGTCGCGCACAGCACCTGGGCGCCGGCCTGCGCCATCTGGTGCAGCGTGCTCATCAGCTGCAGCGTGCCGCCGAACGACAGCGCCGCCTCCGGCTCGTCGAGGACGTAGAAGCCATCGCTGCTGAACCGGCGGTGCAGCACCTCGAGGAACGACTCGCCGTGGCTCATGTGGTGCAGGTCGCCCGGGCGTGCGGCGTGACGGGTGCTGAAGTCGTTGCGGGTCATCAGCCCGTGCATGGTCTCGGCTCGAAGGAAGAACCCCCACCGACTCGAACCCGCAGCCCGCACCAGGGTGATCCGACCGGCGAGGTCGGACCGGTCGTCCGCGGTGGTGCTGTGCGTGTTCTTCGTGCCCGCTTCGGGGTCGAGCCCGAACGCCTCGGCGATGGCCTCGACCAGCGTCGACTTGCCGCTGCCGTTCTCCCCCACGAGGAACGTGACACCGGGCGGCAGGTCAAGGCCCTCGGTCAGCAGCTGGCGCACCGCGGGGACGTCGTCCGGCCAGGTGCCGGGGCGCGGGAGCACGCCCTCGGCGGCCACCACACGCAGGACGCAGCGACCGCCCCCGTCGAGCCCGCTCACGTCGTCCGCGCCCTGACGCAGGTCAGTCGGTCTCGACGCCGAGCCAGCGACCCCAGCCCGAGTGCAGCACCAGCCAGGCGAGCAGCCCGTAGCCGGCGGCGCCGGGGTGGAGGCCGTCGCCGGCAGCGAGGTCGGAGTACCACTGCTCGTGGGTGAGCAGCGGGTGCAGGCAGTCGACGTACGGCACGCTGCGCCGCGAGCAGACGTCCTGCTGCGCGGTGACGACGTTCGCGAGGCGAGCGTTGAAGTCCTGGTCGAGCGCAGGGGGCGGACCGACCACGAACGGCGACAGCCCCTGCGCCATCGCGGCGTCGACGACGCTGGCGAGGTTGAGCCGGCTGCGCGCGATCGTCAGCGGGCCGTCGACGTCGTTCGCGCCCATGGCGATGACCAGCCGGTTCTCGCAGCCGTCGCGCCAGCGCCGCGAGGTCTCCTCGCGCCATCGCGACAGGACGTCGGCGCTGGAGTCGCCGCGCACGCCGAGGTCGTACAGCGTGAGGTCGACCTCGTCGGTGCGGGTGCGGGCCATGACGCGGCCGGTCCACCCGAGGGCCTTGGGGTCGCCGAAGCCCGTCACGTACGAGTCACCCACGACGCAGATGCGGACGTCGCGCGTCACGCGTCCCCGCTCTCGTCGCCGGTGTCGCCGTCGTCGCTGTCGTCGGTGTCGTCGTCGCTGTCGTCGTCCAGCCGTGCCAGCCAGGTGGCGAGGCGCTCGACGGGCACCTCGAAGTCGGGGTGGGTGTCGACGAACTCGCGCAGCCGTGCGGCGAGCCAGGACATCGAGACGTCCTCCCCACCCCGGCGCTGCTCGAG
Organism: uncultured Actinomycetales bacterium; assembly: GCA_964243295.1. GTDB lineage: Bacteria > Actinomycetota > Actinomycetes > Actinomycetales > Angustibacteraceae > CAXTEJ01. Next base: position 4,108 of record CAXTEJ010000040.1, on the reverse strand, counting down.
CTCCTCGATGCCGCGGTCGGTGAAGTACATCCGCTCAGCCGCCCAGCGCCTCGGCGAGCAGGGCGCGCTGCTCCTCCTCGTGCCGCCTGCCCGAACCCGTGGCGGGTGAGGCGGACGCGGGCCGCGACGCGCGGTAGAGCCGGCGGCCGAGGTGCTCGACGAGGTTCAGCGCCATGTGGGGCCACGGCCCCTGGTTGGCGGGCTCCTGCTGGGCCCAGACCAGGTCGGCGCCGGGGTAGCGGTCGAGCTCGGCGAGGATCTCCTCGACCGGCAGCGGCGCGAGCTGCTCGACGCGCACGATGGCGACCGACTCGTCCTCGCGGGCCGCGAGCAGGTCGTAGTAGACCTTCCCCGCACACAGCACCACCCGCCGCACTCCGGCGGGGTCGACCCTGCTGTCGCCGATGACGGGCCGGAACGTGCCGGTCGTGAAGTCCTCGACCGGGCTGCTCGCGGCCTTCAGCCGCAGCATCGACTTCGGGGTGAACACGATGAGCGGACGACGGGGGCGGGCGTAGGCCTGCCGGCGCAGCAGGTGGAAGTACGACGCGGGCGTCGTGGGCATCGCCACGGTCATGTTGTCCTCGGCGCACATCTGCAGGAAGCGCTCGACGCGACCCGAGGAGTGGTCGGGCCCCTGCCCCTCGTAGCCGTGCGGCAGCAGCAGCACGACGGAGGAGTGCTGGCCCCACTTCTGCTCCGAGGAGGAGATGAACTCGTCGATGATGCTCTGCGCGCCGTTGACGAAGTCGCCGAACTGCGCCTCCCACAGCACGAGGGCGTCGGGGCGCTCGACCGAGTAGCCGTACTCGAACCCGACGGCCGCGAACTCCGACAGCAGCGAGTCGTAGACCCAGAAGCGGGCCTGGTCGTCGCTGAGGTAGAGCAGCGGCGTCCACTCCTCGGCGGTGTTCTTGTCGATGAGCACCGAGTGGCGCTGCACGAAGGTGCCGCGACGGCTGTCCTGGCCGGCGAGGCGCACCGGGGTGCGCTCGAGCAGCAGCGACCCGAAGGCCATGAGCTCGCCCATCGCCCAGTCGATGCCGCCCTCGCGGGTCATCGCGGTGCGCTTGGTCAGCAGCTGCTGGATCTTGGGGTGCACCGTGAAACCGTCCGGCACGGCCGTGAAGGCGTCGCCGATGCGGTGGGCGACCTCGGTGCTGATGGCGGTGACGCGCGGGGCGGACGGCGCGTCCCCGTCGGTCTGGGCGCGCGGGCGCTCCAGGCCGCTCGGCGTCTCCGCGCCGCCGCCGGAGGCCTCGCGGGTCTCGCTGAAGACCCGCTCCAGCTGCTGCTGGTAGTCGCGCAGCGCGGCGTCGGCGTCCTCGACGGTGATGTCGCCGCGGCCGATGAGCGACTCGGAGTACAGCTTGCGGACGCTGCGCTTGCTCTCGATGAGGCGGTACATCAGCGGCTGCGTCATCGAGGGGTCGTCGCCCTCGTTGTGCCCCCGCCGGCGGTAGCAGACCAAGTCGATGACGACGTCCTTGCCGAACTGCTGGCGGTAGTCGAACGCCAGCTCGGCCACGCGCACGCAGGCCTCTGGGTCGTCGCCGTTCACGTGGAAGATCGGCGCCTGGATCATGCGGGCGATGTCGGTGGAGTAGACCGACGAGCGCGAGGACGACGGCGAGGTGGTGAAGCCGACCTGGTTGTTGACGACCAGGTGGATCGTGCCGCCGGTGCGGTAGCCGCGCAGCTGGGACAGGTTGAGCGTCTCGGCCACCACGCCCTGCCCGGCGAAGGCCGCGTCGCCGTGCATGAGCAGCGGCAGCACCGTGAAGGCGTCGCCGCCGAGGTCGAGGCGGTCCTGCTTGGCGCGCACGATGCCCTCGAGCACCGGGTCGACGGCCTCGAGGTGGCTGGGGTTGGCGGCGAGGTAGACCTTGGTCTGCTTGCCGTCGTCGCCGGTGAAGGTGCCCTCGGTGCCGAGGTGGTACTTCACGTCCCCCGAGCCCTGCACGCTCTCGGGGTCCTGGGTGCCCTCGAACTCGCGGAAGATCTGGGCGTAGGACTTGCCCGCGATGTTGGCCAGCACGTTGAGCCGGCCGCGGTGGGGCATGCCGATGCAGACCTCGTCCATCTGGGCGGCGGCGGCGCGGTAGAGGATGCGGTCGAGCAGGGCGATGCAGCTTTCGCCGCCCTCGAGGCTGAACCGCTTCTGCCCGACGTACTTGGTCTGCAGGAAGGTCTCGAAGGCCTCGGCGGCGTTGAGCCGGCGCAGGATCCGCAGCTGCTCGTCAGGTGAGGTCTTGGCGAACGGCCGCTCGATGTGGTCCTGCAGCCAGCGTCGCTGCTCGGGGTCCTGGATGTGCATGTACTCGGCGCCGACGGTGCGGCAGTAGGAGTCGCGCAGCACGCCGAGGATGTGGCGCAGCTTCATCATCGGCTTGCCGCCGAAGCCGCCGGTCGGGAACTCGCGGTCGAGGTCCCACAGGCTCAGGCCGTGGTTGATGACGTCGAGGTCGGGGTGGCGGCGCTGGCGGTACTCCAGCGGGTCGGTGTCGGCCATCAGGTGACCGCGCACGCGGTAGGCGTGGATGAGCTCCTGCACACGGGCGGTCTTGCTGATGTCGTCGTCGTGGCTGGTCGAGATGTCCTGCACCCAGCGGATGGGCTCGTAGGGGACGCGCAGCGACGTGAAGACGGCGTCGTAGAACGACTCCTCGCCGAGCAGCAGCTGGTGGACGCGGCGCAGGAACTCGCCGGACTGGGCGCCCTGGATGATGCGGTGGTCGTAGGTCGAGGTCAGCGTCAGGATCTTCGAGATCGCGCTGCGGTTGAGCGTCTCCTCGCTCGCCCCCTGCCACTCGGCGGGGTACTCCAGCGAGCCGACGCCGACGATGGTGCCCTGGCCGCCCATCAGGCGCGGCACCGAGTGGTTGGTGCCGATGGTGCCCGGGTTGGTCAGGCTGATGGTCGTGCCGGCGAAGTCGTCGGCGGTCAGCTTGCCGCCGCGGGCGCGCCGCACGACGTCCTCGTACGCCGTCCAGAACTGGGCGAAGTCCATGGCGTCGGCGCCCTTGATGCTCGGCACGAGCAGCTGGCGGGTGCCGTCGGGCTTGGCGAGGTCGATGGCGAGCCCCAGGTTGACGCGCGCCGGCTGGACCACCACCGGCTTGCCGTCGCGCTCGCCGTAGGCGTGATTCATGGCGGGCATCGCGGCGAGGGCCTTGACGACGGCGAAGCCGATGAGGTGGGTGAACGACACCTTGCCGCCGCGGCTGCGCTGCAGGTGGCTGTTGATGACGATGCGGTTGTCGATCAGCAGCTTGGCGGGGATGGCTCGCACGCTCGTCGCGGTGGGGACCGCGAGGCTCGCCTCCATGTTGGTGACCACGCGCGCGGAGGCGCCGCGCAGCGGCACCACCTGCTCGGTCTGGGCCACCTCGGCCGGTGACGCCACCGCGGACGGCGCGCCGCGCGGGATCGGCTTGGAGCCCAGCTTCACGCCGTCGGCAGCGGCGGCCTCGGCGCCGGTGCTCGACCCGGTGCCGGTGCCACCGGTGACCGGTGAGGACTCGCCCTGCGTGGTCGTGGGGGCAGGTGCCGCCTGCTGGACGGCGGCCGGGTGCTGGGCCGGGGCGGCGGCCGCGGGCGTCGCCGGGGCTGCGGCCGTGGCTGGGGCGGGGGGTGCGGGAGGGACGGAAGCAGGCGCCTGGGGCGCCGGTGCGGCGGTCGGGCGCCCCGAGGTGCCGTTGCTCTTCACGGCGGTGCCGTTGGCGGCTGACGGCTTGGTCGCACTGCCGTTGCTGCCGTTCACCGGGCTGCTGCCGGCGGCTGGGTCGTAGTCCTCGAAGAACCCCCACCAGGCGCGGTCGACGGTGGATCGGTCGTGCTTGAACTGCTCGTACAGCTCGTCGACGAGCCACTCGTTGGGCCCGAAGGCCGCCATCGGGTCGCTTCCGGTGAACTCCTGCGACACGGGGCTGATCGCCTCTTCCACGCTAGTGGCGCGGCCACGCGCCGGCTCCGGCGCCTGCGGCCGGCTGACATCCCAGCCTAGACCCTGATCACCGAGGCAGGCGGCGCGGGCCGACCCGCGGCCGCAGCGGTGCCGTTCGCCGGGCGCTCAGCCGCGAAGCCGGGCCGGGCTCACCGCCGCCGC
>CAXTEJ010000039.1:0-29044 GCA_964243295.1 uncultured Actinomycetales bacterium | reverse complement strand
CACCCTGGCCAACGGGCAAGGACTGTGCGAGCGGTGCAACCACACCAAGTCACTCCCCGGCTGGAAAACAGGCGTAGTGCCCGCCGACACGTCGAGCGCCACCGGCACCGGTCCGCCGGGCGCGCACACCGTCCGCACCACCACACCGACCGGGCACACCTACGACTCCACCGCGCCACCGCTGCTCGCCTCCGGGCGCGCGGGCGCGGCCCGGGAGTCCGCGGGTGATCTCGAGGAGGGTCAGCCAGTGGCGGCGCCCACGCAGCGGGCCGCCTCGTGATGCGGCCATGCCCCCGGCCGTGCAGCAGGCGATCGGCTCAGGACGCCGCGTGGCGGGCGGCGGGCCCGACGTGCGCCCTCGTCGTCAGGCGCGAGACCACATCAGCCGCGACCACGGCAGCGGCGAAGAAGAAGCACGCCAGGAAGGCACCGCCGACGCCGTCGCTGGGCCGGTGCCAGCGCAGCACCACCGTGGCGTACCCCATGCCCACGACCAGCGCGACGGCCACGAGCGACATCACGACCCGCCACGCTCCCCCGGTGGCGAGCACGAGGGCACCGGCCAGCACCGCCGCGACGGCGACGTGGCCGCTCGGGAAGGAGTTCCCCGAGTACTTCTCACCGACGTCGAGCGGGCGCACCAGGTGCGCCTTGAGGTACGACACGCTGACCGCGGTGCCACCGGCGCCGAGCACCACCGCCAGGGCGCGATACCAGTGCCGCTGCAGCACGAGCCCGATGACGACCAGCGTGACGAGCACGGCGACGTGCCGTGGAGCGAGCACGTCGACCAGGCGCTCGACCGTGCGCTGCGTGGGCAGGCCGACCGTCTGGGCACGGCGCTCGAGACCGATGTCGCGGTCTCGGCCGCTGCGCGCGCTGACCAGCAGCAGGTACGACGCGACGAACCCGACAGCCGACACGAGCGCCAGCGAGGCCGCGGCCCACGGCCCCCGTGAGCGTCCCCGACCGGGCGCGATCGCGTCGTCGGTGCGGTCCGGACGCGACCCGCGCGGTCGCGCTCGCGCCACGCCCACCTCGCTCGGCATCCGTCCCCCTATCGGGGCCGGTCACCCAACCGATCACCCGGCCCAGAGCACAGCGTGGCACCGCCGCAACCGCTCCACCCACCACTTGTGCCGATCCGACGGGGCCGCGTGGCGGGCCAGCAGCGTCGCCTCCGGGACGGCCCCGACCGCCCGGCGGACGTCCAGCGCGCCGGCGACCGGCCGCAGCGAGTCGGCGACGACGTCGGCGGCGAGCAGCGAGGCGGTGCCGAGCCCGCACGCGAAGGGCAGCTCGGGCAGGGCCGCCGCCAGTCGCACGCCGGCGGCGATGCCCACCGAGGTGTCGAGCGCCGACGACACGACCACCGGCAGGCCGCACGCCTGCGCGACGGCGAGCGCCGAGGCGACGCCACCGAGCGGCGCGACCTTGACGACGACGACGTCAGCACTGCGGGCGGCCGCGACGAGCAGCGGGTCGGCGGCCTTGCGGATGCTCTCGTCAGCCGCGACCAGCACCGACGTGCCCGCTCGCGCGAGTCGCACCCGCAGGTCGCCGAGCTCGTCGAGCGTCGCGCACGGTTGCTCGGCGTACTCCAGGTCGTGCCCTGCCAGCGCCTGCAGGGCCCCGACGGCCTCCTGCACCGACCAGCCGCCGTTCGCGTCGACCCGCACCCGCCCGGAACGGCCGAGCACCGACCGCACCTCCGCGACGCGGGCGACGTCGTCGGCGAGCGACTGGCCGGGCTCGGCGACCTTCACCTTGGCCGTCGTGCACCCCGGGAACCGCGCGAGGACGCCGGCCACCTCGGCCGCGGGGACGGCCGGCACGGTCGCGTTGACCGGCACCGACGACCTGACGGCGGCCGGAGGCGGCGACCACGCGTCGTCGAGCGCGCCAGCCAGCCAGCGAGCGGCCTCGACGTCGTCGTACTCTCCGAACGGCGCGAACTCAGCCCAGCCGGCCGGGCCGCGCAGCAGCAGCGCCTCGCGCTCGATCAGGCCGCGGAACCGCACGGTCATCGGCAGGCGCACGACGTGGACGTCCGCCAGCACCTCCTCGACCGGAGGAAGCGGTGGCGGGACGGTCACACCGGCTCGCCCGCGACCGCCGGCTCGGCGCGCATGGTGTCGAGCCGGCGCATGCTGGGCGTGGCGGTGACGCCGTGCAGCACCACGGAGAGCAGCACGGTGAACGCCGCGGTCGACCAGAGCATGTCGACGTCGTCCTGGGCGAAGCTGGCGGCGCCCGTGGCGTAGGCGAGGTAGTAGAACGAGCCGATGCCGCGCACGCCGAAGAACGCGGTGGCGATCCGCTCGCGCGGCCCGAGCACCGTGCCGTGCAGCGACAGCCACGCGAGAGCGGGGCGGATGACGAGCACCAGCATCACGGCGACGAGCACGCCACCCCAGGTCAGCGACCTGAGCAGACCCTGGCTGAGCGCGGCGCCGATGAGCAGCAGCAGCGCCCAGGTGAGCATGTGCTCGAGCTGGCCGACGAACTCGTGCAGCGAGGCGTGGAAGCTGTGGTCGCGCTCGAGGCTGCGCAGCGCGACGCCGCAGACGAAGACCGCCAGGAAGCCGTAGCCGCCCACCACCTCGGCGAGTCCGTAGACGCCGAACGTCGCTGCGATGGCGAGGATCGGGTCGCCGGCCTCGGCCAGCCGCAGCACCGTGCGCTGCGACCGGAACGCGAGGCGGGCGAGCGCGTAGCCGCTCGCGCCGCCGATGACCACACCGATGACCACCTTGCCGAGGAGGTACCACCCGAGCCACTTCAGGCCCCACTCGCCCACGCCCGCACCGACGAGCAGCGTCGCGGCGTAGACGAACGGGAAGGCGGCGCCGTCGTTGACGCCGGCCTCGGAGGTGAGCGCGAACCGCACCTCGTCGTCCTCGTCCTGCGTGGGCTGCGAATCCTCGCCCTCGTCGACGTCCGGCCCGTCCACCTGGACGTCGGAGGCAAGCACCGGGTCGGTGGGGGCCAGCGCGCCGGCCAGCAGCAGGGCCGCAGCGGGGGCCAGCCCCATCGCGAGCCACCCGAGCACCGCGACCGCGCCGATGCACAGCGGCATGGCGACGAGCACCAGGCGCCACGTGGTGGTCCAGGTGCGCCAGCGCAGCGGCCGGTCGATGGCGAGGCCGACGCCCATCAGCGCGACGATCACGCACGTCTCGGTGAGGTGCTCGGTGAGCACCCGGTGGTCCTGCGGCATGAGCCGCACGTCGTCCGGCAGCGGCAGCAGCCCGATGAGCATGCCGACCGCGATGAACGCGATCGGCGTCGAGACCGCCTTGTGACGCAGCAGGCGCGGCAGCACCGAGCCGGCGAGCAGCGCCAACCCGGCGAGGAGGTACAGGGAGTCGCCGGTCAGGTGCACCCGCCTATTCTCGCCCGAGTGAGCGATCAGCGCGTCTCGGAGACGTTCGACCCGGCCCGGTGGCGAGCGGTCGAGGGCTTCGCCTTCACCGACATCACCTACCACCGGGCGGTCGGCGACGGCCCCGAGCGCGGCACCGTGCGCATCGCCTTCGACCGTCCCGAGGTGCGCAACGCCTTCCGGCCCCACACGGTCGACGAGCTCTACCGCGCGCTCGACCACGCCCGCATGACGCCGGACGTCGGCTGCGTGCTGCTGACGGGCAACGGCCCGAGCCCGCGCGACGGCGGCTGGGCGTTCTGCTCCGGTGGCGACCAGCGCGTCCGCGGCCGCTCGGGGTATGCGTATGCGGACGGCGAGACCGCCGACACCGTGGACGCCGCCCGGGTCGCCGCAGCCGGCGGACGGCTGCACGTCCTGGAGGTGCAGCGCCTGATCCGGATGATGCCCAAGGTCGTCATCGCCGTCGTGCCCGGCTGGGCGGCCGGCGGCGGGCACAGCCTGCACGTCATCTGCGACCTGACGATCGCGAGCCGCCAGCACGCGCGGTTCAAGCAGACCGACGCGGACGTCGGCTCGTTCGACGGCGGCTACGGCTCGGCCTACCTCGCCAAGATGGTCGGCCAGAAGCGCGCGCGCGAGATCTTCTTCCTCGGCCGCACCTACGACGCCGAGGCGATGCAGCGCATGGGCGCCGTCAACGAGGTGGCCGACCACGACGAGCTGGAGGCCGTGGCGCTGCAGTGGGCGGCCGAGATCAACGGCAAGAGCCCGACCGCCCAGCGGATGCTGAAGTTCGCCTTCAACCTCACCGACGACGGCATGGTGGGTCAGCAGGTCTTCGCCGGCGAGGCCACCCGCCTGGCCTACATGGGCGACGAGGCCGTCGAGGGACGCGACGCCTTCCTCGCCAAGCGCGAGCCCGACTGGTCGCCGTACCCCTGGTACTTCTGAGCGGTCGGGCGATCAGCCCTCGTCGAGAGCCACGGGCAGCACGGCGACGTCCGGCAGGCGCAGCGGTCCGGTCCACGGCTGGGGCTCGCCGCCCGCGACCTGCTCGAGCACCTGCGCACACGCCCAGCGACGGACGGCGAGGATCTGCGGGGGCCCGGGTGAGGCGAGCAGCTCACCGGACGACGCCAGCCGCTCGGCGTCGTCGAGCACGTCACGCAGGGCCTCGAACCAGGGGGCCTGGTCGCCACGCACCTGCACGACCAGGTCGGCGGTGGCCACGGCGCCGTGGGCGCGCACGGCCGCGAGCACGAGGCTGCGGGCGCGGTCGGCGCCGACGAGCCGCCCGAGGGTCAGGCTGTCGGTCGACTGGTGCAGCGCGAACTCGCGCATCAGGTCGTTGTGGTGCAGTCGGGCCGACAGCCACAGCGACACGGGCATCCGCCGCAGCACGACGCTGTGCGTGGGGCTCGGCGACTCGTGGGCGCCGCCCGCCGCCCGGGCGCGCCAGCGATCGAGCATCAGCAGCTGCGCCGATTCGGGCAGGTCCATGCCGAGGCAGAACCACACGACCTTGGTGGGCCCGACCACCTGGAAGCCGAAGCAGCTGGCGACGGCCTGGACGAGCTCGAGCCCGCGGCCGGTGGTCGACGTCTCGTCGCTGTGGCGCCGGGCCGGCAGCACCGGCTCGTCGTCCCACACCTGGATGTAGACGCCCTCGGCGTCGACCTGCACGGTCACCTCGAAGGGGGTGTGGGCGTGCAGCATCGCGTTGGTGCTCAGCTCGCTGACCGCCAGCTGCGCCTCGTCGAGCCACCGCTCCTGACCGGCGTCGACGAGGACGCCGCGCACGAACCGACGAGCCCCCGGCACGCTGGCAGCATCCGGTGGGAACGACTGCGAGACGGCGCCCGACGCGAATCCCACCCTGCTCCTCGCCCTCCTTGGGAGGCGGCGACGGGAGGCGGTGACGCAGCACGGAGCAGCGCCGCCACCGCGGCCGCACCGCTTCTGGCACCCGCCCGGGGACGGGTGGGTCGACACCCGGGCTCCGTTGCTCGACGACCGGTACGTCGACGTTAACCCACTCTGCGGTGCGACGGCAGGAGAGCACCGTTGCAGCCCTCTAGCCTGGGCGTCGTGCTGCGACTGCTGCGTCCGACCCGGCTCGCCGTGGCGGACGGCGGCAGCGGGCTGGCCGACGCGACCGACGCGCTGCGGGCGGCGCTCGACGGCACGGCCGACGCCCTGCTACCGACCAGCGGCGACCCGGCCGCCGACGCCCTGCTCGCGCCGCTCGAGCCCGGCACCCCGCTGCGCCCCGGTGAGGACGACGACACCGACCCGACCGCGCTCGTGCTCGCCACGTCGGGGTCGACGGGGCAGCCCCGGGGCGCGCTGCTGCAGCGCTCGGCCCTGATCGCCTCCGCGACGGCGACCCACCAGCGGCTCGGCGGCCCCGGGACGTGGCTGCTGGCCCTCCCGGCCCACCACGTCGCGGGCGTGCAGGTGCTGGTGCGCTCGCTGCTCGCCGGCACCCGCCCGCAGGTGCTCGACCTCGCCGGCGGCTTCTCCCCCAACGCCTTCGCGACCGCCACCGCCGCCCTGCTCGCCCGGACGACGGCAGCGCGCTACACCGCACTGGTGCCCACCCAGCTGGGCCGGCTGCTCGACGCCGGGGGCGCTCCCGCGGACGCGCTGGCGTCCTACGACGGCGTGCTCGTCGGCGCGGCGGCGGCGCCGCCGCCGCTGCTCGAGCGCGCGGCCGCGGCCGGCGTCCGGGTCGTGACGACGTACGGCATGAGCGAGACCTGCGGCGGCTGCGTCTACGACGGCACGCCGCTGCCGGGCGTCCAGGCGCAGGTCGCCGGCGCCGGCCGGGTGGTGCTGGGCGGCGCGGTGGTCGCGCGCGGCTACCGGCTGCAGCCACACCCGCCGCAGTTCACCCGGCGGGCGGGCACGCGGTGGTTCGCGACGTCCGACCTCGGGGTGATGCGCGACGGGCGGCTCGTGGTGACCGGCCGGGCCGACGACGTCATCGTGACCGGCGGGCTGAAGGTCGAGCCGCAGGGCGTCGAGGCGGTCGTCGCCGCGCTGCCCGGCGTCCGCGAGGTGCTGGTCGTCGGTGTGCCCGACCCGGCGTGGGGTCAGGCGGTGGTGGCGGTGCTGGTGGCCGGGCCGTCAGGACCTCCTGCGCTGCAGCGGGTCCGCGACACCGTCAGTGCCGCGCTGGGTCCGGCCGCGGCGCCGCGGCGGCTCGTCGTGGTCGACGCCCTTCCCCTGCGCGGCCCGGGCAAGCCCGACCGCGCGGCTGCCGCCCGGCTGGCGTGCCGGCCGCCGGGGTGACCCACCTCGCGCTCCCGTCGGGGCCCCGCGACATCATGCGGGCATGGCGAGCACCGGGCAGTGGCTGGAGGGCGCCCGCCCCAAGACCCTCCCGGCGGCGGTCGCCCCCGTCGCGGCCGGCACCGGCGCGGCGGCCGCGCTGGGCGCCGAGAGCTGGGTGCGGGCGCTGCTCGCGCTCGTCGTCTCGCTCGGCCTGCAGGTGGGGGTCAACTACGCCAACGACTACAGCGACGGCATCCGGGGCACGGACGACGACCGGGTCGGCCCGCTGCGGCTGACCGGGTCGGGCGCGGCGCCGCCCGCCCAGGTCAGGGCCGCGGCCTTCGCCTCGTTCGCGGTGGCCGCCGTGGCCGGGCTGGTGCTCGTCGCGCTGTGCGGCCACTGGTGGCTGCTCGCGACGGGCGTCGCGGCGGTCGCGGCGGCCTGGTACTACACCGGCGGCAGCAACCCCTACGGCTACCTCGGTCTCGGCGAGCTGTTCGTCTTCGTCTTCTTCGGGCTCATGGGCGTGCTCGGCACGACGTACACCCAGGCCGACCGCGTGTCGTGGCCGGCGCTCGGCGCCGCCGTGGCGATCGGCTCGCTCGCCTGCGCGATCCTCGTCGCGAACAACCTGCGCGACATCCCGACCGACGCGGTGGCGGGCAAGCGCACGCTCGCCGTCCGGCTGGGCGACGCGGGCACCCGACGGCTCTACCTCGGCCTGCTCGCGGTGGCGCTGGTGCTCGCCGTGGCGCTCGCTCCCACCCACCCGGGGTCGCTGCTCGCGCTGGTGTCGGTGGTGGTGCTGCTGCCGGCCGTGCGCGCAGTCCGCAGCGGCGGGCGCGGCCGGGCGCTCATCCCCGCGCTGCGCGACACCGGTCGCGCCGAGCTCGTGTACGGCGTGCTGCTGGGTCTCGGGCTCGCCCTGACCTGAGGACCGGCGGCCACGGATCGTGAAGACCACAGGGCCAATCAGGTCAAGTAGGAGGGTCGGCTGCCGATTGTCACCCTGGCGAGGACGGACGACGCTCCCCACTCGCGGCCCGCCCCACCCGTGACCAGGAGTCAGCCATGTCGACTGCGATGCCCACTGCGACGTCCCCAGCAGCACCCCGGCCCCACCGGTTCTCCGCCGCCGACCTGCCGGTGGCGACGAAGATCCTGGCGGCCATCGCGGTCGCTGTGCTCGTCGCCGTCACGGTCGGCGTCACGGGCATGCTCGCTCAGGCCAAGGCAGCAGACAGGGCCGACAGCTTCTACCACGGAAACGTCCGTCGCTCCTTCGCCTTGGGCGACATGCGCGCCTTCATGCGCCAGACCCGCCTCGACGTCGCCAACCATGAGACATCCAGCACGCCCGACGGCAAGACCGGTTATGCCACCAAGATCGACACCGACATCGCCGGGTTCGACAAGGCGTTCAGCGCCTACTCGACGAACCACCCGACCAGCGACCGCGCCGTGCTCACTGACGTCGACCGAGCCTGGAAGGACTACCTCGTCGCCGTCCGCACCAAGCTGCTCCCCGCCAGCGTCCAAGGCGACACGGCTGCCTTCGAAGCCGCCCGCGAGCAGTACTCCATCCCCTTGAGCAACGCCATGAACAAGGGCCTCGACGCCGTCGGCAAGGCCGAAGAGGCCGACGCCCGAAGCGACGCGCTCGCGGCGTCGAGCGACTACCGCGCGAGCCTGCGGAACTCCCTCGCGATGCTGGTCGGCGGAGTCGTCATCGCCCTGTCCCTCGGGGTCATCGTGTCCCGGGCCATCGTCCGCTCGCTGGGCAAGGTCACGGACGTCGCCACCGCGCTCGCCGCCAGCGACCTCACCAAGACCGCCGACCTGACCTCCCGCGACGAGGTCGGCCGGATGGGCACCGCCCTCGACACCGCCGTGACCAACCTGCGCAGCACCGTCGGCACCATCGACTCCTCCGCCACCTCGCTGGCCGGCGCCGCCGAGGAGATGAGCTCGGTCTCCAACCAGATCGCCGCAGCCGCCGAGCACACCACCGACCAGGCGGAGTCCGTGTCAGCGGCCGCCGCGCAGATCTCGCTGTCGGTCAACACCGTCTCCGCCGGCTCGGAGGAGATGGGCGCGTCCATCAGCGAGATCTCCCGCAACGCCAACGACGCCGTCCAGGTCGCCTCGGACGCCGTCGCCCTGGCCGCCGCCACCAGCACGACCATCGGCAAGCTCGGCGCGTCGTCCGAGGAGATCGGCAACGTCGTCAAGATCATCACCAGCATCGCCGCCCAGACCAACCTGCTCGCCCTCAACGCCACCATCGAGGCCGCCCGCGCCGGCGAGGCCGGCAAGGGCTTCGCCGTCGTCGCCTCGGAGGTCAAGCAGCTCGCGCAGGAGACCGCCAAGGCAACCGAGGACATCGCCGGCCGCGTCGTCGCCATCCAGACCGACTCCGCCGGCGCCGTCATCGCGGTCGAGCAGATCAGCGAGGTCATCGCCCGGATCAGCGACTTCCAGAACACCATCGCCGCCGCCGTCGAGGAGCAGACCGCCACCACCGCCGAGATGAACCGCTCGGTGACCGAGGCCTCGACCGGCACCGACAGCATCGCCACCACCATCACCGGCGTCGCCGAGGCCGCCCGCACCACCAGCCAGGGCGTCAGCGAGCAGCAGCAGGCCGTCGCCGAGCTCGCCCGCATGAGCAGCGACCTCACCACCATGGTCGCCGCCTTCCGCTACTGACCCGACCCCACCCACGGCTTCCCTCAGCGGCGGCGGGCGTGCCGACACCGGATACCGTCACCGGGTGAGCGAGCCGTCGACACGAGGCGCGTCGGCCTACCAGCAGGCGCAGGCGGTCCAGCTGCGTGGTCTCACCAAGAGCTTCGGCCGGGTGCTGGCCGTCGGCGGTGTCGACCTCGACGTCCGCCGCGGCTGCTTCTTCGGCCTCGTCGGACCCAACGGCGCCGGCAAGACCACGACGCTCGCCATGGTCACCGGGCTGCTGCGACCGGACGCCGGCGCAGCCCGCGTCGACGGTGTCGACGTGTGGGACGACCCCCTCACCGCCCGCCGCCGGATGGGGGTGCTGTCCGAGCAGCTGCGGCTGTTCGACCGGCTGTCGGGCACCGAGCTGCTGACCTTCACCGGGCGGCTGCGCGGGATGGACCCCGCCGAGGTCGAGCAGCGAGCGGCCCAGCTGCTCGCCGTCCTCGCCCTGGACGGCGCCGGCAACCAGCTGGTCGTCGACTACAGCACTGGCATGCGCAAGAAGATCGCGCTGGCCGCGGCGCTGCTGCACAACCCGCAGGTGCTGTTCCTCGACGAGCCGTTCGAGGCGGTCGACCCCGTCTCGGCCCGCACGATCCGTGACGTGCTGCGGTCCTTCACCGGTCGCGGCGGCACGGTGGTGCTGTCGAGCCACGTGATGGAGCTGGTGCAGACGCTGTGCGACGACGTGGCCGTCATGGCCGGGGGACGGGTGCTGGCCGCGGGACCGGTGGACGAGCTGCGCGGCGGGCGACCGCTCGAGGAGGTCTTCGTCCAGCTCGTGGGTGGGGGCCGGGCGTCCCCCGACCCCGGCCTGGACTGGCTGGGGGCCCGGTGAGCCGTCGACGCCGGACGCCGGACGCCGGCACCGCGGGTCGCCGGTGAGCCTGGTCCGCACCGCCGTGGCGCTGCGGTGGGCGCTGCTGCGCGGCTCGCTGCGCGCAGGGCCGGGCAGCACGGCCCGCCGCACCGGGCTGGCGCTCGGCGCCCTCGGCGGGGCCGCCATGGCGGTGCTGTGCCTGCTAGGGCTCGCGGCCACGCGCGGCCACGGTGACCTGCCCACCGACCTGTCGGTGATCGCCTTCACCGTGCTGACCCTCGGCTGGGTCGTGCTCCCCGTCGCGACCTTCGCCAGCGACGACCTGATGGACCCAGGGCGCCTCGCCCTGCTGCCGCTGACCCGGCGCCAGGTGCTGGTGGTCATGGGCTGCGGCGCGCTGGTCGGCGTCGCCCCGGCCGCCACCGCCGTCGCGGCCCTCGGCGTGCTGCCCGCCACCGCGACCGGCCCGGCGTCCGCGATCGTCGCCCTGGTGTCGGTCGCCCTGCTGCTCGCCCTGTGCGTCGGCGCGAGCCGGGCGGTGGCGTCCTCGCTGTCGGGCCTGCTGCGCTCGCGCCGCGGCCGCGACCTCGGGGTCGTGCTGGCCGCGGTGGTGGCGCTGTCGGTGCAGCTGGTCAACCCGCTGGTGCAGGTGGGCGTCCGGCGGGCCGGCGGGTCCGGTGCGGGGCTGACCGGCGAGCTGCACCGCGTCACCGCCGTGCTGCGGCTGACCCCGCCGGGTCTGCTCGCGACGGCTCCGGGGCGGCCGCTCCCGGCGGCGGTCGCCTCGCTGCTGGCGGTGGCCGCTGTGGTCACGGTGGTGCTCGTGGTCTGGGAGCGCAGCGTTCGCCGGGCCCTGGAGCGTCCTGACGCCAGTGGCGGGCGACGGGGGCGCAGCACCGTGCTGCAGCCCCGGTGGCTGCCGCTGCCGCGCGGGCGCGCGGGGGCCGTGGCCGCCAAGGACCTGCGCTACCTGCTGCGCGAGCCGCGGCGCTCGGTCGCCCTGGTCACCAGCGCGCTCGTGCCGGTGCTCGTGGTGCTCGGGCCGCTGGTGGCCGGTGGCGTCGGAGTGCCGGCCGGTGTCGTGTACGCCGTGTGCGGGGTGGGCCTGCTGATGCCGCTCAACGTCGCCAACCGCTTCGGCCTGGACGGCACCGCCACCTGGGTGCTGGTGGCGAGCGGCACCGACCAGCGCGACGCCCGGCGCGACCTGCTCGGCGGCGACCTCGCGGTGCTGGTGGTGGCCGTGCCGCTGCTGCTGGTCATGACCGGGGCGCTGGCTGCCGCCGGGGACGGCTGGCGGCACGCGCCGGCCGCTGTCGGGCTCGCCGTGTCGCTGCTCCTCGTCGGCCTGGGCCTGGCCGCCACCGTGGCCGTCGTCGCACCGTTCCCCGTGCCCCCGTCGCAGAACGCGTTCAGCGGCGGCGGCACCGGCCAGGGCGTGGCCAGCGGCCTGCTCAGCCTCAGCGCCCTGGCCGCCAGCGCCGTCGTCAACCTGCCGCTGCTGGCTCTGGTCGTCCCTGCTGCCCGCGGGTCGTCGGCCGCGAGCGTCGCCCTGCTGGTCGTCGGCCCGCTCTACGGGCTGCTGGTGGGTGGCGCGCTGCGCCGGGCCGCGGCGTCGCTGTGGGCGCGACGGGCGCCCGAGGTGCTGCAGGTGCTGGCGCAGGCGAGGTCGTGAGCCGGGCGGCTCACCCGCCGCGGCGGGCGTCGTCCTCGCGGTCCTCGATGTCGGCGTCGCGCTCGTGGTCGTCGACCGGCTCGTGGCGCAGCCGCCTGCCGGCGCGCTCGGCCATCAGCCGGGTCATCTCCTCGCGCGGGCCCTTGAGCAGGACGTACGACAGCGCGATCGACGTGACACCGGTCAGCCCGATGAGCCACGCTGGGTCCTTCACCCCGACGAGCCACAGCGTCAGCATGCAGCCGAACAGCAGCATGGTGCGCAGCAGCTGGTAGCGCAGGAACGTCACGGCACCAGGCTAGGCGTCCGGCTCGAGCGCCGGCGCCCCGAGGTCGTCGTCCGGCTGCGCACCCGCCCCGGCGGCACCGGCCAGCGGCACGGCACGGTGCTCCCAGCGCGTCGACAGCACGACGGTCGTGCGCGTGCGTGCGACCCCGCGCACCCGGCGCAGCTTGCCGACGACCACCTCGAGCTGGGCGACGTCAGGAGCGCGCACCTTGACCACGAAGTTCTCCTCGCCGGCGACGTACCAGCAGTCCTCGACCTCGTGCACCTGCTCGAGCTGGGCGGCGACGTCGTCGCTCTCCACACCGTCGCTCTGGATCAGCCCGATCAGCGCGCTGACGCTGAGGCCCACGGCCGCCGGCGCCACGTCGGCCTGGTAGCCGGTGATGACGCCGCGCTCCTCCAGCCGCCGCACCCGCTCCTGCACGCTCGGCCCCGACAGGCCCACCGCGCGCCCGAGCTCGGCCCAGCTGGCGCGGGCGTTGAGCCGCAGCGCCTCGACGAGCTGCCTGTCCGTCCGGTCCATACCCGTCCTTCACCGAAGATTCATTGGCGTGTGACCCGAACGGCCCTGCAGATCGCAGGCGATGGGGCGAAGTCACTGCTATATTTGATCCAGTCAGCCAGACGGCTGCCGCTCATACGAGAAGAAGGAACCATGGTCACCCTGGAGTACGCGCACGCCTACGTCGACGAGCTGCAGCGCCTGGGCATCCGCCCGCGGCCGTTCGCGCCGTCGCTGCTGAGCCGGCTGCTGCACCGCAAGGTCTGAGCACGCCGGACACGAACGCCCGACGACCCCTCATCCCGACTGGGACGAGGGGTCGACTCGCGTCTGCGGCCGGTCACCCGGCGTAGGTCACTTGGCGTAGCTGTGGAAGCCCACGAAGAAGATGTTGACCACCAGGAAGTTGAACAGGATGCACGCGTAGCCGGCGAGGGCGAGCCGGGCGGCCTTGCGGCCCTGCCAGCCGCGGGTGGCCCGGGCGTGCAGGTAACCCGCGTAGACGACCCAGATCACGAAGGTCCAGACCTCCTTGGGGTCCCAGCCCCAGTACCGGCCCCAGGCGTTCTCGGCCCAGATGGCACCGGCGACGAGGGTGAACGTCCACAGCGGGAACGCCACGGCGTGCAGCCGGTACGACGACAGGTCGAGGTCGCGGGCGCTCGGCACGGCGTCCATGAACGACCGGCGCACCGGCTGGCCCAGCGTGCGCTGGCGCTCACGGCGCTCCTGCACCAGGTAGAGCACGGTGAGCGAGAAGGCGACCGTGAACAGCGCCGAGGAGATGAACGCCACACTGACGTGGATCGCGAGCCACACGCTCTTCAGCGACGGCACCAGCTGACCGGCGCGCGTGTACAGGACCGTGACGGCGAGGCCCAGCATCAGCAGCACCGGGCCGATGACGAAGGTGCCGAGGAAGCGCAGGTCGCGCCAGCGCAGCGCCGCGACGAAGACGAGCGTCACGACGGCGGCGCCGGCCGTCGAGAACTCGTACATGTTGCCCCACGGCGGCCGGCCGACCGCCACCCCGCGGGCGACGACGGCAGCGACGTGCAGCACCAAGGCCAGCAGCGTGAGCGACACCGCGATGCCGGCGGCCTTGCGGCGCGGCGGCCCGGACGTCGTCCCTGCCGTCGTTCCTGCCGTGCGGACGGCGGGGCGCTCGAGCGTGCCGACCGAGCCGGCGCGGGCGGTGGCCGACCGGCCCTCGGCGCGGGCCGTCGTCCCCTCGAGCTCGGCGCGCGCCGCAGCGCCGGCGAGGTCGAGGGTGTAGCCGAGGAAGGCCCCGGTGTAGGCGGCCATCGAGCCGTAGAGCAGCAGGTTGGCGGTGCTCGCCAGGCTCTCGTTCACGCTCACGCAGACGCCTCCTGGAGGCTGGTAGTTCGGGTGTCGGCGCCGAGTGCGCCCACGAGCCGCTCGAGCTCGTCGTCGAGGCCGGTGTCCTCGCCGCGCGCCAGGGCGGCCACCTCGACCACGGTACGCCCGCCGCCCTCGCCGGACCGGGCCGGGCGCGCTCGCACGAACACCCGCCGGCGGGGCACGAACAGCGACATCGCGAGCCCCACCATCGCGGCTACGGCGAACCCGAGGGCCCACACGCGACCGGGGTCGTAGCGCACCGACAGGCCGGCGAAGCGCTCGACGCGGTCGAACGTCACCGTGCCTCGCCCACCCGGCAGGTCGACGCTCTGGCCGGGGGCGATGACGAGGCGGACGATGCTGCCGTCGGCGTTCGTCAGCGGCTTCATGGTGGTGGTGTCGAGGGTGTAGACCGACGGCGGGTTGCCGATGTCGCCGGCGAAGACCTGGACGGCGAGCGCCGGCTGGGTGGGCCCGGGGAAGATCGACACGGGCAGCTGCCCGTCGTAGGCGAGGGTCGGCAGGAACAGCCCGTTGAGGGCGAGCACCTGCGGCGAGGCAGCCGTGACCGTGGCCACGCCAACCGAGGTGTAGCTGCTGTCCTGCGGCAGGAACGGCGTGGGCTGGGAGTAGAGCACCTCGCCCTTCGCGTCGCGCACGGTGATGACGGGCGCGTAGCCGTTCCCGAGCAGGTAGACCTTGGCGCCGTCGACCTGCAGCGGGTGGTTGACGCTGATGACGTCGGTGCGGGCCTCGCCGCCCGGGCGGTCGGTCGCGGTGACGTCGGCGCGGAAGTCGCGGGCTGCCCCGAGGTTGGCCCTGTCCCTCGTCTCGAACTGCACGTCCATGGCGTCGATGCGCACGCTGAACGGGGCCAGCGACTCCTGGTCGACCCAGGGGCCGACGTCCGAGGTGGCGAAGTTGCCGACGGCGTTGGCGTAGGTGCGGCCGACCGGCACGATCACGTCGCCGCGCCAGCCCAGCAGGTGCCCAGCCGCGACGGCCACCAGCAGCCCGACGAGCGAGAGGTGGAACACCAGGTTGCCGGTCTCGCGCAGCTGACCGCGCTCGGCGCTCAGCTCGCGCCCGCCGTCCGGCAGGTCGGTGGTGACGACGCGGTAGCGCCGGCTGCGCAGGGCGACGTGGGCCGCGGCGGCCACCTCCGCCGGCGACGCGTCGACCGTGAGCTCGCGTGAGGCGGGCAGCCGGCTGAAGCGGCGCGGCGCGGACGGCGGCTGGGCCCGCATCGCGCGCAGGTGCTGGCGGGTGCGGGGCAGCACGCAGCCGACCAGGGAGACGAACAGCAGCAGGTAGATGGCCGAGAACCACACCGAGGAGAAGACGTCGAACCCGCCGAGCCGGTCGAGCAGCGGCCCGGCTGTCGGGTGCGCGCGCAGATAGCCCGAGACCTTGTCGGGGTCGACTCCTCGCTGCGGCAGCACCGAGCCCGGCACGGCGGCCACCGCGAGCAGCAGCAGCAGGAACAGCGCCGTGCGCATGCTGGTCAGCTGCCGCCAGGCGAAGCGCAGCGTGCCGACCGGGCCGAGCCGCGGCAGCTGCGGGGACGCCGGCGCCGCCGGCTTCGTCGAGGCGCTCACACCGCCACCTCGAAGCCGCTCACGAGCGAGACCTGCAGGCGCACGACCAGGTCGGTCCAGAGGCCGGCGGCCATGAGCACCCCGACGACGACGAGCAGGCCGCCGCCGGCCAGCTGCAGCCCGCGCTGGCGGCGGCGCAGCCTGGCGAGCACGTGCGAGGCGCGGGAGTAGCCGAGGGCGACCAGCAGGAACGGGATGCCGAGGCCGAGGCTGTAGGCGACCGCGAGCACGACACCGCGGGTGGCACCGCCGGTGTCGCTGGTGGCGAGCAGCATCACCGCGCCCAGCGTGGGGCCGCTGCACGGGGCCCAGCCGACCGCGAACACCGCGCCCAGCAGCGGGGCGCCGACCAGGCCGGCCGCGGGGCGCCAGCTGGGCGCCAGCCGGCGGTCGGCGAGCGGCACCAGCCCGACGAACACCAGGCCCATGACGATGACGACGACACCGGCGATGCGGGTGATGCCGGCCTGGTGTGACTGCAGCCGGCCGCCGAACGACGCGAGCGTCGCGGTCACGGTGACGAAGACGGCGGTGAAGCCGAGCACGAACAGCAGCGCGCCCGCGAGCAGCCGGCCGCGGCGCTGGCGCTCGAGGTCGACGCCGGTGAGCCCGGTGACGTAGCCGAGGTAGCCCGGCACGAGCGGCAGCACGCACGGTGAGGCGAACGACACCAGCCCGGCCAGCAGCGCGACCGCGAGCGCCGCCGGCATGGAGCCCGACAGCACGGTCTGCGCGAAGGAGGCTGAGGTCATGCGTGCCTGCTCACGCCTTCGCCTCGTCGAGCACGTCCTGCACCAGACCGGTCAGCGTGCGCTCGTCGATCGCGGCGGTGGCGCGCGCGGCGAGCCGGCCCTGCGGGTCGAGCACCAGCGTCGTGGGCGGGGTCGGGGCCTTGCCCTTCAGCTGCGGGGCCAGCGTCTCGCCGTCCGCGAAGGAGGGGTAGGTGATGCCGTACTTGCGCTGGAAGGCACGCCCGGTCGCGGCGCCCTCGTTGAGGTCGACACCGACGAACTGCACGCCCCGGCTCGCGAGGGCCTTCGACACCTTGGCGAGCGCCGGGGCCTCGGCGTTGCACGGCGGGCACCACGAGCCCCAGGTGTTGATGACGACGACCTTGCCGCGGTAGGCCGAGGTGTCGAGCGGCTCGCCCTCGAGCGAGGTGCCGGTCATGGTGATGGTGGTGGAGCGGTCCGCCGGCGCGATGGCCTCGATCGGCCCGGCGCCTGCCCCGGCACCGCCGCTGTCGGCCGCCTCAGCGAGCGCGTCGTCACCCGTGCAGCCGGTGAGCAGCGTGGCCGCGGCGAGCAGCGCGACGCCGGCGCCTCGTCGGCGGGACATCAGGCGCCCGCCACGGGGCTCGCACCCGGCAGCAGCGAGGCGGCCGGCTCGCTGAACGTCACCGCGAGCAGCCGCTCGTCGTCGTACGTGAGGGAGGTCAGGGAGGCGAGGCTGCACTGCCGCTTGCGCGGGTCGTGCCACAGCCGGCGGTGCTCGAGGGCCAGCCGGGCGATCCACACCGGCGACTGGTGCGAGACGAGCACGGCCTCGTGGCCGGCGGCCTCGCGGCGGGCGATGTCGACCACCTCCAGCATGCGGGCGGCGATCTGGTCGTAGGGCTCGCCCCACGACGGCCGGAACGGGTTGACGAGCTTGGGCCACAGCGTGGGGTGGCGCAGCGAGCCGTCACCGACGCCGAACTTCTTGCCCTCGAAGGTGTTGCCCGCCTCGATCAGCCGGACGTCGGTGTGCACGGGCAGCTGGTGCACCGCGGCGATCGGGGCCGCGGTCTCCTGCGCGCGCTCGAGCGGCGAGGCGATGACGAGCGTGACGTCGTTGTCGCGCAACGACTGCGCGACCATCTCGGCCATCGCCACACCGCGCTCGGACAGGTGGTAGCCGGGCAGCCGGCCATAGAGCAGCCCCTGCGGGTTGTGCACCTCGCCGTGCCGCATCAGGTGGACGACGGTGCGGGTCCCCGCGCCCCGGGCGCCGCTCACGCGTGCACCGCCGCGGCGGCGCGAGCCGCGGCCGGCAGGGCGGAGACGACCTTGTCGACGGCGTCGTCGTCGTGGCTGGCGGAGACGAACCACGCCTCGTAGGCGCTCGGCGGCAGGTGGACCCCCTGGCTGAGCATGCTGTGGAAGAAGGCTCGGAACGCGTCGAGGTCCTGGCCGCGGGCGCCGTCGTAGTCGACCACCTGCTCGGCGCCGGTGAAGAAGACGCTGAACATGCTGCCTGCCCACTGCACCCGGTGAGGCACGCCCGCGGCGTCGAGGGCCGCGTGCGCCTGCGCGCCGATGCGGCCCGCGACCACGCCGATGCGCTCGTAGACCTCGTCGGTGCAGCCTTGCAGCGTCGCCAGACCGGCGGCCGTCGCGACCGGGTTCCCCGACAGCGTGCCCGCCTGGTAGACGGGGCCGTCGGGTGCGAGCGAGGCCATGACGTCGGCGCGGCCGCCGAAGGCCGCTGCGGGGAACCCGCCGCCCATGACCTTGCCGAAGGTGAACAGGTCGGGTGCGCCCGCGTCGTACGGACCTTCGAGGCCGTACCAGCCCGAGCGCGAGCAGCGGAAGCCGGTCATGACCTCGTCGCTGACCAGCAGGGCACCGTGGGCTCGCGTCGTCCGCAGCAGAGCCTCGGTGAACCCCGGGACCGGCGGGACCACGCCCATGTTGCCCGCCGCCGCCTCGGTGATGACGCACGCGATCCGCTCGCCCTGCTCGACGAACACGGCCTCGAGCGCGGCGACGTCGTTGTAGGGCAGCACGATCGTGTCGGCCGCGCTCGCACCGGTGACCCCGGGGCTGTCGGGCAGCCCGAAGGTCGCCAGGCCGCTGCCGGCCTGGGCCAGCAGCGCGTCGACGTGGCCGTGGTAGCAGCCGGCGAACTTGACCACCTTGCTGCGGCCGGTGAAGCCGCGGGCGAGGCGGATCGCGCTCATGGTGGCCTCGGTGCCGCTGTTGACCAGCCGCACCTGCTCGACCGGGCCGACGCGGGCGACTATCTCCTCGCCGAGCGCCACCTCGTTCTCGCTGGGGGTGCCGAAGCTGAAGCCGTGCTGGGCGCTGTCGACGACCGCCTGCAGCACCGCCGGGTGGGCGTGGCCGAGGATCATCGGGCCCCACGAGCAGATCAGGTCGACGTACTCGCGGCCGTCGACGTCACGCAGGTAGGGGCCGCTGGCGCTGGCCGTGAAGCGGGGCGTGCCGCCCACCGCACGGAACGCCCGCACCGGGGAGTTCACGCCACCGGGGGTGACCGCCCGGGCGCGCTCGAGCAGGGCCGCGCTGGCGGGAGCGTCGTACGGGAAGGAGCTCACGCACCCATTCTCTCAAGTCCCCGGCCCGGCGACCGCACGAGATCGCGACGGACGGGCGTGAGACCTGACACGTCGCCTCCCGGTGCTCCGGACGCGGTCGCTTCGCCGCGCCTCAGCGTGGTCGATCAGGCGTCGTCGATGCGCCGGGCGACGGCCTCCAGGCTCTCGCCGAGAGCGAGGAACTGCTCGCGCCGCAGCGGGTCGAGCAGCAGCGAGCGCACGCCCGCCACGTGCGTGACCGCCGCCGCCTCGAGCGCGGCGAAGCCCTGGCCGGTCAGCGCGCACAGCACGCCGCGGCCGTCCTCGGTGCAGGGCCGGCGCTCGACCCAGCCCTTGACCTCGAGCCGGGCGACGGTGTGGGTGAGGCGGCTGCGCGAGCTCACGACCTCGCCGGCGAGCTCGGACATCCGGCACTGGCGGCCGGGTGACTCCGACAGCCGCACCAGGATCTCGTACTCGGGGTGGCTGAGGTCGTGGCGCTCGAGGTCGCGGCGCAGCGCCTCGTCGAGCAGTCGGACGCCGCGCACGTAGCTGCGCCAGGCCCGCTGCTCGGCAGGGTCCAGCCAGCGTGGCTGCGAGGGCGGCTCCATCGGATCATGCTACCCGAACAGTTGAAATCTAAACGAGCGTGCTGCTACGTTTGCCATGGCAAGAACGTCAGGGCCACCACCGTCCGGGCTCCGGCCCGGCTTCGACAGGAGATCCCATGGCAACCACCCTCGAGGGTCTGACCCCGGGCGTCTGGACCGTCGACCCGACCCACTCCGAGGTCGGCTTCGTCGTCCGCCACCTCATGGTGAGCAAGGTCAAGGGCCGCTTCAGCGGCGTGTCCGGCGCCATCACGGTCGCCGAGGACGCGCTGCAGTCGACCGTCGAGGCCAGCGCCGACGTCGCGACGATCGACACCCGCGACGACAACCGCGACGCGCACCTGCGCTCGGCCGACTTCTTCGACGCCGAGAGCCACCCGACCATCTCGTTCCGCTCGACGGGCATCCGCGCGGACGCCGGTGACTACCTGCTCGACGGCGAGCTCACCATCAAGGGCGTCAGCCAGCCCGTGACGTTCGACCTCGAGTACAACGGCGCCTCGCTGAACCCCATGAACGGCACCCAGACCGCGGGCTTCAGCGCCGAGACCGAGATCAATCGCAAGGACTTCGACCTCAGCTGGAACGTCGCCCTCGAGACCGGCGGCGTGATGGTCTCCGACAAGGTCAAGATCGCCCTCGAGATCGAGGCCAGCAAGAGCCTCTGACCCTCCCCGCCCGCGCGCAGCGGCCGGCCCCAAGACGGCGGCCGGCCGCGGCCGCGGTCAGTGGTCCCGGTGGTGACCGTGGCGCCGGCCCGCCGTCCGCGGCCGGTCGGCACGCGGCCCGACCGGACCGGTCGCCGCGGTGAGCGTGCGGGTGCCGGCGACGGTGATCCAGCTGCTGGCCCAGACCGGCAGCACCTGTGCGTCCGTGCGCGGGTCGGGCCGGGCTGCGGTCGGCACCGGTGTCAGGTGGAAGTCGGCCTGCACCCGCTCGGGCGTGACGTCGACGAGCGTCCAGCCGTGCCCGATGCCGTTGAGGTAGCGCACCCACGGGTTGAGCTGGCGCACCAGGCCCGAGCCTCCTGCTGCGGCACCGGCCGCCTGCTCGGCGTTGGCCGCCGTGGGCGTCCCACCCGCGGCGATCTCGTAGAAGCCGTCGCTCGTCACCGACGGGCAGACGATCTCGACGCCCACGCTGCGCCGGTCCGTCGCGTACGTCGACCGGTCGGCGGGCACCTCGATCGCCCACGAGGAGTGGATGTCGCCGGTGAGGAACACCGCGTCACCCGCGTCGGCCGGCTGCGCGGCCAGGTGCCGGACGACGTCCGCCTGGTCGGACTGGTAGCCGTCCCACTGGTCGGTGTTGACGAACGAGCCCGTGCCGCCGAACAGCGCCCCGGGGAAGCGCACGGGGGCGAAGATGACCTGGTTGCCGACCAGGTGCCACGGCCGGTGCCGCTCCAGCCCGTCCTTGAGCCAGTCCAGCTGCTCCGGCTCGGGCAGGTGACGCGCCGGGTCGGCCAGCTCAGGCTGGATCGGCGGGAGGTCGGCCACGAAGCCGCCGCCCTTGGTGCCGGGACCCTCGACCTGCCGGCTGCGGTTCTGCCGCGTCTCGACCACCGACAGGTCGCCCAGCGCGCCGAACCGGAACCGCCGGAAGAAGCGGGTGCCCTGGTGGGGCACGCGCTGCGACGGCAGCCGGAACGGCATCCACTCCATGTACGCCCGGTAGGCCGCGGCGCGCCGGGCGAGGAACGACCCCTCGGCAGCGGAGTGGTTCTGCGCGTCGGTGGCCCAGGCGTTGTTGGCGACCTCATGGTCGTCGAAGATCGTGATCCACGGGTGCTGCTGATGGGCCAGGGCGCAGTCGGGGTCGGCCTTGTGCAGCGCGTGCCGCAGCCGGTAGCCCTGCAGGTCGATCGGCTCGGTGGCCGGCTGCGACTCGCGCACGCCGATGAGCGTGTCGGGGCCGTAGCGGCCGTCCGCGTCACCGGGTTCGCCCTCACCGTTGGGGTACTCGTAGATGTAGTCGCCGACGTGCAGCACGAAGTCGAGGTCGTCGCGCGCGGCGATCGCGCGGTACGCCGTGAAGAACCCGCCGGTGTAGTTGCTGCACGACACCAGCGCCAGGCGCAGCGCCCGCACCTCGCCCGGCACGTCCGGGGCGGTCTGGGTGCGGCCCACGACGCTGGTCTGGCCCTCGGCGCGGAAGCGGTACCAGTAGCGGGTGTAGGTCTGCAGCCCGGTGACGTCGACCTTGACCGTGTGGTCGCTGCTCGCGCTCGTGCGCACGGTGCCCCGGCGTCGCACGTCGCGGAAGCGGTCGTCGGCGGCGACCTCCCAGTGCACCGTGAGCGGCCTGCCGCGGCCGCTGCCGGGCGTGGCGACCGCGGCACCGGGGCGGGTGGGCGGTGTCGCGCGCGTCCAGATGACGACGGCGTCGTCGGTCGGGTCGCCGCTGGCGACGCCGTACCCGAAGATGCCACGGCTCGAGGGGGCCGCGGCGAGGGCGGCGTCGAAGGTGCGGGGGCTGGCGGCGAGGGCGGTGCCGAGCGCCGCCCCCTTGAGCAGGGTTCGGCGGCTGGGCGTCGTGGCGGGCGCCGTCAGGTCAGGGGTGGTGGGAGGCATGCCCGGCACCCTGGCGCACGCGGGTGAACGGCGTCCGACGGCCGTCCGAACGCTGATCGCCCGGCTCAGCCCAGCCGGCGCGCGACCTCGGTGGCCCAGTAGGTGAGCAGCATTTGCGCGCCCGCGCGGCGGATCGAGGTGAGCGACTCGAGGATCGCCCGCTCGCGATCGATCATGCCCGCCGCCGCGGCGGCCTCGACCATCGCGTACTCGCCCGAGACCTGGTAGGCCGCGACGGGGACGGTCACCTCGTCGGCGACCCGGCGCAGCACGTCGAGGTAGGGCATCGCCGGCTTCACCATGACCATGTCGGCGCCCTGCTCGACGTCGAGCCGCACCTCGCGCAGCGCCTCGGCGGCGTTGCCCGGGTCCTGCTGGTAGGTCGACCGGTCACCCACCAGCGTCGACTCGACGGCCTCGCGGAAGGGGCCGTAGAACGCCGACGCGTACTTCACCGCGTAGGCGAGCAGCAGGGTGTCCTGCCGCCCGGCGTCGTCGAGCACCGCGCGCACGTGCCCGACCTGGCCGTCCATCATCCCCGACAGCCCCAGCACGTGGGCGCCGGCGTCGGCCTGGGCGAGGGCCATCGAGCCGTAGCGCTCGAGGGTGGCGTCGTTGTCGACCCGGCCCCCGTCGTCCAGCACCCCGCAGTGGCCGTGGTCGGTGAACTCGTCGAGGCACAGGTCGGCCATCACGACGGTCTCGTCGCCGACCTCGTCGCGCAGCGCTCGCAGGCCGACGTTGAGGATGCCGTCGGGGTCGTCGGCGCCCGAGCCGGTGGCGTCACGCGAGGAGGGGACGCCGAACAGCATCAGCCCGCCCACGCCCGCGGCGACCGCCTCGCGCGCGGCGAGCTGCAGCGACGCGAGAGAGTGCTGCACGACACCCGGCATCGACGTCAGCGCGACGGGCTCGCCGGCGCCCTCGCGCACGAACAGCGGCAGCACCAGCTCGGCCGGCGACAGCCGCGTCTCGCGCACCAGCCGCCGCAGCGCCGGGGTCTGCCGCAGCCGCCGCGGCCGCTGACGCAGCTTGTCCGCGGCGGTCACCGCTTCCTCGAGCGCCATCAGGTGGCGCGGCGGCGCGCGGCGGCCTTGCGCTGGCTGGGGCGCACGACCGGCTCGCCCGACTCGAGCGCCGCGATGCGCAGCCCCGTGCCGTACTCCGCGAGGGCGTCCACCAGCGCGGCACCGCTCGCCGTCGGCGCCAGGACGTCGACCCGCAGCCCGTGCTCCTCGGCGGTCTTCGCGGTCGCCGGGCCGATGCACGCGACGACCGTCGACGGGTGGGGCTTGCCCGCGATGCCGACGAGGTTGCGCACCGTCGAGCTCGACGTGAAGACGACCGCGTCGAAGCGCCCGCTCTTGATGGCCTCGCGCACCTCCGCGGCGGGCGGCGCGGCGCGCACCGTGCGGTAGGCGGTGACGTCGTCGACCTCCCAGCCGGCCTCCTGCAGACCGGCGACGAGCGTGTCGGTGGCGATGTCGGCGCGGGGCAGCAGCACCCGGTTGATGGGGTCGAGCAGGTCGTCGAACGGCGGCCAGTCGACCAGCAGACCCTGCGCCGACTGCTCACCGCTGGGGGTGAGGTCGGGCTCGATCCCCCACTCCCGCAACGCTTCTGACGTGACGCCACCGACTGCCGCGACCTTGAGCCCGGAGAACGCACGGGCGTCGAGACCGAACTCCTGGAACTTCTCCCGGACGGCGCGCACCGCGTTGACGCTCGTGAAGCCGATCCACTCGTAGCGCCCGGTGACCAGCCCCTTGATCGCCCGCTCCATCTGCTGCGGGGTGCGCGGCGGCTCGACGGAGATGGTCGGCACGACCTCGCTGACGGCGCCGTGCGCGCGCAGCCGGTCGGTGGTGGCCTGGGCCTGGTCCTTGGTGCGCGGCACGAGCACCCGCCAGCCGAACAGCGGCTTGGTCTCGAACCACGACAGCTGCTCGCGCAGCGCGACCGACTGGCCCACGACCGCCAGCAGCGGCAACGACAGCTGGGCCTCGCCGACCATCGCGCCGGCACGGTCGAGCGTCGCCGTGAGGGTGCGCTGCTCGGTCGTGGTGCCGCGCTCGGTGAGCGAGACGGGCGTCGACGCAGCGCGGCCGGCAGCCAGCAGCTCCGCGAGCGCGGCGGCGACCTGGTCGGGCCCACCCAGCACCACGACGGTGACGTCGTCGCCGGTCGAGCGCGCCCAGTCGACCTTCCCGTCGAGCGGTGTCACGACGTGCACGGCCCGCGAGCGGCTGGTCGTCAGCGGCACCCCGGCGTACGCCGGCACCGCACTGACCGCGGACACGCCCGGCACCACCTCGAAGGGCACGCCCGCCTTGCGGCAGGCGAGGGCCTCCTCGGCCAGGCCGTTGAAGGTGCCCGGGTCGCCGTCCATGAGCCGGACGACGTGCTTGCCGCCCTTGGCCGCGCGGGTCACGAGCTTGGCGCGGCCGGCGTGGGTGAGCGGCTGGCCGTCCTCGCCGAACCCGGCCTCGACGACCTCGACACCCTCGGGCGCCCAGCGCGCGAGGTCGGCGATGCCGAGCAGCTGGTCGAGCACCAGGACGTCGGCGCCGGCGATGAGGTCGACCGCGCGCAGCGTCAGCAGCCCGGGGTCGCCGGGGCCGGTGCCGACGAAGGCGACGCTGCCGACGCTGCGGGTGGTGGCCGACGTCCCGCCCGAGGGCGAGCCCGTCGCCGCGGCGGGGACGCCGGTGGTGGACACGGCGACGTCGGTGGCCGCGGACCTGGTCGAGCGGCGGGCGCTGGGCGCGATGGTCACGAGGCACGCTCCGGGAGTGGACGTTCGGCGGACGGGTCGATGACGAGCTGCGGTGCAGGTGGTGGTGGGTGCTCGGGGCCCTGCGCCGGTGATCCGACCGGCAGGTCGACGAGGTCGGCGGCGCCGTCCTCGAGCAGCAGTGCGGCGAGCCGGCGCCCGACGTCGGCGGCGTCGGCAGCGGGGCCGACCAGCGACTGGCGCAGCACGGCGGTGCCGTCGGGCGAGGCGACGACCGCGCGCAGCGAGATCTCGAGCGACCCGTCGACGTCCTCGACGACCTCGGCGAGCGCGCCGACCGGCGCGGTGCAGCCGGCCTCGAGCCCGGCCAGCAGGGCCCGCTCGGCGGTGACGGCGGTGCGGGCGTCGACGTCCTCGAGGGTCTCCAGCAGCTCGACCAGCTGCAGGTCGGACGCGCGGCACTCGACGGCGAGAGCCCCCTGCCCGGGCGCCGGCAGCAGCTGCAGCGGGTCGAGCACCTCGGTGCCCTCGAAGGCGCGGCCCAGCCGCAGCAGCCCGGCGCGGGCGAGCACGACGGCGTCGACGGTGCCCGAGCCGACGAGTTCGAGCCGCGTGTCGACGTTGCCGCGCACGGGGACGGGCTCGAGACCGAGCCCGAGCGCGAGCAGCTGCGCGGCGCGACGCGGCGAGCCGGTGCCGATCCGCGAGCCCGGCGGCAGCTCACCGAGCGTCAGCCCGTCGCGCGCCACGAGCACGTCGCGCGGGTCCTCGCGCCGTGGCACGGCGGCGACGACGAGCCCCGGCGCGGGGGCGGTCGGGAGGTCCTTGAGCGAGTGGACGGCGAGGTCGATGCGTCCCTCGAGCAGCGCGGTGCGCAGGGCGGTGACGAAGACGCCCGTGCCGCCGATCTGGGTGAGCGCGGCCGTGGACGTGTCGCCGAAGGTCGTCACCTCGACGAGCTCGACCGTGCGACCGGTGGCTGCGGTGAGGGCGTCGGCGACGGCCTGCGACTGGGTCGTCGCGAGCCGGCTGCGGCGGGTGCCGAGGCGCAGCGCGGCGGGGAGGGTGACGGGGCCGGTGACTGCGTCGGTGAGGGCGCTGCTGGGGCTGTTGCTCGGGCTGGTCATCCGGCGGCCCTGCGCAGGGTCTCGCCGCGGCCGAGCACGCTGGCGGCGTCGATGGGCGAGCCGGTCTCGTCCGAGGGCACGACGACCAGGGCCTCCTGGGCGGTGGGGCCACCGAAGGACGCCGCCCACGTGCCGACGGCCGGCACGCTCACCGCCGACTCGGCGTCCGAGACAGCCGCGACGCCCTTGGGATCGAGGTCGAACAGCTCGCGCAGGGCCAGCTCGTAGGAGCCGCCGTCGCTGCGGCTCGCAAGCTCCTTGACGCGCACGGTCGGGGCGTGGAGCAGCTTCTCGACCACCCGGTGGACGGTGCGCTGCACCTCCTCTCGGACGGCGGACTCGACGTCGGGCAGCCGCTGGTCGAAGCGGCCGAGCTCGGCCGAGACGACCTCGGCGGCGCGGGCACGCAGCGCGGCGACGGTCGGTGCGACGGCCTGCACGCGGCGAGCGAGCAGGTAGTCGGCGACCTCCTGGTCGACCAGCGAGCGCACGTGCTCGAGGTCGGCGCCGACCTGCTGACCCACCAGGTCGGTGCCGAGCACCTCGAGGTCGGCCAGGTGCACGCCGGGCACCGCGGCGACGGCGGGGTCGACGTCGCGCGGGAGGGCGAGGTCGACGTACAGCTGGTCGCGCGAGCCGTCGCGGGAGGCAGCCGCGGCGACGACGGCCCCGGCGTCGACGACGTGGCCGACGGCGCCGGTGCACGAGATGACGAGGTCGGCCTGCGCCAATGCCGCGGGCAGCTGCGCCAGCCCGACCGCCCTGCCGCCGACGGCGCCGGCGAGCCGTGCCGCGTTCTCGGGCGTCCGGTTGGCGATCGTGATGGAGCGGGCGCCGGCGCGGTGGACGGCGGTGGCCGCGAGCGCGCTCATCGACCCGGCGCCGACGACGAGGACGTCGAGCTGGTCGACCGCGCCGATCAGCCGGTCGGCGCGGTGCAGGGCGGCGTCGACCAGCGACGCGCCGGCGCGGTCGATGCCGGTCTCGGCGTGGGCGCGCTTGCCCACGCGCAGCGCCTGCTGGACGAGGTTGTCGAGCACCCGGCCGGCGTCGCCGGTCTGCTGCGCCGAGCGCAGGGCGGTGCGCAGCTGCCCGAGCACCTGGCTCTCGCCGACCGCCATCGAGTCCAGGCCGCAGGCGACCGCGAACAGGTGGGCGACGGCCCGGTCGGCGTAGTGCACGTAGAGGTGGTCCTTCAGCTGCGCGAGCGGCACGCCCGTCGTCGTCGACAGCGCCTCGCCGAGCTGGGCCAGGCCGCCGTGGAAGGTCGCGACGTCGGCGTAGACCTCGACCCGGTTGCAGGTCGCGAGCACGACCGCCTCGGCGACCTGGTCGCCGGTCAGCACGGACGTCGACAGCCGGCGCACGCCGTCGGCGTCCAGGGCCACGCGCTCGAGCACCGGCAGCGGGGCGCTGCGGTGCGAGACGCCCATCGCCAGCAGGCTCACCGGGCCACCTCGGCCAGACCCATCGGTTCGTCCCCCTCGTGCTCGCTCACGGCGCGCACGCGGCGCTGCTCGTGGAAGGCCAGGATCTGCAGCTCGGTCGACAGGTCGACCTTGCGCACGTCGACGCCGTCCGGCACCGTCAGCACGCAGGGCGCGAAGTTCAGCACGCTCCGGACGCCCGCCGCGACCAGCTGGTCGCACACCCGCTGCGCCGGCGCGGCCGGGGTCGCCACCACGCCGATGGAGATGCTCTCGGCGGCGATGGTCGCCGCGAGGTCGCCCATCTGCTGCACCGGTAGGCCCGACACGACCTCGCCGACCAGCTGCGGGTCGTCGTCGAACAGCGCCACGACCCGGAAGCCGCGCGTCGCGAAGCCGCCGTAGCCGGCGAGGGCGTGGCCGAGGTTGCCGATGCCCACGATGGCGACCGGCCAGTCCTGGGTCAGACCGAGCTCGGCGCTGATCTCGTCGACCAGGTGGGCGACGTCGTAGCCCACCCCGCGGACGCCGTACGAGCCGAGGTGCGACAGGTCCTTGCGCAGCTTCGCCGAGGTGACGCCAGCGGCCAGCGCCAGCTCCTCGCTCGACACGCTCGCGACACCGCGCTCGGCCATGCCACCGAGGGTGCGCAGGTACACCGGCAGTCGCGCGACCGTGGCGTCCGGGATGCCCCGGCGGCTGATCTGCTCGTCGCTCACGGTCGACCTGCTCCTGTCCACCCGCCTGCCGTCGGAGCGCTCGTCGCACCTCGCGGCGCAGCGGGCCCTAGCAGACGGACGTCGGCCGCGCGGTCCCGGGGTGGGTCCGGCTCGTCGACGCGACCAGATTAGGCACTTGTGAACGCACGCACAAAGTCGTGACCGGTCTGCGTGCCCGCTCCGGGGCGCTTCGTGACGAGCATCACCCGTGCAGCCCCCGGCACGGTGGTCGCCCGGTGAACCCGTGATGCCGGGACCGCGGCGAACCCGCTGATCAGCGCGCCAGCGCCGCGCGCAGCCGCGCCTCGTCGACGCGCCAGTAGTCGTGCTGCTCACCGTCCACCAGCGTGACCGGCACCTGCTCGGACCACCGCCGCTGCAGCTGCGGGTCGCTGTCGACGTCGACCTCGACGAAGCCCGCGCCCGTGTCGTCCGCCACCCGCCGCACCACCTCCCGCGCCACCTCGCACAGGTGGCACCCCGCCCGCCCCAGCAACGTGATCCGCGGCGCACTCCCACCAGCAGCACCACGGTGATCACCGGTCGCCTCGGTCGGCTCGGTCGGCTCGGTGGGCTCGGTCGGCTCGGTCGGCTCGGTCGGCTCCGATTCGCTGGGCACGGCTCCACTCTAGGCACGCCCATGCGCCCCGGATTCGGCAAGCGCACGCCACCCGCATCTCGCCGTGATCATGCACATCCGGCTCGCGCACCCGCCGGCGCCCGTGTCGCCGTCGTGATCATGCAATCCCGGCCCGACGCGCCCGCGCGCACGCCCGGCGTCGCCGTGGTGATCATGCAGTCCCGGCCCGACGCGCCCGCGCGCACGCCTGGCGTCGCCGTCGTCATCATGCAATCCCGGCCCGACGCGCCCGCGCCCTGCTCGTGATCACGTGTCCCGGTCGCCGTCGGG
>CAXTEJ010000038.1:0-29678 GCA_964243295.1 uncultured Actinomycetales bacterium | reverse complement strand
GCAGTGCCGCCGCGACGACCGCGGCCGGCACGGCGGCGACCTCGGCCGGCACGGCGACCTCGGCCGGCACGGCGGCGACCTCGACCGACACCGCGACCGCTGCCGGCACGGCGGCGACCTCGGCCGGCACCGCGGCGACCGGCACGCTCCCCAGGCCGGCGCCCGCGGCGGCGGTCCCCATCGCACGGCCGGTCGACGTCGTGGCGCGCACGATCGCCCGCCTGACCCTCGAGCAGCGCGTCGGGCAGCTGCTGATGGTCGGCGGCGCGGCCACGGGCGTGCCGTCGACCACGCGCACGGCCGTGACGAGGTCCCACGTCGGCAACGTCATGCTCACCGGCCGCAGCAGCGCGGGCGTGGCCGCGACCGCGGCGGTCAGCCGTCGGGTGCGGTCGCTGGCGACGGCGTCCGCGACCGGCGGCGTGCCGCTGCTC
This sequence comes from uncultured Actinomycetales bacterium, assembly GCA_964243295.1. Classification (GTDB taxonomy): domain Bacteria; phylum Actinomycetota; class Actinomycetes; order Actinomycetales; family Angustibacteraceae; genus CAXTEJ01. The sequence continues at coordinate 29,244 of CAXTEJ010000038.1, read as the reverse complement.
GTGGCCACCGACCAGGAGGGCGGGGCCGTGCAGGTGCTGCGCGGCCCGGGCTTCAGTGCCATGCCTACGGCCCTCGCCCAGGGCGGCTGGTCGACCTCGCGGCTGCGCGCGCAGGCCGCCGCGTGGGGCCGGCAGCTGCTCGCGGCCGGGGTCGACGTCGACCTCGCCCCCGTCGCCGACACCGTGCCGAGCCGAGCCGCGCGGTCCAACGCGCCCATCGGGCGGTTCTCCCGGCAGTTCGGCTCCACGACCGCCGTGGTCGGCCCCCACGCCGTCGCGTTCGGGCAGGGCATGGCCGCGGCGCGGGTGCTCACCAGCGCCAAGCACTTCCCGGGGCTCGGCCGCGTCACCGGCAACACCGACGTCACCCGTCGGGTCACCGACACGGTCACCACGCGCCGCGACCCGCTGCTGGCGCCGTTCCGGCAGGCCGTCGCCGCGGGCACGCCGATGGTGATGATGTCGACGGCGGTCTACGCGCGCATCGACCCGTCGGCGCCGGCCGCGTTCTCGCGCACGATCGTCACCGGCATGCTCCGGGGCGACCTCGGGTTCGGCGGCGTCGTCATCTCCGACGACCTCGGCTCGGCCGCGCAGGTCGCCGCCTGGGCGCCGGGCGACCGCGCCGTGGCCTTCGTGCGAGCGGGCGGCGACGTCGTCCTCACGGTCGACCCGCGGGTCGCGCCGGCGATGTACCGAGCGCTGCTCGCCCGCGCTCGCACCGACCCCGCCTTCCGCGCCCAGGTCGAGGCCGCGGCCCGCCGGGTGCTCGTCGCCAAGCGCACCGCCGGGCTGCTGCGGTAGGCGCGCTGACCGCCCTCCGTGGCGAGTCCGTGACCGCCCGTGGTGTGTTCCCATGGAGACATGGGGATCGATGAGGGCGAACGACGCAACCAGGCGGCCGTCTGGCTGCTGCTGGTGGCGGCCGGCTGCGCCCTGCTGGTGCTGGCTGTCGACCACGTCTTCGTGTTCACCACGCGCGGCCAGCTCGTCGACTCGGCGGCGCTCCAAGGCGCCGGCATCGGACGCGAGCGCATCATCGAGCCCGTCCACCGGGTGCTGGACGTCGTCTCCGTCGGCTCGCTCGCGGCCGCCGGGCTGCTCGCCGGGGCGGTCGCCCTGCTGCGCCGCCGCTACCTGCTGGCCCTCGTCGCCGTGAGCGTCGTGGTCGGCGCCAACGTGACGACCCAGCTGCTGAAGTACCACGTGCTCGACCGGCCCGACCTCGGCCTGCGGCTGCAGGGCATGAGCGGCAACACCCTGCCGAGCGGTCACACGACCGTCGCGATGTCGGTCGCCGCCGCGTTCGTGCTCGTGGCCCCCGCGCGGCTGCGCGCGCTGACGGCCGTGCTGGCCGCCGCGTACGGCGCCGCGACCGGTGTCGCCACCCTCAGCGCCGGCTACCACCGGCCGAGCGACGCGGTTGCCGCATGCCTCGTCGTGGGCGCCTGGGCCAGCGGGCTCGGCGCGCTGGTCGTGGTGGTGGTCCCGACGCGCGCCCGCGTGCCGCGCCTCGGCAGCGGCCACCTGGTGGTCGCCAGCCTGCTCGGCGCCGGTGCCGCCGCCCTCATCGGTGCCGGGTCGCTCGCGACCTGGGTCACCGCCCGGGCGCTGCCCGGCGACCTCGACCGCGCGCACCTGCTGGTGGCCTACTTCGGCGGCGCCGCGATGATCGCCGGCACCGCGCTCGCCGTCGTCGCCTCGCTCGTGGTCGTCGTCCACCAGATCGTGCCGCCGCTGCCCGACCGGCCGCGCTCGCGCACCGAGGTGCTGCTCGCGTGACCCGCCACGACTGGCTGGCCGCCGGCCCGCCGGTGCAGCCGGCGACCGGCATGCCCGGGCGCGTCGCCGTCTACGAGGTCGGTGCGCGCGACGGGCTGCAGAACGAGTCGGCGATCGTGCCCGTGAAGGTCAAGGCCGAGCTGGTGCGCCGCCTCGCGGGCGCGGGCCTCACGACGGTCGAGCTGACGAGCTTCGTGCACCCGGGGCGGGTGCCGCAGCTGGCCGACGCCGAGGAGCTGATGGCCGAGCTCGCCGTCGAGCCGGCCCCCGGGCTGGTGCGCGCCCCGGTGCTGGTGCCCAACCTGCGCGGCCTGCAGCGGGCGCTCCACGCCGGGGCGCGCGAGGTCGCGGTGTTCCTCAGCGCCACCGAGTCGTTCTCCGAGGCCAACCTCGGTGCGCCGCGTGCGACGGCCCTCGCCGCGGCCCGTGAGGTGTGCGGCGCGGCGTCGGCGGCCGGTGTGCCGGTGCGCGGCTACGTCTCCATGTGCTTCGGCGACCCGTGGGAGGGCCCGGTCGCGCCGCCGCCCGTCGTCCACACCGTGACCGATCTGCTCGAGGCCGGCTGCGCGGAGGTCTCGCTCGGCGACACCGTCGGCGTGGCCACCGCCGGCCAGGTGGTCACGCTGCTCGACGCGCTCGCGGACGCCGGGGTGGCCCGCGAGGCGCTGGGCGTGCACTTCCACGACACCTACGGCCAGGCGCTCGCCAACACGGTCGTGTCGCTGCAGCAGGGGGTGACGACGGTCGACGCCTCGGCCGGCGGGCTCGGGGGGTGCCCCTTCGCGGGTTCGGCGACGGGCAACCTCGCCACCGAGGACCTCGTGTGGGCGCTGCAGGGCCTCGGCGTGCACACGGGCGTCGACCTCCCGGCGCTGGTCGCCACCAGCGTCTGGCTCGCCGGCCACCTCGGCCGGCCGAGCCCCTCCCGCGTCGTCAGCGCCCTCGCCGGAGGAGCTTGACCCCGACGGTTTCAGGGGCGGACGCCGGCTGCACCGCGACCGGGTCGAGCCACCCGACCAGCGCCTGAGTGCCGACGGCCTAGGGACGCGGCGGCTCGCCGGCGTCGTCGACGGTCGAGGGCAGCCGCACCTCGCGCGCGTAGGGCCGCTTGGGCTGCACGGCGTCGCCGCTCGAGCGGCCCCGCAGCCGCCGTCCGACCCAGGGGCCGACGTACTCGCGCACCCACTGCGCGTCCTCGCGGACGGCGTCGCGGCGGATGCGGGCGGGCTCGGGCGGCAGCGCCGTCGCCCAGTCCTCGCCGGCGCCGACGCCGAGCGCGTCGAGGGCGTGCAGCGCGACGCGGCGGTGGCCCTCGGAGGTCAGGTGGATGCGGTCGGTCGCCCACATGCGGCGGTCCTGCAGCGCCTTCATGCCCCACAGGTCGACCACGGCGGCCTGCCGGCGGCGCGCGATCGACCAGATGTGGCAGTTGTAGACGGCGACCTTGCTGCGGGTGAGGTTGATCAGCGGCGACTTCACCGGGTCGACCCCCGTCGCGAGCAGGACGTCGGCACCGCCGGCCCGCAGGCTCGTGACCGCGTCCTCGAGCCGGGCGGCCAGCGCGTCGGGGTCAGATCCCGGTCGCAGCACGTCGTTGCCGCCGCCGACGAGGCTGACCAGGTCGGCGCCGAGCTCGAGCGCCTGCGGCACCTGCTCGTCGGCGATCTGCGGCAGCAGCCGGCCGCGGACGGCGAGGTTGGCGTAGCGCAGGTGCGGCTGCCGCTGCGCCAGCAGGTCGGCCAGCCGGTCGGCCCAGCCGCGGTAGCCGCCACCCGCGTCGGCGGGCTCCGCCGGGTCGTTCAGGCCCTCGGTGAAGGAGTCGCCGAGCGCGACGAAGCAGCCCCACGGCGCGCTCGACCCGTCGGTCGAGCCGTCGGTCGAGCTGTCGGTCGATCCAGGCATGAAGCCCATCGTGCACCCGGCCTCGCAGCAGGCCGCGATCGACCTAGCGAAGTCCTGGCGAACGTGCCGGCAGCGACCAGTCGAGGGGTGCGCCGCCCTGCTCGACCAGCCGGGCGTCGACCTGGCTGAAGGGTCTGGAGCCGAAGAAGCCGCGTGAGGCCGACAGCGGGCTCGGGTGCACGCTGCTGACGACCGGGACGTCGCCGAGCAGGGGCGCCACCGACTGGGCGTCCTTGCCCCACAGCACCGCCACCAGCGGGCCGCCCCGCTGGGCGAGCGCGCGGACGGCCTGGTCGGTCACCCGCTCCCAGCCGAGCCGGCGGTGGCTGCCCGCGGCGCCGGGCGCGACCGTGAGCACCCGGTTGAGGAGCAGCACGCCCTGGTCGGCCCAGGGCGACAGGTCGCCGTCGTCGACCGCGGCGCCGACGTCCGAGCGCACCTCGCGCAGCACGTTGACCAGGCTGCGCGGCAGCGGCCGCAGCCCGGGGGCGACGGAGAAGGACAGACCGACCGCGTGGCCGGGCGTCGGGTAGGGGTCCTGCCCCACGAGCAGCACCCGGACGTCGGCGAACGGCCGCAGCAGGGCACGCAGCACCTGCGGGCGTGGCGGCAGGTAGCCCGCGTCGCCCCGCTCCAGCTCACGCAGCCGGGCGTCGAGGGCGGCGAGGTCGGCGGCGACCGGGGCGAGCGCCTGCGCCCAGCCGGGCCCGAGCTGGTCGGCGAGGGGCGCGTCGAGGCTCGGGGGCACGCCCGCAGCCTAGGTGGGGCCGGTTCGTGCACGTCGTCGGCGACATCAGCTGGGGTTGTGGGCCGGTCACCGGGTCGGCTACGTTTCTCGCCACCAACGACCCGTGTGCCCGCAGCGCCGAACTCCACCTGGCGGGCCACCCGGACACGACGAGACGGACCGCAGGTGGAGGCGGGGGACCCACGATTCGTGGCCGCCCTGCACTGTGTGGCCTCGGGGTGAAGCCGGACGACGTCCGGCCGGGTGCTCACGACCCGAACCCGACAGCTCACCTCGAAGGCGCTCGACCGTGAGAGGCACACGCATGTCGAGCTACGCCGGGCGTCACCGCACGCCCTCAACCCCGACCCACCACCGTCGCACCGCCGCGGCGCTCGGCACGGCGGGCGTCGTCATCGCCGCCCCGCTGGCCGTGGGCGCCCCCGCCGAGGCGGCCAGCGGCCGCACCTGGGACCGCTTGGCCCAGTGCGAGAGCGGTGGCAACTGGTCGATCAACACCGGCAACGGCTACTACGGCGGCCTGCAGTTCTCCGGCGGCACCTGGCGGGCCTACGGCGGCGGCGCCTACGCCTCCTCCGCCCACCGCGCCACGCGCAGCGAGCAGATCACCGTCGCCGAGCGCGTGCTCGACGCCCAGGGCTGGGGCGCCTGGCCCGCCTGCTCGCGCAAGCTGGGCCTGTCCCGGGCCGACGCGGCCGGGTCGCCCGGCGTCAGCCGCTCGAAGGCCCGCAAGGCCGTCAAGAAGAAGGCCACCAGCGTCAGGGCCGAGCGCACGACCACCGTGTCGGTCTCGGTGTCGGGCGGCAGCTACGTCGTGCGGTCAGGTGACACGCTGAGCCGGATCGCCAAGCGCGGTGCGGTCAGCGGCGGCTGGAAGGCCCTCTGGAAGGCCAACCGCAAGGCCATCGGCTCCAACCCCAACCGGATCCGCGTCGGCCAGCGCCTGGTCATGCCTCGCTGACCCCAGGCCTGCCGCACGCCCGACGAGGCCCCCTCCGCCGCCAGGCGCCGGGGGCCTTGCCACGTCGACCGCACGGGCCGCACGAATGACATGGGTGTCGTTCCTGGCTAGCATGGGCGTCGCCCCGACCCGCCTGGAGGACCGCATGGAAGCCGCGACGACGTCCGCACCCGAGCTGCCCGGTGCCGACGGGCTCTCCGACCGCGACCGCGAGGTCCTGGCGTTCGAGCGCCAGTGGTGGAAGTACGCCGGCGCCAAGGAGCAGGCGATCCGCGAGCTGTTCGACATGTCGTCGACCCGCTACTACCAGGTGCTCAACGCCCTGATCGACCGGCCCGACGCCCTCGCCGTCGACCCCATGCTGGTCAAGCGGCTGCGTCGGATGCGGGCCTCGCGCCAGCGCGCCCGCTCGGCGCGACGCCTGGGCCTGAAGCTCTGACCCGCCGTCCGGACGCCGCGACCACCCCCGATGACCCGCGAGGACGACGGCCGGCGCGACGTCCTGCCCGGTGCGGGGCGCTCGGGTGCCGCGCCCGCCACCCACCACACCGAGCGGCTGGGTGCCCACCGGCCGCGCCGCTCGCCGCTGCTCGACCTGCTGCCCCTGCTCGTCGTGGTGCTGGTCGTCGCCGCCGTCGGCGTCGGGGTCTGGCAGCTGACGACCGCGACCCCGAGCACCGTCACCTCCAGCGGCGGCCCGGCCGACCCGGGCGACGACCCGGGGGATGACCCGGGCACCGCGCCGGGCACCTCGCCGTCGGCGTCCGGCTCCGCCCCGGCGTCCGCCACCGCTGCGGCGTCCGCCACCGCTACCGGCTCGGCGACGGGCACGCGGTCACCCCTGCCCACCCCAGCGCCGGCCGCGACGCCCACCGGGGTGGTCGACCGCAGCCTGCCCGTGACCGTCCTCAACGCGACGGGGCGCAGCGGGCTCGCCGGTCGCACCGCCACGGCGCTGCGCGCGCAGGGCTGGACCGCGCTCACCGCCAACAGCACCGAGCGACCGGCCGCCACCGTCGTCTACTACCCCGATGAGGACGACGCCGCGTCGGCGCTGGCGGTCGGCACCGAGCTGGCGGCTGGCGCCGTCGTCGCGGCGCAGCCGCCCACCGAGCTGTCCGAGCGCTTCGGCACCGACCGCATCACCGTCGTGATCGGCGCCGACGCCACGGGCTGAGCGCCCGGCGGCGTGACCCGTCGCCCGCGCCGTACCCGCCGTCGGCCAGACCCGCCGCCTGCTCGAAGACGTTGCGCGTCGCGGCGTCTCCGACCGTGAGCCACGACCACAGGCTCGCGAGTCCGTAGGCGACTGGGAAGCCCAGCAGCCCGAGGCCGCTCGCCCACTGCCCGGCGTGCCTCGCCTCGTGCTCGAGCAGCTGCGGCCGCGCCGCCACCTGCGCTGCGTCGAGCCGCAGCAGGACGACGTCGCCGACCGTCACCGCCGAGGCGCGCGGTGCGGGGAAAGCGAGCCGGTAGGACAGGGCGAGCACCGTCCCGTGCGGTCCGCCGGCCAGCTGCGCCCCGCCGAGCCTGGCGAGCAGCAGACCGGCCGGCGTCGCGAGGGTCACCGCGTTGACCAGCCGGCGCGCCCTGCGGCGTGACGGCGCCCCCCACCCGACCCGGCTCACGGCGTCCAGTCTGGCGCCGACGCGCCGAGCCCGGAAGGTGGGCGTGCCATTTGCACTCGACGGGGTCGAGTGCTCATCATGGGGCTGGCACTCTCACTGTGTGAGTGCCACCCGAACTCCGATCGACCAGGTGAGGGCCGGCGCGCCGCGGGACATGAGCGCGGCGCCACGGCTCGTCCGTCGCGGGCACCTGCCGGTCACCACCCGACTGCGGGAGGAACACCCAGCATGGCCAAGATCATCGCGTTCGACGAAGAGGCTCGTCGCGGTCTCGAGCGGGGCATGAACGTGCTCGCCGACGCCGTCCGGGTGACGCTCGGCCCGCGTGGCCGCAACGTCGTCCTGGAGAAGAAGTGGGGCGCCCCCACGATCACCAACGACGGTGTCAGCATCGCCAAGGAGATCGAGCTCGACGACCCGTACGAGAAGATCGGCGCCGAGCTCGTCAAGGAGGTCGCCAAGAAGACCGACGACGTCGCCGGCGACGGCACCACCACCGCCACCGTGCTCGCCCAGGCGCTCGTGCGCGAGGGCCTGCGCAACGTGGCCGCGGGCGCCAACCCGATGGCCCTCAAGCGTGGCATCGAGCAGGCCGTCTCGGCCATCTCCGACGAGCTGCTCAGCATGGCCGTCGAGATCGAGACCAAGGAGCAGATCGCCTCCACCGCCTCCATCTCCGCCGCTGACCCCCAGATCGGAGAGCTCATCGCCGAGGCGATGGACAAGGTCGGCAAGGAGGGCGTCATCACCGTCGAGGAGAGCAACACCTTCGGGCTCGAGCTCGAGCTCACCGAGGGCATGCGCTTCGACAAGGGCTACATCTCGGCCTACTTCGTCACCGACACCGAGCGCATGGAGACCGAGCTCGAGGACCCCTACATCCTCGTCCTGAACTCCAAGGTCTCGACCGTCAAGGACCTGCTGCCGCTGCTCGAGAAGGTCATGCAGTCGGGCAAGCCGCTCGTCATCATCGCCGAGGACGTCGAGGGCGAGGCCCTGTCGACCCTGGTCGTCAACAAGATCCGCGGCACCTTCAAGTCGGTCGCCGTCAAGGCGCCCGGCTTCGGCGACCGCCGCAAGGCCATGCTCGGCGACATCGCCATCCTCACCGGTGGCCAGGTCATCTCCGAGGAGGTCGGCCTCTCGCTCGAGACCGCTGGTCTGGACCTGCTGGGGCACGCCCGCAAGGTCGTCGTCACCAAGGACGAGACGACGATCGTCGAGGGTGCCGGTGACGCCGACCAGATCGCCGGTCGCGTCAACCAGATCCGCGCCGAGATCGAGAAGTCGGACTCCGACTACGACCGCGAGAAGCTGCAGGAGCGCCTCGCCAAGCTCGCCGGCGGCGTGGCCGTCATCAAGGCGGGCGCGGCCACCGAGGTCGAGCTCAAGGAGCGCAAGCACCGCATCGAGGACGCCGTCCGCAACGCGAAGGCGGCCGTCGAGGAGGGCATCGTCGCCGGTGGCGGCGTCGCCCTGCTGCAGGCCACCGCCAAGGTGTTCGAGACCCTCAAGCTCGAGGGTGACGAGGCGACCGGCGCCAACATCGTGCGCGTCGCGTCCTCGGCTCCGCTGAAGCAGATCGCCATCAACGCCGGCCTCGAGGGTGGCGTCGTGAGCGAGAAGGTCAGCAACCTGCCCGCGGGCCACGGCCTCAACGCCGCGACCGGCGAGTACGTCGACCTGATCGCGGCCGGCATCATCGACCCGGCCAAGGTCACCCGCTCGGCGCTGCAGAACGCCGCCTCCATCGCGGCGCTCTTCCTCACCACCGAGGCCGTCATCGCCGACAAGCCGGAGAAGGCGCCTGCCGGCGCTCCCGGTGGCGGCGACGGCGGCATGGGCGGCATGGACTTCTGAGTCCTGGCGCCGCCGCTGCACCCAGCACCACCTGATCGCACCTGCGGGGCGGTCCTCCCTCGGGAGGGCCGCCCCGTTCGGCGTCCGAGGACCCGCAGTGGAGATCGGCCGGTTACAGGCCGACCAGGTCGGCCATCGTCGCGATCGCGTGCTCGAAGAACACCTCGTCGTCGGTGAAGGCCCCCACCAGGTGGCCGAACAGCTCGAGCCCCACCAGGCCGACCAGCTGGCTCCACGCGGTGACCGCGCGGGCGACGGCGGCGGGCGGGACGTCGTCCAGCCCCAGCGCGCGGGTGAGCCCGATGACCTCGCGCGACACCTCGCCGGTCAGGCGGGGCGCCGACGCCAGCGCCCCCGTGGCGGCCGCGTCGCGCACGACCCCGAGGAGCAGCATCACGACCCGCATCGCCGGCGCCACGGTGTCGGCGGGCGCGCGGTAGCCGCTGACGGGGGAGCCGTAGACGAGGGCGAACTGGTGCGGCTGCTCGCGCGCCCAGGCGCGCACCGCGCGGCACGCAGCCAGCCAGGCGCGGCGGTGCGGTCGTGCGCCTCCCGCGGCCCGCGCGGTCGTCACCGCCTGCTCGGCGCGCTCGCCGAGCCCGTCGTAGGCCTCGACGATGAGGGCGGTGAGCAGGTCGTCGCGGCTCGCGAAGTAGCGGTAGAGGGCGGACGGCGCCAGCTCGAGCTCGCGAGCCACCGCGCGCAACGACAGCTGCTCCGCGCCGGAGGTGGCCAGCTGGCGCCTAGCCGCGGTCAGGATGTCGGCCGTCAGCCCGGCCCTCGCCCGCTGTCGCGCCGTGGTCGTCACGGCACCAGTGTGCCTCGCGCCAAGAACGGTGTCCACCGACGAGAACGCCGCTCTTGACAAGCCCGCACCGAACGAGAACAGTGTTCTTCGTCCAGAACCCCGTTCACCAAGGAGCTGTCATGACCGCATCGCTGCTGTACCGCGGACCGAGCCGCGAGGACCTGCACGAGACGTACGCCAAGCGTGGCCGCACCGACGGGTCGGCGCCGGTGCTGGCCTCGGCGTCCGTGCTCGTCGCCGCGCCGCCCGAGCGCGTGTGGCACGTTCTCGCCGACCCCTCACGCTGGCACGAGGCCGACCCCGCCATCCACGACGTCGTGCTGAGCGGCGGCGTGGCGGTTGACGCCCCGTTCACGTGGCGCAACGGCCGCTCGTCGATCCGGTCGCAGTTCGCGGTGGTCGAGGTGGGCCGCGAGCTCACCTGGACGGGCCGGTCGTCCGGCGCCAACGCCGTGCACCGCAACGTGCTCGCGGCCGAGGCCGGTGGCACCCGGCTCACGAGTGAGGAGTCGATGTCGGCCCCCTTCCTGGGCTTGCTGTTCCCCAGCGCCAAGCTCGAGGCCGGGCTGCGGGCCTGGGTCGAGGGCATCGCCCGCGCCAGCGAGGGCTGAGCGCGGGTGCGACGATGGCCGTCGACCTCGGGAGGCTGCATGGACGCCGGTCGCTGGGACGCCGCGGACGTCGACCGCCGCGAGCGCGTCATCGGGCTCGGCCTCGCGGCCTGGGCGGTCGGCAGCGTGGTCGCGGGCGCAGCGCTGGCGCGCGCCGGCCGCACCGCGGCGGGCCGCCAGCACCTGGTGTGGGGCGCCGTCGACGGCGCCATCGCCGCCCGCGGGCTGCTCGTCGGGTTCGCCCGCCGGGCGGCTGACGACGGGATGGCTGACGACGGGATGGCTGACGACGGGACGGCTGACGACAGGACGGCTGACGACGGGACGGCTGACGACAGGACGGCTGACGACAGGGCCCGCCGGCTGCGCCGGCTGCTGCTGGTCAACGCCGCGCTCGACGCCGGGTACGTCGCGGTGGGGCTGGCGCTGCGCTCGGGGCGGCTGCGCCCGGGCGCAGAGCAGGACGGCGCGGCCGTGGTCGTGCAGGGCGGCTTCCTGCTGGCCTTCGACCTCTGGCACGCGGGCCGGCTGCGGCGTCCACCCGCACGCTGACCCGCACCCGGTCGGGCCCCCGAGCCGTCGGCTCGGTGACCGCTCGCTGACGGCTCGCCCGCCCGCGGCAGGCCGTCGTCCCGCACAGCGCCAGCACGCTGCCCGCACACCTGTCGCACACTGGCCGTCGCGGTCGGTCGGCCTCTGTCCGTCGCGCGCGGTGATCTCGACGGTGACTCTAGGTCAGCACGCTGTCGTCGAGCGCCCCGGGCCAGGGTCGGGTCTACGTCCTCGACCCATCACCGCCCGGGTGATCCGCGTCATCGGCGGGTTCACCGGGCCGACCGGGGTCGCCGTCTCGTCCGGTGGGTCGGTCTAGGTCTCCAAGGTGCTGCACGGCGCGCCCGAGACCGAGGGCCCGCCGCCTCCCGGCTTCGACCCCTCGAGGGTCGGTCCCATCGTGCGCGTCTCGCCGAGCGGCGCCCGCAGCTACGCGGCCGTGACGATGCCGACCGGTCTGGTCTGGGACGCCGGCCGGCTCTACGCCGCCGCCTGGTCGGTGGCCGACCAGCTCGGCATCCCGAGGGCCGGTCAGGTGGTGCGGGTGCGGACCACGGCGTTCCGCCGCTGAGCGCACCGGCGCCCGTCGCTCACCGCCGCAGCACCAGCGGCCGGGGAGCGGCGGGCGTCGTCGCGTCCGCGCAGCTCCGGTCGGGCGCGTCGGCAGCCAGCGCGGCGACGAGGTCGTCGACCCAGCCCAGCAGGCCCACGACGTCGATGCCGTGCGGTCCGGCAGCCGCGTAGCCGCTGATGCGCTCGCGTCCCCGGCGCAGCAGCGTCATCGCTCCACGGTGGTTGCCGCGCAGCGCGTGGGTCAGCCCGACCGCGAGCTGGGCCAGGCCCTGCCACAGGTCTCGCTCGTGCGGTGGCGCCGCCTTCCAGCTGGCCTCGAGCACCTCGTGGGCGTGGAACGGCATGCCGGCGTCCAGCAGGCGCTGCGCCTCGGCGAGCGCAGGCAGCGGCGGCAGGACGAGGTCGTCGGGCACCCGCTCGACGCCGTCCCGCCCTCGGGCCAGCGGCCGCCCCAGGCCGTCGCGAGGCCGGGCGTTGCGCGGACGCCCGCGCTCGTCGCGCTCCCGCGCTGAGCTGTCACCCGCCACAGCATCAGGAGCCATGACGCCAGCCTACGAGCACCTGTGTCAACATGGGTTGACAGCGGCGATGCGTCAACGTAGGTTGACAGCTGACGAGGGGGCGGCATGGATCTGGAGGACCTGGTGGCACTGGTGCGCTCGGCAGGAGACGACGACCCGATCGATGGACTGGTGGCGGCCGCGCAGGCCCGTCGCGAGCTCGAGCGGCTCGAGGGGGTGCAGGTGCGGGCCGCCCGCAACCGCGGGCTCAGCTGGGCCGAAATCGCCGCCCTGCTCGGTGTCAGTCGGCAGGCGGTGCACAAGAAGTACGGCGCCGGCCTGCTGTCACGGCGTTGAGCCGGCTCTGGCAGCTGCTGCAGCCGCACCGGGGGGCGCTCGGCGTCGTCGCGCTGCTGTCGCTGGTCAGCGCCGGCGCCTCGCTGGCGCAACCGCTGCTCGTGCGCCGGGTGCTCGACGCGGTGCAGGCGAAGGACGCTCTCGCCGCGCCCGTGCTGCTGCTCGTCGTCGTCATCCTGGTCTCGACCGTGCTGTCGGGGGTCGAGCAGTTCCTGCTGCAGCGTGCTGCCGAGAGCGTGGTGCTGGCGACGCGCACGACCCTGGTGCACCGGCTGGTGCGGCTGCCGGTGGCCGAGCTGGAGGCGCGGCGCACCGGTGACCTGATGTCGCGCGTGGGCGCCGACACCACGCTGCTCAAGGCGGTCGTCACCTCGGGCCTGGTCGACCTGCTCGCCGGCGTGGTCGTCGCCGTCGGTGCCGTGGTGCTGATGGCGCTGCTCGACCCGGTGCTGCTCGCCGTCACGCTGGGCACCGTGGGGGTCGGCGCCGTGGTCGTGATCAGCTACACCCGCCAGGTGCGCCGGCTCAGCACGCAGGCCCAGGAGGCCGTGGGCGCCATGACCGCGGCCGTCGAGCGCGCGCTGGGCGCCGTGCGCACGATCAGGGCGGCGGGCGCGGAGGACCGCGAGGCCGACGTGATGGCGGCCGGTGCGCGGTCTGCGTACGACTCGGGGCTGCGGGTGGCGCGGGTGTCGGCGATCGTCGCGCCGTTCGCGGGCCTCGCCGTGCAGGGCGCCTTCCTGTCGGTGCTCGGCATCGGCGGGGCCCGGGTGGCGTCGGGGGCGATCAGCGTGGCCGACCTCGTCGCGTTCGTGCTCTACCTGTTCCTGTTCGTCCAGCCCGTCGGGCAGGCGCTGCAAGCCTGGACGGCGATCCAGACCGGGCTGGGGTCGCTGACCCGCATCGACGAGGTGGCGGCCCTGCCCACCGAGACCGACGACGAGAGGGAGCTGCCTGCCACCCCGCCGCGCGCGGCGGACGCCGACCCCGCGGTGCTGGCGTTCGACGGCGTCGACTTCGACTACGCCGGCGGCGTGCCGGTGCTGCGCGGGGTCGACCTCGCCGTCAGGCGCGGGCAGCGGGTGGCGCTGGTCGGGCCCTCGGGTGCGGGCAAGTCGACGCTGCTGGCGCTCGCCGAGCGGTTCTACGAGCCGACGTCCGGCACGATCTCACTCGACGGCGTCGACGTGCGGCAGCTGCCGCGCTCGGTGCTGCGCGCGCGCCTCGGCTACGTCGAGCAGGACGCCCCGGTGCTGGCGGGCTCGCTGCGCGACAACCTGCTGCTCGGTGCGCCCGACGCCGACGACGCCGCCCTGCACCGGGTGCTCGCGTCGGTCAACCTCACCGGGCTGGTCGAGCGCGCCCCGCTGGGCCTGGACAGCCAGGTCGGCGACGAGGGCGTGCTGCTGTCGGGTGGCGAGCGGCAGCGCCTGGCGATCGCCCGCGTGCTGCTCGCGGCGCCGTCGGTGCTGCTGCTCGACGAGCCGACGTCCAGCCTCGACAGCCGCAACGAGGCGGCGCTGCAGGCCGCCGTCGACGCGGTGGCGGTCGACCGCACGGTGCTCGTCGTCGCCCACCGGCTCTCGACGGTCGTGGGCAGCGACCTCATCGTGGTGCTCGACCAGGGCCGCGTGGTCGCGAGGGGCACCCACCGCGAGCTGGTCGAGGCCAGCCCGCTCTACCGCGAGCTGGCCACGACCCAGATGCTCGCCTGACGGCGCGCGCTCGGTCAGCGGAACATCGCGGCGTTCTGCTGCTCGGCCGCGGCGTACTGCTGACCGGCCTGGCCGAGCGCGCGCGACACGTGGTCGAGCGACTCGCGCACGCGGGCCTGGGTGCCGCGCCACTCGTGCACGACGTCCTGGAAGCGGCCCGAGGCCTCGCCGCGCCACGCGTCCTGCAGCGCGGTGAGCCGGGCCATCATGGCCGAGACGGTCGCCTCGATGTCGGCGCTGATGCGCGCGACGTCGCCGGACGACGCGGCGATGCGGTCGGTGTCGACCTGGAACTGGCTGCTCATGCTGGGCCCCTTCGATCGGTCCTGCTCCCGTGATGCTGCTGTGGTGCCGATGACGCTAGGCCTGTCGGTCGCTGCGCCGCTGGCGTCGTCCACAGGCCCGGCGCCTACCCTGGCGAGGTGGCCGTGCTGATCGACACGCCCCGGTGGCCGGCTCACGGCCGGCTCTGGGCCCACCTGGTGAGCGACCGCTCGCTGGCCGAGCTGCACGCCTTCGCCGCCGCCGCGGGTCTGCCGCGACGCTCCTTCGAGGGCGACCACTACGACGTGCCCGACGAGCGTCACGACGCCGTCGTCGCGGCCGGTGCCCGGCTCGTCGACGGTCGGGTGCTCGTGAGAGCGTTGCAGCACAGCGGTCTGCGGCTGCCCAAGCGCAAGGGCGAGCGCGTGCTGCTGACCCTCGACGACGGCGGCTGGAGGGCTCCGGTGGACGCCGTCGCGTCGAGGCTCGAGCCGCTCGGCGCGCCGCTCGGCCCCGACCTCCTCCTCGCCCCGGACGACGAGGGCCGGCTCGCCGTGGCCGTCGAAGACGGTGCGCCGGGGCTACCCCTCGCCGGGCCCGACGACCCCCGCTGCGGCTACCTGCGGCTGCGGCCCGGCCCGGTCGCCGCGACGTGGCGGCACCTCGCCCTGCGGTCCGGCCGCCGCGACGACCTCGCGCACGTCGAGGCCGGCGCGATCGGCGGCGACCTCGCCCCGGTGGCGCCGCTGCTCGCCGCGCTGGCCTGTCACCTGCGGGGCCGTCGTCCGGGCTGAGGCGGGTGGCGCGAGGATGGCCGCATGCGCGCGGTGGTCGTGGAGTCGTTCGGGGAGCCGGCCTCGGTGCGGGAGGTGCCCGACCCGGCGCCGGCGCCGCGGGGGGTGGTCGTGCGCGTCGACGCGACGGGCCTGTGCCGCAGCGACTGGCACGCCTGGCGCGGCCACGACGGCGGCGTGGTGCTGCCGCACGTGCCGGGCCACGAGCTGGCCGGCACGGTCGTCGCGGTCGGCGCCGACGTGCGCCGCTGGCGGCCCGGCGCGCGGGTCACGGTGCCCTTCGTCGTCGCCTGCGGGCGCTGCGCCGTCTGCGCCGCGGGCGACGGTCAGGTGTGCCCCCACCAGACGCAGCCCGGGTTCACCGGCTGGGGCTCGTTCGCCGAGCTGGTGGCGCTCGACGAGGCCGACGTCAACCTCGTCGCGCTGCCCGACGCCCTCGGCGCCGTGGCGGCCGCCAGCCTCGGCTGCCGCTTCGCGACCGCCTACCGCGGGCTGACGGCGCGCGCGCGGCTGCAGCCCGGGGAGTGGCTGTCGGTGCACGGGTGCGGCGGCGTCGGGCTCGCGGCGGTGATGATCGGCGTCGCCGTCGGTGCGCGGGTGGTGGCCGTCGACGTCTCGCCGGCCGCGCTCGACCTGGCGCGCGAGCTGGGCGCCGAGGTCCTCCTCGACGGGTCGGACGACGTCCCCGCGGCAGTCACGGACGCGACGGACGGCGGTGCCCACGTCAGCACCGACGCCTTCGGCTCCGAGGGCACCTGCGCCGACTCGGTGCTCGCCCTGCGCCGCCGCGGCCGGCAGGTGCAGATCGGCCTGCTGCCGACGGCGACCGGCCGCCCGCGGGTGCCCATGGAGCGCGTCATCGGCCACGAGCTCGACGTGCTCGGCAGCCACGGCATGGCGGCGGCCGACTACCCCGCGATGCTCGAGCTCGTCGTCTCGGGCGCACTGCGCCCCGACCGGCTCGTCGGCCGCACGGTCGGCCTCGACGACCTGCCCGCGGCGCTCGCCGCCCTCGACGGCGCCCCGGCGACCGCGGGCATGACCGTGGCGGTCCTGCGGCCTCAGTGACGCAGCGAGCGCAGCTCGGCCTCGACGTTGGCCCGCGCCCGCCGCTCCCACAGCTCGTAGGCGGTCGCCGTCGCGAACAGCCGGTCGTGTGCGAGCAGCTGCTCCAGCACCGCTGACCGTCCGGCGGCGAAGGCGTCGTCGGGCACGTGCGCGTACTCGGCGCGCACACCGGCCGCGTAGCGCGCGTATCGCTCGTCACCTGCCGCCAGCACCCCGAGGTCGGCGTCGCACAGCACCTGCCCGTCGGGGTCGTCGCCGCCGGCGTCGTGGGTGGCGGTCAGCAGCACCAGCCGGACGACCTCACGCACCGCCGGGTGCGCGAGGTCGGCGAGCGCTTCGCGGGCGACGTCGGCGCTCGCGGTCTCGTTGGCGCCGGCGGCGGCCCGGGGGTCGTAGACGGCGTCGTGGGTCCACGCTGCCAGGCGGACGGCGTCGAGGTCGGCGGCGTGCCGGGCCAGCAGGTCGACGCGGTCGAGCACCTCGGTCAGGTGCAGCGCGTCGTGGTAGCGGCGATGCGGCTGGCGCCACAGCGCGAGCAGGTCGCGTCCCCACGCGTCGACGGCGCTCGAGGAGTCAGCGGAGTCCGCCTGAGGGTGCAGGGCACGCCAGCGACCGAGCAGCTCGTCCACCGCGCCAGTGTGGCCGACCCGTCCCGCCCGGCGGGGGCATGGTGTTCGATGTGGGCCATGAGCACCGACGCGACGGCGCGTGGGTCGGACGCCGGCACCGCGGTGCCGGCGCTGCCTCAGTCACCCCGCGACCTCGCCGACGCGCTGCTCGCCACCGGCTACCTGCCCGACGAGGGCCTCGCCACGGTCGCCTGGCTCGCGATGCGGCTCGGGCGCCCGCTGCTGCTCGAGGGCGAGCCGGGCACCGGCAAGACGGCGCTGGCGCAGGCGCTGGCCGAGGTGACGGGCGCACAGCTCGTGCGGCTGCAGTGCTACGAGGGCATCGACGCCTCGCAGGCGCTCTACGACTGGGACGTCACGCGCCAGGTGCTCCACCTGCGCGCCCTCGAGGTCGCGCGCGGGCAGGGCGAGAAGGTCGACGTCGCGGCGGCCGAGCAGTCGCTGTTCGACGAGCGGTTCCTGCTCGAGCGTCCCGTCCTCAAAGCGTTGCGCCACAACCCCTCGGTGCTGCTGATCGACGAGGTCGACCGCTCCGACGACGAGTTCGAGGCGTTCCTGCTGGAGGTGCTGTCGACGTACGAGGTGAGCATCCCCGAGCTGGGCACGGTGCGGGCCGCGACGCCGCCGCTGGTGGTGCTCACGTCCAACCGCACCCGCGAGGTGCACGACGCGCTCAAGCGCCGCTGCCTCTACCACTGGGTCGACCACCCGTCGCTGGCCCGCGAGCTCGACATCCTGCGCGTGCGGCTGCCGGAGGTGACCGAGGGGCTGCGCGGGCAGGTCGTCGCGGTGGCGCAGCGGCTGCGCGGGCTGGGGCTGCTCAAGCCGCCCGGCGTGGCCGAGACCCTCGACTGGGCGCGCTGCCTGGTCGAGCTGGGCGCCCGCGACTTGGACACCGAGACGGCCGCCGCGACGCTCGGCGCGGTGCTGAAGTACCGCGAGGACGCCGATCGCGTGCGTGCCGACCTCGACCGGCTGCTGGCCGGCTGACCCGTGCCGATCACGGGTGCGGCCCCGCGCGACGCCGGCGCCGACGTCCTCGAGCTGCTGGCCGGGTTCGCGCGCGCGGTCGCGGCGGCCGGCGTGCCGGGCAGCACCGACCGCACCGCGGCGTTCCTCGCCGCCGCCGACCAGGTCGGTGTGCTCGACCGTGAGGCGCTGTTCTGGGCGGGGCGGGCCACGCTGTGCGCCGACCCCGACCACCTGCGGCCCTACGACGCGGTGTTCGAGGCGTGGTTCTCCGGCAAGGTGGCCCGCCACGGCGCCGCGAACCCCTACCAGCGCGCTCAGGCCGGCCCGCTGGCCGCGCTGCCGGGCGACGAGCGAGCGGGCGGCACCCGCGAGGAGCAGGCCGACCCCGAGGACGTCCTGCGGGCCGCCGCCAGCGCCACCGAGGTGCTGCGCCACCGCGACGTCGCCGAGCTCGACCGGGCGGCGCGCGAGCAGGTGCGCCGGCTGGTGGCCGCCCTGCCGGTGCGGCTGCCGCTGCGGCCCTCGTCGCGGCGCCGCAGCGCCCACCACGGCGAGCTCGACGTGCGGCGCACGCTGCGCGAGGAGCTGCGGCGCGCCGGCGAGCCGGGACCGCTGCAGCACCGCAGAGCCGTTCCCCGGACGCGGCGAGTCGTCTGGCTGGTCGACGTGTCGGGGTCGATGGCGCCCTACGCCGACGTGCTGCTGCGGGTGGCGCACGCCGGCGCGCGCGCCGCCGCGGGCCGCCGCGGTCCGCGCGTCGAGGTGTTCACCGTCGGCACCCGCCTGACCCGGGTCACCCCGGCGATGGAGCACCGCGACGTCGAGCGGGCGCTGCGGGCGGCCGGCGAGCAGGTGCCCGACTGGTCGGGCGGGACGCGCCTCGGCGAGACGCTGCGCGCCTTCGTCGACCGGTGGGGCCAGCGGGGTGTGGCGCGCGGCGCCGTGGTCGTCGTGTGCTCGGACGGCTGGGAGCGCGGCGACCCCGCGCTGCTCGGCGAGCAGGTGCGGCGGCTGTCGCTGCTGGCGCACCGCGTGGTCTGGGTCAACCCGCACCGGGGCAAGGACGGCTACCTCCCCGTCCAGGGCGGCATCGCCGCGGTGCTGCCGCACGTTGACGACTTCGTGGCCGGTCACACGGTCGCGGCCTACGTCCGGCTGATGGAGGTGGTCTCGCGTGCGTGAGGTCATGGACGAGCTGCTCGACTGGTGGCGCGCAGGACAGAGCGTCGGCGTCGCGACGGTCGTGGCCACGTGGCGCTCGGCGCCGCGACCGGCCGGCGCGTCGATGCTCGTCGGCCCCGGCGGCGAGGCCGTCGGCAGTGTCAGCGGCGGCTGCGTCGAGGGCGCGGTCTACGAGCTCTCGCAGGAGGTCGTCGAGGCCAGAATCCCTGTGCTGCAACGGTACGGCGTCAGTGACGACGAGGCCTTCGCCGTCGGGCTGACCTGCGGTGGCATCCTCGACGTGTTCGTCGAGCGCGTCGACCGCGAGTCGTTTCCCGAGCTCGAGGCGGTGGCTGACGACCTGTCGGCAGGCCGGCCGGTGGCGGTGTGCACGGTGGTCGAGCACCCCGACCCGGCCCGCGTGGGCCGGCGGGTCGTCGTCCGGCCGGAGGGTGAGGCGCTCGGCACGCTGGGGTCCGCGCGCGCCGACGCCGCCGTCGCGGACGACGCGCGCGGGCTGCTCGCCTCGGGCCGCACCGAGACGCTGACGTTCGGGCCGGACGGCGAGCGGCGCGGCGAGGGCATGCGGGTCTTCGTGGCGTCGTACGCACCCAAGCCGCGGCTGCTCGTGTTCGGCGCGATCGACTTCGCGGCGGCGGTGGCACGCATCGGCGCCTTCCTCGGCTACCGCGTGACCGTGTGCGACGCGCGGCCGGTGTTCGCCACCACCTCCCGCTTGCCCGACGCCCACGAGGTCGTGGTCGCGTGGCCGCACCGCTACCTCGCCGAGCAGGCCGCGGCCGGGGCGGTCGACTCGCGGACGGTGCTGGCGGTGCTGACGCACGACCCGAAGTTCGACGTGCCGCTGCTGGAGGTGGCGCTGCGCCTTCCTGTCGCGTACGTCGGCGCCATGGGTTCACGTCGCACGCACGAGGACCGCCTGGCCCGGCTGCGGGAGGCGGGCCTGACGCCCGACGAGCTCGCGCGCATGAGCTCGCCGGTGGGTCTCGACCTCGGCGCGCGCACCCCGGAGGAGACCGCGGTGTCGATCGCGGCGGAGATCATCCAGCTGCGCTGGGGCGGTCGTGGGCAGCGGCTGGGCGAGCTCGACGGCCCGATCCACCACGGAGCACCGCGCTAGCCGGGTGGCGAGGTCGAAGCCGACCACGCCAGTTCACTGAAAGCCTTGTGCTGACGACCCATCACGGGGTGTGATGCGCAGACCAGCGCATCACCTCGATGGGGAGGCCGCATGTCCCGCATCACCGTCCGTGTCGACGGCGTCAGCTACTCGGACGACGTGGAGCCACGCACGCTGCTCGTGCACCACCTGCGTGAGACGCTCGGCAAGATCGGCACGGTGGTCGGCTGCGACACCAGCAGCTGCGGGGCGTGCACCGTGCACCTGGACGGCGAGAGCGTGAAGTCGTGCGCGGTGCTCGCGGTGCAGGCCGACGGCGCGTCGGTGACGACGATCGAGGGACTGGCGCAGGACGGCGAGCTGCACCCCATGCAGCAGGCGTTCCACGACAACCACGGGCTGCAGTGCGGCTACTGCACGCCGGGGATGATCATGTCGGCCTGCGCGCTGCTCAAGGACAACCCCGACCCGACCGAGGCCGAGA
Organism: uncultured Actinomycetales bacterium; assembly: GCA_964243295.1. Taxonomy (GTDB): domain Bacteria; phylum Actinomycetota; class Actinomycetes; order Actinomycetales; family Angustibacteraceae; genus CAXTEJ01. Next base: position 8,734 of record CAXTEJ010000038.1, on the reverse strand, counting down.
TCCGCGAGGGGCTCGAGGGCAACCTGTGCCGCTGCACGGGCTACCAGAACATCGTGAAGTCGGTGCAGGCCGCGGCCAAGGCCACCGCCACGACGCCGGTCGGTGCCGTGTGACCGCCGTCGACGACCGCACCGCGACCGGCGGGCCCGAGCTCGGCCGCTCCCGGCGCCGCAAGGAGGACCGGCGCCTGCTCACCGGCCGCACCAAGTGGACCGACAACATCGTGCTGCCCGGCATGCTGCACCTGGCGTTCGTCCGCAGCCCCTACGCCCACGCCACCATCACCTCGATCGACGTCAGCGCGGCCAAGGACGCCACCAACGTCGTCGCGGTCTACACCGGCGCCGACCTCGACGCCGAGCAGGGCAGCCTGCCGACCGCGTGGCCCATCACGCCCGACATGGTCGCCCCGCGCCACCCGGCCGTCGCCGTCGACCACGTCGCGTTCGCCGGCGAGGCGGTGGCGGTCATCGTGGCGCGCACCGCGCGTGAGGCCCGCGACGCCGCCGACCTGGTCGACGTCGAGTACGACGTGCTGCCCGCGGTGCTCGACATGGAGGCCGCGCTCGCCGAGGGCGCCGACCTCGCGCACCCCGCGCTCGGCACCAACAAGAGCGCGACCTGGACGTTCGACTCGGCCGCGGCCGGCACCGGCACCGACGTCGAGGCGGCGATCGCGCAGGCGCGCGAGGACGGTGTCGTCGTCAGCCGGCGGTTCCGCCAGCAGCGGCTGATCCCCGCCTTCATGGAGCCCCGCTCGACCGTCGTCGACCCGACCGGCGAGCAGACCACGATGTGGAGCGCCACCCAGGTGCCCCACATCCTGCGCGTGATGCTGGCGCTGGTGACCGGCGTCCCCGAGTCGAAGATCCGCGTCATCGCCCCGGACGTCGGCGGCGGCTTCGGCGGCAAGCTGCAGTTCACGCCCGAGGAGCTCGCGGTCTTCCTCATCGCCCGCCGGCTCGGCAAGCCCGTGAAGTTCACCGAGACGCGCAGCGAGTCGATCATGACGGCCCACCACGGGCGCGACCAGATCCAGCAGATCACCATCGCGGCGAGGCGCGACGGCACCGTCACCGGCCTCAAGGTCGAGCTGCTCGCCGACATGGGCGCCTACCTGGGGCTCGTGACGCCCGGCGTCCCGATCCTGGGCGCGTTCATGTTCAACTCGATCTACAAGTTCGCCGCCTACCACTTCAGCTGCACCAACGTCTTCACCAACAAGACGTGGACCGACGCCTACCGCGGCGCCGGGCGGCCGGAGGCCACCTTCGGCATCGAGCGCATCATGGACGAGCTCGCCGTCGAGCTCGGCCGTGAGCCGCTCGAGCTGCGCGAGCAGAACTGGATCAAGCACGAGGAGTTCCCGTTCACCACGGTGTGCGGGCTCGAGTACGACACCGGCAACTACGAGGCCGCGACCGCGAGAGCCAAGGAGCTGTTCGGCTACGACGCGCTGCGCGCCGAGCAGGCGGCCCGGCGCGCCAGCGGCGACCCGGTGCAGCTGGGCATCGGCATCTCGACGTTCACCGAGATGTGCGGCCTCGCGCCCTCGCGGGTGCTCGGGTCGCTCGACTACGCCGCCGGCGGCTGGGAGAGCGCGTCGATCCGCATGCTGCCGACCGGCAAGGTCGAGGTCATCACCGGCGCGAGCGCCCACGGCCAGGGCCACGAGACGGCCTGGAGCCAGATCGTCGCCGACAGGCTCGGCGTGCCGTTCGAGGACGTCGAGGTGCTGCACGGCGACACCGCCATCGCCCACAAGGGCCTCGACACCTACGGGTCGCGGTCGCTCGTCGTCGGCGGCATCGCGGTCGTCAAGGCCGCCGAGAAGGTGGTCGAGAAGGCGAAGGTCGTGGCGGCCCACCTGCTGGAGGCGAGCCCGGACGACCTCGAGTTCGCCGACGGCCGGTTCACGGTGCGCGGCACCGACCAGGGCACGGGCATCGGCGACATCGCGTTCGCGGTGTTCTCGGCGCACAACCTGCCCGACGGGGTCGAGCCCTCGCTCGACTCCGACGCGACGTTCGACCCGGAGAACTTCTCCTACCCGCACGGCACCCACCTGTGCGCCACGGAGGTCGACACCGAGACCGGCATGGTGAAGATCCGCAGCTACGTCTGCGTCGACGACATCGGTGAGGTCGTCAACCCGCTCATCGTCGAGGGCCAGGTGCACGGCGGGCTCGCGCAGGGCATCGCGCAGGCGCTCTACGAGGAGGCGATCCACGACGAGGAGGGCACGCTGACGACCGCCACGTTCGTCGACTACCTCGTCCCGGGCGCACCCGACCTGCCGACGTTCACGACCGACCGCACCACCACCGCGTCGACGACCAACCCGCTGGGGGTCAAGGGGGTCGGCGAGGCGGGCACCATCGCCTCGACGCCCGCCGTGGTCAACTCGGTGCTCGACGCGCTGCGGCAGTTCGGCGTCAAGGACGTCGAGATGCCGATGTCGCCGCAGCGGGTGTGGCGAGCCATCCAGTCGGCGTCCTCGGACGCCGTCGTCACCGGCGCCGGCGAGCCGGCTTCCGCAGGGCCGCACTGGCAGCAGCCGGTGCAGTCCGGCGGCCTCGACGCGGCGCCGTCCGACGTCCGCGCGGACGCAGGCCAGGGGAGCGACGCATGATCCCGACCCAGTTCGACTACCACGCTCCGACGTCGGTCGCGCAGGCCCTGCAGCTGCTCGCCCAGGTCGAGGCGGCGGGACAGGACGTCAAGGTGCTCGGTGGCGGGCAGAGCCTGCTGCCGGTGCTGCGGCTGCGGATGGCGGCGCCGGACGTCGTCGTCGACCTGGGCAGGATCACCGAGCTGCGTGGTGCGCGCGACGACGGCGACGCGATCGTCGTGGGTGCGATGACGACGCACGACGCGATGACGCGCGAGCCGCTGGTGCGCCAGCACGCGCTGCTGCTGTCGCTGAGCTCGCAGACCGTGGCCGACCCGCAGGTGCGCCACCGCGGCACCTTCGGCGGGGCCATCGCGCACGCCGACCCCGCCGGCGACCTGCCCGCCCCGGTGCTCGCGCTGGGGTGCGAGATGGTCATCGAGGGGCCGCTGGGTCGCAGGACCGTTGCGGCACAGGACTTCTTCGAGGACCTGTTCACCACCGCCGTCGGCGAGGGTGAGCTGCTCGTCGAGGTGCGGGTGCCCAAGCACACCGGGTGGGGCGCGGCCTACGAGAAGTTCACCCGCGTCGCGCAGGCCTGGTCGATCGTCGCCGTGGCCGCGGCCGTGCAGGTCGAGGCAGGCACCATCCGGCAGGCGCGCGTCGGCCTGACGAACATGGGGTCGGTGCCCGTGCGGGCTCACGCCGTCGAGGCGGCGCTCGTGGGCCAGCCGGCCACCGCTGACGCCATCCGCAGCGCGGCCCGCACCGCCGGCGAGGGCACCAGCCCGCCGTCCGACGCGAACGCCGACGCCGACTACCGCCGGCATCTCGCGGGCGTGCTCGCCGGCCGCGCGGTGCTGTCTGCCGCGGGCGCGAGCTGAGCCGCGCGTGGACCTGCAGCACTCGTTCACCGTCCCGATCGGCATCGACGCCGCGTGGCAGGCGTTCACCGACCTCGAGGGCATCGCGCCGTGCTTTCCCGGTGCCGTCATCACCTCGGTCGACGGTGACGACTTCACCGGCACCGCGAAGGTCAAGCTCGGCCCCATCTCGCTGATGTACGCCGGCAGGGGCCGCTGGGTCTCGCGTGACGACGAGGCCTACCGGGCGGTCATCGACGCGACGGGCAAGGACAAGCGGGGCAACGGCACGGCGTCCGCGACCATCACGGCCCACCTCGAGCCGGGCGACGGCGTCACGACCGTGGTCGTCGACACCGACCTGCGCATCACCGGCCGCCCCGCGCAGTTCGGGCGCGGCGTGATCCAGGACGTCGGCAGCAAGATCCTCGACCAGTTCGCGACGTGCCTGTCACAGCGGCTGGGGCAGGAGGGTGGCGCTGCCGGTGCTCCCGGGGTGGCCGGCGCGGCGGACGAGGCCGCCGGCGCTGCTGAGGCTGCCGGCGCTGCGACTGCCGTCGCTCCGGCTGCCGTCGCTCCCCCGCCGAGCGGGCCGTCGGCGGGCGGTGACGCCGCGGTCGACGTCCCCGAGGTGGGGGCCACCCAACCCGGTGCCGACCCCGTGGCGCCGCCGCCCGCCGCGCAGGTGGCGGTCCAGCAGCCAGCGGCCCCGCAGCCGGCGGCTCAGCAGGTGGCAGCGCCGCGGCCGACGTACGCGCCGGTGCCGGAGCCGGCCGAGCTCGACCTCGGCGGGGTGGTCGGGCCGGTGCTGCTGCAGCGGTACGGGCCTGTCGTCGCCGCCTGCGTCGTGACCGCGGTGGTCACCTGGGTGGTCGCGCGCCGCGGCCGCTGAGAGCGCGCCGTCCCGCTGACCGATCCCGTTGCGGCGCGGGCGATCGCTGGTGTCGCAGCTCGCGTCGGCGGCGGCCGGTCAGCCGGCGGTCGGCTCGGCCAGCGGGCCGGGCAGCGGTCGCTCGTGGACGACGGTCAGCCCGGTCACCGCGCGGGTCAGCACGACGTAGAGCCGGCGCAGGCCGGTGCGCAGGTCGGGCTCGGCGTCGGCGATGGTGGCGGGCTCGACGACCACGACCCGGTCGAACTCCAGGCCCTTGGCGACGGTGGCGGGCACGAGGTGCAGCCGGTGGGCGCCGTCCTCGTGGTCGGCGCCGAGGGTCAGGAACGTCAGCCCGGCGGCGCGCAGCAGCGTCGCGACGTGGGGCACGTCGGCGTCCGTGACGACGAGGCCGACCGAGCCGTCGATCCCGAGGGCCTCGCGGGTCGCGGCGACGGCGGCCGGCCAGACCTCGGTGGTGGGGACGAGGGTCAGTCGCCCCGGGTCGTCGCGGACCGACTCCGGCGCAGCGAGACCGGGAGCGATGGCCGGCAGCAGCCGGGCGGCGAAGTCGATGACCGCCGACGGCACGCGGAAGCCGCGTGTCAGCTCTTCGACGTGCGCGCCGTCCTGGCCGAGGTGGGTGAGCGACTCGGCCCACGAGCGGGTCGACCACGGTGTGGTGCCCTGCGCGATGTCGCCGAGCACCGTCATAGACCCTGTGCTGCACCGCCTTCCGACCGATCGCAGCTGCATGGGTGAGAGGTCCTGGGCCTCGTCGAGCACCACGTGGCCGAGGCTCGGGGTGCGGTCGAGCACGTCGGCGACCTCGTCCACGAGCACGGCGTCGGCCGCGGTCCAGCGGGCGCGACCCGCGCTGGGCGGGGCGGGGTGCCACAGCAGCGCGGCCTGCTCGCCGGCATCGAGCAGGCCGGCTGCCGCCTGGTGCAGCGTCTGGGGCCGGGTGAGCAGGGCGAAGACCACCTTGGCGGGGTCGAGAGCGGGCCACACCGTGTCGACGTACGCGCGCACCGGTCGTGAGCGGGCGACGGCGTCCTGCACCCGGTCGTCGGGCGAGTCGCCGGCGCCTTCCATGAGCAGCAGCACCGCGTGCGCCAGCCGGTGCGCAAGCATCGCCCGGGCGGCGTTGTAGCGGACGCCGCGGGTGCGCAGCTCGTCGACGATCTCGCGCACCTCATGCGCCGGCACCCGCCACCGCCGTGAGCCGCGCGGCACGACGAGGGGCTCGACCGGGTCGAGCACGTGCGCCCACGTGCCGCGGTGCAGCACCTGCGCGAGCCGGATGTCGCCCTTCAGGACGCCGAGTGCCGCCGGCTCGGTGGCCCTGACCGGGACGCGGGCGGTGAGGTCCTCGACGGTGGTGTGCCCGACCTCGATCTCGCCGAGCGCGGGGAGCACGGCTCCGACGTGCTCGAGGAAGGCGCGGTTGGGCCCGACGACCAGCACTCCGGTGCGGGACAGCCGGTCGCGGTGCGCGTAGAGCAGCCAGGCGGCCCGGTGCAGGCCGACCGCCGTCTTGCCCGTGCCCGGTGCGCCCTGCACGCAGACGGTCGTGCCGACGTCCGCCCGGACGATCTCGTCCTGCTCGGGTTGGATGGTGGCCACGATGTCGCGCATCGGCCCGACCCGGGGCCGCTCGATCTCGCCGGCGAGGATCGTGCTGCGCCGGTCGGCCTCGGTGCGGTCGACGAGGTGCTCGTCCTCGTAGGCGGTGATGACCCCGTGGTCGACGCCGAAGCGCCGGCGCAGCCGTACGCCCATGGGCTCGGTGCGGCTGGCGCGGTAGAAGGCCCGCGAGACCTCGGCGCGCCAGTCGATGACGACGGGGTCGCCGCCCTCGTCGGCCACGTGCCGACGTCCGACGTACCAGCGCTCGGCGGGTGCGGACGCCGTTCCGTCACCGGTGTCGATGCGGCCGAAGAACAGCGTGGACGTCGGGTCGTCGACGAGGGAGGCGGCGCGGCGGGCGAGGCTGGCGGCGAGGTACTCGGCGGAGACGGCGTCGCCGCCCTGCACCGTGAGCGACAGGGTGCGGTCGCGCATGCGGGTGAGCTCGGTGCGGGCCCGGGCCAGGTGGGCCTGCTCGGCGGCCAGGGCCGGGTCGGTCGTGACGTCGTGGCGGGGGAGGGAATCGGGGACAGGGCCGGGGTTCAGGTCGCCAGGCACGAGGATCTACGGTACTCGCCGGCCAGGCAGACACGCGAGTTCTCCAGGTGCTTGCGGCGCAACGGGTCTGGACGCGGCGACGGCCACCGGGCGGCTGCTGCCGTCCGGTGGCCGTGTCGCGGGAGCCCTGTCTCCGCTCTCGGCGGCGGGACGGGTCCCGGGTGGTCCTGCGGGCTGCTGACGCGGGGGGAGGTCGTCAGCGGCCGCTCGGACCGGCAAGCGCCTGCGCGTCTCAGCTCGCGGGGCGCTTGGTCAAGGTGACCGAGACCTGCTGGGCCTTGCCGTCGCGGATGACGGTGAGGTCGACCTTCGCGCCCACCTGGCGCTCGCGCACCTGTGCCACCAGCGACTCGGAGCTGTTGATCGGCTCGCCGTTGACCGCGGTGATGGCGTCGTCGACCTCGAGCCCGGCGGCGGCGGCGGGGGTGCCGCTCGACACGGTCGCCACGACGGCTGCGCTGCGGGTGGCGGTGTCCTCGGTGACCGAGCCGTCCTTGAGGGTGACGCCGAGGTAGGGGTGCTCCGCGGTGCCGTCGGCGATGAGCTGGTCGGCGATGGACTTCGCCTCGTTGATGGGGATCGAGAAGCCGAGGCCGATGCTGCCCGACTGCGAGCCCGCCGCCGACTGGCCGAGGGAGGCGATCGAGGAGGGGATGCCGATGACGCGGCCCCGGCTGTCGACCAGGGCGCCACCGCTGTTGCCCGGGTTGACCGCGGCGTCGGTCTGGATCGCGTTGGTGACGACCGCGTCGGCGGCGGACCCGTTCGCGGAGGGCTCGGCGTCCTCGCTCTGGGTGGTCACGGGGCGGTCGAGCGCGCTGACGATGCCGGTCGTCACCGTGCCGGCGAGCCCGAGCGGGTTGCCGACGGCCATGACGTTGCTACCGACCTGGACCGCGTCGGAGTCGCCGAGCGTGGCGGGCGTGAGGTCCTTGGCGCCCTTCATGGCGATGACCGCGAGGTCGGTCGACGGGTCGGTGCCGACGACGCTCGCCTGGTAGGTCCGGCCGTCCGAGAGGCTGACCGTGAGCTGGCCGCCGTCACCGGCGCCGCTGACCACGTGGTTGTTGGTGAGCACCCGGCCGGTGGTGTCGAGGATGACGCCTGAGCCCTCGGCCTCACCGCCCTGCGAGGTCACCGAGATGGCGACGACGCTCGGCTCGACGGCGTTCGCCACGGTGGTCCAGTTGACACCCGTGCCGCTCGCGCCCGAGACCGGGCCCGCCGACGTACCGGCCGGCGGGTTGCCCGAACCGGTGCCGCCGGCGCTCTGGCTGGTGCTGGACGCCGGGGCGGCCGAGGTGCCGTCGTCGTTGTTGAGCGCGACCGCTGTCGTGCCGGCGGCGACGACCGCGGCCACGACCGCGGACAGCGCCATGTCGACGTAACGGCGGCGACGTGGGCTGCGGCTGCCCTCCGAGGGCGTTCCTGCGGCCGGCGGCGCCGGGGAGGCGTAGGGGGAGGCCGGCTCGGAGCCGAACCACTGCACCGGCGGGAACGCTTCGGTGCCCTGCTGCGCGGTCGGTGCCGCGTAGGCGGCGTACCCCGGCTCGCTGCCCGGCTGCTGCGGCTGCTGGTACGGCGGCTGGGCGGCGGTCTCGTGGACCGTCGGCAGCGCCTCGGTGCGGTCGGCCGCCTCGCCACGGCTGTCGGTGGAGTGGTCATTCATCTGGGACATCCTCGGTTCACCCTCGCTCGGTCGGCTACTGCACCTAGAGAACCGCCTGGAGTTGGTGAGGCACTGGGGTCTTGCTGGGAGTGGGCTGTGAGTCCTGGTGCGTGTGGCCGTCGCCGAGGGCAAGCCGCCCGGACGTCGGTCCGGGCGTGCAGCTGGTGGCGATCCGGCCCTGGTGAGCACTTGCTCCGGACGGTGTCGCCCTGCCTGGCCGAAGTCTGGTGCGGCAATGCCGTGCAGGGTGAGGATCGTGGACCAGCCCTCTGGTGGCCTGGGCGCCGTGGCGTGCGGGTCGGCACGCGGCCGGTGCCGTTGCGCTCGACCATGCACACCACCGAGGGCTCCGAAAGCGTTGTGTCGCAACGGATCGCGCCTGTGGATTGTTCTAGCGGCGACCCGACGGATCAGCTAGACTAGGACACATGTTCGAGTCCGCCCGTGCCGATGAGCGGGTCCCCGCTGCCGTCGCGGGCCTGTCGGGTGCCGACCTGGCGGTGGCGCTGACGGGGGTGGTTGGCGGTGGGGGG
>CAXTEJ010000037.1:0-30900 GCA_964243295.1 uncultured Actinomycetales bacterium | reverse complement strand
CTGCGGGCACCACCACGACGTCATCCACCACACCGGCTGGACCGTCACCATCACCAACGGCCTGCCCAGGTTCACCGCCCCCGCCATCGGCGGACGCAGCAGAGGGCGACCACCACCCTTTGCTGCGTGAGGCGGCCCCGGCTCGGGCGAGGCAGCAGCCTTCGCCTCTACCTGCGGACGCCCCTGCACGCCTTCCGCGCCTCTGGGCTGCTGCAGGACCTGGAACAAGGCCTCGTCGACGCTGTCATCGACTCCGTGCTCGAGGACCCGTCATGGCGAGCGAACAACCGGGGGTGTGATGGAGGTCTATGGAACGTGCGCCCCCCTGCTGCAGCTCACTCCAGTAAGTCAGGCGGCACGGACGCGAGGGCCGCCTGCACCGCCGCGACCAGGGCCATCGCGGACGCGGCGCTCAGCTCGAGCGCCACGCGCGCCGAGGGCCCGAGGTCGGGGTTGAGGAAGTCGATGTTGAGCGTGTGCTCGGCCTGCGCGTGCACGGGGTGGTCGTAGTAGACGGTCGCCGTGGTGACCGGCACCCAGCCGCTGGGGGTCTTGCCGCTGCCGGTCACCGAGATGCGCTCGGTCGCGTAGGTGCACATGGTCAGGCGGCCAGGTGGCGGCCGTAGAAGTCCAGGATCAGCTTCCAGCCCTCGGTGGCCGCGACCTGGCGGTAACCGGGTCGGTCGACGGAGAAGAACCCGTGGCCGGCGTCCGGGAAGCTGTGCAGCTCGTGCTCCTTGCCGGCGTCGACGAGCAGCTGCTCGAGCTCGGCGACGGCGTCGGGTGAGGGGTACTGGTCGTCCGCACCGAACAGGCCGAGCACCGGGGCGCTCAGCGAGGGCACGAGGTGGCCGATCGGCTGGACCTGCAGCGGGAAGCCCTCGGGCGGCGTCCCGGTGACGAACGCGCCGTAGCAGTCGACGACGGCCTCGAGCTGCAGGCTGCACCCCGCGAGGAACGACTGCCGTCCACCGGAGCAGTAGCCGATCGTGCCCACCCGGCCGTTGGACGTCGGCAGTGACCGCAGGTACGTCGCCGCACCCTCGACGTCGCCGACCAGCCGGTCGTCGGGCACCCCGCCGAGCGAGCGCGCCGTGGCCGCGGCGTCGTCGGGGCTCGCGCCGGGCGCCTCGCGGCTGTAGAGGTTGGGGCAGATGGCGAGGTAGCCCTCGGCGGCGAACCGCCGGGTGATCTCCTTCATCGCACCATCGAAGCCGGGCATGTGGTGGATCACGACGACGGCACCGCGCGGGGCCTCGTCGTCGGCGGTGGCGAGGTAGGCCTCGATCTCGTCGCCGCCCGCACCGGGGATGGTGATCGTCCGTGCACTCATCGCGTCGCTCATGCCGTCATCACAGCACTGCCGGCGCGCGACCTCGCGCGGGGGGCGGCGCTTCGCGTCGGCCGCTCGTCAGCCGCGGGGCACGGCGAGGTCGACGAGCCGCGCGCCGTCCGGCGCGAGATCGGCCCACCCGTCCTCGAGGTCCAGCACGGCGACCGCGCCGGGAGAGAAGCCCGCCGCCAGCGCGGTGAGCGCGCGCGGGCTGCTGCCGGGGCCGGCGAGCGCGGCAGCGAGAGTCGACTGCACCGGTTCGTGGCCGACCGCGATGACGGTGCCGACGTCCGGCGGGCAGGCGCGCAGGGCGGCCAGCAGCGTGCCGGGCGACCCGAGGTACAGCTCGTCCCGGACGTCGGCCTCCGGCGCGCCCGGCACGTGCGCCGAGGCGAGCAGCCAGGTCTCGACCGTCCGCACCGACGGCGAGCACAGCACCAGGTCGGGAGCGCCGACGGCCTGCGCGAGCCAGCGGCCGAGCGCGGCGCCGTCACGTCGTCCGCGCGCGGTGAGGGGGCGCTCGTGGTCGTCGAGACCGTCGGCGTGGCCGGCTTGCTCGTGCCGCACCAGCACCAGTCGGCGTCGCGTGTCCACGCCCCCATGGTGCCTGATCGGGCGGGCCGACGGGGTCGCGCGGGCCTAGAGTGGCGTGAGTGGCGTCACGCAGGCGGTTGATGGTCATCGGCGGCGCGGAGGACAAGGTCGGCCGCGCCCGGGTGCTGCGCCGCTTCGTCAAGCTCGCCGGCGGATCAGCCGGGCGCGTCGTGGTCGTGCCGACGGCGTCGAGCGTGCCCGAGCAGATGGTCGAGATGTACACCGACGTGCTGACCCGTCTCGGCGCCGGCAGCGTGACAGCGGTCGCCCCCACCAACCGGCTGCAGTGCGACGACCCGGCGCTCGTCGCCTCGCTCGACCACGTGACCGGTGTCTTCATGACGGGCGGCAACCAGCTGAAGCTTTCTCAGGTCATCGCCGGAACCCCTGTGGCACAGGCGATCCACGTCGCCTACGCGCGTGGGGCTGTCATCGCCGGCACGTCGGCGGGCGCGAGCATCATGAGCACCCACATGATCTCGATGGGCGACGAGGGTGTGACACCACGCCAGCGCTCCAGCCAGCTGTCGGCCGGTCTCGGCCTGCTGCCGGACGTCGTCGTCGACCAGCACTTCGACCAGCGCGGCCGCTACGGCCGGCTGCTCTCGCTGGTCGCGCAGTCGCCGTCGCTGCTGGGCATGGGCATCGACGAGGACACCGCGGCGGTCATCACCGACGGCACGCGTCTTGAGGTCATCGGCTCGGGCGGGGTGTTCCTGGTGGACGCGTCCCACGCGCTGTCCGACGCCCACGAGGCACGCCAGGGTGCCGCGCTGCTCGTCTCCGGTGCCGTCGTCCACTCGCTGCCGTCGGGGGCACGTTTCGACCTGGCCGCCCGCCGGCTGGTGGGGTTCGTGCAGCAGCGCCGTGACGTCGCCGTGGTCGCCGCGCACACCGACCGTGACGAGGCGACGGCTGCCTCCGCTCGGGTGCACCACGACGACGTGGCGGGACGTACGCTGCGTGCCGCCGGAGATGACGCCTGACCAAGACCGCCTCCCGGCCGAGGACTGGAGCGCCGATGACCGATGCCGGGCCGTCGGCCGACCTGACGATCCTCGAGTCGCACGTCTACCGCGGTCCGAACATCTGGTCCTACCAGACCTCCGTCCACCTGGTCGTCGACCTCGGCTCGCTCGAGCGGTTCCCGACCACCGAGCTGCCCGGGTTCACCGACGAGCTCTTGTCGCTGCTGCCGGGCCTCGCGAACCACACCTGCTCACGCGGGCACCGCGGCGGCTTCGTCGAGCGGCTGCGCGAGGGCACGTGGCTCGGGCACGTCGCCGAGCACGTCGCCCTGCAGCTGCAGCAGGAGGCCGGGCACGACATCCGCCGGGGCAAGACCCGTGGCGTGCGCGGCCGCAGCGGCGTCTACAACGTCGTCTACGGGTACGTCGACGAGCGGGTCGGGCTCGCGGCCGGGCGGCTCGCCGTGCGGCTCGTCAACCACCTGGTGCAGGCCGACCCCGACCTCGACTTCGCCGCCGAGCTCGACCTGTTCCTGCGCCGCGCCGACCGGACGGCTTTCGGTCCCAGCACGGCGGCGATCATCGAGGAGGCCGTCAGCCGCGACATCCCGTGGATCCGGCTCAACGAGCACTCGCTGGTGCAGCTGGGGCAGGGCGTCCACCAGCAGCGCATCAGGGCCACGATGACGTCGGGAACCAGCGCCCTCGCGGTCGACATCGCGGGCGACAAGGAGCTCACGAGCACGCTGCTCGCCTCTGCCGGGCTCCCGGTGCCGGGCACGCAGAGCGTGCGCACCGTCGAGGACTCCGTCCGTGTCGCCGACCGCATGGGCTACCCCGTCGTGGTCAAGCCGCTCGACGGCAACCACGGGCGTGGGGTCGGCCTCGACCTCAGGTCAGCCGACGACGTCCGCGCGGCATTCGATGTGGCGCAGGGCGAGTCGCGGCGCGGCTGGGTCGTCGTCGAGTCGCTGATCGTGGGACGCGACTACCGCTGCCTCATCATCGGCGGCCGCATGCAGGCGATCGCCGAGCGCGTGCCGGCACACGTCGTCGGCGACGGCAGCCACACCGTCGCCGAGCTCGTCGACATCACGAACTCCGACCCCCGGCGCGGCGTCGGCCACGAGAAGGTGCTGACCCGCATCGTCGTCGACGACGCGGCGACCGAGCTGGTGCGGCAGCAGGGTCTCGAGCTCGACGACGTCCCGCCGTCCGGCGAGATGGTGAAGCTGGTGCTGACCGGCAACATGTCGACCGGCGGCATCTCGGTCGACCGCACGTTCGAGGCACACCCCGACAACGTCGAGATCGCCGAGGAGGCCGCTCGCGTCATCGGCCTGGACGTCGCCGGCATCGACTTCATCTGCCCCGACATCGCGCAGCCGGTGCGCGAGACCGGCGGCGCCATCTGCGAGGTCAACGCCGCCCCAGGCTTCCGCATGCACACCCACCCCACGGTCGGTGAGCCGCAGTTCATCGCCAAGCCCGTCGTCGATCTGCTCTTCCCGCCGGGCGCGACGAGCCGGGTGCCGATCGTCGCCGTGACGGGCACCAACGGCAAGACGACCACCTCGCGGATGATCGCCCACATCTTCAAGGGGTTGGGGCGCAAGGTCGGCATGACGAGCACCGACGGCGTCGTCATCGACGAGCGGCTCGTCATCAAGGCTGACGCGTCCGGACCGAAGTCGGCGCGGATGGTGCTGCAGAACCCCCGAGTCGACTTCGCCGTTTTCGAGGTCGCGCGCGGCGGCATCCTTCGCGAGGGCCTGGGCTACGACCGCAACGACGTCGCCGTCGTCACCAACATCGCGCCCGACCACCTCGGCATGCGCGGCATCGACACGCTGGAACAGCTGGCCGCGGTCAAGGCCGTCGTCGTGGAAGCTGTGCCGCGCAACGGGTCGGCGGTGCTCAACGCCGACGACCCGCTGGTGCGTGAGATGAGGCGCCGGTGCTCGGGTGAGGTGATCTGGTTCTCCCTCAAGGAGCCTGGGTCCCCCGAGCGCGAGCTGATCGACGAGCACTGCCGCCGCGGTGGCAAGGCGATCGTGCTGGAGGCCACCGACAAGGGCGACATGATCGTGATCCGGCACGGACGCCGGGCCATGCAGCTGGCCTGGACCCACCTGCTGCCGGCGACGTTCGGCGGCACGGCCATGATGAACGTCGCCAACGCCATGGCCGCGGCGGGTGCGTCGTTCGCCGCGGGCGCCCCGCTGCACGACATCCGGCAGGGGCTGCGCACCTTCACCACGTCGTACTACCTGTCCCCCGGCCGCATGAACCTGCTGCAGCTGGACGGCGTCGAGGTCGTGGTCGACTACTGCCACAACCCCGCTGGGATGCGCGCGCTGGGCGACTTCGTCTCCCGGTACGCCGAGAGCCGGGCGACCACCGCCGATCTGGCCAAGCCGTCGCGCATCGGCATGATCGGCGCGGCCGGCGACCGGCGTGACGAGGACGTGCGAGAGCTCGGCGAGGTGGCCGCCGACGTCTTCGACGTGGTCGTCGTGCGCGAGGACGCCAACCTGCGCCGCCGCGCTCCGGGCGAGGCCGCGGCGCTGGTAGCCGAGGGCCTGCGGGCGCGCATGGCCGAGGGCGCGCGGTGCAAGCAGGTCGAGATCGTGACCGACGAGCTCGCCGCCGTCCGGCACTGCATGGCGCGCGCCAACCGGGGCGACCTGGTGGTGCTCTGCGCCGACAAGCACGCCGGCGTGCTGGCCGAGCTCGAGGCCTACGGCCACCGCGCCCAGGCCGGCGCCCACAGCGGCGAGCAGGTCGGCGACCCCGACCTCGACCCGAGCGTCCTCGCCGTCAGCGCGGCGCAGTCCGGCGACGCCGCCGAGCACGCGCAGGTCTGAGCCGGCTGCCGGATCGACCGCGCCCTGTCGCGGGAGGCGCACCACGTGATCAGCCTGCAGCTTCGGTTCGCTCGGCGCGCAGCTCGTGCGCGCCGTCCGGGCGGGTCCACTCGTACATCACCTGGTCGGCGGCGGACGTGACGTACCGCAGGCCGCCGTGCGGGGAGGCGAGGGGTGCCTCCGCGTCGACGCGGAAGGCCCCGAAACGGCCGGCTGTGTCTCGTTGGGCCGCAGCGCTTCCCGTGACCTCCTCCCAGTTCTGCTGTGCGTCGGCCCGGCCGTCGTAGGTGGCGAGCAGCCGGTCATCGACGACCCGCACGCTGGTGACGCGCACGCCCCTCGCGTCCCACTCCCCCGGCCGGCCGGCCAGCACCGTGCCGTGCCACGTCCACGCGACACCGTCCTCGCTGGTGGCGTAGTCGGTGGTCATGCGATCGGCGTCGTCCCAGCACTCCAGCGGGTGCACGGAGGCCCACAGGTGCCAGCGCCCGCGGTCGAGCAGCACCACCGGGTCCTTGACACCGACGGTCTCGCTGCCGGGCAGCACCGTGCGGGCCGGCGCGTCGGCCAGGCCCTCGACGGTGCCGGCTTCCAGCAGGTCGACCCGCCAGTGCTTGCTGCCCGGTGTGGCGCAGCTGACGTAGAGGCGTCACCGGCCCTCCGGCGTCCGGACCAGGGCGGGGCGCTCGAGCGACTCGGCTCCGAACCGGTCACGCCCGACGACCGCCAGCGTGCGCAACCCGTCGCCGTCCAGGCGCGCGAGGACGTTGCTGACGCCGCGGCCCTCGCCGACCGGCAGCCGGAGGCGGTAGGCGACGTAGACGTCGTCCTCGACAGCGAGGGCGCTCGGGGCACCGGCCCAGGCCCCGGCTCCGCCCCTCGGCGGAGCGACGAGCACCCGCGCGCCCGACTGCGACGGCCGCAGTGCGCGCGCGCTCAGGTCCATCCGGTCACGCTGCCACGACCGCGCCCGAGCCGGAGTTGCATGATCACCGCGGGGCGAGGGGTGCAGGCGGGCCTGGATTGCATGATCACGGGGGGTTGGGGTCGGTGAGGTCGGCGGCGTGGGCCTGGAGGGCCGGGCGGTAGGCGGCGACGTCGGCGTCCCCGCTGTGAGCGAGGACGGACTCGACCAGCGTGCGGACGGCGCGCGCCGGCTGGCCGGCAGCGAGCAGCGCGAGTGCCAGGAACAGCTGCGCCGCAACGGACTCGGGGCGCTCGGTCGCGACGGCGGTGAGCACGGCGACGGCGTCGTCGCGGCGTCCGACCTCACGCAGGCTCGACCCCAGCGCGATCATCGCGCGGTGCCGGTGCGGCTCGCGCAGCCCATCCCGCAGCGCCGTCTCGTACGCCGGAACCGCCTGCGCCGCGTGGCCGGCACTGTCGAGAGCACTGGCCCACTCGTACATCAGGCGCGGGTCGTCGGGGTCGGCGTCCAGCAGGGCGAGCAGCAGCCGGGCGCGGTCGTCGGGCGCGGCGCGCTCGCGCAGCTCGGTCATGCGGGGCTCCAACGGGTGCTCGCCCCGCGCGACCACCACCTTGGCGCGCACCTCGTCCGGCCCGTCCTGGGTGGCTCCCTGCGACAGCAGCCAGGTGTCGAGCCGCTCGCGGTCCTCGTGGCACATGAGGGCCACCACGTCACCGATAGAAGCGTTGCTGCACAACAACACCAGACCTGAAAGCTCGTCGGGCAGCACCGGCACGTCGGCCATGCCGCTGTCGGCCAGACCGGCGAGCAGGTGCCCCTGCAGGTCGTCGGCGGTGCGGCCGCGCAGGTACTTCTCCTTGTGCACCACCGTGACCGAGCCGGCTCGGCGCCCGGCGATGGCGCCCATCGACCGCAGGATCTCGTCCGTGCGGTCGCCCGCGGTGCCCAGCCCGAGCCGCACGGTGGCGCCGGGCGCGCGCAGCCCGTCGCAGACGTCGAGCAGCGCGTCGAGGCCCGCCTCGTTGTGCGCCAGGTCGACCACGACCGTGACCACTCCTCCGTCGACGGGCAGCGACCACAGGTTGAGGCGCCCCGGGTTGAGCCGGACGTCGGGTCGGAACGTGCGCAGTCCCTCGACCACGGCGTCGCGCGGCAAGCCCAGACCGAGGGCGGCGGCCGCGGCCGCGAGGGCGTTGGCGACGTTGTGGCTCGACAGCCCGCACAGCGTCATCGGGACGTCGATCACCGGCACGAGCGCGTCGGGGTCGCCGTCCGCGCGCAGCACCGCGACCTGTCCGTCGAGCACCGTGATGCCCCGCCCGCCGGCGTCGAGGGCACGGCGCAGGGCCGGCGAGCCGGGGTCGAGGCTGAACACCCACGGCCGCGCCGGCGTGCCGTTCGCCATGGCGAGAACCCGCGGGTCGTCGCCGTTGAGAACGCACCAGCCGTTCGGCGACGTGACGCGCGTGATGATCGCCTTGACCTCGGCCAGCTGGTCGAGGGTGTCGATGCCCTGCAGTCCCAGGTGGTCCGCGCTGACGTTCGTGACGACCGAGACGTCGTTGGCGACGACCCCCATGCCACGCAGCAGCAGCCCGCCGCGCGCGGTCTCGAGCACCGCGCACTGCACGCCTCGCGACGTGAGCACCGCTCGCGCACCCGCCGGGCCGGAGTAGTCGCCGGGCTCGACGACCTCGCCCTGCACCACCACGCCGTCGGTGCTCGACCAGCCGGTGCGCAAGCCGGCGGTCATGGCGATGTGGGCGAGCAGCCGCGTGGTCGTGGTCTTGCCGTTGGTGCCCGTGACGGAGGCGACCGGCACGCCGGCGCGCAGCGCCGCGGGACCGCGACCGGCGGGCGACTCCCGCACCGGCACGACCAGCCGGGCGAGCAGCGCGTCGACGTCCAGGTCGGGGCCGGTGAGCGCGTCGACGCACGCGGCGACCGCCTGCCCGAGCGCCACGGCGCGGTCGTGGCGCCGCCACGGGAACGCGACCACCACCTCGTGCGCGGCGGAGCCCGGCCGCACCCGGACGCCGAGACGCGCGGTGCCCGCGGCGGACGCCAGCCGCCGCACGAGCCTCGCTACCAGCCGCATGGCCAGCCGCTGGCGCTGACCCGAGCCCGGGTCACCGGCGCGCACGCGCGTCAGGCCGAGAGAAGCCGCCAGCCCCGCGGCCTCGTCGGCCGGCAGCGCGGCGACGGCGCCGACGTCCAGGACGAGCTTGATCGCGGCCCGCGGGAAGTACAGGTTCGGCCCGTCGAGCACACGCAGCTCGACCAGGCTGGCGACGGGTGCGGCGGCCGGCATGGCGCGGACTCTAGCCGCGCGCGAGCCCCCGGCCGGGGTCACGTCGCGACGACCGGCGAGCACTCACTTCAGCACTCCGCCCTCGTCCACCGCCCCCGACGAGCGCCGCCGCCAGAGTGAGTCGGCGCCTCCCAGGGCCGGCGTCCGGCCGAGGTCGCCCGGAAGGGCCGGTCGTCCGGGCAGCGGGCAGAATGATGCGGGTGATCTCCCTCGACCTGGCCCGGGCGCTGCGCGCCGCCGGACTCGCCTGGACGCCGGCACCCGGCGACCGCTTCGTCGTCCCCGACCGCGAGATGGACGAGGAGGTCTTCGTCATCAGCGAGATGGCCATCGAGGTGCACGAGTACGCCTCGGGTCGCGAGATCGGCTTCAACGGCACGACCGAGTGGGCGCTCGACAGCGTGCAGCAGCAGGCCGTGGTGTGGCTGCCGCGCGAGACCCAGCTGCGCGACCTGCTCGGCGAGACGTTCGTGCGGCTCGAGCGCGGCGCCGACGGCTACCTCGTCGAGACCGTGCACGACGGTGCGCCCGGACTGCACCGCGACCTCGACGTCGAGAGCGCCTACGCGCGGGCGGTGCTGAGCCAGCTGGGCTGAACGCCGCCGCCGGCGGTCGGCACCCGAGCAACGGGACGGCGACTGCGCGAGAGCGGTTGCTTGAGCGGCTCTGAAGCAACCACTCCTGCGCACTCGGCGGCGGATGGCCGAGAGCGCCGCGAAACGGCCCTACTGCCCCATGGCGTGCACGCCGCCGTCGACGTGGACGATCTCGCCGGTGGTGGCGGGGAACCAGTCCGAGAGCAGCGCGACGCACGCCTTGGCGGCGGGCTCGGGGTCGTTGACGTCCCAGCCGAGCGGTGCTCGCCTGTCCCAGATCTCCTCGAAGGCGGCGAAGCCGGGGATGGCCTTGGCGGCGGTCGTGCGCACCGGCCCGGCGGCGACCAGGTTGCAGCGCACGCCCTTCGGCCCGAGCTCGCGGGCGCAGTAGCGGGACGTCGACTCGAACGCGGCCTTGGCCACACCCATCCAGTCGTAGACCGGCCAGGCGAACTTCGCGTCGAAGGTCAGCCCGACGACGCTGCTGCCGGGAGCCATCAGCGGCTGTGTCGCGACCGCCAACGCCTTGAGGGAGTAGGCCGACACGTGCAGCGCGGTCGACACGTCCTGCCAGCTCGCGGTCATGAAGTCGAAGGCGCCCGGCGGGGCGAACCCGATCGAGTGCAGCACGCCGTCCAGGCCGTCGACGTGCTCACCGAGGCGCTCGGCGAGGGTGTCGAGGTGCTCGGTGTCCTGGACGTCGAGCTCGACCACGGGCGCCGGCTGCGGCAGCCGCCGCGCGATGGCGGTCGTGATCTTCATGGTGCGGCCGAAGGACGTGAGCACCACCTGCGCGCCCTCGTCCTGCGCCAGCCGCGCGACGTGAAACGCGATGGACGAGTCCATCAGCACGCCGGTCACCAGCAGCCGCTTGCCCTCGAGCAGTCCCATCTCAGTGCCCCATCCCTAGTCCGCCGTCCACGGGGACGACCGCCCCGCTGATGTACCCCGCCGCGTCGCCGGCGACGAACCGCACGACCTCGGCGACCTCCTGCGCGCTCGCGAACCGCCCGGCCGGGATCGCCGCCTTGTAGGCGTCCTGCTGCGCCTTCGGCAGGACCGCCGTCATGTCGGTCTCGACGAAGCCGGGCGCGACCACGTTGGCCGTGATGCCGCGGCCGCCGAGCTCACGCGTCACCGAGCGGGCGAGGCCCACGAGCCCGGCCTTGCTCGCCGCGTAGTTGACCTGGCCCGGCGAGCCGTAGAGCCCGACCACGCTCGAGATCAGCACGATCCGCCCGCGCCGCAGCCGCACCATGGGCTTGGTGGCGCGGCGCACGCAGCGGAAGGCACCGGTGAGGTTGGTGTCGACGACGCTCGTGAAGTCGTCGTCGCTCATGCGCATCAGCAGGGTGTCGTGGGTGATGCCGGCGTTCGCGACGAGCACCTCAACCGGCCCGTGCGCCGCCTCGACCTCGGTGAAGGCCGCGTCGACCGACGCGGTGTCGGTCACGTCGCACCGCACCGCGAGCGCTCCGGGAAGGTCCTCGGGCAGCTCGCCGGAGCGGCTGGTGACGGCGACCCGCTCACCCGCGGCCAGGAACGCCGTGGCGATGGCGAGGCCGATCCCCCGGTTGCCGCCGGTGACCAGGACGCTGCGCCCGCCCGTCGTCCCGCCGCTCGAGTCGCTCATGCGCGCGACGCTATCGGCTGCCGCCGGGCAGGCGCGCCAGGCTGCTGCGGGATGGGCCTGCCGCGTGCCGGTGTGCGGGTCTAGGGTCTGCCGCATGCGCGGCATCGTGGTCGAGGAGTTCGGTGGCCCGCAGGTGCTGACCTACCGCGGCGACCTGCCGGCACCGGCGCCCCGCGACGGGCTCGTGGCGATCACGGTCGACTCGGCCGGGGTCAACTTCGCCGACACCCACCAGGCCGAGGACACCTACCTGGCGCCGCAGCAGCTGCCGCTCGTGCCCGGCTCCGAGGTCGTGGGGCGCACGGACGACGGACGCCGCGTCGTCGCGCTGCTGGCCGGCGGCGGGTACGCCGAGCGGGCTCTCGCGCAGCCGGACGTCGTCTTCGACCTCCCCGACGAGGTCGACGACACGACCGCCCTCGGCCTGGTGCTGCAGGGCACCACGGCGTGGCACCTGCTGCGCACCGTCGCCAACCTGCGCCGCCGCGAGAGCGTCGTGGTGCACGCCGGGGCCGGTGGCGTCGGCACGATCGCCGTCCAGCTGGCCCGCGAGTGGCGCGCGGGGCGCGTGGTCGCCAGCGCCTCCACCCCCGACAAGCGCGCCCTGGCGCTCTCGCTGGGCGCCGACGTCGCCGTCGACGTCTCGACGTGCACGACCGCCGACGAGGTGCGCGACGTCCTGCTCGAGGCGGGCGGCGGCAAGCCGGTCGACGTGGTGCTCGAGATGACCGGCGGGGTGGTGACCGACGGGTCGCTCGCAGCGCTCGGCCCGTTCGGGCGGCTGTGCCTGTACGGCCTGGCGTCGCGCACCCCACCGCCGCCCATCGACCCGACGCGGCTGATGGCCGGGTCGAAGACCGTGAGCGGGTTCTGGCTGGTCGACGTGCTGCGCCGCGAGGACGGCCTGCAGACCGCCATGGAGGAGCTGCTCTCACTCGCCGCGTCCGGCGCCCTGCGGGTGGTCGACGGCGGCCACTACCCGCTCGAGCGCGCCCGCGAGGCGCACGAGGCGATCCGGTCACGGGCCACGGTGGGCAAGCTCGTGCTCGACGTCCGGGACCGTGCGTGAGCGCTGCGCGCGGGGTCGACCCGGCGTTCACCGACCTGCCGCTGCAGCAGGTGGCCGACGCCGCGCTGCAGCGGGCCGCCGAGCTCGGGGTCGAGCACGCGGACCTGCGCGTCGAGCGGGTGCGGCGCAGCGGCCTGCGGCTGCGTGACGGCCGTCGCGCGGGCGCGGGCGACAGCACCGACGCGGGTCTCGCGGTGCGGGTGGTGCTCGACGGCACGTGGGGATTCTCGGCCGCGGCCGGCATTACGGTCGCCGACGCGGTGGCTGCCGCCGAGCAGGCCGTCGCCATGGCACGGGTGTCGCGGCCGCTGTCGACCGAGCGCGTCGAGCTCGCGCCCGAGCCCGCCCACACGGGCACCTGGGTGTCGTCGTACGACGTCGACCCGTTCGAGGTGCCGCTGAGCGAGCAGCAGGCGGTGCTCGAGGACTGGTCGCAGCGGCTGCTGGCCGCCGGGGTCGACCACGTCGAGGCCGAGCTGGACGCCGTCAAGGAGCACAAGCTCTACGCTGACCTCGCCGGCACCCGCACGGTGCAGCAGCGGGTGCGGCTGCAGCCCGAGCTGTCGGTCAGCGTGGGCAGCAGCGCGGGCACCGAGAGCATGCGGTCGCTCGCGCCGCCGGTGGGCCGCGGGTTCGAGTACCTCGTCGGCACCGCGGAGCAGGGCGCGTGGGACTGGGATCACGAGGTCACGACGCTGCCGGACCTCGTGCGCGAGAAGCTCGCGGCACCCAGCGTCGAGGCCGGCACCTACGACCTCGTCATCGACCCGAGCAACCTGTGGCTGACGATCCACGAGTCCATCGGCCACGCCACCGAGCTCGACCGGGCGCTCGGCTACGAGGCCGCCTACGCCGGCACGTCCTTCGCCACCCACGACCAGCTCGGCACGCTGCGCTACGGCACCGACCTCATGCACGTCACGGGCGATCGCACGACCGAGCACGGCCTGGCCACCACCGGGTGGGACGACGAGGGCGTGCAGACGCAGTCGTTCGACATCGTGCGCGACGGCACCCTGGTCGGCTACCAGCTCGACCGGCGCATCGCGCGGCTGACCGGGCTGGAGCGCTCGAACGGCTGCGCCTTCGCCGACTCGCCGTCCCACGTGCCGATCCAGCGGATGGCCAACGTGAGCCTGCAGCCGGCGGCGGGCGGCCCGTCGACCGACGACCTCGTCAGCGGCGTCGAGCGCGGGTTCCTCGTCGTCGGCGACAAGTCGTGGTCGATCGACATGCAGCGCTACAACTTCCAGTTCACCGGCCAGCGGTTCTACCGCATCGTCGACGGCCGGCTCGCGGGCATGGTCAAGGACCTCGCCTACCAGGCCACCACCACCGACTTCTGGGGGTCGATGGCGCGGGTCGGCGGCCCGCAGACGTGGGTGCTGGGCGGCGCCTTCAACTGCGGCAAGGGCCAGCCGGGGCAGGTGGCCGCCGTCAGCCACGGCTGCCCGAGCGCGCTGTTCACCGGCGTGCGCGTGCTCAACACCGTCGCCGAGGGGGCCGGGTGAGCACCTCGACCCCCGCCGCGCTGGCCGAGCAGGCCGTCGCCGCGGCCACGCTGCCCTGCGTCGTGCTCGTCAGCGTCACGCGCACCGCCAACCTGCGCTGGGCCGCGAGCACCCTGACCACCAACGGGCTCACCGGGTCGCTCGACGTCACGGTCGTCAGCGTCCACGACCGGACCCGCGCGGGCGTCGTCAGCCGCAGCGGCGTCGGCCCGGACGACGTCGCCGGGCTGGTCGCCGACGCCGAGGCGGCGGCGCGCGCCGCCGCCCCCTCCGAGGACGCCGCCGCGCTGGCCGAGGGCGGCGCCGACGACGACTTCGGCCTGGGCGCCGTCGACGTCGTGCCGGACGACCTGCGCTCACTCGCGGCCGGGCTGGGCGCGGCGTTCGACCACGCGCGCAGCAGCGGGCTCGAGCAGTTCGGCTACGCCGAGCAGGACACCACCACCGTCTACCTCGCCACCTCCACGGGCATCCGCCGCCGGCACGTGCAGCCCAGCGCCGTGGTCGACCTCAACGGCAAGAGCGCCGGCCGCACCCGCTCGGCCTGGGCCGGCACGGCCGCTCGCACGCTGGACGAGGTCGACGTCGCAGCGCTCGCCGCCGAGGTCGAGGAGCGGCTGGCGTGGCAGGCGCGCCGGGTCGAGGTCGAGGCCGGCCGCTACGACACGGTGCTGCCGCCCAGCGCCGTCGCCGACCTGATGACCTACGCCTACCTGTCGGCCGACGTCCGCACCGCGCACGAGGGCCGGTCGGTGTTCGGCCATCCCGGCGGGGGCACCCGGGTCGGCGAGGTGCTGACCGACGTCCCGCTGACGCTGCGCAGCGACCCGCGCCTTGCCGGCATGGAGTCGTCGCCGTTCGTGCAGGCGCGCTCGAGCGGGCTGCTCGGCTCGGTGTTCGACAACGGGCTGCCGGTTCCGGCCACGGCCTGGGTCGAGCGCGGCCGGCTCGCCGCGCTGCCCGGCACACGCCACTCGGCGGCCCTCGCGGGGCTGGACTTCCGCCCACCCGTCGACAACCTCCAGCTCACGGTGGACGGCGGCGCCGGCACGACCGGCGACCTGGTGGGCGACCTCGACCGCGGCCTGCTGCTCACCTGCCTGTGGTACGTGCGGGAGGTCGACCCGCAGACCCTGCTGCTGACCGGGCTGACCCGCGACGGCGTCTACCTGGTCGAGCACGGCGAGGTCGTGGGCGCGGTGACGAACTTCCGGTTCAACGACAGCCCCGTCGCCCTGCTGCGGCGCATCGAGGCCGCGGGCGCCACGGTGCCGGCGCTCGGCCGCGAGCTGGGCGACTACTTCGCCCGCACCGCGATGCCCCCACTGCGTGTCGCCGGCTTCAACTGCTCGAGCGTGAGCCAGGCCTCATAGGGCGATCGCGTCAGTGGCCGGTCCTGGTCGGTGCCGGCGGTGGCCCAGGCATAGCGTGGGACCGTGCCCAAGACGCGTCAGCAGGAGCCCGAGGTCTACTCGATCAGCGGTGCCCGCAGCTCTCTCCAGGACGACATGGGCCCCCGCATGCGGCGGTACCTCATCTCGATGTCGGTGCGCACCATCTGCTTCGTCCTGGCCGTCGTGACCGACGGGCCGATCCGCTGGGTGTTCGTCGCCTTCGCGGTGTTCCTGCCCTACGTCGCGGTGGTGGCCGCCAACACCGGCCGCTCGCCCGCGCCGCCGGCGCCCGAGGAGTACCACGTGCCCGTCGGCGCCATCGAGGGCGACCAGGCCAAGCGGCTGCCCGACGCCCGCCCCTGACCCGGCGTCCGCGACACTCGTCGACACTGGTGGACACTGGTGCCGTGGACCTGCTGCACCCCTCGGCGCCTGACGCGCCCGCCGAGCAGGTGTGCAGCGCGCGCGGCTGCCGCGCAGCCGGTGTGACCGCGCTGCTGTGGAACAACCCCGCGCTGCACGCGCCCGAGCGGCGCAAGACCTGGCTCGCGTGCGACGAGCACACGCCGACGCTCGGGAGCTTCCTGGCGGTGCGCGGGTTCCTGCGCGAGAGCGTGCCGGTGGCCGAGCTGTAGCCGACCGCCAGTGTCGGTGGGCGAGCGGCAGCTAACCGCCGATGGCCGACATCGGGCGGTCGGGCTGCAGGAAGCTGGGGTCGTCGATGCCGTGCCCGGCCTTCTTGGCCGCCATCAGCCGCATCATCTGCGCCGCGATCTCGTCGTCGCCTGCCCCGGCGCGCAGCGGCGTGCGCAGGTCGTCCTCGGTGCGGGCGAACAGGCACGAGCGCAGCTGGCCGTCGGCGGTCAGGCGCACCCGGTCGCACGCGCCGCAGAACGGCTGGCTGACGCTCGCGATGACCCCCACGACGGCCGGGCCGCCGTCGACAAGCCAGGTCTCGGCGGGTGCGCTGCCGCGGGTGCGCTCACCGGTCGGCGTCAGCGCGAACCGGGCCGAGAGCCGCTCGAGCAGCTCGGCCTGGGTCACCATCGAGCTGCGGTCCCACTGGTGCTCGGCGTCGAGCGGCATCTGCTCGATGAACCGCAGCTCGTAGCCGCGGTCGAGGCACCAGGCGAGCAGGTCGGGCGCGGAGTCGAGGTTGACCCCGCGCATCGCCACGGCGTTGACCTTCACCGGCGTGAGGCCCGCAGCCGCGGCGGCCGCGAGGCCGCGCACCACGTCGTCCAGACGGTCGCGGCGGGTGAGCGTGGCGAAGGAGAGCCGGTCGACGGTGTCGAGGCTGACGTTGACGCGGTCGAGGCCGGCGTCAGCCAGCGGTCCGGCCAGCTTGTCCAGACCCAGCCCGTTCGTGGTGAGGGCCAGCCTGGGGCGCGGCCCGAGCGCGGCGAGGCGCGCGACCAGCCCGGTGATGCCGCGCCGGATGAGCGGCTCGCCGCCGGTCAGGCGGACGTCTGTGACGCCGAGGGCGACCGCGATGCCCACCAGCCGCACCAGCTCGTCGTCGGTGAGCAGCTCGGGCTTGGGCAGCCACGAGAGCCCCTCGGCGGGCATGCAGTAGGTGCAGCGCAGGTTGCAGCGGTCGGTCAGCGACACCCGCAGGTCGGTCGCGACGCGCCCGAACGCGTCGACCAGCGCCCCTGTCGTGGCGGTGGTCGCGGTGGCAGTCACCCGCGAAGTCTACGTGGCCGGGTCGAGCCGCGCCGGGGGCTCGACGCGAGGGGTGGAGCGGACCGGCCGGGCGCCGGGCAGCCACCCCGCCGCTCGCAGGTCCGCGGGGTCGAGCAGGTCGATGAGCGCACCGGTCTGCGTCGGCGACAGGAACGAGGGGTTGCTGCCCGCCGGCACGCGCAGCACCTCCGCGCCCGCGACGGCGGGGTGGCCCACCAGGTCGGCGCGCAGCACCGGCTCGCCCAGCAGCAGCAGCCGGACGCCGACGTGCGGGCCGTCCGGCTCCGGCTCCCCCGCGACGGCGCTGGTGAGCGTGCCGAGCGCCCGGACTCCGGAGCCCGCGCCGCTGCACCACAGCAGCACCCGCTGCCCGGGGCGCATGAGGCCCAGCCGGTACGACGGCCGCACGCACCTGTCCAGCGAGGCCACCGCCCCGGGTCGCCACCCCGGCACCACGGCCCCCGGTGGCAGGGCGCTCTTGACGACCCAGCAGCCGACGTCCGCCTCGGTCAGCCGGGCCGCCGGGCCGACCCTCCCAGCGCTCACGCCCCCAGTCTGGCAGCAGCGCCGCGACGGGACCCGGCCGACGTCCACCTCGGGCCACCTGCGGTGGGCCGCCGGCCGGTCGACTACCGTCGAGAGGTGTCGGCCCTGGACCTGCTGCGGCGCCACCGCGTGACGATAGGGCTGTGGGCGCTCGCGGTCGTGTTCGCCACCGCCTGCGTGCTCCTCGGCCGGTGGCAGCTGCACCGCTACCAGGACAAGCACGAGCGCACGCAGCTGGTCTCACGCAACTACGACGCGCCCCCCGTGACGCTCACCTCGCTGCTCCCGTCCCCCACCACGCCCTTCGCGGCCGACCTGCAGTGGCGGCGCGTGACCGTCACCGGCAGGTACGACGTCACCGGCACGACGCTGGTGCGCAACCGGCCGTGGACGGGCCCGAACGCTGACGCGACGTACGGCTACGAGGTCGTGGTGCCGCTGCGGCTGGCCGACGGCAGCGCGCTGCTCGTCGACCGGGGCTGGATCCCGAACGGCAGCGGTCGCGGCGACCCGGGGCGTGCACCGGACTCGGTGCCCGCTCCGCCCCCGGGCACCGTCACGGTCGTGGCGCGGCTGCGGCCGAGCGAGCGGGCCCGCGGGTCGCGCCTCGCGGGCGGGCAGGTCGCGAGCCTGTCGGTCGACGCCATCGCCGAGCCGCTGGGCTACCCGGTGCGGAGCGCCTACGGGGTGCTCGCGAGCGAGTCGCCCGCCGTCACGCCCGCGCCCGAGCTGCTCGACGCCCCCGAGCGCGACGGCAGCGAGGGCATCAACGCGTCGTACGCCGTGCAGTGGGTCCTCTTCGCGCTGCTCGGGCTCGGCTTCCCGGTGTGGGTCGCCCGCCGTCGGCGCGCCCTGGCGGCCGAGCCGGACCAGCGACGTGGGGACGCCGACGGCGAGCTGCCGCTGCGACCGCTCGAGCCGGCCCGCCTCCGCAAGCGGCGGATCTGGGACGCCGACGACGAGTGAGTCACCCGGCTGGCCCATCGCGGGCGCACCGCCCGTGCACGCAGCCGCCCGACTGCCAGACTGCGGGGATGGACCTCGGACTCGACGGGCGCGTCTACATCCTCACCGGCGCCTCGCGGGGGCTGGGCGCCGCGAGCGCTCGCGTCCTGGTGGCCGAGGGAGCGCGGCTGGTGGTCTCCAGCCGAGACGAGCGCTCGCTGGACGCCCTGACCAGCGGCCTGGGCGGCGACCGGGCGATCGGCGTCCCCGGTGACCTCGCCGACCCCGACCTGCCGTCGCGGCTGTGCGCTGCCGCGATCGGCCGGTTCGGCCGGCTGGACGGCGCGCTGATCAGCGTGGGCGGCCCACCGGCCGGCACGACCGCCGAGCTCACCGACGACCAGTGGCGCGGCGCCTTCGAGAGCATCTACCTCGGGCCGATGCGGCTGGCGCGCGCCGTCGTCGACACCGCGGACATCGAGGGGGCCTCGATCGTGTTCGTGCTGTCGACCTCGGTCAGGTCGCCGGTGACCGGCCTCGCGGCGTCCAACGGCCTGCGCCCCGGGCTCGCGATGGCCGCCAAGACCCTCGCCGACGAGAACGGCATCCACGGGGTGCGCGTGAACTCGCTGCTCCCTGGTCGCATCGACACCGACCGGGTGCGCGAGCTCGACCTCGCCACCGGCGAGCCGGAGGACGCGCGGGCACGGGCGGAGTCCGGCATCCCGCTGGGCCGGTACGGCATGCCGGAGGAGTTCGCGCGGGTGGCCGCTTTCGTGCTGTCGCCGGCCGCGTCGTACGTCACCGGTTCGGCCATCGCGGTCGACGGCGGGCTGACCCGGGCGCTGTGAGACCGGCCGGTCAGCTGACCGGCTGCTGGTCGGCCTGCGAGGCGAACTGCGTGCGGTACAGGTCGGCGTAGACGCCGTCGGCGGCCAGCAGCTCGTCGTGGCGGCCCCGCTCGACCACGCGGCCGTCGTCGACGACGAGGATCTGGTCGGCCTCGCGCACGGTCGACAGCCGGTGGGCGATGACGATCGACGTGCGCCCGGCGAGCGCCGTGGCGAGGGCCCGCTGGACGGCGGCCTCGCTCTCGGAGTCGAGGTGGGCGGTGGCCTCGTCGAGCACGACGACCGCCGGCGCCTTGAGCAGCAGCCGAGCGATGGCGAGGCGCTGCTTCTCGCCGCCGGACAGGCGGTAGCCGCGGTCTCCGACCACGGTGTCGAGGCCGTCGGTGAGCGACTCGACCAGGTCGAGGATCTGCGCGTCGCGCAGCGCCTGCAGCAGCTGCTGCTCGGTGGCGTCAGGCCGGGCGTAGAGCAGGTTGCCGCGGACGGTGTCGTGGAACATGTGCGCGTCCTGCGTCACGAACCCCACGGTGCGCTGCAGCGAGGCGAGGGTCACCTCGCGGACGTCGTGCCCCGCCACCCGCACGGTGCCGGACTGCACGTCGTACAGGCGTGAGACGAGGTTGGTGATGGTGGTCTTGCCTGCGCCGGAGGGCCCGACGAGCGCGACCATCTGCCCCGGCGCGACGCTGAAGGTGATGTCGCGCAGGACCTGCTGCGGCTCGGCGCCGTCGAGCTTGGCGACCGACTCGAGCGAGGCCAGCGACACCTCGGCGGCGGTCGGGTAGCGGAAGCCGACGTGGTCGAGCTCGACGGACGCCGGTCCGGCGGGCAGGTCGACCGCGCCGGGGGCGTCGTGCACCAGCGGCTCGAGGTCGAGCACCTCGAAGACGCGCTCGAAGCTCACGAGCGCGGTCATGACGTCGACCTGCACGTTCGACAGCGACGTGAGCGGGCCATAGAGGCGGCTGAGCAGGGCCGCCAGGGCCACCAGCGTGCCGAGGGGCAGGGCGCCGGAGATCACCAGCCAGCCACCGGCGCCGTAGACCAGGGCGGTGGCGAGGGAGGCGACCAGGGTCAGCGCGGTGAACAGCAGCCGCCCGTACATCGCCGAGGTGATGCCGATGTCGCGCACCCGGGAGGCCTTGTCGGCGAACGCCTTCGACTCCTCCGGCAGCCGGCCGAAGATCTTGACCAGCAGCGCGCCCGAGACGTTGAACCGCTCGGTCATCGTCTGGCCCATCTCGGCGTTGAGCGTCATCGCCTCGCGGCTGATGACGGCCAGCCGGCGCCCGAGCAGTCGGGCGGGCAGGACGAACAGCGGCAGCATCACCAGCGCGACGAGCGTGATCTGCCACGACAGCAGCAGCATCGTGGTGAGGACGACCACCAGGCTGACGACGTTCGACACGACCGACGACAGGGTGGACGTGAACGCCTGCTGGG
Source organism: uncultured Actinomycetales bacterium (assembly GCA_964243295.1). Lineage (GTDB taxonomy): Bacteria > Actinomycetota > Actinomycetes > Actinomycetales > Angustibacteraceae > CAXTEJ01. The sequence continues at coordinate 10,225 of CAXTEJ010000037.1, read as the reverse complement.
CACCGATGACGTCGCTGTTGAGGCGGCTGACCAGCGCACCGGTCTGGGTGCGGGTGAAGAAGGCGATCGGCATGCGCTGGACGTGGGCGAAGACGCGGGTGCGCAGCAGGTAGATCAGGCCCTCACCGATGCGCGAGGACATCCACCGCTGCACCAGGCCCAGCGCCGCGTCGAACAGGGCGAGCCCGGCCATGATGAGCGCGGCGGTGACGACGACGCCGCGGTCACGCTGCGGCAGGCCCACGTCGATGATGCGCTTGACCAGCAGCGGGGTGGCCACCACCAGCAGGGCGTCGACCACGACCGTGACGAGGAACCACACGATCTGGCGGCGGAACGGCTGGGCGAAGGCGACGATGCGGCGGGCCGTGCCGGCGGTCAGCTTGTGCTGCGCCACCGAGGGGTCGGTGCGCATCGACCGCATCATCGCGCCGCCCGTGGCGCCCATGCGCCCGCCGCTCATCGACACCAGCCACCACGTCCTCTTGCCATCGGTCCCGCTCGCACGTCCTGACCTGCAACGTGCTCACCGCCCGGCTGCTTCCCGGCTCCCCACCTGGACGTCGACCCTGGCCGCCGACGTGCGCAGGTGGCCACGGGCAGCACCCGGGGCCCGGCCGAAGTCGGCCGGGCCCCGGGTGGTGTGTGACGCCGCCGATCAGCTGGTGCGAGCGGGCTCTGCGTCCTCGGTGCGGCGACGGGTCGCCCCACCGCGTGAGCGCATCGCGGCACCGCTCTCGACGAGCACCCGGTGCACGAACCCGTAGGACCGTCCCGTCGCCGAGGCGATGTCGCGAATGCTCTTGCCGTCCTGGTACTCGTCGGTGACCTGTGACGCGAGCTTGTCGCGCTCCTCACCCACCAGGCGGGTGCCCTTCTTCGCAGTGGTGGTCAACGCGCACTCCTTCGATCGCTTCATAGGTCGGCCGACTGGTTGACCGTGCGTGGGACCTACCCAGCGCATCGCGCGGCACGCGTGCCACCACGGGCCAGAAGCAACCATTTGCCCACCGGCCTCAGGCCAGCGACACCAGCTCGCCGTAGTCGGCGCTCCACAGGTCCTCGTCGCCGTCCGGCAGCAGCAGCACCTTGTCGGGCTCGAGGGCCTCGACCGCGCCCTCGTCGTGCGTCACGAGGACGACGGCACCGCGGTAGGTGCGCAGCGCGGCGAGCACCTCGGTGCGGCTGGCGGGGTCGAGGTTGTTCGTGGGCTCGTCCAGCAGCAGCACGTTGGCGGCCGACACGACCAGGGTTGCGAGCGCGAGGCGCGTCTTCTCGCCGCCGCTGAGCACCCCGACCGGCTTGTTGGCGTCGTCGCCGCTGAACAGGAACGACCCGAGCACCTTGCGCACCTCGGTGTCGCCGAGGTCCGGGGACGCCGAGGTCATGTTCTCGAGCACCGTGCGGCTGGTGTCGAGGGTCTCGTGCTCCTGGGCGTAGTAGCCGAGCTTGAGGCCGTGGCCGGGCAGCACCTCACCGGTGTCGGGCGGCTCGATGCCGGCGAGCATGCGCAGCAGCGTGGTCTTGCCCGCGCCGTTGAGGCCGAGCACGACGACCCGCGTGCCGCGGTCGATGGCGAGCGCGACGTCGGTGAAGACCTCGAGCGAGCCGTACGAGCGCGACAGCCCCTCGGCCGTCAGCGGGGTGCGGCCGCACGGCGCCGGGTCGGGGAAGCGCAGCTTGGCGACCTTGTCGCTGGCCCGGACGGCGTCGAGGCCGGCGAGCAGCGTGTCGGCGCGCTTGGCCATGTTCTTCGCGGCGACGGCCTTGCTCGCCTTGGCGCCCATCTTGGCCGCCTGCAGGTGCAGCGTGGCGGCCTTCTTCTCGGCGTTGGCGCGCTCGCGGCGGCGGCGCTTCTCGTCGGTGTCGCGCTGCTGGACGTAGGCGCGCCAGCCCATGTTGTAGACGTCGAGCTCGGAGCGGTTGGCGTCGAGGTAGAAGACCCGGTTGACGACCGTCTCGATGAGCGCCACGTCGTGGCTGATGATGATCAGCCCGCCGCGGTAGGACCGCAGGTAGTCGCGCAGCCACACGATCGAGTCGTGGTCGAGGTGGTTGGTCGGCTCGTCGAGCAGCAGCGTGCCGGCGCCGCTGAACAGGATGCGCGCCAGCTCGACGCGGCGCCGCTGACCTCCCGACAGCGTGCGCAGCGGCTGGTCGAGCACGCGGTCGGGCAGGCCGAGGCTGCTCGCGAAGGTGGCCGCCTCGCTCTCGGCCCCGTAGCCGCCGCGCGCCTGGAACTCGGTGTCGAGCCGCCCCCAGCGCTCCATGGCCTGCGACACGCGCTCCTCGTCGGCGCTCGCCATGCCGCCCTCGGCCTCGCGCAGGTCGCGGATGACGGCGTCGAGCCCGCGGGCGGACAGGATGCGGTCGCGGGCGATGACGTCGAGGTCGCCGGTGCGGGGGTCCTGCGGCAGGTAGCCCACGTCGTCCGACCGGGTGATGGTGCCCGCCGCGGGCAGGCCCTCGCCGGCGAGCACCTTGGTGAGGGTGGTCTTGCCTGCCCCGTTGCGGCCGACCAGGCCGACGCGGTCGCCGTCGGCGACGCGGAACGTCGCGGCGGAGATGAGCACGCGGGCGCCGACGCGCAGCTCGACATCGGTCGCGGTGATCACAGGGCAGGGGCCTCTCGGGGTGCGCCGGCGGTGGCGGGGGGAGCCTTCGCCGCCTGGGGCGTCCGGCCGGAACTGGCCCTAGTCTACCGGGGTCCATCGGGCACCCGCCCCACGACCGCAGGAGAGCCCGTGAGCTTCAACGACAACGCCCAGCTCGACACGAGCCAGGTGACCGGTGGCGGCGGCGGCCGCGGCCCGGGCCTGCGGATCGGCGGCGGCATCGGCGGGCTGCTGCTCGTCATCGTCGGCGCCTACTTCGGCGTCGACCTGACCGGCGGCTCGGGCGGCTCGGCGCTCGGCCCCGGCACCCAGCCCGGTGTGGAGCGTCCCGCGGACGTCGCGAACTGCCGGACCGGCGCCGACGCCAACAGCGACCGCGACTGCCGCATCGTCGGCACGGTCAACAGCGTCCAGGCCTACTGGGCGAAGGCGCTGCCGGCGGCGGGACAGCGCTACAGCGGGTCCAGGACCGTGCTCTACCAGGGCAGCACCGAGTCGGCGTGCGGCACCGCCAGCAACGCGGTCGGCCCCTTCTACTGCCCCACCGACGAGCTGGTCTACATCGACTCCAGCTTCTTCGACGAGCTCACCAGCCAGTTCGGCGCGGACGACGGGGCGCTGGCGCAGGAGTACGTCGTGGCGCACGAGTACGGCCACCACGTGCAGGACATCCTCGGCCTGCTCGACCGCGCGCAGCAGGACCCGCAGGGCGCCGAGTCCGGCGCCGTGCGCGTCGAGCTGATGGCCGACTGCCTCGCCGGGGTCTGGGCCAAGAACGCGTCGACGACCCAGGACGCGAACGGCGTGAGCTTCCTGAAGCAGCTCACCCGGCAGGACATCGCCTCGGCGCTGTCGGCCGCGTCGGCGGTCGGCGACGACCGCATCCAGGCCAAGGCGCAGGGCCAGGTGAACCCCGAGACCTGGACGCACGGCTCGTCGGCCGAGCGGCAGCGCTGGTTCACCACCGGCTACACCCAGGGCGACCTGCGGGCGTGCGACACCTTCGCCGCCAGTACCCTCTGACCGCCGCGCACCCGGCGCGGCCCACACCCTCGAGGGGCCCCGTGCCGACGTCCCACCGCACGCCCGTCCGCGACCTGGCGCTCATCGCCTCGTTCGCCGCGCTCATCGCCGTGCTCGGCCTGCCCGGGCAGCTGACCCTGCTCGGCAACGGCGTGCCGATCACGCTGCAGACCCTCGGCATCATGCTCGCCGGGTCGGTGCTCGGGGCCCGCCGCGGGTTCCTGGCCGTGCTCACGTTCCTCGCGCTCGTCGCGGTCGGCCTGCCGCTGCTGTCGGGCGGTCGCGGCGGCCTCGGGGTCTTCGCCGGCCCGAGCGCCGGCTACCTCATCGGCTTCCCGCTGGGCGCCGCCGTGATCGGGTGGATCGTCGAGCGCCGGCTGCCGGCGTACCCCGTGTGGCTCGGGCTGGTCGCCAACGTCGTCGGCGGCATGGCGGTCGTCTACGCCATCGGCGTGCCGGTGCAGGCGCATGTGCTCGGCCTGGGCCTGTGGACCGCGGTGGGCCAGACCACGATCTTCCTGCCGGGCGACGTGGTCAAGGCCGTCGTCGCCACCGTCGTCGCCGCCGGCGTCCACCGCGGTCGCCCGGTCGAACCGCCGTCGCGCCAGCGCCCGCGCACCCACGCCGCCTGAGCCGTGGCGGCGCTGGTCCCGTGATGCTGTGCCCGTGATGCTGTGCCCGCCGCCCGGCGAGCTCCTCCCCCACCTGCTGGACGACGGCCGCGACGTACCGCTCGCGGTGCTCGACCCCTCGTGGCCGGCTGCCCTGCGCGAGGCGGCGGCGCGCGACCTGGCCGCGGCGGGCCTGCGCGGGGACGACCTGGTGCTGTTCACGTCCGGGTCGAGCGGGCGCGCGCGCGGCGTCGTCCGCACCGCCGCGTCGTGGCGCGCGAGCCTCGAGCCGCTGACCTCCCTCACCGGTTTGACCGCCGACGACGTCGTGTGGGTGCCCGGGCCGCTGACCTCGTCGCTGTCGCTGTACGGCGCCTACCACGCGGGCTGGCTCGGGGCGCGAGTCGTGACCGGCCCGCTCGCACGGCTGCCCGCGGACGTCGTCCGCGCGGTGACCGCGGTGCACCTGGTGCCGACGCTGCTGGGGCAGCTGGTCGCCTCCCCCGAGCGGACGCAGCGGCTGACCCGGCTGCGCACCGTCGTCGTCGCAGGCGAGCCGCTGCCAGCACCGTTGTGGCGCAACGCCTGCCGTTGGCGGGTCGTCGAGTACTACGGTGCCGCTGAGCTGTCCTTCGTCGCCGCGCGGACCGCCCCGGGACCGATGCGCGCCTTCGGTGAGGCCGAGGTGCGGGTGCGCGACGGCGCGGTGTGGGTGCGGTCGCCGTACCTCGCCCGGGGTTACCTGCGGGACGGCGACGACGGGCCGCTGCGGCGCGAAGGCGGCTGGGCCACCGTCGGCGACCGCGGCGCCCTGGTCGACGGGGGCCTCACCGTCACCGGGCGCGGCGGCTCGGCGGTCAGCACCGGAGGTCACACCGTCGTGGTCGAGGAGGTCGAGGCCGCGCTGGTCGCGGTGCCCGGTGTGCGGCAGGTGGTGGTCGTCGGGCTGCCCGACGCGCGGCTGGGGCAGGTGCTGGCCGCCGTGGTGGTCAGCGACGGGCCGGGCACGCGCGACCGACTCGTGGCGGCGGCCCTCGCCCTGCCCGCTCCCGCCCGGCCGACCCGCTGGCTGATCGCCGACCGGCTGCCGCTGACGGCAGCGGGCAAGGTGGCCCGCGCCGAGGTGGCCGCGATGGCCGGTGCGCTGGCGCCCCTACGCTGAGCCCGCCATGCCTGCCCGCCTGCTGACCCCCGACGCCGCCGATCCGCGCACGCCGGTCGTCGTGGCGGCCCGGCGCACGCCGGTCGCCCGCGCCGGAGGGGCGCTGGCGCGGCACGACGTGACCGCGCTGGCCGCGCCGGTGCTGCGGGCGCTGCGCGACGACGTCGTCGGGCTCGGCGCCGACGGCCGCGTCGGCGAGGTGGTGCTCGGCAACTGCACCGGCCCGGGCGGTGACCCGGCCCGCGTGGCCGCGCTCGCCGCAGGCCTCGGGCTCGAGGTGCCGGGCCTCACCGTCGACCGGCAGTGCGGCAGCGGCCTCGAGGCCATCGCCGTTGCAGCGCAACGGGTGCTGGCCGGCGGCGGCACGGTGCTCGCGGGCGGCGTCGAGAGCCCCAGCACCGCACCCGTGCGCACGCTCCCCGGCCCGGACGGCGCGCCCGTCCCGTACTCGCGTGCGCGCTTCGCGCCGGACGAGCACGGCGACCCCGACATGGGCCCGGCTGCCGACGCCGTGGCCCGGGTCCGCGGCATCAGCCGCGAGCGGCAGGACGCCTACGCGCTGCGCTCGCACCGCCTGGCGCTCACGGCGGCGGCCGCCGGCGCGTACGACGCCGAGCTGGTGGCGGTCGGCGGCTGCGCGGCCGACACCCGCCCCCGCGCGCTCACGGCCGCGCAGCTGGCGAGGTTCCGCCCCGCGTTCGGCGCGGGCGGCACGGTGACGGTGGGCAACGCCTGCGGCATCGACGACGGCGCGGCCGCGGTGGCCGTGGTCGACGAGGCGGCCCGGGCCGCGGCGGGGGTGCCCGGGCTCGCCGTCCGCGCCTACGCCGCGGTCGGTGTCGACCCGCGGCTGCCCGGCCTCGGCCCGGCGCCGGCGATCCGGGCGGTGCTCGACGCGGCCGGGGTCGACGTCCGAGACGTGGCGCTGGAGGTCACCGAGGCCTTCGCAGCCCAGCTGCTCGCCTGCACCGACGAGCTCGGCGTCGACGCCACCGACGACGGGCCGACCGGTGTCTGCACGCAGGGCGGCGCCATCGCGCTGGGCCACCCGTGGGGCAGCAGCGGTGCGGTGCTGGTGGTGCGGCTGCTCGCCCGCCTGGTGCGCACCGACGGCCCCCGCTACGGCGTCGCGGCGTGCGCGGTGGGCGGCGGCCAGGGCGTGGCGATGCTGGTGGAGCGCGTCGGGTGATCCGCATCGCCGGTGTCACCCACCGGTACGGCGACCGCACGGTGCTCCGCGACGTCGACCTCCGGCTGGACGAGCGCCGGATCGCGGTCATCGGCGCCAACGGGTCGGGCAAGTCGACGCTCGCCCGGCTGCTCAACGGGCTGGTCCTGCCGACGTCCGGCACCGTCGAGGTGGACGGTCACGACACCCGCCGCGACGGCGGCGAGGTGCGGCGCCGCGTGGGCTTCGTCTTCAGCGACCCGGACGCGCAGATCGTCATGCCGACCGTGCGCGAGGATGTCGACTTCTCGTTGCGCCGCAAGGGTCTTGGGCGCACCGAGCGCGCCCAGCGGGTCGCCGAGGTGCTCGCGCGGTTCGGCCTGGCCGACCACGCCGACCACCCCGCCCACCTGCTGTCGGGCGGCCAGAAGCAGCTGCTCGCCCTGGCCGCGGTGCTGGTGACCGCGCCCTCGGTGCTGGTGTGCGACGAGCCCACCACGCTGCTCGACCTGCGCAACACCGCGCTGGTGGCGCGGCTGCTGCTCGCCCTGCCGCAGCAGGTGGTGCTGGTGACCCACGCCCTCGAGCTGGTCGACGGCTACGAGCGGGTGGTCGTCGTGCACGACGGCCGCGTCGCCCACGACGGCGACCCCCGGTCCGCGGTCGCGGCCTACCGGGGGCTGGTCGGCGCGTGATCGGTCTCTACCTGCCCGGTGCCTCGCCGCTGCACCGCTGCCCGGCACCGGCCAAGCTGCTGGCGCTGCTCGCCGGGACGACGGCCCTGCTCGTCGCGCGGTCGCCGCTGGCGGTGCTGGCCGGCGCCGCCCTGGTCGTGACCGGCTGCGCGGTGGCGCGCGTGCCGGCGCGCCTGGCGTGGCAGCAGCTGCGGCCGCTGCGGTGGTTCGTCGTGGCGCTCGTGCCGCTGCAGTCGTGGACGGCGGGGCCGCGGTCGGCGCTGGTGGTGACCGGGTCGCTGCTCGTGACGGTGCTGGCCGCCTCGCTCGTCACCCTCACGACCCGGCTGAGCGCGATGCTCGACGTGCTGGAGCGGGTGCTGCAGCCGGCGCGGCGGCTCGGGGTCGATCCCGACCGCGTGGCGCTGGTGCTGGCCCTGACGGTGCGCGCCGTCCCGGTGCTCGCGGCGACGGCCGACCAGGTCGGCGACGCCCGGCGCGCCCGGGGGCTGCAGCGCAGCCCGCGGGCGCTGCTCGTCCCCCTGGTGCTGCGCACCCTGCGCCACGCCGACCTGCTGGGCGAGGCGCTGGTGGCACGCGGCGTCGACGACTGAGCGACCGGGGCGCTCCGCGAGGGCCGGCCGCTCAGGCGACCGAGCGCCGCACCCCGGGGGCCAGCTCGTCGACGAGCGCGTCGGTCTCGGCGTCCGCCCTCGGCACGCGGTGGACGGCGAGCACGGAGTACGTCTCGCGCGCCACGGCCGCTGCCGCCTGGGGGCCGCCGTCCTGATGCTCCAGGCGCACCAGGTCGCGCCACAGCAGCTCGGCGGTGGGCACCATGCTGAGCCCGATCCGCAGCGACTCGCGGGCCAGCTCCAGGTCGCCGCGGCCGACCGCCAGGGCCGCGAGCCGGTGCGCCGCCGTCACCACGGCGAGCCGGCTCGCGCGCTCGGCGCGACCGCGCGCCAGCCAGGCGTACCGCCCCGCCGGCAGGTCCTCGAAGGCGCGGCCGCGCACGAACGCGAGCGCTGCGGCGAGGTCGCCCTCCTGGGCGCGGCGCGCCCCGGCCACGAGCGCCTGCACCACGAGCCAGTCGACGCGAACGTCGGGCGACAGCCGCCACAGCCCGTCCTCGCCCTGCGCCAGCCGCTGCCGGCCGCCGGCGTCCTGGCCGAGCCACTGCTGGACGTGGGCGATCGCCGCAGCCTGGACGGCGTCGCTGGCCCCGCGCGGCCAGACCGCCGAGGCGAGCACGTTGGGGTGCAGCCCCTGCGGGTGCAGCGCCGTGGCCACGACCACCTCGGTCGCGAGCTCGCGGCGGGCCTGGTCGACCTCGCCGGGGGCGTCGACCACGAGCGGCCCGAGCAGCCGCACCTCGACCGGGTAGCGGCGGGTCGGGTCGGCCATGCCCGGGTCGGCGAGAGCGGGCCCCGGCTGCCCGTCGGAGGGGTCGTCGTCCGAAGGCGCACCAGCCGCGCCGGTGGCACCGGCGAGCATGCGCACCACGGGGGCGTACTGCTCCGCCGACAGCCGCTGCGCCAGCAGGTCGAGACCCAGCGCGGTGGCGTGCAGCACGCCGTCGCTGGAGACGGCGAAGCGCCAGCGGGCCGTGGGCACGTCACCCACCACGACGACACCGACGCCGCGACGCTGGTCACCGGCCAGACCGGCGAGCCGGGCCGCCTGCTCGGCCGTGGGCGGTCCGGACAGCACCAGGTACTCCGGCCGCCACAGCCGCCGCTCGGCCCGCACCTGGCGACCGCGCAGCACGCCCGACAGGTCCTCGGCCGCGCACACCGCGCTCTGCCGGGCGGTGTCGCGCTCGACGGCGTCGAGCACCTGGTCGAGGTCGTCGAGGCGGCGCACGCGGTCGGGGGCGACCGCCGTCAGGTCGTCGCCGAAGCCGACGAGCGTCACCTGCACGTCGTCGGACCACAGGTTGGTGGCGAGCTCGACCGCGACGGAGGCGGCGACCTCGCGGGCCACCCCCAGGTCACCACCGAGGCTGACCAGACCGGACGCGGCCTCCAGGTCGACCAGCACGCTGCCGCGCCCGTCCTGCAGACCCAGCGTGACCAGGCCCGGGTAGGGCGCGGCCACGTCGGCCAGGTCGGCCGCGGTCGGGACGTCGGCCGAGACCGGCAGCATCCAGCTGCGGCCTGCAGGGTCGGCGACCCACGGCGCCGGGGCCTCGCCGGGCACCGCTGGCGACAGCGCCAGCGTGAGGGCGTCCGGCGCCAGGAAGGCGGCGTAGACCGGCGGCAGCTCGCGGCCGGCGGCGGTCAGCGACCGGCTGAGGGCCCGCAGCGCGCGGTCGATCCGCTCGGCCAGCGGCAGGTCGGCGGCCAGCCGCAGCGCGACCTCGGGCTCGACGTCCGCGGGGGGCGCGCCGAGGGCGCCGCGGCGACGGCGCAGCGCGACGAGCAGCCCCGCCGCGACCATGGCGCCGGCCATGCCGAACGGTGCCAGGGACGTGGTCGCGGTGCCCTGGTCGGACACCTGCGCCGAGCCGGCGCCGGGTGAGGCGACGGTGTGCCGGCGCAGCTGGTCGGCCTGCGACGCGCCCGCCGCAGCCGAGGCGCCGGGGGTCGGCGCCCGGTCGACGACGCGCAGGCCCGCGCCGGCCGCGTCGGCCGGCATGACGAGCACCCAGCCGGGATAGATCAGGTCGGGGTCCTTCAGGGTGCGGCCGTCCGGCTGCATCCGGCCGTGGTTGAGCGCGACGAGCTCCTTGTAGCGCAGACCGCTGCCGAGGTAGGTCTCGGCGATGTCCCACAGGCACTCGTAGTGCCGGCCCTGCGGCGGCTTGACGTCGTACAGCTTGGTGGCGGGCTCGGCCGAGGTGCCGGAGGCGGCGGTGGCCGGCGTCGCGGCGCTCGCGCCCGCCGGGGCGGCGAGGGCGACGGGCACCGGGGCCGGACCCTGCTGGCTGGTGCTCGTGGCCGCCCGGGCGGCCACGAGCACCAGCCAGC
>CAXTEJ010000036.1:9896-32632 GCA_964243295.1 uncultured Actinomycetales bacterium | reverse complement strand
GGTCGGGGGCGCCCGCTGTGCTCCCGGCCACGACGGCGACCACCGCGAGCACCACCTGGCCGGCGCCGGCGAGCAACCAGCCGGCGCGGTCGATGCCGCGCAGCCGGGGGCGCAGCACCAGGGCCGCGGCTGCTGCCGCGAGCGCGGTGAGCGGGACGAGGACCGGTCGCAGCGGCGGCACGAGCAGGGCGGCGACCACGCAGCCGACGGCGCCGGCGAGAGCCGGCCGCAGCGCCGAAGCCGGGGGCCGAGCGGTCGCAGGGCCCGCAGCTGCTCGCACGCGGCCAGTGTTGCCGATCATGGTCCCGGGGGTGCCAGCCCGGCGCCGACGCGCCGGTGCGGGCCTGGTGCCGCTAGTCGCAGACCGCTCCCGAGGCCGCCGAGCCGACGAGCCGGGCGTACTTCGCGAGGACGCCGCGCGCGTGCTTGGGCGCGGGCGGCGCCCATCCCTCGCGGCGGGTCGCCAGCTCGGCCTCGTCGACCAGCAGGTCCAGGTCGCCGCTCGCGACGTCGAGGCGGATGCGGTCGCCGTCGCGGACGAACGCGATGGGGCCGGCGTCGACCGCCTCCGGGGCGACGTGACCGACGCACAGGCCGGTGGTGCCGCCGCTGAAGCGGCCGTCGGTCAGCAGCAGCACGTCCTTGCCGAGGCCGGCCCCCTTGATCGCGCCGGTGACCGCGAGCATCTCCCGCATGCCCGGGCCCCCCTTGGGGCCCTCGTAGCGGATGACGCACACGTCGCCTGCGGCGAGCGTGCCGTCGGCGACGGCGTCCATCGCGGCGCGCTCGCCGTCGAAGACGCGGGCGGTGCCCTCGAAGACGTCGTCGTCGAAGCCGGCCGACTTCACCACGGCACCCTCGGGGGCCAGCGACCCGTGCAGGATCGTCAGGCCGCCGGTGCGGTGGATCGGCGCGCCCATGGCGCGCAGCACCTTGCCGTCGACGTCCGGCGGGGCGATCTTCTCGAGGTTCTCGGCGAGCGTGCGGCCGGTGACGGTCAGCGCGTCGCCGTGCATGAGCCCGGCGTCGAGCAGGGCCCGCATGACGACCGGGACGCCGCCGACGCGGTCGACGTCGGTCATGACGTAGCGGCCGAACGGCTTGACGTCGGCGAGGTGGGGCACGCGGGCGCCGATGCGGCTGAAGTCGGCGAGGGTCAGCTCGACCTCGGCCTCGTGGGCGATGGCGAGCAGGTGGAGGACGGCGTTGGTCGAGCCGCCCAAGGCCATGACGACGGCGATCGCGTTCTCGAACGCCTCGCGCGTGAGGATCTGGCGGGCGGTGATGCCCTGGCGCAGCAGCTCGACGACCGCCTCGCCGGACCTGCGCGCGTAGCCGTCGCGGCGGCGGTCGGTGGCGGGCGGGGCGGCGCTGCCGGGCAGCGACATGCCGAGCGCCTCGGCGGCGCTGGCCATGGTGTTGGCGGTGTACATGCCGCCGCAGGCGCCCTCCCCCGGGCAGATCGCGCGCTCGATGGCGTCGACGTCGGCCCGTGAGATCAGCCCGCGCGCGCACGCGCCGACCGCCTCGAAGGCGTCGATGATCGTGACCTCGCGCTCGCTGCCGTCCGACATCTTCGCGATGCCGGGCAGGATCGAGCCGGCGTACAGGAACACCGACGCGAGGTCGAGGCGGGCGGCGGCCATGAGCATGCCCGGCAGCGACTTGTCGCAACCGGCCAGCAGCACCGACCCGTCGAGGCGCTCGGCCTGCATGACGGTCTCGACGCTGTCGGCGATGATCTCGCGGCTGACCAGCGAGTAGTGCATGCCCTCGTGGCCCATCGAGATGCCGTCCGACACCGAGATCGTGCCGAACTCCAGCGGGAAGCCCTGGGCGCCGTGCACGCCCTCCTTGACCGCCTGCGCCAGCCGCTGCAGCGACAGGTTGCACGGGGTGATCTCGTTCCAGCTGCTGGCGACGCCTATCTGCGGCTTGACCCAGTCGTCGTCGCCCATGCCGACGGCCCGCAGCATGCCGCGCGAGGCGGTCTTCTCCAGCCCGTCCGTGACGTCCCGGCTGCGCGGCTTGATGTCGGGACGGGTGGGCTGGTCGACGCTCATGGTCTCGATCCTAGGCGGCGGCCGCACGCGCCCCCGCGGTCAGGTGCGTGCCGACGTCCAGCCGCTCGCGACGACGACGCCCGCCGGTGAGCGGCCGCCGGCCAGGCGGTCGAGCAGCCCCTGCAGCATCGCGACCGCCCGCGGCTCGAAGGCGGTCGTGCCGCCGCCGACGTGCGGGCTGATGAGCACGCCCGGCGCCGACCACAGCGGGTGGCCGGCCGGCAGCGGCTCGGGGTCGGTGACGTCGAGCGCCGCGAGCAGCCGACCGGTGGTGAGCTCGGCGAGCAGCGCGCCGGTGTCGACGACCCCGCCGCGGGCGACGTTGACCAGCAGGGCGCCGTCCGGCATGGCCGCGAGGAACGCCGCGTCGACCAGCCCGCGCGTGCCCTCGGTGAGCGGCACGGTGAGGACGACGACGTCGTGGTGCGGCAGCAGCGCCGGCAGCTCGTCGACGCCGTGCACGGCCAGCCCGTCCGGGCCGGCGTCGCGGGCGCGCGAGGCCACCGCGGTGACCTCGGTCTCGAACGGCAGCAGCCGCGCCGCGACCGCCCTGCCGATCCCGCCGTAGCCGACGACGAGCACGCGGCGGTCGGCGAGCGAGCGCCGCCGGTCCTGCCGCCACTCGTGCGCGGCCTGCGCCGTCACGTAGTCCGGGATGCCGCGCAGCGACGCGAGCATCAGCGCCACGGCCAGCTCGGACGTCGACGCGTCGTGCACCCCCACCGCGTTGGCGAGCGCCACGCCGTCGGGCAGGTGGGGACGCACGTGCTCGAACCCGGCCGACAGCGTCTGCACCAGCCGCAGCCGCGGCAGGTCGGCGAGCCGGGACGGGTCGTACCCGCCGAACTGCGGCAGGACGACGACCGACACCTCGTCCTCGCGGCCGAGCGGCTGCCGCATGTCCCACAGCACCACCTCGACCGCCTCGACCCCGTCGGGCGCGCGGAGCGGCGCCAGCAGGTCGGGCTGGGGCACGGTCACCAGGTGGGGCGCGTTTTCGCGCGCTCGCTCGTCAATCACGCGGCCACGCTATCGACCGCGACCGCGACCGGGACGGCGGTCAGCCGCGTCACCGCCGCGCCGGGCCGGGCCCGCCCGGGTGAGACTGGTGCATGCGCTCCCACCCCGCCCGTCCCGTGCGCCGCGCGGCCGCGACCGCCGCCGTCACCGTCCTGCTGGTGGCCGCGTGCTCGGACGCGACCACGTCCGGCGTCGCGACACCGGACACGTCGGCGACGGGGTCGGCGTCCGCGTCGACCTCCGCGTCGGCCTCCGCGTCGACCTCGGCGTCGGCGTCGCTCACGCCGAGCCCGACGGTCACGCCGTCCGCCACACCCACGCGCACCCCAGCAGGGGTCGCGCCGGTGCCGCGCGGCGAGGTCGTGGGCACGCAGGTCGTGAGCGACGGGCTGACGACGCCGTGGGGGCTCGCGCGGCTGCCCGACGGCTCCCACCTGGTCTCGCTGCGCGACGAGGCGAGGGTCGTGCGCATCGCCGCCGACGGCACGCGCACCGACGTCCCCGGCACCGGTGACGACGGCCGGGTCGCAGGCGTCGAGCCCGGCGGCGAGGGCGGCCTGCTGGGCCTCGCGATCGACCCGGCGCAGCCCGGCGTCCTCTACGCCTACCTGACCTCCGCCGACGACAACCGGGTGGTGGCGATGGACTACCGCGACGGCAGGCTCGGCGAGCCGCGGGTGCTGCTGGACGGCATCGGCAAGGCAGGCATCCACAACGGCGGCCGCATCGCGCTCGGCCCCGACGGCTTCCTGTACGTCGGCACCGGCGACGCGGGGCAGACCGGCCGTGCGCAGGACCGGGAGAACCTGGGCGGCAAGATCCTGCGGATCACCCGCGACGGCGATCCCGCGCCCGGCAACCCCTTCCCCGGGTCGCCGGTGTGGTCGCTCGGCCACCGCAACGTGCAGGGCCTGGGCTGGGACGCCGACGGCCGCATGTACGCCAGCGAGTTCGGGCAGAACACCTGGGACGAGCTCAACCTCATCGCGCCGGGCCGCAACTACGGCTGGCCCGTGGTCGAGGGCATGGGTGACGACGGCGACCGAGCGGACGGGTTCACAGCCCCGCTTCGGGTGTGGCCGACGTCCGAGGCCTCGCCGAGCGGCATCGCCGTCGGCCTCGGGTCGGTGTGGATGGCCGCGCTGCGCGGCCAGCGGCTGTGGCAGGTGCCGCTCGGGCCGGCGCCGGGGACCGTGCAGGAGCCACGTGCCCTGCTGCAGGGCGAGGTCGGGCGCGTGCGCGCGGTCGAGGTGCAGCCCGACGGGAGCCTGCTGGTGCTGACCGACAACGCCTCGCGCGGCGGCGAGGACGGTTCGGACCAGATGGTGCGGGTGCGCGTGGCCTGAGGCCGGGCGTCACGTCGGTGAGGTCGAGCGCTTCGGCTGGGGCTGCCCCTTCGGGTGGGCGCGGAGGGCCAGCAGGGCGATGTCGTCCTCGACGGTGGTGCCGACGGCCTCGAGCAGCAGGTCGCACACCTGGTCGGGGGTCAGGTCCGACCGGCCGCCCGTCGCCGCCAGCAGCCAGGTGAGACCCTCGTCGATGCTCACGCCGCGGCGCTCCACCAGCCCGTCGGTGTACAGCACGACCATCGAGCCGGGCTGCAGCTCGATGGTGTGGTCCGCCCGCTCGGTCGAAGGATCCACGCCCAGCAGCAGGTCGGGATCGCTGACCAGCAGCCGACTGGACCCGTCCGGCCCGATCAGCAGCGGCGGCAGGTGCCCGGCGTTCGTCCAGCGCAGCGTCCGCAGCCCAGCTGCGCGCTGGTCCGGAGTCTGCTCCACGACTGCGAGGACGGCCGTGGCCAGCGCCCCCACCCGCAGGTCGTGCATCGCCCTGTCGACGGAGGACATGACCCGCCCGGGCGGATCGCCCAGGGTGTGCGCGAGCCCCCGCAGCAGGTTGCGGATCTGGCCCATCACCGCGGCGGCCTGCCGGTCATGACCGGTGACGTCCCCGACCACCAGACAGGTCGCGCCGCCGTCGTTGACGAACGCGTCGTACCAGTCCCCGCCGACCTGCACCTGCGCGGCCGCCGGCCGGTACCGCACCGCGATCTCCACGTGGTCGTTGGGAGGCGGGTCGGTCAGCAGGCTGCGCTGCAGCGCCTCCGACATCTGCCGGGAGGCCACCGCCGCCTGCTGCTCGACCTCCCGCAGCTGCAGCCGGCCCAGCGCTTGCGCGCACTGCGCGGCGAAGGCGCTCAGCAGAGCGACCTCGTCCGGGGCGAACTCGTGCGGCTCGGCCCAGGAAGCCGTCAGCGAACCCAGCAGCTGGTCCCCGACCCGCAGCGGCAGCGCCGCCCAGGCCTGCTTGCCGGTCACCTCGTACACCCCGGCCATCGCCGCCGACCACGCCAGCCCGGCTCGCCGGTCCGGCAGCGCCACCAGCTCGCCCGTGCGCGCCGCCCACGACGACGGCAGGTCGCTCTCCAGGGGCAGCTCGGAGTACTCCTGCTGCGTACGCGCTCCGAGGGAGTCGGTGAACATCAGGCGCACCAGAGCGCGTGAGTCGTCGCGGACGGCCACCGCCCCGCCGTCGGCGCCCAGCGCGCTCAGGCCGGCCACGACGACCTTGTCGACGAGCTCCTCGACCGACTCCGCCGCCGCCAGCTGCAACGCCGCCTGCGCCAGCGCGGCCAGCCGGCGCGACGCCGTCTCCTGGGACTGCAGCGCCGCCCGGAGCTCCTGCGCCCGCACGTACAAGTCGGCCTCCACCACCTCGGCGCGGCGACGCCAGTCCCGCCCCCGGCGGCGCTCTCCCTCCTGCTCCCGCATGTAGTCCGTGACGTCCTCCACCCGCTGCAGCACCAGCTTCGGGCGACCCTGTCGATCCAGCACAGCGGAGTGGACCAGCGACCAGAACCGCTGCTCGACCTGGCCGGTGGTCCCGTCGCGCACGTCGTACTGCAGCAGCGGCATGGTGTCGGTACGGCCCGTGTCACGCACCCGCTCGAACGACAGCTGCAGCGGGTTGCGTCCCTGGGCGTCCAGCGAGGCGGGCTCCGGTGGGAACGCCTCGAACACCGGCCGGCCCACCAGCTCACCGCGCGTGCGACCCAGCAACCGCAGGTACGCCTCGTTCACCTCCAGGATCACCAGCTCGACCGACATCACGAGGTAGGCCGTCGGCTGCCCGGCGAACAGCGCGGCGAAGTCCACCAGCACCGAGTCCACCGCCAGCGGATCCGCCGGCTCGTCGTCCGCTGGCACGTCGTGCGCTCCCCCGGTGACCGTCACGCCGACTCCCGCTCCGATGTCGGCGTCGGTGCGATGTCGGACAGTGCTGCAGGGCTGGTCGGCTCGCTGACCTCGAACCACACCCGCTTGCCCGGGGCCTGGGCGCCGCCCAGCTGGTCGATGCCGAAGGCCGACGTCACGCTCTGCACCAGGTGAAGCCCCCGGCCGGTGGCCGCAGTGCTGCGCTGGGGCATGGCGATCGGGAGGTGCGAGGCGTCGCTGACCGTGACCCGCACGGTCTCGGCCCCCACGGCCGCGACTGCCACGTCGATGGGTGTGCGGGCGTGCAGGACGGCATTGGTCACCAGCTCCGAGGTCGCCAGCGCCGCGTCGTCCTGCACCGGGAGCGATGCCCCCAACGCGGCCAGGGCGCGGACGACGTACCCGCGGGCTTGCCGTGCTGCTGCCGGCGTGGGCTCCAGCCGAAGCGAGGATGACGCGCCAGCTGCGTGGCTGAGCCCGCCGTCGCCCCCAGTGAGGCGAGGGGCTGGGCTCACCGCCGATCGGGACGGTGCCGGCACGCCGCTGTCCCAGTGCCGCCCACCGACCCCCGGTGGGTCCTGGTCGCCAGGTGAGGACACCCAGGGGCGCGGCGGTTCGCCGTCGAGCTGGGCAAGGAGCTCACCGAAGATCCACTCCCGGTACGCCGACAGCTCCACCGGCGGGGGCAGGGTCAGCAGGTGACCCCCGCCGCGGCAGTACTCCTCCGCCTCAGCCAGCCGGGCACCCAGCTCCGCGATGAAGGGTCGCGCGCCTGCAGGGATCACGTAGCGGACGTCGCACGTGAGCTCTCCGGCTGCTTCGGCGGCGGCCATCGCCGCAGTCGGTGCCGCCATCAACGCGGTGTCCGTCGTGGCCATGGCGGCCGCCAGCTCTGCCAGTCTCCCGGGTGGGGCCAGGTGCTGCTGCGACCCGATCTGCACCAGCGTCAGCTCACGCAGCAGGTCAGCGGCGTAGGCCAGGTAGCGCCGGCGGATGAGCAACGGCAGCCCGACGAGCCGTACCTCACTGCTCGCAGCTGCCTCGGACATCGACCCAGTATCGCTGACCCCAGCCACCGCCGGCCGGGTTGGCCGGGTCCTGGGGTCGGAGGTCAGCGCAGCGCGAGCGGCGAGGCGGCGGCGGCGTTGATGCGGTGGACGAGCGCCGCGACGTCGGCGAGCGGCACCGCGGCGCCGTACAGCCAGCCCTGACCGAAGCCGCCCCCGGCGTCGATCACGGCCTGGTGCACGTCAGCGGTCTCGATGCCCTCCATCACGATGTCCATGGGCAGGGCCCGGGCGAGGGTCGCGATCGAGGCCACGATGCTGCCCGCGCGGGGGTCGGTGACGATGCGGCTGACCAGCTCGCGGTCGAGCTTGAGGATGTTGGCGGGCACGCGCGAGAGGTAGGCGAGGCTGGAGTAGCCGCTGCCGAAGTCGTCGATGGCGACGTTGACCGCGTGCGACCGCAGCAGCGACAGCTCGCGCAGCGCCGGGTCGTCGAGGTCGACGAACAGCGACTCGGTCACCTCCACGATCATCTGCTGCGGGTCGACGCCGTGGAGCAAGCACATCCGCAGCAGCCGGTCGCAGAACCCCGGACGCCGCAGCTGGACGACCGAGGCGTTGACCGCCATCCGCAGCGGCCCGAGCTCGGGGTGGGCCGCGCCCAGCTGGGCGACGGCAGCGACCGCGTGGGCGGCGACCGCGATGCCGAGCTCGCTGATCAGGCCGGACCGCTCGGCGACCGGGATGAACTCGTCGGGCGTCACCCGGCCGAGCTCGGCGTCCTCCCACCGGGCGAGCGCCTCGAAGCCGACGACGCGGCGGGTCGCGAGGTCGACGACGGGCTGGAAGTAGGCGACGACCTCACCGGCGGCGATGGCCCTGGTGAGCCGCCGCTCGACGACCTGGGCGCGGCGGTGGCGGGCCGCGACGGGCCCGTCGTAGCGCTCGACGCGGTCACGGCCCGCGGACTTGGCGGCGCGCAGCGCGACGCCGCTCTCGACCAGGCCGCGCAGCACGTCCGGCGACAGCTCGGCGATGCCGATGCTCGCCGACACGCGGATGGCCGAGGCGCCCGGCACGTCGTGCGACGCGGCACGGACGGCGACGAGCAGCTGCTCGGCGACGACGGAGGCGCGGGTGTCGTCGCCCGGCACGACCACCGCGAACTCGTCACCGCCGATCCGGAAGGCCTCGACGTCAGGGGGCAGGCACCGGCGCACCTGGTCGGCGACGGCGGCGAGCAGCGCGTCGCCGCGCGCGTGACCGAGCTGGTCGTTGACCTCCTTGAACCCGTCCAGGTCGAGGCTCAGCAGGCTCGCCCGGCCGGTGCTGGTGAGGGTGCGGTGCCGCAGGGCCAGCGATCGCCGGTTGCCCAGCGAGGTGAGCGGGTCGCGGTAGGCGAGCGCGGTCAGGCTGCGCAGCATCGTGCGCCGCACCAGCCCGCCCACCACCTCCCGGGCCGAGAACACGACCACGACCACGAGGGTCAGCACCATGGTCACGCGGTCGAGCGCCTCGCGCTGCAGCAGCACCGACACGTTGGAGGTGCCGAGCAGCATCAGGCTCGCCACGGTCGTCGCGACGGTCAGGCGAGCGTCGGTGCGGTCGTCGACGCGGTCGCTGACCGACTTCGGCCGGGTGCGGGAGTCGAACCGCAGCAGGGCCAGCGCCAGCGCGGCGGCGGCCAGCGCGCTCAGGGGTCCGAGCTGCCACGGCCACCGGTCGGACGGCTCGCCCAGGCCGCGCAGCACCAGGACGTCCCCCACCGTCACGGCGAGCACGCCGAAGGCGCCGACCAGCAGCTCGGTGTCGACGTCGCGCAGGAACAGCAGCGAGACGAGCGAGAGCGCGACGACGTCCAGGCCGATGACGCTCAGACCCGACAGGCTCACGGCGTCGGTCACCGGGGCCTCGAACAGCGTGCCGCTGAGCAGCAGGCGCCATACCAGGAGCAGGGCCGAGGTGCCGAGCAGCAGGCCGTCCAGCATCACGCGGGCCAGGTCGACCGCCAGCGAGCGGCCCCGGGCGGCGACCCCCAGCCCCAGCAGCGCCAGCACCGCGCCGACGCTGGCGACCTGGTCGCCCGTCGTCGGGTAGCCCGCGCCGGCCTCGCCCACCGCCCCGGCGACGAGGGCGAGGCTCGTCCCCCACAGCAGCAGGGCCACGCCGATCAGCCGCGCGGAGGCCGGGTGGGGGCGGGCTCGCGTCACCCACAGCAGGTGGACGCCGACCACGAGCGAGGTCGCTGCGCCGGCGCACAGGCCCACCTGGACGGCCAGCCCGTGGTCGACCCGGACGAGCACGCCCGAGCAGGCGGCCGCGAGCAGGCCCACCAGGGGCAGCGCGACCGACCAGGAGCGGAGCGAGCTCACGGGCACTGCCGGTGCATCGGACAGGGCGGCGCCCCGCTTGACGATCACCCGGCCCCGAGCCGCCGACCGCACGGGTGTCGTGCGCGCGCGTCACCCGAACGGCCGGGTGCCCTGCAGTGGCAGACGGTCAGCTCAGCCGCTCGAGCACCAGCTCGCGCACCCGTGCTGCGTCGGCCTGGCCGCCCAGCTGCTTCATGACCGCACCGATGAGGGCGCCGGCGGCGGCGACCTTGCCGTCGCGCACCTTCTGCGCGACGCCGGGCTGGTCGGCGATCGCCCGGTCGACCGCGGCGCCCAGCGCCCCGTCGTCCGACACGAGCTCGAGGCCGCGCGCGGCGACGACCGCCTCCGGCGAGCCCTCGCCGGCGAGCACGCCCTCGAGCACCTGGCGGGCCATGGTGTCGTTGACGCGCCCGGCGCTGACCAGGCCCGCGAGCTCGGCGACCTGCGCCGGTGTCACCGGCAGCGCGGCGAGCTCGACGCCCTGCGCGTTGGCAGTGCGGGCCAACTCGCCCGACCACCACTTCGCGGCGGCGGCCGGCGGGGCCCCCGCGGCGACCGTCGCGTCGACCAGCTCGGTGGCGCCGGCGTTGACCAGGTCACGCATCTGCAGGTCGGTCAGCCCCCACGCCAGCTGCAGCCGCTTGCGGCGCACCGGCGGGGCCTCGGGCAGCGTCGCGGCGAGCGAGGCGACCCACGCGGCGTCGGGCGCGACCGGCACGAGGTCGGGCTCGGGGAAGTAGCGGTAGTCCTCGGCGTCGGACTTCTCGCGGCCGGACGTCGTCAGGCCGGAGTCCTCCTGCCAGTGCCGGGTCTCCTGCACCACCGTCTCGCCCGCGACCAGCCGCGCGGCCTGCCGGGTCATCTCATAGCGCACGGCCCGCTCGACGCTGCGCAGGGAGTTGACGTTCTTGGTCTCGGTGCGGGTGCCGAGCGGCACCGCCGCCTGCGCCCGCTCGTCGTCGGCTCTCGGGCGCAGCGACACGTTGGCGTCGCAGCGCAGCGACCCCTGCTCCATCCGGACGTCGGAGACGTCGAGGGCGCGCAGCAGGTCGCGCAGCGCGCCGACGTAGGCCCGGGCCACCTCGGGCGCCCGCGCGCCGGCGCCGAGCAGCGGGCGCGTGACGATCTCGATGAGCGGGATGCCGGCGCGGTTGTAGTCGACCAGCGAGTGGTCGGCGCCGTGGATGCGACCGGTGGAGCCGCCGACGTGCAGCGACTTGCCGGTGTCCTCCTCCATGTGGGCGCGCTCGATGTCGACCCGGACGACGGTGCCGTCGTCCAGCTGGACGTCGAGGTGGCCGTCGACGGCGATGGGCTCGTCGTACTGGGAGGTCTGGAAGTTCTTGGGCATGTCGGGGTAGAAGTAGTTCTTGCGCGCGAAGCGGCCCCACGGGGTGATGGTGCAGTCGAGCGCGAGGCCGATGCGCACCGCCGACTCGACGGCCGCCTCGTTCACGACCGGCAGCGCGCCGGGCAGCCCGAGGCAGACCGGGCACACCTGGGTGTTGGGCTCGGCGCCGAACGCGGTGGCGCAGCCGCAGAACATCTTGGTGCGGGTCGACAGCTCGACGTGCACCTCCAGACCGATGGCGGGGTCGAAGCGCGCGAGCACCTCGTCGTAGTCGAGGACGTCCTCGGTGGTCGGGTGGGACGTGACGGTCATGCGGAGACCTCCTGCAGGCCGGTGGCGCGAAGCTCGGGGACGCGGTCGAGCAGCGGGGCACCCCAGCGCTCGCGCAGCAGCCGCTCGAGGGCCGCGCCGACGCCGTACAGCCGCTCGTCACGGGTGGCGGGCGCCAGCAGCTGGACGCCGACCGGCAGGCCGTCCTCGTCGGCACGGCCCGCGGGCAGCGACATGCCCGGGACGCCCGCGAGGTTGGCGGGGATGGTCGCGACGTCGTTCAGGTACATGGCGAGCGGGTCGTCGAGCTTCTCGCCGAGGCGGAACGCGGTGGTGGGCGCGGTCGGCGAGATGAGCACGTCGGCCTGCTCGAAGGCGGCCGCGAAGTCGCGGGCGATGAGCGTGCGGACCTTCTGCGCCTGGCCGTAGTAGGCGTCGTAGTAGCCGCTCGAGAGCGCGTAGGTGCCGAGGATGATGCGGCGCTTGACCTCGTCGCCGAAGCCGGCCTCGCGGGTGGCGCTCATCACCTGCTCGGCGGTGACGGCGTCGCCGTCGGGCACGACGCGCAGGCCGTAGCGCATGGCGTCGAACTTGGCGAGGTTGCTGCTGGCCTCGCTCGGCATCAGCAGGTAGTAGGCGGCGAGCGCGTAGTCGAAGCTCGGGCACGAGACCTCGACGACCTCGGCGCCGGCGTCGACCAGCAGCTGCACGGCCTCCTCGAATCGTGCGCGGACGCCCGCCTGGTAACCGTCTCCCCCGAGCTCGCGCACCACACCGATGCGGACGCCGCGCACGTCGGCGCGCCGGGCGGCCGCCACCACGGCCGGGACGGGCGCGTCGATGCTGGTGGAGTCCCTCGGGTCGTGGCCGCCGATGACCTCGTGCAGCAGCGCCGCGTCGAGCACGGTGCGCGCGCAGGGGCCGGCCTGGTCGAGGCTGCTGGCCATGGCGATCAGGCCGTAGCGCGAGACACCGCCG
Source organism: uncultured Actinomycetales bacterium (assembly GCA_964243295.1). Taxonomy (GTDB): domain Bacteria; phylum Actinomycetota; class Actinomycetes; order Actinomycetales; family Angustibacteraceae; genus CAXTEJ01. Next base: position 20,350 of record CAXTEJ010000036.1, on the reverse strand, counting down.
TACGTCGGCTTGACCCCGACCGTGCCGGTGACGGCCGCGGGCTGGCGGATCGAGCCGCCGGTGTCGGTGCCGATCGCGAGCGGCGCCTCGAAGGCCGCGCACGCCGCGGCCGAGCCGCCGCCGGAGCCGCCGGGGATGCGGGTGAGGTCCCAGGGGTTGCGGGTCGGGCCGTACGCCGAGTGCTCGGTCGAGGAGCCCATCGCGAACTCGTCCATGTTGGTCTTGCCGAGGATCACCAGGCCGGCCTCGCGCAGCCGGGTGACCAGCGTCGCGTCGTACGGCGGCACCCAGCCCTCGAGGATGCGTGAGCCCGCGGTCGTCGGCAGCCCGAGGGTGGTGACGACGTCCTTGACGGCGATCGGGACGCCGGCCAGCGGGCCGAGCCGCTCGCCGGACGCCCGCCGGTCGTCGACCGCCCGGGCGGCGGCCAGCGCGCCCTCGGCGTCGACGTGGAGGAAGGCGTGGACGTCGGTGTCGACCGCGGCGATGCGGTCGAGGTGAGCAGCCGTGACCTCGACGGCGCTGGTCTGCCCCGAGGCGATGGCCTCGCCGAGGTCGGCGGCGGTGCGGCGGGTGAGGTCGCTCATCAGTCCTCCTCGAGGATGCGCGGCACGCGGAAGCGGCCCTGCTCGCTGGCCGGGGCGCCGGCGAGCGCCTGCTCGGGCGTGAGGCTGCGGTGCGGCACGTCCGGACGCGTCACGTTGGTGAGCGGCAGCGGGTGGGACATCGGCGGCACGTCGTCGGCGGCCACCTCGCCGACCCGGGCCACGGCGTCGAGGATCACGCCCAGCTCGCCGGCGAGACGGTCGAGCTCGTCGTCGCTGGCGGCGATGCGCGCCAGCGCGGACAGGTGGGCGACGTCGTCGCGGGTGAGCTGGGACATGGCCTCGATCCTACGTGTCGGCCGTGACCGCTCCGGCGTCAGCAGCAGCGTGAGCGGGAGCGTCCGGAGCGGCCTCGGACTCGGCCTCTAACGCACCGTCGGCGCCGGGATCCGGCGCGGGCGGCGGCCCGTTCGCGAGCAGCTCGCGCAGGCCCGCCTCGTCGAGCACGGGCAGCCCGAGCTGGACGGCCTTGTCGTGCTTGGTGCCCGGGTTGTCGCCGACCACGACGTACGACGTCTTCTTCGACACCGCGCCCGACACCTTGCCGCCGCGGACGAGGATCGCCTCCCGGGCCTCGTCCCGGCTCAGGCCCTCGAGGGTGCCGGTGACGACAAGGGTCAGGCCCTCGAGGGTGCGCCGCACGCTGTGGTCACGGTCGTCGGTCAGCTGGACGCCGGACGCCCGCCACCGGGCGACGATCTCCCGGTGCCAGTCGACGGCGAACCACTCGACCAGCGCCGTGGCGATGACCGGCCCGACCCCGGCGACACCGGCCAGCCGGGCGACGTCACCCTCGGTCGCGACCCGCTCGACCTCGTCCATCGTCTGCAGCTCGGCGGAGATGGCGCGGGCGGCGGTCGGCCCGACGTGGCGGATCGACAGGGCGACCAGCGCGCGCCACAGCGGCTGGGCCTTGGCCTGCTCGAGGTTGGTGAGCAGGCGACGGCCGTTGGCCGACAGCGCGCCGTCCTTGCGCGTGAACAGCGGCACGCGCCTCAGCTGGTCCTCGTCGAGGCCGAAGACGTCGCCCTCGTCGCGCACCACCCCGGCCGTGAGCAGCGCCGCGGCCGCCTCGTAGCCGAGCGCCTCGATGTCGAAGGCCCCGCGGGAGGCCAGCGAGAACAGCCGCTCGCGCAGCTGGGCCGGGCACGACCGCGTGTTGGGGCAGCGGATGTCGACGTCGCCCTCCTTCGCGGGCGCGAGCAGCGTGCCGCACCCCCCGGCCTCGACCGGGCAGTGCGTGGGCATGACGAACTGGGGCAGCCCGTCCGGGCCGCCGGGGCGCAGGTCGATGACCGGCGCGAGCACCTCGGGGATGACGTCACCGGCCTTGCGCAGCACCACGGTGTCGCCGACCCGCACGTCCTTGCGGTGCACCTCCGTCGCGTTGTGGAGCGTCGCCATCTCGACGGTCGAGCCGCTGACGAGCACGGGCTCCATCACGGCGTACGGCGTGACCCGGCCGGTGCGGCCGACGTTGACCCTGATGTCGAGCAGCCTGGTCGTGACCTCCTGCGGCGGGTACTTGTAGGCGATCGCCCAGCGCGGCGCCCGCGAGGTGGCACCCAGCCGGCGCTGCACGGCGACCTCGTCGACCTTGACCACGACGCCGTCGATCTCGTGCTCGACCGAGCCGCGGTGCTCGCCGAAGTCCTCGACGAAGGCGACGACGTCGGCGAGGTCGCTGAAGACCCTGGTGTGGCGACCGACCGGCAGCCCGAGCCCGGCGAGCAGGTCGTAGGCGTCGGACTGACGCACCAGGTCGATCCCGGTGCGCTTGCCCAGCCCGTGCACCACCAGGTGCAGCGGCCGCGTCGCGGTGACCCGGGGGTCCTTCTGCCGAAGCGATCCTGCGGCAGCGTTGCGCGGGTTGGCGAAGGGAGCCCGGCCGGCCTCGGCGAGGTCGGCGTTGAGCTGCTCGAACGCCTCGCTCGGGAAGTAGACCTCCCCGCGCACCTCGAGCAGCTCGGGCGGGTCGCCGGTCAGCACCGAGGGGACGTCGCGCATCGTGCGCACGTTGAGGGTGACGTCCTCGCCGGTGCGGCCGTCACCGCGCGTGGCGGCGCGCACGAGGCGGCCCCGCTCGTAGACCAGGTCGACCGCGAGCCCGTCGACCTTCAGCTCGCACAGCCAGTGCACCTCGGCGCCGTGGGCGTCGCGCAGCACGCGGTCGGCCCAGCCGGCCAGCTCGTCCGGGCTGAACACGTTGTCGAGGCTCAGCAGGCGCTCGAGGTGGTCGACCGGCGCGAAGTCGGTGGAGAAGGTGCCGCCGACGACCTGCGTGGGGCTGTCGGGACGCCGGAGCCCGGGGTGCTCGGCCTCGAGCGCCTCCAGCTCGCGCAGCAGCGCGTCGAACTCGCCGTCGCTGACGGTCGGCGCGTCCTTGACGTAGTAGGCGAACCGGTGGCCGTTGACCTCGTCGGCGAGCTCGGCCCAGCGGTGCCGGGCCGCGTCGGGCACCGGGGGCTGGGCGGGCACCGAGGACTCGGGCACCGCAGACTCGGGCACCGCAGACTCAGGCACCGCAGACTCGGGCACCGCGGTCTCGGGCTGGCTGTCGTCGCTCACGGTCGTCATCATGCCGGGACCCACCGACACCCCGCAGGTGGCCCCGCGGGCGCCTGGGGACAGGACCGGGTGCGTCAGCCGGCCGACAGGTCGGTGAGCGCCCGCGCGGTCTCGACGGCCCGCACCAGGGTGAGCCGTGCGGTCGCCGGGTCGCTGCCGGCCAGGCCGCACGTCGGCGTGACGACCACGTCGCGCAGCCGCTCGGCGGCCAGGCCCACGTCGCTCCAGGCACGAGCGAACCGCTCGGCGACGTCGGCTGCGGCGGGCGGCGCGCCCGTCGTCGGCAGCAGCCCGGCCCACAGGGTGGTGCCTGCCTCGACGGCCTCGGCGACCGCGTCCCACCCTGCGTGCCCCAGCAGGTCGGTGTGCAACGAGACCGCCTGGGCGCCGGCCTCGCGCAGCAGCCGCACCGGCACGTCGTCCGCGCAGCAGTGCACGACGGTCGTGGCGCCGGCAGCCCGCGCGGCGGACAGCACGGCGGTGAGCCCGTCGCGCACCTCGGCGGGCGGCACCGAGCGCAGCAGCCCGAAGCCGGACGCCGACCGCAGCCGCCCGCCGAGCACCGCGGGCAGCGACGGCTCGTCCAGCTGCAGCACCGGCTCGGCGCCGGGCACGAGCCGGCGCACGTCGCCGACGAGCTCGGCGACCGCGGCCGCGCACGACTCGACGAGGTCGCGCCGAGCGCCGTGGTCGCCCACGGCCCGGTCGCCGCGCGGCAGCCACAGCGCCGAGGCGAGCGTCCAGGGACCGGCGAGCTGCACCTTCAGCGGGCCGGTCCAGCCGTCCATCGCGTGGGCCAGGCGGTCGAGGTCCTCGCGCCAGAAGGCGTCGGCGCGGGCCTGGTCGACTCCCGGGCGGTCGACCAGCCGCCACCCCGCGGGCTGCAGGTCGACGGGCAGGTCGACCAGCCGCGCCGCCGCGCGCCCGACCAGGTCGGCGCCCGGCCCGCGGCCGGGCAGCTCGGGCTGGTGCGGCAGGTCGGGCAGCTCGCCGCTCACCACGCGCAGGGCCTCGGCCCCGTCGGTGCCCGGCCACGAGCCGATGCCGGTCGCCACCGCTGCCTGCTGCCGCTCGCTCACGGGGCCGAGCCTAGGCGCCCGGCGAGGGTCAGCCGACCGCGGTGGCGGGCTGCTCGACGTCGACGACGACGTCCATCAGGCCGCTGCGGACGTCGTAGACGCAGCCGACGACGGGCACCCCGGCCGGCAGGTACGGCGAGCTGCGCACCTTCTGCACGTCACCGCGCAGCGCCGCCACCTGGTCGCTGACGGTGCGGAACTCCAGGCTGCGGGTGTCGAACCCGCGCTCGGCGATGGCCTCGTGCACCTGCTCGTCGGTCACCTTGGTCATCCGGCAGTCGGTGTGGGCGACGACCATGACGCGCTCGACGCCGAGCAGGTGGACGGCGAGCACCAGGGTGCGCAGGACGTCGTCGGTGACGCGGGCGCCCGCGTTGCGCAGGATCTTCGCGTCGCCCGGCTGCAGGCCGAGCATCTCGAGCGGGGAGATCCGCGAGTCCATGCAGGTGACGACGGCGAGACCGCGGGCGGCCCGGCCGGGTGTCGAGCCGCGGTCGAAGGTGTCGGCGTAGCGCCTGTTGTCGGCGAGGACGTCGTCGAAGGGTGCGGGCATGGCCGGTATCTCAGCAGACGCGGCGACGGGTCAGCGAGCGGCCGACGTCACGGTGGCCGAGCCGAGCACCCGGGTGCCGTCGTACAGCACGACGGCCTGGCCGGCGGCGACCGCGCGCAGCGGCTCGTCCAGCCGGACGTCGATCCCGCCGTCGGCACCCTCGGCGGTGGCGACGGCGGTGGCGACCGCCGGCACGGCCGACCCGTGGGCGCGCACCTGGGCGTGCACCCGCACCGGCCCGGCCGGGGGCACCGCGCACCAGCGCGCGGCCGCGCCGCGGATCCGCCGCACGTCGAGGTGCTCGGCTGGGCCGACGACGACCGTGCGCGAGACCGGCTGGACTTCGAGCACGTACCGGGGCCGGCCGTCAGGTGCGGGGCGGCCGACGCGCAGGCCGCGGCGCTGACCGACGGTGAAGCCGTAGGTGCCGTCGTGGTCGCCGACCTGCGCGCCGCTCTCGTCGAGCACGGCGCCGGGGCGCGGCCCGAGCCGCCGCTCGAGCCAGCCGCGGGTGTCGCCGTCGGCGATGAAGCAGATGTCGTGGCTGTCGGGCTTGTCGGCGACGGCCAGCCCCCGCCGGTCGGCCTCGGCGCGCACGTCCTGCTTGCGGGTGTCGCCCAGGGGGAAGAGGGCGCGCGCGAGCTGGTCGGCGGTCAGCACCCCCAGCACGTAGGACTGGTCCTTGCCGGCGTCGACGGCACGGTGCAGCTGGGGGCCGTCCGGACCGTCGACCACCCGGGCGTAGTGGCCGGTGCAGACGGCGTCGAAGCCGAGGGCGACGGCCTTGTCGAGCAGCGCGGCGAACTTGATCTTCTCGTTGCAGCGCAAGCACGGGTTGGGCGTGCGGCCGGCTTCGTACTCGGCCACGAAGTCGTCGACCACGTCGGCCGCGAAGCGCTCGGAGAGGTCCCAGACGTAGAACGGGATGCCGAGGACGTCGGCCGCCCGCCGCGCGTCGTGGGCGTCCTCGGCGGTGCAGCAGCCGCGCGCGCCGGTGCGCAGCGTCGCGGGCTGCCGTGACAGCGCGAGGTGGACGCCGACGACCTCGTGCCCGGCCTCGACCGCCCGCGCCGCGGCGACGGCGGAGTCGACGCCCCCGCTCATGGCGGCGACGACGCGCCGGCGCGGCACGCCGCTCACGAGGCCCGGCCGGCCGAGAGGGCGCCGCGGGCGCGGTCGACGACCACGGGCAGCGCGGCGAGGACGGCGTCGACGTCCGCGGCGGTGGTGGTGTGGCCCATGCTCAGCCGCAGCGAGCCGCGCAGCACCGGCTCGGGGACGCCCATGGCGACCAGGACGTGGCTGGCCTGCGGCACGCCGGCCTGGCACGCCGAGCCGGTCGAGGCCTCGATGCCCTGGGCGTCGAGCAGGTAGAGCAGCGAGTCGCCCTCGCACCCGGGCAGGCCGAGGTTGACGTTGCCGGGCAGCCGGCCCTGCGGCGTCGGGTCGCCGTGCAGCACCGCGTCGGGCACGAGCTCGAGGACGCCGGCCACCAGCCGATCACGCAGCCCGACCAGCCGCGCCCGCTCGGCGGCCAGGCCCGCGACCGACAGGTCGGCGGCGACGGCGAGGGCGCGCACCCCCGGGGCGTCGAGGGTGCCGCTGCGCACCTGGCGCTCCTGGCCGCCGCCGTGCAGCTGGGGCGCGAGCACGGCGTCACGGCGCGCGAGCAGGGCACCGACCCCGAGCGGGCCACCGAGCTTGTGCCCGGTGAGCGTCAGCAGGTCGACGCCGGTGGCGGCGAAGTCGACGGGCACGTGGCCCACGGCCTGGACGGCGTCGGTGTGCACCGGGATGCCGTGGCGGTGGGCTATGTCGACGACCTCGGCGACCGGCTGGATCGTGCCGACCTCGTTGTTGGCCCACATCACGCTGACGAGCGCGACCGCGTCGGGGTCGTCTAGCACCGCGGCCTCGTAGGCGGCGAGGTCGAGGCGCCCCTGCCGGTCGACCGGCAGCAACACCGCCTCGGCGCCGGCGTGGTCGGCGAGCCACTGCGCCGAGTCGAGCACCGCGTGGTGCTCGACGGCGCTGACCAGCACCCGGCGCCGGCGCGGGTCGGCGGCGACGCGGGCGGTGTAGGTGCCCTTGACCGCGAGGTTGTCGGACTCGGTGCCGCCGCCGGTGAGCACGACCTCGCTGGGACGCGCGCCCACGGCCGCCGCCAGCAGCTCGCGCGACTCCTCGACCACCCGGCGGGCCCGGCGTCCGGACCCGTGCTGGGACGACGGGTTGCCGACCACGCCCAGCTCAGCGGTCATCGCGGCGACCGCCTCGGGCAGCATCGGCGTGGTCGCGGCGTGGTCGAGGTACACCGTCACGGCGCCGAGTCTAGGCGGCGGGTGCGACACCCCGGGCGTCGAGGCGGCGTGGTCGCACCCCTCAGGCCCTGGACCTCGCGATGGCCTCGGCCGCCTGCGGCAGCACCGTGAACAGGTCGCCGACGACGCCGAAGTCGACGAGCTCGAAGATCGGCGCGTCCTCGTCCTTGTTGACCGCGATGATCGTCTTGGCGGTCTGCATGCCCGCGCGGTGCTGGATCGCACCGGAGATGCCGGTCGCGACGTAGACCTGCGGCGACACGGTCTTGCCGGTCTGGCCGACCTGGTTGGCGTGGGGGTACCAGCCGGCGTCGACGGCGGCGCGGGAGGCGCCCACGGCGGCACCGACCGCGTCGGCGAAGGTCTCGACCGGCGTGAAGTCGCCGTTCACCCCGCGCCCGCCCGACACGACGATCGCGGCCTCGGTCAGCTCGGGGCGGCCGGTGGCGGCTCGCGGGCGGGTCTCGACGATCACCGCAGCCCTCGCGAGGTCGGACACCACCACCTCGACGACCTCGTCGGCTGCCGCGCCGACCTGCTCGACCGGCGTGGCCGAGTTGGGCTTGACGGTGATGATCGGCGTCCCGTGGGTGACCCTGCAGCGCGAGGACCAGGTGCCCGCGAAGACCGACTTGGTGACGGTCAGGTCGTCGGCGACGTCGACGGCGTCGGTGATGACGCCCGAACCGGTCTTGATCGCGAGTCGCGCCGCGATCTCCTTGCCCTCGGCGTTGCTCACCAGCAGGACGGCGGCCGGAGCGGTGCGCTCGACCAGCTGGGCCAGCGCCTCGGCCGTCGGGGCGACCAGGTGGGCGGTGACGTCGGGCGACTCGACGCGGTAGACCTTGGCCGCGCCGAAGCGGGCCAGGGTGTCGCGCGCGGCCTCGAAGCCGGTGCCGACGATGACGGCGGACGGCTCGCCGAGCCGGGCCGCGATGGTCAGCAGCTCGGTGGTGGTGCGGCGCACGGCGCCGTCGACGTGGTCGACGAGCACCAGGACCTCGCTCATGGGTGCTCCTTCGTGGGTGGCGTGAGAGGCGGGGTCAGACGAGCTTGTGACCGACGAGGTACTCGGCGAGCCTGAGCCCGCCGTCGCCGTCGTCCTTGACGACCTCGCCGGCCGAGCGGGGCGGGCGCGCGTCGACGGTCTCGACGCTCGTCCAGGCCGCCTGCAGGCCGACCAGCGACGGGTCGACGCCGATGTCGGCGAGCCCCCACGTCTGCACCGGCTTCTTCTTCGCCGCCATGATCCCCTTGAACGAGGGGTAGCGCGGCTCGTTGATCTGGTCGGTGACGCCGACGAGGGCGGGCAGCGCAGCGCGGATGACCTGGGTCGAGGCGTCGCCGTCGCGGCGGATGGTCACCGTGCCGCCGGCGCCGCCCTCGACGGTCAGCTCGGACGCGTAGGTGACCTGCGGCAGACCCAGGCGCTCGGCGACCATGGCCGGCACGACGCTCATGACCCCGTCGGTCGACGCCATCCCGGTCAGCACCAGGTCGACGTGGCCGGCCTCGGCGACCTTGCGCACCGCCGCGGCGATGACGAGCGAGGTGGCGACGCTGTCGGAGCCGGCGATCGCCTCGTCGGTGACGTGGACGCCCGCGTGGACGCCCATCTGCAGCGCCTTCTTGATGGCGTCGGCGGCGCCGGCCGGGCCGACGGTGAGCACGGTGACCTGCCCCTCGTCGGCGGCCACGATCTTCAGCGCCTCCTCGACGGCGTACTCGTCGAGCTCGCTGAGGCGGCTCTCGACGCCGGCGCGGTCGGTGGTGGCGTCGCCGGGCTCGAAGCCGCGGTCGGCCTGGGAGTCGGGCACGTACTTGACGCAGACGACGATGTTCACGTCCGGCGACCTTCCTGGGGGTTGGGGCGGCGGTGGCCGCGCTGACCACCTTTCATGTTACCCGGCGGTAACACCAGCGACGGAGCCGTGACGCGCTGGCGGCCGGCTCAGCGACCTTCGAACGTCGCCTTGCCGGGGCCGTTCTCGATGAACGACGTCATGCCCGCGGTGCGGTCGTGGGTCGCGAACAGCCCCGCGAACTGCAGCCGCTCCAGCTGCAGGCCGGTCTCGAGGTCGACGTCGAGCCCGCGGTCGATGGCCTCCTTGGCGGCGCGCAGCGCGAGCGCCGGTCCGCCGACGAACGGCTGCACCATCGCGCGGGCCGTGCCGAGCACGTCCTCGGGGGCGACCACGCGGTCGACGAGCCCCATGGCCAGCGCCTCCTGCGCGCCGACACGGCGACCGGTGAAGACGAGGTCCTTGGCGCGGGCCGGGCCGACGAGGCGGGCGAGCCGCTGGGTGCCGCCCGCGCCGGGGATGACGCCGAGCGTGATCTCGGGCAGCCCGAGCCTGGCGTCGGCGCCGCACACGCGGAAGTCGCACGCGAGGGCCAGCTCGAGGCCCGCGCCGAGCGCGTAGCCGCTCATGGCAGCCACCGTCGGCTTGGGCACCCGCGCGATCTCGGTGAAGCAGGCCTGCAGCGGTCCTCCCCGCGCCACCATGTCGGCGTAGCCCATGGCCTGCATCGCCTTGATGTCGGCGCCCGCGGCGAAGACCTTGTCCCCGCCCGTGACGACCACGGCCGCGACGTCGCGTCGCTCACCCGCCTCGACCGCGAGCGCCCGCAGGTCGTCCTGCAGCTGCGCGTCCAGCGCGTTGACCGGCGGCCGGTGCAGCGTGATCGTGGCGATGCCCTCGCTGACCTGCAGCGAGACCAGGTCACTCACCCTGCGGACCGCCCAGCTGCTCCCCCGGCTGCGTGCCGGTGATCTCGCCGAGCGCCTCGTGCCAGAGGTTCACGGCGGTCAGGACCAGCTCGAGGGAGGTGACGACGATCTGCTGCAGCGGCGTCTCACGCGTGACCACGTGCTCGGCCGACGCCACGAGGATGTCCTCGGCGAGCGTGGTCTTGGCGACCGAGAGCCGCGCGGTGACCGCGTTGCAGGCGCGCAGCCGCGACAGCTCGTCCTGCACCACGGCGTCACCGAGGCGCCACTGGCCGAAGATCCGCATGACGGTGATGTCACCCTCGGCGCAGCGCAGGTACAGCTGCTGGCCCTGCACCTTCACAGCCACGTCGCCGTCGGCGTCGATGTCGGGCCGGTAGCCCTCGTCGATCAGGACGTCGAGCACGCGCCCGCGCAGCGGGTGCTCCTCGGCGGGCGGCGGGAAGTCGGGCAGTGCGGTCGGGTCGGTCATGGTGCAACGGTAGTCGACAGTGTCGCGGGACCGGTCGCACCGGCGAGCAGCTGCCGTGGGCCACACTTCCCCGGTGACCGCCCGATGACGCCGCGCTTGCCGGTGACCGCCCGATGACGCCGCGC
>CAXTEJ010000036.1:0-9796 GCA_964243295.1 uncultured Actinomycetales bacterium | reverse complement strand
CCGGTGACCGCCCGATGACGCCGCGCTTGCCGGTGACCGCCCGATGACGCCGCGCCGACTCGTGCCCGACCACCCGCCGGCGCTCGGCGTCCACCTCGCGGGCGACGGCGCCGATGTCGCGGTGCTTGCCGCGCACGCCGACTCGGTCGACCTGTGCCTGCTGGACGACGGCACCGGCGGCGACGACGGCGAGCGCCGCGTGCGCCTGCCGCACCTGCTGAACGGCGTGCACTTCGGACACGTGCCGGGGGTGCGGGCCGGGCAGCGGTACGGGTTCCGCGCGCACGGCCCCTGGGACCCCTCGCGGGGGCTGCGCCACAACAGCGCCAAGCTGCTGCTCGACCCCTACGCCCGCGCCCTGGCCGGCGAGGTCGTGTGGCGCCCCGAGGTCTTCGGCCACGTGGTGGGCCCGAACCTGGCGGGCGACACCGACGTGCGCGACGACCGCGACTCCGCGCCGTTCGTGCCGCACGGCGTGGTGCTCGGCGACGACCCGTTCGACTGGCAGGGCGACGCCCCGCCGTGCGTGCCGTGGTCCGACACGGTCGTCTACGAGGCCCACGTGCGCGGCCTCACCCGCCGGCTGCCCGGCGTCCCGGAGCACCTGCGCGGCACGTACGCCGGGCTCGCCCACCCCGCGACCGTGCAGCACCTGGTCGACCTCGGGGTCACGACCGTCGAGCTGCTGCCCGTGCACGCGTTCACCCACGAGCCGGCGCTGGTGCGGCGCGGCCTCACGAACTACTGGGGCTACAACACCCTGGGCTTCCACGCCGCGCACCCCGGCTACGCGGCGACGGCCGACCCCGCCGGCGTCCGCGACGAGCTGCGCGCCATGGTGCGGTCGCTGCACGCCGCCGGGCTCGAGGTGCTGCTGGACGTCGTCTACAACCACACGGCCGAGCAGGGCCGCGACGGCGCGACGCTGTCGTTTCGCGGGCTCGACGCCAGCACCTACTACCGGCTCGACCGGCTGGGGCGTGACGTCGACGTCACCGGCTGCGGCAACACCCTGGACTTCCGCCGCGACCGCGTGGTGCAGCTGACGCTGGACTCGCTGCGCTACTGGGTGCAGGAGTGCCACGTCGACGGCTTCCGCTTCGACCTCGCGCCCGCGCTCGCCCGGGGCCGCGACGACGGCTTCGACGCCGACCACCCGTTCCTCGTGGCCCTGCGCACCGACCCGGTGCTCGGCCGCGTCAAGCTCGTCGTCGAGCCGTGGGACGTCGGCTCCGACGGCTGGCGCACCGGGCAGTTCCCGGCGCCGGTCGCGGAGTGGAACGACCGGTTCCGCGACGGGGTGCGCACGTTCTGGCTCGCCGACCAGCCGCGCGTGGCACGCGGCGAGCCCGGCCACGGCGTCCGCGAGCTGGCCACCCGACTCAGCGGGTCGCAGGACCTGTTCGGCGGCCCGGGCCGCTCACCGCTCGCGTCGGTCAACTTCGTGGCCGCCCACGACGGCTACACCCTCGCCGACACCACGGCGTACGAGAGCAAGCACAACCTCGGCAACGGCGAGGGCAACCGTGACGGGCACGGCGACAACCGGTCGTGGAACCACGGCACCGAGGGCCGCACCGACGACCCGCAGGTGCTGGCGGCCCGCCGCCGGAGCTCGCGCAACCTGCTCGGCACCCTGCTGCTGTCGACGGGCGTGCCCATGCTGTGCGCGGGCGACGAGCTCGGCCGCACCCAGCGCGGCAACAACAACGCCTACTGCCGCGACGACGAGCTGTCGTGGCTTGACTGGGACCTCGCGCCGTGGCAGCGCGACCTGCTGGCCACGACCCGACACCTGCTGCGGCTGCGGCGCGAGCACCCCGTGCTGCGCTCGGCCCGCTTCTTCGCCGGGCGCCCTGCCCGCAGCGACGACGACGACCTCGACCTGTCGTGGCACCGCCCCGACGGCGCGCCGATGGTCGATCGCGACTGGCAGGACCCGCGCACCACGACGCTGGTCGCCCGCTTCGACGGGGACGTCGCCGGCGGGTCGGTCGTGCTCGTCCTGCACGGCGGGCCGTCGCCGGTGGCGGTGCGGCCGCCGGGCGGATCGACGTACCGGCTGCTGTGGGACAGCACGCAGGAGGTGCCGGCGGAGGGCTCGTGGCAGCCGCCGGGCACCACCTGGCCGGTCGCCGAGCGGTCGATGGTGATGCTGCAGGGGCGCTGACGTCGGACCGGCCGGCACGCCGCGAACGGCTCAGGTGCGAAAGCGCTCGACCGACATCCGCAGCGCGGCGGACATCCGGGCGAGCTCGGCGACGGCGGCCTGCGACTCGCCGACCGCCTCGGTGGTCACCCGCGAGGCGTCGGCCAGCTCGCCGATGCTGCCGGCGATCTGCCCCGACCCCTCGACCGACTGGTCGATGCTGCGGCTCATCTCCTGCGTCGTGGCGGTCTGCTCCTCGACGGCGGCAGCGATCGTGCCCTGCAGCTCGCTGATCTGGCTGATCACCGCGGTGATCTCACCGATGGCTGCGACGGCGCCGGAGGTCTCGGACTGGATGGTCTGCACCCGTCCGGCGATGTCCTCGGTGGCCCGGGCGGTCTCGCGGGCGAGCTCCTTGACCTCGCTGGCCACGACGGCGAACCCCTTGCCGGCCTCTCCCGCGCGCGCCGCCTCGATGGTGGCGTTGAGCGCCAACAGGTTCGTCTGCTCGGCGATGGCGGTGATGGCCTTGACGACGACGCCGATCTCGGCGGAGGAGTCGCCGAGGCGGGTCACGGTGCGGTTGGTCGCGGCGGCGAGCTCGACGGCCTCGCCCGCCACGCGGGCGGCGTCGTTGGCGCTGCGGGAGATCTCGACGATGGCCGAGCCCATCTCCGCCGAGCCGGCCGAGGCCGTGAGGGCGCCGCTGCGGACGGCGTCCGCCGCGTGGCGCACCTGCTGGGCCTGGGCCGACGAGCGCTGGGCCGACACCGCGATCGAGTCGGACGTCGCCGCCAGCTGCGCGGTCGCCGAGGCCACCGCGCCCGCCTGCTCGCCCGTGCCGCGGATGATGGTGGCGAGCTGGTCGACGAAGGTGTTGAACAAGGTGGCCACCGACGTGAGCTCGTCACGGCCGGCGACGTCGAGCCGGACCGTCAGGTCGCCCTCCCCGTCGGTGACGTCCTGCAGCCGGCCGCGCAGCGCGGTGAGGGGGCGGGTGATGGAGGCGATGACCATCGGCACGGTGGCGACCAGCAGACCGAGCGCGAGCAGCATCGCCACCAGCACCCGCTGACGGCCGGTCGTGGCCAGGTCGCGCGCCTTCGCCAGCGAGGCCTGGGCCCGGGCGGTGGCCTCGTCGGCGATCGCCACGACGGCCGTGGCCACCGCGGTGTAGTTCTCGATCTCCGCGCCGATGACGAGCGCGTTCGATGCGGCGACGCGCCGGGGCTCGCGCGACCGGTACCCCTGGGCGACCGTGACGTCGGCGGCCTCGAAGGCGGCCACGGCCGCCGTCGCGGTCCGCAGCTGCGCCTGCTGGGCCTGGCTCAGCCCAGGCGTCGACGCGAGCGCGGCGAGCCGCTCGCGCAGCGCCCGGCCCGAGGCCAGGAAGGCCGCGCGGCTGTCACCGGTGTCGGCCCCGGCGTCCGGCACGCCGCGCACGGCGTCGAAGGCGTAGGCGGTCTGCCAGCCGTTCCAGTCGGCGACCTGGTACGTCACCTCGAGCGAGCGCAGCGTCAGCGTCGTGTCCTGCGCCAGCTGCTCGGTGGCGGCGCGCTGCTGGCCCATGCCGCTGACTGCGAGGCCGCCGACACCTGCCAGGCCGAGGACCGGGACCGCGACCAGGGCCACGAGGCGGTGACGCACCGGCGCCCGGCGCAGGGCGTTGTTCATGGTGGGGCTCCTGTCGTGGGCGGTGTCACGACAGGTCTCGGCCGGTACGGAGAGCACCAGACCGGCCGAACGGGATGTCACCCGATCGGACCAGCGCGGCGCGAGCGGCCGCGCTGGTCCCCCGGAGGCGTCAGGCGTTCGCAACCAGCCCCAGCTCGGTGGCAGACGCCAGACCCGCGTGGTGCGGCAGCACCCGCACGGTGTAGCCGAAGTTGCCGGTGCGCGAGAGCCGCAGCTCGCCCTCGAACCGGTGCCGGCCACCCTCGTAGGTCTCGGCGTGCGCCAGCGCGGCGGTACCGGTGTCGGTGAGGACATCGGACTCCAGGACGCGCCCGTGCACCACCTGCACCTCGACGTCGTCGACCGCGAGGTCACCCAGGGAGACGAACGCCCGCACGGTCAGCACGTCGCCCACCTGGGGCGAGTCGCTGACGCCGGAGGACTCGACGTGGTCGACGCGCACGCCCGGCCAGCTCTGGCGCAGCGCCGACTTCCAGGCGGCGAGGTCGCGCGCACCGGGGAAGCCGGCGCCGTCCAGCGCCCAGCCGGCTCGAGCGGCCGGGGTGTAGAGCTTCTGGACGTAGTCGGTGACCATCCGGCTCGCGAGCACCTTGGGCCCGAGCGTCTGCAGCGTGTGCCCGACCATCTCCAGCCAGCGGCCGGGCAGGCCCTGCTCGTCACGGGCGTAGAAGCGCGGCGCGACCTGGCCCTCGATGAGGTCGTACAGCGCGGCCGCCTCGAGGTCGTCACGGTGGTCGGGGTCCTCGACGCCGTCCGCGGTGGGGATGGCCCAGCCGTTCTCGCCGTCGAACCACTCGTCCCACCAGCCGTCCAGGATCGACAGGTTGAGGCCGCCGTTGAGCGCCGACTTCATGCCCGACGTCCCGCACGCCTCGAACGGGCGCAGCGGGTTGTTCAGCCACACGTCGCAGCCGGGGTAGAGGTACTGCGCCATCGCGATGTCGTAGTTGGGCAGGAAGACGATCCGGTGGCGCACCGCCGGGTCGTCGGCGAAGCGCACCATCTCCTGGATGAGCGACTTGCCCTTGTCGTCGGCGGGGTGGGACTTGCCGGCGATGATCAGCTGCACCGGTCGCTCGGGGTGCAGCAGCAGGGCCTTGAGGCGGTCGGGGTCGCGCAGCATCAGCGTCAGCCGCTTGTACGTCGGCACGCGCCGCGCGAAGCCCATGGTCAGCACGTCGGGGTCGAGGACACCGTCGACCCAGCCGAGCTCGGCGCCGCTGGCGCCGCGCTCGAGCCACGACGAGCGCACCCGCCGCCGCGCCTCGAGCACCAGCTGCTCGCGCATCTGACGGCGCACGGCCCAGACCTGGTCGACCGGGACGCGGGCGACGGCGTCCCAGTCGGCGCCCTCGTCGACGCCGGTGCCGAAGCTCTTGCCGGTCAGCTCGGTGAGGTCGGACATGCGGCGGTCGACCCAGGTGGGGGCGTGCACGCCGTTGGTGATGGAGGTGATCGGCACCTCGCGCTCGTCGAAGCCCGGCCACAGCCCGTCGAACATGCCGCGGCTGACCTCGCCGTGCAGCTGGGAGACCGCGTTGGCGCGCTGGCCGAGGCGCAGCCCCATGACGGCCATGTTGAAGACACCGGCCTCGCCGCCGGGGTAGTCCTCGACGCCGAGCGACAGGATCTGCTCGACCGAGACGCCGTCGACGGCGTTGTCGCCGCCGAAGTAGGTGCGGATCTGGTCGGCGCCGAAGCGGTCGATGCCGGCGGGCACCGGGGTGTGGGTGGTGAAGACGGTCGCGGCGCGCACGGCCTCGAGCGACTCCTCGAAGGTCATGCCCTCGCCCTGCACGAGCTCGCGGATGCGCTCGACGCCCATGAGGCCGGCGTGGCCCTCGTTGGCGTGGTAGACGTCCGGGGCCGGCGCGCCGGACAGCCGCGACCACAGCCGCAGGGCGCGCACGCCGCCGATGCCGAGCAGCATCTCCTGCTGCAGCCGGTGCTCGCCGCTGCCGCCGTAGAGGCGGTCGGTGATGCTGCGGGCACTCTCGTCGTTGACCTGGACGTCGGAGTCGAGCAGCAGCAGCGGCACCCTCCCGACCTGCGCCCGCCACACGTGCGCCACGAGGCGCCGGCTGCCGGGGAGCCCGACGACGACCTCGCACGGGGTGCCGTCGGCCTCGCGCAGCAGCGCGAGCGGCAGGTCGTCGGGGTCGAGCACCGGGTAGTTCTCCTGCTGCCAGCCCTCGCGGGACAGCGACTGCTTGAAGTAGCCGGTCTTGTAGAACAGCCCCACGCCCACGATGGGCGCGCCCAGGTCGGAGGCCGCCTTCAGGTGGTCGCCGGCCAGGATGCCGAGGCCGCCGGAGTACTGCGGCAGCACCGCGGTGATGCCGAACTCGGCGGAGAAGTAGGCGATCGAGCGCGGGACGCCCTGCTCAGCCTGCTGCTGGGCGTAGCCCTGGTACCAGCGGGGCTGGTCGAGGTAGGCGCGAAGGTCGGCCTCGGTCGCGTCGACCGCGGCGACGACGTCCGGGTCGGCCGCGAGGGCCGCCAGCGCGTCGCTGCCCAGGGCGCTCAGCAGCGCCACCGGGTCGCGTCCGACCGACTCCCACCGCCGCGGGTCCAGCCGGGCGAACAGGTCCTGGGTGGGGCCGTGCCACGACCACCGCAGGTTGCTGGCGAGCTCGCCCAGCGCGGCGATGGGTTCGGGCAGGACGGTGCGGACGCTGAAGCGTCGGATCGCTCTCACGGCGCAGAGCGTAGCCGGGCCCGCAGGCGCCGCTCGGTGTGCGGTGACCCCCCGCGAGTCGGTAGCGTCGCCGAAGTGATCGGTCGCATCCCCGTCCTGTCCGTCTCCCCCTGCGTCGACGCCGGCCGCTGGCCCGCGCGCTGCGTCGTGGGCGAGGCCGTGCCCGTCCGGGCCACCGTCTTCCGCGAGGGCCACGACGCCGTCGCGGCCACCGTCGTCCTCACCGATCCCCGGGGCAGCGAGCGCTCGCGGCAGCGCATGACGGTGCTCGACGTCGGCCTCGACCTGCACGGCGCCGACGTCGTGCCCGACGCCGAAGGCGACTGGACGTTCCGGGTCGAGGGCTGGTCCGACCCCTACGGCACCTGGGAGCACGACGCGGTGCTCAAGGTCGCTGCCGACGTCGACACCGAGCTCATGCTGCTGGAGGGGGCGCTGCTGCTCGAGGCCGCGGCGACCACCCCGGGCCGCACCGCGGAGGGCGGCCGCGTGCTCACCGAGGCCGCGACCGGGTTGCGTGACGCCGCCCGCCCGGCCCAGGCGCGGCTGGCGGCGGGCACCTCGAACGCCGTCCGGTCGGTGCTCGCGGCCCTGCCGGTGCGCGAGATGCTGAGCGTCGGCGACGAGATGCCCCTGCGGGTGCAGCGCGAGCGGGCGCTCGTGGGCGCCTGGTACGAGTTCTTCCCCCGCTCCGAGGGCGCCCGCTACGACAGCGCGACCGGCGAGTGGACGACGGGCACGCTGCGCACCGCGGCCGAGCGGCTGCAGGGCATCGCCGACATGGGCTTCGACGTCGCCTACCTGACCCCGATCCACCCGATCGGCACGACCAACCGCAAGGGCCGCAACAACACACTCGACCCCAGGCCGGGCGACCCGGGCTCGCCGTACGCGATCGGCTCGGCCGACGGCGGGCACGACGCCATCGAGCCCACCCTCGGCACGTTCGAGGACTTCGACGCCTTCGTGGCCGAGGCCCGCCGCGTGGGGCTGGAGGTGGCGCTCGACCTCGCGCTGCAGTGCTCGCCCGACCACCCCTGGGTCACCTCGCACCCCGAGTGGTTCACGACGCGCGCCGACGGCACCATCGCGTTCGCCGAGAACCCGCCGAAGAAGTACCAGGACATCTACCCGGTCAACTTCGACAACGACCCCGAGGGCATCTACGCCGAGGTGCTGCGGGTCGTCATGGTGTGGGTCGAGCACGGCGTCACGCTGTTCCGGGTCGACAACCCCCACACCAAGCCCGTGCAGTTCTGGGAGTGGCTGATCGGCAAGGTCGCCGAGACCAACCCCGAGGTGATCTTCCTCGCCGAGGCCTTCACCAGGCCCGCGATGATGCACACGCTGGGCAAGGTGGGGTTCCACCAGTCCTACACCTACTTCACCTGGCGCAACACCAAGGAGGAGCTCACCGAGTACCTCACCGAGCTGTCCGGGCCGGCCGCCGACTACATGCGGCCCAGCTTCTGGCCCACCACCCACGACATCCTCACGCCCACCATGCAGTACGGCGGGCGGCCGGCGTTCAAGGTGCGGGCGGCGCTCGCGGCCACGATGGTGCCGACGTACGGCATCTACGCGGGGTACGAGCTGGTGGAGAACGTGCCGCGGCCCGGCGTCGAGGAGCAGATCGACAACGAGAAGTACGAGCTCAAGCCCCGCGACTGGGCGCGCGCCGAGGCCGAGGGGTGGAGCCTCGCGCCCTACCTGACGATGCTCAACCGCGTGCGCCGCGAGCACCCGGCCCTGCAGCGGCTGCGCGACATCGACTTCCACGAGACCGACAACGACGCGATCATCGCCTACAGCCGCAGGCTGACCGCGGCGCAGTCGCCCACCGGGCGCGCCGACCTGGTCGTCGTCATCGCCAACCTCGACCCCCACGGCACCCGCGAGACGATGGTGCACCTCGACCTCGAGGCCCTGGGCATGCCGCCGGGCTCGACCTTCGTCGCGCACGACCTGGTGACCGGCGGCGAGTGGCACTGGAGCGAGCACGTCTACGTCCGGCTCGACCCCCACGTCGAGCCGGCCCACATCATCCACGTGAGGGGTCTTTGACAGACATGGAGGGGCTCAACCTGTCCTCGCCCGGCTTGCGGCACGACCCGACCTGGCACAAGAAGGCCGTGTTCTACGAGGTGCTCGTGCGCGCCTTCGCCGACTCCAACGGGTCGGGCTCGGGCGACTTCCGGGGCCTGGTCAACCGGCTCGACTACCTGCAGTGGCTCGGTGTCGACTGCCTCTGGCTGCCGCCGTTCTACGCCTCGCCGCTGCGCGACGGCGGCTACGACGTCTCCGACTACTGCTCGGTGCTCCCCGAGTTCGGCACGGTGCCCGACCTGACCGAGCTCATCTCCCAGGCCCACGCCCGCGGGCTGCGGTTGATCGTCGACCTGGTCATGAACCACACCAGCGACCAGCACCCGTGGTTCCAGGCCAGCCGGTCCGACCCGACGGGGCCCTACGGCGACTTCTACGTGTGGTCCGACACCGACGAGAAGTACCAGGACGCGCGGATCATCTTCGTCGACACCGAGACCAGCAACTGGACGTTCGACCCGGTGCGGCGCCAGTACTTCTGGCACCGGTTCTTCAGCCACCAGCCCGACCTGAACTTCGAGAACCCCGCGGTCCAGGAGGCGATGTACGACGTCGTCCGGTTCTGGATGAACCTCGGCATCGACGGGTTCCGGCTCGACGCGATCCCCTACCTGTTCGAGGAGGAGGGGACCAACTGCGAGAACCTCCCGCAGACGCACGAGTTCCTGAAGCGCCTGCGCGCCATGGTCGACAAGGAGTTCCCCGGCCGCATCATGCTGGCCGAGGCCAACCAGTGGCCCCACGAGGTCGTCGAGTACTTCGGCACCGACGACGAGCCCGAGTGCCACATGGCCTTCCACTTCCCCGTGATGCCGCGGCTGTACTACGCGCTGCGCGAGGAGTCGGCCCAGCCGATCATCGACATCCTCGCCGACACCCCCGACCTGCCCCGCTCGGGGCAGTGGGGCACGTTCCTGCGCAACCACGACGAGCTGACGCTCGAGATGGTCTCGACCGAGGAGCGCGCGGCCATGTACGGCTGGTACGCGCCGGACGCCCGCATGCGCGCCAACATCGGCATCCGCCGCCGGCTGGCCACGCTGCTCGACAACTCGCGCGCCGAGATCGAGCTGATCAACTCGCTGCTGCTGTCGCTGCCGGGCAGCCCGTGCCTGTACTACGGCGACGAGATCGGCATGGGCGACAAC
>CAXTEJ010000035.1:0-34961 GCA_964243295.1 uncultured Actinomycetales bacterium | reverse complement strand
CCGAGCACATCCTGCTCGGGCTCATCCGCGAGGGCGAGGGCGTCGCCGCCCAGGTGCTCGTCAAGCTCGGCGCCGACCTCAACCGGGTGCGCCAGCAGGTCATCCAGCTGCTGTCGGGCTACCAGGGCAAGGAGCCGGCCGCGGCCGGCCCCGCCGAGGGCACGCCGTCCGGCTCGCTCGTGCTCGACCAGTTCGGTCGCAACCTCACGCAGGCTGCCCGCGAGGGCAAGCTCGACCCGGTCATCGGGCGCGAGAAGGAGATCGAGCGGGTCATGCAGGTGCTGTCGCGGCGCACCAAGAACAACCCGATCCTCATCGGCGAGCCCGGCGTCGGCAAGACCGCGGTCGTCGAGGGCCTGGCTCAGGGGATCATCCGCGGCGAGGTGCCCGAGACGCTGAAGGACAAGCAGATCTACACCCTCGACCTCGGCGCGCTCGTGGCCGGCAGCCGCTACCGCGGTGACTTCGAGGAGCGCCTGAAGAAGGTGCTCAAGGAGATCCGCACCCGCGGCGACATCATCTTGTTCATCGACGAGATCCACACCCTGGTCGGTGCGGGTGCGGCCGAGGGCGCCATCGACGCGGCCTCGATCCTCAAGCCCATGCTGGCCCGCGGCGAGCTGCAGACCATCGGCGCCACCACGCTCGACGAGTTCCGCAAGTACATCGAGAAGGACGCGGCTCTCGAGCGGCGCTTCCAGCCGATCCAGGTGGCCGAGCCCACCCTCGCCCACACGATCGAGATCCTCAAGGGCCTGCGCGACCGGTACGAGGCGCACCACCGCGTCTCGATCACCGACGCGGCGCTGGTGGGCGCGGCGACCCTCGCCGACCGCTACATCAACGACCGATTCCTGCCCGACAAGGCGATCGACCTGATCGACGAGGCCGGCGCGCGGCTGCGCATCCGCCGCATGACCGCACCGCCGGACCTGCGCGAGTTCGACGAGCGCATCGCGTCGACCCGTCGTGAGAAGGAGTCGGCGATCGACGCGCAGGACTTCGAGAAGGCTGCCGCCCTGCGCGACACCGAGAAGCGCCTGCTCGGCGAGAAGGCCGACCGCGAGAAGCAGTGGAAGGCCGGCGACATGGACGTCGTCGCCGAGGTCGACGAAGAGCTGATCGCCGAGGTGCTCGCCACGGCCACCGGCATCCCCGTCTTCCGGCTCACCGAGGAGGAGTCCTCGCGCCTGCTCAACATGGAGGCCGAGCTGCACCAGCGGATCGTCGGCATGGACGACGCCATCCGCGCCCTGTCGCAAGCCATCCGACGCACCCGCGCCGGCCTGAAGGACCCGCGCCGTCCGGGCGGCTCGTTCATCTTCGCCGGCCCCACCGGTGTCGGTAAGACCGAGCTCGCCAAGACCCTCGCGCAGTTCCTGTTCGGCGACGAGGACTCGCTGATCCAGCTCGACATGAGCGAGTTCAGCGAGAAGCACACGGTCTCGCGGCTGTTCGGCTCGCCCCCCGGCTACGTGGGGTACGAGGAGGGCGGCCAGCTGACCGAGAAGGTGCGGCGCAAGCCGTTCTCGGTGGTGCTCTTCGACGAGGTGGAGAAGGCCCACCCCGACATCTTCAACTCGCTGCTGCAGATCCTGGAGGACGGTCGCCTGACCGACTCCCAAGGCCGCATGGTCGACTTCAAGAACACCGTGATCATCATGACCACGAACCTCGGCACCCGTGACATCTCCAAGGGCCAGGGGCTGGGCTTCTCGTCGGGCAACGACGTGTCGACCGGCTACGAGCGCATGAAGTCCAAGGTGAACGAGGAGCTCAAGCAGCACTTCCGCCCCGAGTTCCTCAACCGCGTCGACGACACGATCGTCTTCCCGCAGCTGACCCAGCCCGAGATCATCCAGATCGTCGACCTCATGCTGGCCAAGCTCGACACGCGGCTCAAGGACAAGGACATGGGCATCGAGCTCACCCCGGCCGCCAAGCTCTACCTGGCCGAGAAGGGCTACGACCCCGTGCTGGGCGCCCGTCCGCTGCGTCGCACGATCCAGCGCGACATCGAGGACGTCCTGTCGGAGAAGATCCTGTACGGCGACCTCAAGGCCGGCTCGATCGTGCTGGTCGACGCCATCGGTGAGGGCAAGGCCCGCGAGTTCGTCTTCAGCGGCACCCCGAAGACGGCGCTGCCCGACGCGCCGCCCGTCGAGGTGGCCGGCACCACCGAGTGACCTGCCGGCGCAGCGTGACATGACTGCGCAGCGCTGACGTCAGGGCCCGGTACCCCCGCAGGGGTGCCGGGCCCTCGTCGTCACTGCGATGAGCTGCGGTGCGCTGCGGTGCGCTGCGCCAGACTGACTCCGTGAGCACCCTTGTGCCGGCTGTGACCGTGCGGCCGGCCCGGGCCGGTGACGTGCCCGCGATCCGGGCGCTGGTCGAGCCGCTGGCCGCCCGCCGGGTGCTGGTCAGCAAGGACGCCGTCGCCTACTACGCCGGGCTGCAGCAGCTGGTGGTGGCGCAGGACGAGCACGGCGTGGTCATCGGCTGCGGAGCGCTGCACGTGCTGTGGGACGACCTCGCCGAGGTGCGCACCCTCGCCGTCGCCCCGGGCCACCTCGGCCGTGGGGTCGGCAGCCGGGTGCTGCTGCGGCTGCTGGACGACGCGCGCCGGCTCGGCGTCCACCGGGTGTTCTGCCTGACCTTCGAGGTCGACTTCTTCGCCCGCCACGGCTTCACCGAGATCGAGGGCACGCCGGTGACCCCCGACGTCTACGCCGAGCTGCTGCGCTCCTACGACGAGGGTGTCGCGGAGTTCCTCGACCTCGACCGCGTGAAGCCCAACACGCTCGGCAACACCCGGATGCTGCGGCGCCTCTGACCCTGCTGTCCCAGGAGGGCCTGCTGCGGGTGCCGGTCGGGCCACCAGAAGCCGTCGCCGAGGTCGACGGCGAGCGCTGGCACGAGCAGGGATCGGACGAGGAAGGTGTCGAGCAGGACGCCGAAGGCCACGGTGAAGGCCAGTTCGACCAGCAGCACCAACGGGATCAGCGCGAGGGCTGAGAAGGTCGCGGCGAGCACCACACCTGCTGAGGTGATCACCGTGCCGGTGACCATGAGCGCCCGTATCGTGCCGGCTCTCGTGCCGAGCGTGCGGGCCTCTTCGCGAACCCGGTGAACCAGGAAGATGTTGTAGTCCACGCCGAGCGCGACGAGGAACACGAAGGCGTGCAGCGGGTAGGTCGAGTCGACGCCGGGCAGCCCGAGAAGGTCGAACGCCACGGCTGAGACGCCCAGTGCGGCGGCGAAGGACAGCACGACGGTCGCGAGCAGCAGCAGCGGCGCGAGCAGTGCGCGCAGGAGCAGCGCGAGGATGAGGAACACCACCAGCAGCAGCAGCGGCATGACGATGCGGTCGCGTTCGGCGGCGGCGTTGAAGTCGACCTCGATGGCGGTGGGTCCGCCCACCTTCGCGTCGGCGCCGCTGACGGCGGCCAGGGCCGTACGCAGCGCACGGACGGTGCCCTGGGCGGCGGGGCTGTCCGGGGCATCGGTCAGGACGACGTCGACGCGGGACAACCCGCCGATGACGGCCGGCGCCTTCGCCGTCGGGTAGGCGGCGGCGGACGCGACCCCCGATGTGGCCCCGGCAGCCTCGAGCACCGCGGGAACGCTGGTGGCGCTCGTCAGCACCTGGGTCGGGCCGCTCGCGCCGCCGGGGAAGTGCGCGGCGAGCACCTGCTGTCCACGCTCGGACTCCGCCTCTCCCATCACCATGGCGCTGTCCGGGATGCCGGTGGCGTCCAGGCGCAGCATGCCGAGGGACAGCACCGCGAGGACACCGGCGCTGGCCAGCCACACCGGGCGCGGACGCCGGCCGACCAGCCCGGCCACGCGGGACCACCCAGCGCCCGTCCCGTCGACAGGGGTCTGGCTGGGCCGCCGGGGCCAGAAGGCCGCCCGGCCGGCCAGCGCCAGCAGCGCGGGCAGCAGGGTGAGCACGGCGACCAGCGAGCAGGCGATGCCGATGGCTCCGGCAGGACCCAGGTCCCGGTTGATGCCCAGGTCGCTCACGAGCAGGCAGAGCAGCCCGAGCGCCACGGTGGCGGCGCTGGCGACGATCGGACCGAGGCTGCCCCGCCACGCCGCCGACAGCGCCGGTGCGGGTGCCCGCCGGGCGAGCTCCTGCCGGAAGCGGGCCACCAGCAGCATCGCGTAGTCGGTGGCGGCGCCCAGGACCAGCACGTTGAGGATGCCCTGCACGTCCGACCCCAGGCTGATGACCCCGGCCCGCGCCAGCAGATACAGCACGCCCTGGGTGATGCCCAGCGACATCCCGGCGACGGTGAGCACCAGGAAGGGCAGCAGCGGGCTGCGGTAGACCGAGATCAAGATGATGAGGATCACGACCGAGGTCACGGCAACAAGCAGGACGTCGATGGCCCCGAGAGCCCCGCGCACATCCGCGGCGATCCCCGCCGGACCGGTCAGGTACGACGCAGGCGTGCCGGCCGGTGCCCGCTTCAGCTCCTCGCGAAGGTCTGCCACGGCGGGCTCCACGTCGACGACGTCGGACCCGGCGAACGGCACGACGAGCTGCGCGGCGCGGGCGTCGGCGGCGTACACCGGCCCGGTGACCGGACCGGCCAGCCGCTCACCCAGCACCGACTGCAGCCGCACTGCTTCAGCGGCCAGCGTGGCACGGTCGGCGCCGCTCAGCTCGTGGTCCTGCGCGTAGACGACGACCGCGGGGAGCACGTCCTGGGTGGTGAACCGCTCCCCGAGCTCGAGCACCTGCCGGGACTGGGCCTGCTCGGGCAGGAGAGCGGTGAGGGAGTCGTCGGCGACCTCACCCAGGTGCCCGCCGAGCGGCGCCAGCACCGCGGCCACCACGAGCCAACCGAGCAGGACCAACGACCACAGGGCGCGCCTGGGCCCGGCCGTGGCCGAGCCGGTGGCCGGGCGGTCGACCAGCTGCGTGTCCATGTGGGCTCCCCATCTCGATATCCTGTCAATGTCAAGATGAGGATGCGGGCGCGTTCTTGCCACTGTCAAGTTCTGCTGTCATCGTTCCCGCATGAGCCGAACGGATGACAGCTTCGCCAGGCCCTACCACCACGGGGACCTGCGCCGGACGCTGCTGCAGGTCGCAGCACGGGAGATCGAGCGTGAGGGTGCGGCGGCGTTGAGCCTGCGGGCGCTGGCCCGCTCGGCTGGGGTCTCCCACGCGGCGCCAGCCCACCATTTCGGGGACAAGGCGGGCCTGCTGACCGCGCTGGCGGCTGAGGGCTACCAGCTCATGACCGCCCAGCTGACGGCGGCCATGAACAGCAGCGACCGGCCGTTCCTCGAGTCCGCGGTGGCCTACGTCCGCTTCGCGCTCACCCATCCCGCCCACTTCGCGGTGATGTTCCGCCCCGATCTGCTCCGCACCGACGACGCGGAGCTGAACGCCGCCCGGGCGGCGAACTACGACCTGCTCCAAGGTGGCAGTGCCACGGTCGCCGACGACTCCGCCGCAGCGTCAGCCGCGGTGGCGGCGTGGTCGCTCGTGCACGGACTGGCGACGCTGCACCTGACGGGGAACCTCGAACCCGAAGCGGACCTCGCCCGGATCGAGGACCTCACCCGGTCGGCAGCCACCCAGATCTTCACCCGCGGCCCACGCCGGTGACTGAGGTGTCAGCGTGACCGCAGCTCGACGCGGTGCCGTTGGACCGGACGTTCACCGACAGCGCCTCGGGCCGCAGCACCGCTCGGCTGCAGCTGGCGGCGATGCCGGCGTTCGTCTGGTCCACCCTGCAGGACGGGCTCGACGTCACCGGCGATGCGGCGGTCACGGGTGCCGTCGTCGTGGTGCCGCGCCCGGCTGAGCGCGTCCGCGGGTCTCGCGTCAAGCCGTTGACTCGTGCGCGCCGAGCTGGCCGCGCCCGGCTGAGGTGTGCCTGCCAGCGAGATGGCGGCGTCCCGGGTCACCCTCGTGTGCCGCCGAGGCCCGCGTCGAGGGCGAGGACGATGGCGGCGGCGCGGTCGCGGGCGTCGAGCTTGGCGAGGATGGCCGACACGTGCGACTTCACGGTGCGCTCGCCCAGGTGCAGCCGGTCCGCGATCTCGGCGTTGGTGGCGCCGCGGCAGACCAGCTGCAGCACCTCGCTCTCGCGGGGGGTGAGCCGGGCCAGGGCCCGGGCGGACGTCGGGGTGGTGCGTGGTCCGCTCCGCGCCCGGGCCAGCACCCGGGGCAGCACCCGCGGGTCCAGCCAGGCGCCGCCGCCCGCGACCGAGCGCACCGCCTCGACCAGCGCCTCGGCGGGGCTGTCCTTGAGCACGAAGCCGGCGGCTCCGGCGTCCAGCGCCGACCACAGGACGTCGTCGTCGTCGAAGGTGGTGAGCGCCAGCACCGGTGGCGCTCCCGGCGTCGCCCGCAGCCGCCGGGTCGCCTCGGGCCCGTCGACGCGCGGCATCCGCAGGTCCATCAGCACGAGGTCGGGCCCGGTCGCGCGGACGACGTCAGGCACACCGGCGCCGTCCGCGCACTGCCCGACCACCTCGAAGCCCGGCTCGGAGCCGAGCACGAGCGCCAAACCCGACCGCACCATGGCCTGGTCGTCGGCCAGCACGATCCGCACGCTCGGCGCCGCCGGCCCGCTCACCGGTTCGCTCACGGCGTCGGCACCCGGGCCGGCCGCCGGTCGGTCGCGGGCAGACGGCAGCGCACGACCCAGCTGCCGTCGTCCGGGCCGCCGCTGAGGGTGCCGCCGAGGGACGCCACGCGCTCGACCAGGCCGAGCAGCCCGAAGCCGCCGTGACCGGGCGCCGCACGCGGCGCAGGCA
Source organism: uncultured Actinomycetales bacterium (assembly GCA_964243295.1). Classification (GTDB taxonomy): domain Bacteria; phylum Actinomycetota; class Actinomycetes; order Actinomycetales; family Angustibacteraceae; genus CAXTEJ01. Next base: position 28,178 of record CAXTEJ010000035.1, on the reverse strand, counting down.
GGTCGTTGCTCACCCGGACGTCGGCTCCGCCGGCGTCGACGCCCACCTCCACCGAGGTCGCGGCGCCGGTGCCGGCGTGCCGGCCGACGTTGGCAAGCGCCTCCTGCACGACCCGGTGCAACGTGACCCGGGTGGCGAGCGGCAGCGCGGCCGGGTCACCGCGAAGCGTCAGGGTGACAGGCAGCCCCGCCGCGCGATAGCCGTCGACGAGCTCGTCGAGCCCAAGGGAGAGCACCGGCGGGTGGTCGCCGTCCTCGCGCAGCAGCCCGACGACCCCGCGGATGCCGTCGAGGCTCTCGCGGCAGACCTGCTCGGCGTCGGCCAGCGCGCCCTCGGCGGCGTCGGGATCGGTTCGCAGCACCCGCCGGGCGCCGCCGACGTGCAGCACGACGACGGTCAGTGAGTGGGCCACGAGGTCGTGCACGTCCCGGGCGATGCGGTGGCGCTCGTCGCGGGCCGCCGCCTCGGCCAGCTGCTCGCCGGCTTCCCCGAGCGCGCGTGTCAGCCGGGCGCTGCGCCGCAGCATCACCCCCGCGAGCACGCCGAACAGGTTGCCGAACGCGAAGTACAGCGCACCGACGTCCTCGATGTCCTGATCGGCCGCCGTCGACAGCACCGGCAGCACCAGCACCGCGGCGGTGGTGAGCAGCAGCAGCGAGCGCCGGTCGGTGCGGCTGGCCACCCGGCTGCTCGCGGCCGTCGCCATGAACAGGACGGCGGCCAACCCCGTGGTGGCGCCCGCGACGGCGACGGGCAGCATGCTGACCACCGCGAACACCGGCAGCGCCGGCTCGCGGCCGACGAGCAGCAGCCCCCACGGCACCAGCGCCAGCAGCACGCACCCGAGCACGAGCGGCGACCGTGGCCCCTGGCCGACGGCGATGAGCGCGGCCACCACAGCCACGGCCGCGTACACACGGTCGCTCACGCGAAGGTCCGCGCCCAGCGGGTCCGCGGTCAGGTCCACGCGGCGATGCTAGTTCCGCGGGCCGTCGCCCGGCCCCGTCCTGCGGGAGGAGGCGCGCGTCGTCCCCCGGTCGGACGCCGGACCGCGCGACGGGACGATGACGCGCGGCCGGTCGGGGCAGCACGCTCGGGCCATGACCTCGACGACCTCGCCCACGTCGGCCCCCTCGCTCCCCTCGCTGCCGGAGCTGCCTGACGGGCACGTGGAGCGCGCAGGGCGGTGGCCGACGTCCCGGCGCGTGCTGACCGCGGGCATCGTGATGAGCCTGGTCGTGCTCGCCGTCTCAGTCGTCGGGCTGGTCGTCGACCAGCGTGTCATCGGCGGGGCGCCGGCCTGGGCCAAGCCCGCGAAGTTCGGCCTGTCGAGCGTGCTGTACGTCACGGGGCTGCGCTACGTGCTCGACCGGCTGCGCGGCGCACCCCGTCGCGTGGCGCTGATCAGCATCGGGGTCACCGCCGGGCTCACCCTCGAGCTCGCGTACATCTGCCTGCAGGTGCTGCGGGGCACGACGAGCCACTTCAACGAGGCGACGGCCCTGGACGCCGGGCTGTTCTGGGCCGCGGGCACCGTCATCAGCGGGGTGTTCGTGCTGACGGTCGTGGCGGCCTGGCTGGTGCTGCGGCAGGACGGCGTCGACGACCTCACCGCCGCCGGCCTGCGCTGGGGCGTCGGCGTCTGCCTCGTCGGCATGGCCGCCGCCGGGCTGATGATCGCGAACAAGGGGTTCGACCCGGCCGGGGCGCACACCGTGGGTGCCCCGGACGGCGGCCCCGGCCTGCCGCTGCTCGGCTGGAGCACCCAGCACGGCGACCTGCGGATCGCGCACTTCGCCGGGCTGCACGCCCTGCAGGCGCTGCCGCTGCTGGCCTTCGCCCTCGGGCGCACCCGCCTCGCTGGTCGCACGAGCGCCCGGCTGGTCGCCGTCGCCGGCAGCACGCAGCTGGCGCTGGTCGCGCTGCTGGCCTGGCAGGCCGAGCGCGGCCAGCCGCTGCTGCGCCCCGACGCGCTGACGCTCGGTGCGCTCGCCGTGCTGCTGGTGGCTGCCGCGCTGGGCGCCGTGCTGGTGGTGCGACCGGGTGGGGTGGCTCGCGCAGCCGAGGGGCTCAGCGACCCGGACCGTTCGGCTGCTGCGTCGGCGCCGGCAGCCGAAAGTGCGGGTTCTCGATGACCCCGAGCACGCTGCCGCCGGGTTCGATGACGGTCGCGACGCGGATGCCGTCGCCGACGTCCTGCACCGTGCCGCGGCCGGTTGCTCCGGCGTCCAGCAGCGTGGTGAGCGCCGCCTCGGCGTCGGGCACGCCCCAGTAGGTGACAGGACCGGTGGCCGGGTCGCCGCTCGGGTCGAGCGCCAGCTCGTAGCCCGCGACGGTGAAGCCGACGTAGAACGGCTGGTCGAAGTACGGCTCGATGCCGAGCAGCTGGGTGAACCACGCCTTGCTGGCCTCGAGGTCGGGTGCCGGGTAGATGATCGTGCGCAGTCCGAGGAACATGGCGGGCCCTTTTCGCGCGGCGGTCGGCGACCGCGGGTGCGCCCACCCTGGCGCACGCCACCGACAGCGGTCGGGCACGATGCCCCGATGGGGCACAGCGTGGGTTCGGTGGCGGTGCTGTCCGACGTCCACGGGGTGCTGCCGGTGCTCGAGGCGGTGCTCGCGGAGCGGGCGGTGCGCGAGGCCGAGCTCGTCGTCGTGACCGGCGACCACGCGTCCGGGCCGCAGCCGACGCAGGTGCTCGACCGGCTCACCGCCCTCGGCGACCGGGTCGTGCTGGTGCGCGGCAACGCCGACCGCGAGCTGGTCGCCGTCGCCCGCGGGGAGGGTGGCGACGCGCCCGACGTGACGCCGTGGGCCGCCGCCCAGCTCGAGCCCCGCCACGTCGAGCTGCTCGCCGGGCTGCCGCACCCGGTGACCGTCGAGGTCGACGGCTTCGGCCCGGTGCTCTTCTGCCACGGCTCGCCGCGGGACGACGACGAGGTCGTGCTCGTCGACACCCGGCTCGAGCGGTGGGCCGAGGCGCTCGCCGACGTGCCCGAGCAGGTCCGCACGGTCGTCTGCGGCCACACGCACATGCCGTTCGTGCGGCTCGTCGACCGCCGGCTGGTCGTCAACCCCGGCAGCGTCGGCATGCCGTACGGCCGGGCCGGCGGCGCCTACGCCGTTCTGCGCGACGGCGGGGTGTCGCTGATGTCGGCGACCGTCGACGTCGACGCCGCGGTCGAGGCCGTCGTCGCCGGCTCGACGTACCCCGACCGCCGCGCCTGGGCCGAGGAGTACGTGCGGGCGCTCAACAGCGACGCCGACGCCGTCCGCGCCTTCGGCCCGCGCGACGGGCGGTCACCGCGGGGCGGGTAGTCGCCGGACCCCGCGGCGCAGTGGACGCCTCAGGGGTCACCGGCGGCCTTCGCGCCCAGAGCCGAACGGTCAGCCCGGCAGCGCGTACGTGCTCTCGGGCCCCGGCACGGGCTCGAGCAGGCCGTCCTCGACGAGCGAGGCGAGGGCGCGCTCGCGCTGGCGGGGGTCGCGCAGCGTGGCGTCCGGTGTCGCGGCGACCAGGTCGGCGAGGGCGACGGGCCCGTCAGCTGCACGGACGGCGCCGAGCAGCCGGCCGCGCACCTGCCGGTCGGTGCCGTGCCAGGCCTGCCCGCGTCGCGCGGGTCCGTCGTACGCCGGCGCGCCGGCCGCCAGCCACGCGCACCTGTCCGCCACCGGGCAGGCACCGCACGACGGCGAGCGGGCCGTGCAGACGAGGGCACCCAGCTCCATGACCGCGACGGCCCACCGCGCGGCCTCGGCGTCGCCGTCCGGGACGAGCACCTCGGCGCGGGCGACCTCCGCACGCGTCAGGGCGACGGGCGGCACGGGGTCGCCGCCGACCGCGCGGGCCAGCACCCGGCGGACATTGGTGTCGAGCACCGCGTGCCGACGGCCGAAGGCGAAGCTGGCGACGGCCGCGGCGGTGTAGCTGCCGACGCCCTCGAGGGCGAGCAGCGCCTCGAGGTCGGCCGGCACCTGCCCGCCGTGGCGCTCGGTGATCTGCGTCGCCGCGCGGTGCAGCCGCAGCGCCCGGCGCGGGTAACCCAGCCGACCCCAGGCGCGCACCGCCTCGCCGGCCGGCTCGGCGGCGAGGGCCGCGGGCGTCGGCCAGCGGTCGAGCCAAGCCTGCCACACGGGCAGCACGCGCGACACCGGCGTCTGCTGCAGCATGACCTCGCTGACCAGCACGCCCCACGGCGTGCGTCCGGGCGCGCGCCACGGCAGGTCGCGCTGCGTCTCGTCGTACCAGCGCAGCAGCGGTTCGTGCAGGGGTGAGCCGCCCACCCTCAGACGTAGCGCTCGAGGATGCTCGACTCGGCGAGGCGCGACAGACCCTCGCGCACCGCCCGCGCCCGAAGCTCGCCGACGCCGTCGACCGCCATCAGGTCGTCCAGACCTGCGGCGAGCAGCTTCTGCAGGCTGCCGAAGTGCTCGACCAGCCGGTCGACGATGGCGCCGGGCAGGCGCGGCACCTTGCTCAGCAGGCGGTAGCCGTGGGGGCTCACGGCGGCGTCGAGGGCGTCGCCGACCGTGCTGTAGCCGAGGATCTTGGCGACCGACGACAGGTCGAGCAGCTCGGCGGAGGTCAGCTGCGCCAGCTGGCCGAGCAGCTCGCCGATGCGGTCGTCGGCGGTGCCCTGCTCGAGGTAGTCGCGGACGACGAGCTCGCGGTCGGGCCCGAGGCCGCCGGTCAGCTCGTCCAGCTGCAGCGTGAGCAGCCGCCCGTCGGTCCCCAGCTCGACGACGTAACCGGCGATCTCGTCGCTGATGCGGCCGACCATCTCGAGCCGCTGGATCACCGCGGCGACGTCGCGGACGGTGACGAGGTCCTCGATCTCGAGCGCCGAGAGCGTGCCGGTGACCTCGTCGAGGCGCAGCTTGTAGCGCTCGAGGGTCGCGAGGGCCTGGTTGGCGCGGCTGAGGATCGCGCTGGAGTCCTCGAGCACGTGGCGGCGGTTGCCGACGTACAGCGCGACGATGCGCATCGACTGGCTCACCGAGATCACGGGGAAGCCGGTCTGCTTGGCGACGCGCTCGGCGGTGCGGTGGCGGGTGCCGGACTCGGCGGTCTCGATGCTCGGGTCGGGCAGCAGCTGGGTGGCGGCGCGCACGATGCGGCTGGCGTCGGCGTCGCACACGATCGCGCCGTCCATCTTCGCCAGCTCGCGCAGCCGGGTCGCGGAGAACTCGACGTCGAGCGGGAACCCGCCGGTGGCGATGCTCTCGACCACCCGGTCGTTGCCGAGCACGATGAGCGCGCCGGTGCGGCCGCGCAGGATGCGCTCGAGCCCGTCGCGCAGCTCGGTTCCCGGCGCCGCGGCGGCCAGGGTGCTGCGGATGAGCTCGTCCTCGGACCGCTCCGCCATACCCACCCCCACTGCTGCTGCTGGAGAACCTGCGCCGATGATACCGGGCGCCGCCAGCAGGCCCCCCGCGCCGCGCGACGGCTCACCGCGACGGCGTTACCCTGCCGGCGTGACCTCGACCCCGCCGTGACCGGCACGCAGCGCCCAGCGCCGTGCCCGTCGTCCGCGATCTCGAGAGGTCTCCCGTGCCTGCCGTCCCCGACGGCTACGTCGTGCTGCTCCGGCAGCCCGGCGCAGCGGCGCTGATGACCGCGGCAGTGGCGGCGGCGCTGCTCGTCGCGGCCGCCGCAGGGGGCAGCGGCTCCACGAGGTCGAGATCACGAGGTGCCTACGCAGGTCGGACGCTGCACTGAGCCACCTCGAAGGACCGCAGGCCAGCTGGGTCGGTCACGGCCACGTGCAGCTTGGGGTGCGCTCTCGGCTGTGCTCACCGGGGCTGCACCGTCGCGCGCCGCACCGCGGTGGCGAGATCGGGCGCCTCGATGACCTGCAGCCCCGCGGGGACGGTGCCCGACCCGAGGACGCCAGGCGGCACGATGACCGTCGAGAACCCGAGCCGGGCGGCCTCGGCCAGTCGGCGCAGCGCCCCGCCGACGGGGCGGATCTCACCGGCCAGGCCGACCTCGCCGAACGCGACCGTGCCGGGCCGCAGCGGCCGGTCGGCCGCGGCGCTGCCGACCGCGAGCGCGATGGCGAGGTCGGCGGCCGGCTCGGCGACGCGCACGCCGCCGATGGTCGACAGGTAGACGTCGGCGGCGCGCAGCGGCACGCCCGCCCGCCGCTCGAGCACGGCCAGCACCATCGCGACCCGGCTGGAGTCGATGCCGGACGTCGCGCGGCGCGGGTTGGGCGCCTGGGTGGGCGCCACCAGCGACTGCACCTCGACGACCAGCGGCCGGCGGCCCTCGAGCGTGACGGTGACGCAGGTGCCGGGCACGGTGCTGGCCCGCTCGGACAGGAACAGCCCGCTGGGGTCGGCCAGCCCGATGATGCCCGCGTCGGACAGGTCGAAGCAGCCCACCTCGTCGGTGGGCCCGTAGCGGTTCTTGACCGCCCGCACCAGGCGCAGCCGCGAGTGCCGCTCACCCTCGAACTGCACCACGACGTCGACGAGGTGCTCGAGCACGCGCGGCCCGGCGATCGACCCGTCCTTGGTGACGTGACCCACGAGCAGCACGACGATGCCGCGCGACTTGGCGACGGCGATCAGCGCGGCGGCCACCTCGCGCACCTGCGCCACGTTGCCCGCGGCCCCGTCGAGCTGGGCCGACCCGATCGTCTGCACCGAGTCGACGACGACGAGGTCGGGCCTGACCGCGTCGATGTGGCCGAGCACCGCGGCGAGGTCGGTCTCGGCGGCCAGGTAGAGCGTGCGCGCGAGGGCCTCGATGCGCTCGGCCCGCAGCTTGACCTGCGCGGCCGACTCCTCGCCGGTCACGTAGAGCACCCGCCGCCCGTCGCGCCCGGCCTTGCCGCACAGGTCGAGCAGCAGGGTCGACTTGCCGATCCCCGGCTCGCCGGCGACGAGCACGACGGCGCCGGGCACCAGCCCGCCGCCGAGCACCCGGTCGAGCTCGCCGATGCCGGTAGCGCGTGAGGTGGCGAGCTGGGCGTCGACGTCCAGGATCGGCGTGGCGGGGGTGGTGACCGGGCCGGCGGACGTCGTGCGCACCGGCACGTCGCTGACCTCGGCCACCGAGCCCCACGCCTGGCACTCACCGCAGCGCCCGACCCACTTGGTGGTGGTCCACCCGCACTCGCCGCAGCGGTAGGGAGCCTTGAGGGGTGCGCTCTTGCGCGCGCTGCCGGTCGCCATGCGCACGACTGTAGGAGCCGGCACCGACAGCGCCGCGACGCCGCGTCGGAGGCTGTGGACGCCGCTCAGCCGCCGATGCACCCGTCGAGCTGCCACAGCGGGTTGGGCACGGTCACACCGTCCGGGCGGACGACGGTCTGCTGGGCGACCAGCTGGGCCGGCTCGTCGCCGTCCGCGGTGAAGCAGCCGTCGGCCTTGACGGTGAGGCTGTAGGTGGCGATCGCCTGGACGCGCTCGCGGCCCGCGACGTACCTCACCTCGCAGCGCCAGTCCTCGCCCGGCCCGCTGCCGGTCTCGACGCCGCCCGAGCGACCGCAGCGGGCCGTGGCACTGAGCGTGGCCGCCTCGACGGTGGTGCCCCGCTCGGCCTGCTGCAGCGCGTAGAGGTTGGCGAACGTCGTGGCGAACGCCGGCGCCAGCTCGCTGCGCGCCGGGCCGCCGCCCGAGCACCCCGCCACGAGCGCCAGCGCGACGACCCCCGACCGGACGGCGAGGACGGCGGCCCGCCGGCCGCCGCTCACGACGTCCTCACGTCGCGCCGGGAGAACACCAGCCACGCAGCGCCGAGGCACACCACCACGTAGGCGGCGCTGACCAGGCACGAGTGCCACAGCGCAGCGGTGTCGCGCGGGGTGGTCAGCAGCCCGTGCCAGGCGCCGAACCCCGTCGCCAGCAGTGCCTCGCGCGCCCCGGTGGGCAGCGCCACGAGGCCGCCGAGCTGCATCGCGAGGCCGACGACGACCGGCCCGCCCACGCCCACGACGCTCGACCGGCTCACGACCGACAGCAGCACCGCCACCGCCGCGAAGCCGGCCGCAACCGGCAGCTGGGTCAGCCACGCGCCGACCACTCCGTGCCACGCCGACGACCCCTGCAGCAGCTGTCCCGACAGCCCGGGCACCGGCTGCGTGCCGACGAGCAGCGTGCCTGCGGCGATGCTCATGGCCCCGAGCACCAGCACGATCACGACGCTCGCCACCGCCGCGGCCACGACCTTGGCCACGAACACGACCCCCCGGCCGGCGGACCGCGTGAGCAGCCCGGGCCAGGTGCCCTGCCGGTCCTCGGCCGAGAACACGTCACCGGCGGTCAGCGCCACGAGCGCGGGCAGCCCCCACTGCCCGGCGAAACCCAGCGCCACCAGCGGGACGGCGAACCCGGACGTGCGCACCCACCGGCCGAACAGCGTGTCGGCGGGCGCCGTGCCCACCACGGCCAGCACCGCGACGAACAGCAGCGGCGTCACCAGAGCGACGACGAGCGCCAGCTGGGTCGGGCGGTGACGTCCCAGCTGCACCAGCTCGTCGCGGGTCGCGGCCAGCACGCCGGTCACGCGACGTCCGGCGCGGCACCGGCGGCACCGGGGACGCCGGCGGCCCCGGGGACGCCGGCTGCACCGGTGGAACCAGCGTCGCCGGTGAGCTCGAGGAACGCCGTGCGCAACGACGAGCGCTCGAGCGCCAACGACCGGACGACGACCCCCTGGGCCGCGAGCCGCAGCAGCCAGGCGTCCAGCGCCGGCTGGGACGCGCGCACCTGCAGGCCCTCGCGCCCGGCGGCGCAGACCTCGCCGTCCAGCTCGGCGCCGAGCCGCAGCGCGATCGCGTCGTCGCTGGTTCGCAGTCGTGAGACGGGGTCAGGAGCGTTGCGGCGCAACGCCTCCAGGCTGCCGGCGAACGCGACGCACCCGCGCTGCATGACCGTCACGTCGTCGCACAGGTGCTCGACGGCGTCCAGGTCGTGGCTGCTGAGCAGGACGGCGACACCGTCGTCGCGCAGCCGCTGCAGCAGCGCGGTGACGACCTGCACCCCGGCGGGGTCGAGCCCGTTGGCGGGCTCGTCCAGCAGCAGCGCCCGTGGCCGGCGCAGCAGGGCCGCGGCGAGGCCCAGCCGCTGCCGCATGCCGAGCGAGTAGCCGCCCACCCGCTCGTCGGCCCGGTCGCCGAGGGCCACGTCGTCCAGCGCCGACTGGAGGGCCGACGACGAACGCTTCGCGCCGTCCAGGGCAGCCAACCGCTGCAGCGCCTGCCGCCCGGTGAGGGCGGGCGGGAAGCGGGGCCCGTCGAGCACCCCGGCCACGCCGTCGGGCAGGCCGGTGCCGGTGACCTCGCGCCCCAGCAGCCGCACGGTGCCGGCGTCCGGCCTGACGAGCCCGAGCAGCATGCCGATCAGCGTGCTCTTGCCGGCGCCGTTGGGGCCGAGCAGCCCGTGCACCGAGGACGGCGCCACCCGGAGGGTGACGCCGTCCACGGCCGGCCGGCCGGCGTAGTGCCGGGACAGCCCGAGTGCTTCTATCACCGCGGCGCCGGGGACGCCGTGTGCGGCTGCTGCGCCAGCGAGACGGGCAGCTTGTCGTCGTCCACCGCGAGGCTGGGCGGGAACGCCTCGAGCACCTGGGCCGGGGTCATGACGGTGGAGTCGCCGGGGTAGGGGCGCTTCCAGCCGGTGCTCGCGTACCAGGTGAGCCGGTTGAAGGGCTCGAACTGCGGGGCGTCGGGGCGGGTGAGGTCCTGCTGCTGCGACCAGGCGATCCACTGCTGCTGCACCGAGCTCGTCGTGGCGGACGGCTGCGGGTTGAGCGTGGTGAGCGGGATGCGGTTCGGCTTCACCGTGTACGGCGTGAAGTCGGGCTGGTCGGTGAACACCGCGCGCATGGGCTCGGCGGCGAGGTCGAGCTGGTTGGTGGGCGGCAGCCCCAGGATCTGCTCGATGCTGCGCGTGACGTTGAGCTGCGTGTAGTAGGTGCTGTCGACCGTCCCGCGCCTGGCGTAGGGGCTCGCGACCATGACGACGTTGCGGTGACCGTCGACGTGGTCGACCCCGTTCTGCGAGTCGTCCTCGATGACGAAGACGGCGCTGTCCTTCCAGAACGACGAGTGCGAGATCGCGTCGACGATGCGGCCGGTGGCCAGGTCGTTGTCGGCCACCATCGCCGACGGCGTCGGCAGCCCCGGCGTCGTGCCCGCCGTGTGGTCCTGCATGACCCAGAGCATGTTCAGGGCCGGCATGGAGCCCTGCTTCTCGTACGCCTTGAGGTCCTTGATGAACAGGTCGGCGCGGTACTGGTCGGTGATCTGGGTCTGGAAGTTGGGGTAGTCCTTGGCGAGGATGCGGTCGAGCGACGGCATGTCGGACTTGGACTGGAAGTAGCCGACGGGCGCGTGCAGCGGGCCCTTGGCCTTGCCCTCGAGCACCTGCGAGTCGCGGTACCACTGCGTCCAGGTGCCCTGCGCCGGCGACCCGTCGGGGGAGTTGTAGTACGCCGCGTACTCGCCCCAGATGCGCGCGCTCTTGCCGTGCGTCAACGCGTTGTCCCACAGTAAGCCCGACCTGGGGTAGACCAGCGCGTCGGGCTGGCCGTAGTTGCGGACGTAGTTCGCATACGAGCGCTCGAGGTAGTCGTTGACGAAGCCCGCGTCGAGCCAGGTGTGGCCCGTGGCGGAGTTCGTGCCGTTGGAGTACAGGTTGTCGATGAGTGGGAACTGCGTCGCGAGCGCGTGCGAGTTGGGCGTCACCTGGGCGCCGAACTGCGTCAGGCTGGGGTCGCCGTTGCCCTGGGGGACGTCGCCGAGCACCTGGTCGTAGGTGCGGTTCTCGCGCACGATGACGAAGACGTGCTTGATGGTCGACGGGTCACCGACGCGCAGTGGCAACGCCTTCGGAGCGGCTGCAGCAGAACCCTTCTGGTTGCGCGCCGCCAGCCCGTTCCACTGGTTGTCGGCGAAGACCGTCGACGTGTAGCGGGTGAGCTGTGCCGGGGAGGGGATGCCGATCTGCTGCACGGTGCCGAGGTCCTGGTAGACCTGCTTGGCCGTCGCGGGCTTCGTGCCCACACCCTCGCTCACGGTCCCGTTGCCGGCGAGGGCGCCGACGCCCTTGAGGTTCGCGATGACGAGCTGGCCGATCGCCTTGTCCCACACCAGCTTGCCGGGGTACCAGCCCGTCGGCACCAGGCCGGAGAACGCGACGGGCGTGCGGGCCCCGGCGTACTGGTAGATCGCGATCGCGTTGTCGCGGCCGAGGCTGACCGCGAGGTGGGTGTCGTCCAGGAACGCCAAGGCGTTGGGGGACGCGCCGTAGGGCTGGCCCGGCAGCGGGTTGACGTTCACCGTCTGGGTGACCTGGTGCGCGGCCGTGTCGATCACCGACACCGTGTCGTCGCTGGAGTTGGTCACCAGCAGGTCGGTGCCGTGCACGGCCATGCTGCTCGGGTCCAGACCCACCCGGTAGGTGTGCACGACCCTGTTCGTCGCGAGGTCGACCTCGCTGATCGTGCCGGTGCTCGCGCGGCCGTCGACCGGCTCGGCGACGACACGTGAGTCTTACGACAGGTTGGTGAAGTCGGTGTCGGTCGGCCGGCGTCCGCCCTCGTTGCTGACGAAGGCGTGGCCGCCGACGACGGCGACGTCGCGGGGGGCGACGCCCACGGCGGTGGTGGCGAGCACGACGTCCGTCGCGGGGTCGAGCACCGCGAGCCGGTCGTACCCGTCGAGGACGACGAGGATGCGCGTGCCGTCCGGTGACCACGCGAGGTCGGTCGGCAGCGGCTGCGCGCGTGTGCCGCCGCCGCTGGCCGGGGTCGGGCCGGGGCCGGTGGACGGCAGGCTGATGACCTTGGGCGAGCTCAGCGTCCCGTCGGCGGCGACCGAGAACCGCAGCAGGTCACCGGTCTGCGTGGCCCACAGGGTCCGGCCGTCCCGGCTGTAGAGCAGGCCGCCGACGCCGATGTCACCGCTGCCCGTGCCCCTGGGCGGGGTGTACTGCTGCAGCACCTTGCGGGTGACCAGGTCGACGACGGTGAACAGGCCCTTGCCGGACTTCGTCAGCGTCACGGCGGTGCGGCCGTCCGGCGCGACCTCGAGGTCCATCGGCTGGCCGGTCTGCTCGATGCTGCGGCCGGCCGGGGTGATGAACTGGTTCTGCGCCGTGAGCACCGAGCCGTCGGCCTGCCGGCCCACCAGGCGCTGCCCGAGCGGCCGGTTGGCGGACGTCGCGGCGAACGCCACGCCACCCACGCCGGTCACCGCGACGACGGCGATGAGCGGGACGGTGGGGACGCGGTGCCGCAGCCGTCCGCGCCGGGCGACGCGGGGCGGGACCGGCGCGGAGCCGGGGTGGGGTGGCAGCTGGTCGTGCGGGTCGTCGGGCATGTGAGCCTCTCAGGCGCGGTCGAGCCGGTGGGTCGCCGCCCACTGTTCTCCGCGTCCGACATGCCCGGATGAACTGCCCGTGGCCGCATCGTGGAGTTCTGCCCGGCAGGTCGTCACCGGCAGGTCAAGGCCTGGTCAAGCGAGCCCGGCGGTGCGGTTCGAGCCCCGGCGGCTCGCCACCGGGGCGCCCACGCGTCAGCCGCTGAGCTTGGTGCCGGCGAGGATCGCGCCGCCCGCCACGATGGCCACCGACGGCACGGCTGTGATGATCAGCCAGGCGAAGTTGCGGGTGCGCTTGAGCGCCAGGGCACCCGCGACGAGGACGATGGCGACGCCGAGCAGCGTGAATCCGAAGGCGAGCAGGACCGAGCCGGTCGACGCGTTCAGCTGCCCGGGCGAGACGATGAACGGCGGGATGGCGAGGCCCACGAGGTAGCCGACACCGATGACGACGATGGACGTCTTGCTGGCGCGGGTCGGCGGCCCGGCCGCGTTGATCGGCGGGTTGCGCCGGCGCATCGGGAGCGGCGGCGGCTTGTCGGACGCGGCGGAAGTCATGGTCGATGGTCCGCCGCGGTCACCTCGGGCGCAACGACTGGCGCGACATTCGGGGACGCCCGGGCGCCGCGGTCGGGGTCGGCGGTCAGGTGCGGCGCCACCACACGTTCACGGCGTAGTCGACCTCGGTGCCCCGGTGGCCGGCGAGCAGGCGGTCGGCCAGGGCGGGAGCGAACTCGATGCGCACCACCGACTCGAGCTCGGCGCGCGTCGCCATGGTCCACCGCACCATCAGCGGCACCTGGTCGAACCCCTGCGAGGCCCAGAACCGCTCGACCGCGACGGGGTCGTACGACGGGAGCCCGGCCCGGAACCACCCGCCGAACGTCGAGCGCGTCGCATCGTTGTCGATGACGACAGCCGTCCCCCCGGGTCGCAGCACCCGCGCCACCTCCGCAAGACCCGGCTCGCAGCCGGGGCCGAAGAAGTACGCCCACCGGGCATGCACCAGGTCGACGCTCGCGTCCGGCAGCGGCAGGGCCTGCGCGGTGCCGCGGCGCAGCTCGATGCGCCCGCGCGTGGCCCGGTCGAGGGACCGCACCCGCCGGGCGGCCAGCCGCAGCAGCGGCTCGTGCGGCTCGACGCCCACCACGTGCGCCGCGCGGCCGGCGAACCACGGCAGGTGGAAGCCCGAGCCGCAGCCGACGTCCAGCACCGTGCTGCCGGCCAGCGGGTGCAGCGCCTCGATGGTGGCCTCGATGAGCCCCTCGGGGTCGACCGAGCGGTTCTCCAGCTCGTAGCGGTCGGGCCAGCGCCACAGGTTGGGGCTGGGGATGGTGCCGGGGAGCTCGCCGGCTGCCGTCATGGCGAGGTGGGCGAGAACCCCTGCGCTGCAAGGGTTGCCGGGTGGACGACGAGCGGCAGCAGCCGTCGTCCGCCCGTCGCACTCGCCGCCACCACGAGTGCGAGGTGGGCCTCGCAGTGCTCGACGAGCACGTCGTACGCCGGCTCGCCCATCAGCTCGCGCAGCTCGGCGGCGTTGCTGACGTAGACCGGCACGGTGCCCACGTGCGCCTGCGGGTTGGACGAGCAGTACCAGTCGAGGTCGTGCCCGCCCGGCCCCCAGCCGCGGCGGTCGTACTCGCCGATGCTGGTCTCGAGGTACGACGTGCCGTCGGGCCGCTCGACGGTGCGGTAGGTGCGCCGGATGGGCAGCTGCCAGCAGACCTCGGGCTTCCTCGTCAGCGGCTCGTGGCCCGTGCGCAGCGCCAGCTGGTGCAGCGCGCAGCCGTCACCGGCAGGGAAGCCGGGGCGGTTGAGGAAGACGCAGGCGCCGTCGACCACGCGGGTCTTGGTGGCGCCGTCCTCCTTCTCGTGCCAGCCGAGCGGACCGGTGCCCTCGGCGTGCAGCTGCCAGGTCTCGGGCGTCAGCCCGGGCACCGCTGCGGCGACGCGCCTGCGGTCGGCCTTCTCGGTGAAGTGGGCGCCGAGGGTGCAGCAGCCGTCGTCCGGACGGTCGGCGTAGATGCCCTCGCAGCCGCGGCCGTAGATGCACGTCCAGGACGAGGTCAGCCACGTCAGGTCGCAGCGGAGCACCTGCTGCTGCTCGTCGCCGACCGTCGCGGGGTCGACGAACTCGACCCAGGTGCGGGCGATGTCGAGCGAGGTCTCCGGCACCTGGGCAAGCCTAGACGGGCGAGGCCGACCCGTCCCGCGCGCTCCCGTGCCGGTACGGTCGCCGCCATGCGACTGGGCGTGCTCGACGTGGGATCCAACACCGTCCACCTGCTGGTGGTCGACGCGCACTACGGCGCCCACCCGCTGCCGTCGACCTCGCACAAGGTCGACCTGCGTCTCGCCGAGCACCTGATGCGGGACGGGTCGATCGCCGCGTCCGGTGCCGAGTCGCTGACCGCGTTCGTGCGCGAGGCGGTCACCGTCGCCGAGGACCAGGGCTGTCGGGAGGTGATGGGTTTCGCCACCAGCGCCATCCGTGACGCACCCAACGGCGAGCAGGTGCTGGCCGACGTCCGCAAGGCGACGGGTGTCGACCTGGAGGTGCTCAGCGGCGTCGACGAGGCGCGGCTGACGTTCCTGGCCGTGCGGCGGTGGTTCGGGTGGTCGAGCGGGCGGCTGCTCGTGCTCGACATCGGCGGCGGATCGCTCGAGATCGCCACGGGCATCGACGAGGAGCCGGACGTCGCGACCTCGCTGCCACTCGGGGCCGGGCGGCTGACGCGCGACCACCTGCAGGGCGACCCGCCGTCCGCCGACGACGTGAAAGCGTTGCGGCGCAAGGTGCGCGCCGACATCGCGCAGGTGGTGCGACAGGTCACGCGCTCGGGCGGCATCGACCGGTTCGTGGGCAGCAGCAAGACCTTCCGGTCGCTGGCGCGCATCGCCGGCGCCGCGCCGTCCAGCGAGGGCCCGTACGCCGCGCGGGCGCTGCTGCGCGGCGACGTCGAGCAGTGGGTGGGCCGGCTGACGACCATGACCGCCGCGCAGCGGATGTCGCTGCCCGGCGTGTCCCCGGCCCGCGCCCCGCAGCTGCTCGCCGGCGCCGTCGTGGCCGACGCCGCGATGGACCTGCTGGGCGCCGATCGGCTCGACATCAGCCCGTGGGCGCTGCGCGAGGGCATCATCCTGCGCCGGCTCGACACCATCTCCGCCGGCTGAGGGGACCGCCTCGAGCGGGGCCGGTCACCTGCGCCGCGAGCGCGACCACGTCGACCGGCGGCGGGTGCACCTGCACACCACCGATGCCGCCATGGCCGTCGCCGGCGCCTTCTTCGGCCCGCTCGGCCGCCGCTCGGACGAGGTCATGGCGCAGTTCTCCGGCGACGAGCTCGCCGCAGTGCTGCGCTTCCTCACCGGGATGGGCGAGGCGTTCAGCGAGGTCGAGCAGGCCCACCGCGCCGCGGGGCGCACCAGCTGAGGCGCGCAGCGCGCATACGCTGGAGCCATGAGCGAGCCCGTGCGCCCGCCCGTGCGCCTGGGGGCCGGCGGCGTGGCGCTGTCGACGGCGTCGGTCTACCCCGAGTCGTGCGCGTCGGCGTTTGAGATGGCCAGCCGCCTCGGGTACGACGGCATCGAGGTCATGGTGTGGACCGACCCGGTCAGCCAGGACCCGGCGGCGCTCGCGGGCCTGTCCGAGCACTACGGGTTGCCGATCGTGTCGATCCACGCGCCGACGCTGCTGCTGACCCAGCTGGTGTGGGGGTCCGACCCGTGGCCCAAGCTCGAGCGCTCGTGCGAGGTGGCGGCCGAGGTCGGCGCCAGCACGGTCGTGGTGCACCCCCCGTTCCGCTGGCAGCGCGAGTACGCGCGCGAGTTCGTGGCCGGCGTCCGCGACCTCGAGGACCGGACCGGGATCGAGCTGGCGGTCGAGAACATGTTCCCGTGGCGCGCCCGGGGCCGCGAGATCGTCGCCTACCTGCCCGGCTGGGACCCCGTCGGCCACGACTACCGCCACGTCACCCTCGACCTGTCGCACGCCGCGACCGCCGGCAGCGACGTGATGGCCATGGCCGCCGAGCTCGGCGACCGGCTCACCCACGTGCACCTCACCGACGGGAGCGGCTCGGCCAAGGACGAGCACCTCGTTCCCGGTCGCGGCGGGCAGCCGTGCGCCGAGCTGCTCGAGCACCTGGCCGCCCGCGACTGGACCGGCAACGTCGTGGTCGAGATCACCACCCGCAAGGCCACGCCCGCCGTCCGCGAGACCGACCTCACCGAGGCGCTCGCCTTCGCCCGGCTCAACCTGGTCGCCCCCAGGACGTAGCCTTGCGCGCATGCTCCGCCAGGCCCTGCTGCAGATGTCCAAGAGCACGCGCGTGCGCCGGCTCGTCGAGACCGCGCCCGTCTCGCGCGAGGTGGTGCGCCGCTTCGTCGCCGGCGACCAGCTCGCGGACGCCCTGCGCACCAGCGAGTCGATCGTGGGTTCGCACCGGCTGGTCACCCTCGACCACCTCGGCGAGGACACGACCGACATGGCGCAGGCCCGCGCGGTGCGCGACGAGTACACCGCGGTGCTCAGCCGCCTCGCCGACGCGGGGCTGACCGCCGGCGGCCGCGTCGAGGTCTCGCTCAAGCTGTCGGCGGTCGGGCAGGCGCTGGGCCCGGACGGCGAGAAGATCGCCCACGAGCACGCCTGGGACGTCTGCGTCGCGGCGCAGCAGGCCGGCACGACCGTGACCCTCGACATGGAGGACCACACCACGACCGACTCCACGCTGTCGGTGCTGCACCAGCTGCGCTCGGACTTCCCCTGGGTCGGCGCGGTGCTGCAGTCCTACCTGCGCCGCACCGAGGCCGACTGCAAGGACCTCGCGACGGCCGGCTCGCGGGTGCGGCTGTGCAAGGGCGCGTACGACGAGCCCGAGTCGGTCGCGTTCGCCGACAAGGCCGAGGTCGACCGCTCCTACGTCCGCTGCCTGCGCGCGCTGATGGAGGGCGACGGCTACCCGATGGTCGCGAGCCACGACCCGCGACTGGTCGACATCGCCGGCGCGCTCGCCGTCCAGAACGGCCGCAGCCAGGGCAGCTACGAGTACCAGATGCTCTTCGGCATCCGCCCCGCCGAGCAGCAGCGCCTCGCCGACCAGGGCGAGAAGGTGCGCGTCTACGTGCCCTACGGCGACCAGTGGTACGGCTACCTCATGCGGCGCCTCGCCGAGCGCCCCGCCAACACCGCGTTCTTCCTGCGCTCCCTCGCCACCAAGGGCTGAGGGTGGCCGACACGGCCCCCGCGCCGGGCGTCACCGCCGTGCTGGGCGCCGGCGTCATGGGCGAGACGCTGCTGGCCGGCCTGCTGCGGGCGGGGCGCCCGGCCGCCGAGCTGGTGGTCAGCGGACGCCGGCCCGAGCGGCTCGCCGACCTCACCCGGCGCCACGGCGTGCGCGCCACCGGAAGCGCCGAGGCGGCATCGGGCGCGTCGACCGTGGTGCTGGTGGTCAAGCCGCAGGACATGGCCGCGCTGCTCGAGGAGGTCCGAGCGACCCTGCGGCCCGGCACGCTCGTGGTCTCGTTGGCCGCCGGCATCACCACCGCGTTCCTCGAGCAGCGGCTGCCCGAGGGCACGCCCGTCGTCCGGGTCATGGCCAACACCCCGTCGCTGGTCGACGAGGGCATGGCGGCGATCAGCCCCGGCGCGCACTGCGACGAGGAGCACCTCGCCGTGGCCGAGCAGCTGCTGCGCTCGTGCGGCCGCGTCGTGCGCGTCGCCGAGAAGCACCAGGACGCCGTCACCGCCCTGAGCGGGTCGGGACCGGCGTACGTGTTCTACGTGGTCGAGGCCATGATCGAGTCGGGGGTGCTGCTCGGGCTGCCGCGCTCGACGTCGACGGAGCTGGTGCTGCAGACGCTGTACGGCGCCGCGACCATGCTGCGCGAGACCGGCGAGCACCCCACGGTCCTGCGCGAGCAGGTCACCAGCCCCGCCGGCACGACAGTCGCGGCCGTCCGCCAGCTCGACGACCACAAGGTGCGAGCGGCGTTCATGGCCGCTGTCGAGGCCGCGCGCGACCGCAGCCGCGAGCTCGCCGGCGGCCAGGGCTAGCGCCACGTGACCGACGCTGCCGCGCCAGGCCTCGAGGTCCGGCGGATGCTGCCGAATGACTGGCAGCGCGTGCGCGAGGTGCGCCTCGCCGCGCTGCTCGACGCGCCGGACGCCTTCGAGGCGACGCACGACCACGAGCGCGGGCTGGACGAGGCGTCCTGGCGGCGCAGGCTCGCGTCGGCCGCGACGCTGCACGCCGTCGAGCACGGGCGCTCGCTCGGCACCGTGACCGTGCTGTCGTCGCGGACGTCGGCCGCCGAGCCCGGTGACGCCGACGTGAACGGGCTGTGGGTCGACCCGGCCGCCCGTGGCCGCGGCCTCGCCACGCTGCTGGTCGAGGCCGCCGCCCAGCTGTGGGCGGGTGTCGGCGGGGTGCGCCTTCGGCTGTGGGTCGTCGGCGGCAACGTCGCGGCGCAGCGGCTGTACGCCGCCCAGGGCTTCTCACCGACCGGGCGCTCCGGCACGATGCGCGGGCTGCCCGAGCTCGAGCTGTGGCGGACCGCCGACCTCACCCGGTGAACGGACGGTGGACGGCGCGCGACCGCTGCGCGAGACGGGTCCGCCGCCGGTCCCGGCACCCAGCGCGACGTGAGAGCGTGTGCCCATGAGCGACGTGAGCGTGCGCGCCCTGGGGGGCGACGACTGGCAGGTCTACCGCGACGTGCGCCTGGCGGCGCTGCGCGAGGCGCCGGACGCGTTCGCGGCCACCCTCGACCAGGAGGCCGCTCTCGAGGAGGACTACTGGCGGATGCGGATGGCGCGCTCGGCCCGGCTGCTGGCCGCCACCGAGGAGCACCCGACGGCGGGCATCGTCTCGGTCGGCGACAGCGACGACCCCGAGGTCGCCGACCTGTTCGGCATGTGGGTCGTCCCGGTGCTGCGCGGCGCCGGCGTCGCCTGGCAGCTGACGAGGGCTGCAACCGACCACGCCCGCGTCGACGGCCGCCGCGCCCTGCAGGCGTGGGTGCCGGTCGACAACGGCCGCGCCGTCGCGTTCTTCAGCAGCTACGGCTTCCGGCCGAGCGACCAGCGGCGGCGCCGCTCGTCCGACCTGCTCGAGACCGCCCTGGTCTACCCCCTCGGCGACGACCCGTTCCTGGTCCCCTCCACCCAGCTGTGAGTGAGGCGCTCCAGACGCGCCTGGTGCACCTCGACGACCCGCTGGTGCGGCCGCTGCTCGACGGCCTCGCCGCCGTCTACGTCGAGCGCTACGGCGCGATCGACGAGATGGCCAAGGCCACGGCCACGCAGTTCGAGCCGCCGGACGGCGCCTTCATCGTCCTGCTGGACGGCGGCACGACCGTCGCCGGGGGCGGGCTGCGCCGGCTGGACGAGCAGGCGTGCGAGATCAAGCGCGTCTGGGCCTCGCCGGACCGCCTGCGCCGCGGGCTCGCGAGCCGGGTCATGGCGGCGCTGGAGGAGCAGGCCGTCAACCTCGGCTACCGCGTGGCGCGGCTCGAGACCGGCCCCCGCCAGCCCGAGGCCGTGGCGCTCTACACCCGGCTCGGCTACCGGCGGATCCCCGTCTTCGGCGACTACCCGCAGGCCGTGGCGTTCGAGCGCTCGCTGGTCTGAGCCCTCAGGGGCGGCCGGCGAACTTCGCGAGCAGGTCGATGCGCCCGCTGACGATGAGCACGTCGTGCGGCGAGACCTTGGTGCCGGCGGTGGCGTGGGTGAAGTCGCGGTCCGGCGACTTCACGCCCACGACCGTGACGCCGTACCGCTGGCGCAGGCCCGCCTGCTCGAGGGTGAAGCCGTGCGTCTCGCGGGGTGCCCGCATCTTGACGATGGCGAAGTCGTCGTCCATCTCGATGTAGTCCATGAGCCGCCCCGACACCAGGTGGGCCACCCGGAACCCGGCGTCGCGCTCGGGGTAGACGACCGAGGTCGCGCCGATGCGCTGCAGGATGCGGCCGTGGGCCGGGGTCAGCGCCTTCGCCCAGATCTGCGGGACGCCGATGTCGACGAGGTTGGCGGTCGTGAGGACGCTGGCCTCGACCGACGTCCCGATGCCGACGACCGCCACCGGGAAGTCGCCGGCCCCCACCTGGCGCAGCGCCTCCTCGTTCGTCGAGTCGGCCTGGACGACGTGGGTGAGCTGGCCGGAGAACTGCTGCACCAGGTCGAGGTCGCGGTCGACGGCGAGCACCTCGTGGCCGAGGGAGTCCAGCGAGCGGGCGATCGAGCTGCCGAAGCGTCCCAGCCCGACGACGAGGACCGCGTCGTCGCCGGAGGCGAAGTCAGCCGACAACGGGACGCTCCTCGGGTAGGCGGACGACGCGGCTGCGGTCGCGCAGGGCCAACGCGGCCGCGAGCGTGATGGTGCCCGTGCGGCCGGCGAACATCAAGGCGGCGAGCAGGTACTTGCCCGCGTCGGGCAGGTCGGGCGTCAGCCCGGTCGACAGCCCGCACGTCGCGAACGCCGACACGACCTCGAACAGGACGACGTCCAGCGGGCGCCCGGTGATCGACAGCAGCGCGAGGGTGCCGGCGACGACCATCGAGCTGCCGGCCAGCAGCACCGTCACCGCGAGGCGCAGGCTGCCCGAGGGGATCCGGCGTCCGAACGCCTCGACGTCCAGGTCGCCGCGGGCCTCGGCGACGCCCGCGAGCACCAGCACCGCGAGCGAGGTCACCTTGATGCCGCCCGCCGTCGAGGCGCTGCCACCGCCGATGAACATCAGGACGTCGTGCAGCAGCCAGGTCGACTGGTTCATGGCGCTGATGTCGACGGTGGCAAAGCCCCCGGAGCGGGGCATCACCGCCGTGAACACCGTCGACAGCACCCTCGCGCCCAGCGGCCGGTCGCCGAGCGTCGCCGGGTTCGTCCACTCGAGCGCGCCGATGGCCGCGATCGACACGAGCAGCACCACGGTCGTGGTGACGAGGGTGAGGCGCGTGTGCAGGCCCCAGCGGCGGAAGCGGCCGCGCCGGCGCCAGTCGCGCGCGACCGCCAGCAGCACCGGGAAGCCGAGGCTGCCGACGAAGACGCCGAGTGCGATCGGCAGCAGCACGAACGGGTCGTCGGCCCAGGCCGCGAGGCCGTTCTCGTGGACGACGAAACCCGCGTTGTTGAACGAGCTGATGCCGTAGAAGACGCTGTGCCACACCGCTAGCCCGACGCCCTCGTTCGCCGCCAGGAAGCTCGGGAACAGCAGCACCGCGATGACGACCTCGACCGTGGTCGACGCCACGATCACGGCGCGCAGCAGCGAGCCGACCTCGCCGAGCCCGGCCGCCTTGGTCTCGCTCGCCGCGATGAGCCGCTGGCGCAGCCCGAGCCGGCGCGAGACCGCGAGCCCCAGCAGGCACGCGAGGGTGAGGATGCCCAGCCCGCCCACCTTGATGGCGACGAGGATGACGACCTGGCCCAGCCCCGACCACGCCGTCGCGGTGTCGACGGTGGTGAGGCCGGTGACGCACACGGCCGAGGTCGCGGTGAACAGCGCGTCGGAGAAACCCGCCCGCACGCCGGTCGACGTGGCTGCCGGCAGCGACAGCAGACCGGTGAACAGCGCGATCACGAGCGCGAAGACGGCCAGCGCCAGCCGGGCGGGGGAGGTGCGCAGGGTGTCGCGCGCGGCGGCCCGCAGCCGTGCGGCAGGCCCGGCAGGAGGGGTGGGTCGCCTCGACGGCGTCGCGAGGCCCGTCGTGGTCACCGGGCCATCCTGCCCGCAGGCGGCCGCGCGCACGACCGCGCTCGGCGGGGCGACCGCCGGTAACGTCCCCGCCATGACGGCGCAGGCACGGGTGATCTGGGACGACGCGTTCACGCGCTACGACTTCGGCCCCACCCACCCGATGGCGCCGGTGCGCCTCGCGCTGACCGCCCGGCTGTGCCACGACCTGGGCCTGCTCGACCTGCCGGGCGTCGAGGTCCGCGGGGCGCAGGTCGCGAGCGCCGAGCTGCTGGCGACCGTGCACGACTCGGACTACGTCTCGGCGGTCGAAGCGGCCTCGGCCGACCCCCGCCGCGTCGACCCGGCGCACGGCCTCGGCGGGGAGGACAACCCGACCTTCGCCGGGATGCACGAGGCCAGCGCCCGGGTGCTGCAGGGCACCGTCGACGTCGCCGAGGCGGTCTGGACCGGCGCGGCCGAGCACGGCGTCAACTTCTGCGGCGGCATGCACCACGCCATGCGGGGTGCGGCCAGCGGCTTCTGCGTCTACAACGACGTCGCCGCAGCCATCCAGTGGCTGCTCGACCACGGCGCCGAGCGCGTCGCCTACGTCGACGTCGACGTGCACCACGGCGACGGCGTGCAGGCCATCTTCTGGGACGACCCGCGCGTGCTCACCGTCTCGCTGCACGAGAGCGGCCGGGTGCTGTTCCCCGGCAGCGGTGACAGCGCGGACGTCGGCGGGCCGGCAGCACCCGGCAGCGCGGTCAACGTGGCGCTGCCGCCCGGCACCGGGGACGCCGGCTGGCTGCGAGCCGTGCACTCCGTCGTCCCGCAGGTGGTGCGGGCCTTCGCGCCGTCGGTGCTCGTCACCCAGCACGGTTGCGACACCCACTACCTCGACCCGCTGGCGCACCTGTCGGTCTCGGTCGACGCCCACCGCGCGGTGCAGGCGATGGTGCACGAGCTCGCGCACGAGGTCTGCGACGGGCGGTGGGTCGCGACCGGCGGCGGCGGCTACGAGGTGCTCGACGTCGTCCCGCGGTCGTGGGCCCACCTGGTGGCTGTCGCCGCGCACGCCCCGCTGCCGACGTCGACCCCGCTGCCGGCGTCCTGGCTGACCTACGTGAAGGAGACCTACGACCGCTCGGCCGTGGCTGTGATGGGCGACGGGCGTGACCCGTGGTGGCGCTCGTGGGACGTCGGCTACGACCCCGAGGACGCCGTCGACCGCGCGATCATGGCCACGCGCCAGGCCGTGTTCCCGCTGCACGGGCTCGACCCGTGGTTCGACTGACG
The DNA here is from genome assembly GCA_964243295.1 of uncultured Actinomycetales bacterium. GTDB lineage: Bacteria > Actinomycetota > Actinomycetes > Actinomycetales > Angustibacteraceae > CAXTEJ01. The sequence continues at coordinate 4,872 of CAXTEJ010000035.1, read as the reverse complement.
GGATCTCGCCTTCGCCACTACGGCCCCGACACGCCGTAGTCGGTGCTTGACTCCCACCCGTCCGGCTGTTCGCCGGGTTTCCCGTGGGCCCCACGTGCCCCTATCGTGTGCCAGGCGCACCGATGCTGTCGTCGCCGGCGGGGAAGCCGGCGACGCGTCGCGTGCCAGGACGGATCGGTGACGCATGCCCCCCGAGCGAGGACCCGAACGAGCGCTGTCCGAGGTGAGGTTCCTGACCGTCGCCGAGGTGGCGACGATCATGCGCGTGTCGAAGATGACGGTCTACCGGCTGGTCCACGCCGGTGAGCTGCCCGCCGTCCGGGTGGGCCGGTCCTTCCGGGTGCCCGAGCAGGCCGTGCACGACTACCTGCGCGGCTCGTACGTCGAAACCGCCTGACCACCTGCCCCAGCCGCTCGGCGCGACGGTCGAGGCCGCGGCGGCGGGGCGCTAGCATGGAGCTCGAACGGCCGGACCGCACCCGTGATCTGGCCCGCGCTCACCGCGCACGACGCACCGCCCAGGCGGGCGACGAGCCGGTGCGACGAACCAGAACTGCGACGTAGGTAGGTACTCATGGGCTCTGTCATCAAGAAGCGCCGCAAGCGCATGGCCAAGAAGAAGCACCGCAAGCTGCTGCGCAAGACGCGCCACCAGCGCCGCAACAAGAAGTGACCTGCCCACCGGCTCGAGCAGCTCGAGACCGGTGGTCGAAGCCCTCGCACCGACCCGGTGCGGGGGCTTCTCGCATGTCCCGGTGCCGTCGACGCGCCTATGCTCGGGGACGGTCGCAGCCGTTGCGGCGGCACGCTGAGGGGGAGGTGCGCATGGGCCAGGTCGTGCTGGTCACGGGGGTCTCGCGCCACCTCGGCGGGCGCTTCGCCGACCTGCTGGCGGCCCATCCGGGCGTCGACCACGTGGTCGGCGTCGACGTCGTCCCGCCGTCCCACAGCATCGGCGGGGCCGAGTTCGTGCGCGCCGACATCCGCAACCCCGTCATGGCCCGCGTCATCGCGTCGGCCGACGTCGACACCGTGGTGCACCTCAACGTGATCGCCACGCCGGTCTCGGGCAGCCGGACGTCGACGAAGGAGATCAACGTCATCGGCACCATGCAGCTGCTCGCCGCCTGCCAGAAGGCGACGGGCGTGCAGCGGCTGGTGGTCAAGAGCAGTGCCTCGGTCTACGGTGCGTCGCCCCGCGACCCTGCGATGTTCGACGAGGAGACGACCGCACGGGCGTTGCCCCGCAACGGTTTCGGCCGCGACTCGGTCGAGGTCGAGGGTTACGTGCGCGGCTTTGCGCGCCGACGTCCGGACGTCGCGCTGTCGGTGCTGCGGTTCGCCAACATCGTGGGGCCGCAGATCGCGACGCCCATGACCGACTACTTCAGCCTGCCGGTGATCCCGACGGTGCTCGGGTTCGACCCGCGGCTGCAGCTGGTGCATGAGGACGACGCCCTCGGCGCGCTGCTCGCCGCCACGCTCGGGGAGGGCGTCGGTACCGTGAACGTCGCTGGCGACGGCGTGCTGCTGCTCTCGCAGGCCGCGCGCATCGCCGGCCGCCCGACCTTGCCCGTCCCGCAGCTGGCCGGTGGCTGGGTGGGCCAGGCGCTGCGGCGCTCGGGGCTGGCCGAGCTGTCCGCCGAGCAGCGGCGGCTGCTGACCTACGGTCGCGGGCTCGACACCACCCGCATGCGCGAGGTGCTCGGCTTCGAGCCGGCGTTCACCACGCGGTCGGCCCTCGAGGACCTCGTCGCCGCCGGCCGTGGCCCCCGACCGCTGCTGCTGCCCGCGCTGGTCGATCTCACCCGCACCGCCGAGCACGTCGTGCGCGAGCCGATCGCCGCGCCCCGATGACCGACGACCGCCGCCCGCCGGGCCGTCGTCCGCCACGCGGCTCGGGTGGGGGACCGGTCCGCGGGTCCGAGGGGGCGCCCACCCGCCCGCCGGACAGCGGTCCCGCCGCTGACCAGGAGGCGAAGCGATGCGACTCAGAGCCGGCAGGCGCCCGCGGTGAGGGCGGTGGTGCCGTGGCGGGTGGTGGCGGCGGCTCTGGTGGCGCTGCTGGCGCTGGTGCTGGCGCTGTTGCTGGTGCTGGAGTGGGTGCCGCTGGCTCGTCAGGTACCGCGCAGCAGGTCGAGCGCGGTGAGGGCATGCCGCTGGAGGTCGACGCGGCCCGCACGGTGGTGCCCTTCGAGTCGCCACGCCGGGCCCGCCGCGGTCGCGGCCCAACCGTCGCGCCCCCTGGTGTCTCGGTTCCCGATCCAGCGCCTGCCCCGGACGAGCCGGTCCCCGCAGAGCCGGCCGCGACGCCCTCGGGCGACCTGTTCGCCGGCCTTCGTGACGATCCGCAGCCCGGTGCCGACCTGCTGGCGGACCGGCGTGATGAGCCGTCGACGCCCTCAGGCGACCTGTTCGCCGACCTTCGTGACGACCCGCAGCCCGGTGCCGACTTGCTGGCGGACCGGCGTGATGAGCCGTCGGCGGGTGGGGGCGACCTGTTCGCCGACCTGCGCGACGAGCCGGTGGCCGTCCGCGGTGGCGAGCCGATCGACGTACGCGAAGCCGTGGGTGCCGGGCGGACCTTCTCGACGACGGACGCTGCAGGGGCGGCCGGCGCCGACGTCCGGGCTGAGGTCGGGGGCGACATCGAGGCCGATGCGCCGCCGACCGGAGGGGGGCCCTCACCGGCTGTGCTGCGCTACGCGGTGGAGGCGCTCGTCGAGGCCCTCGTCGCGGAGGCCCACCGAGCGGGTGTCGAGGACGTGGACGCCCGTGTCGCGCAGGCCCTCGCCTGGGTGCGGCGGCGGCTCGAGGGCGACTACCCGGTTGACGACTTCGGATTCGACCGCGAGCTCACGGCCGCGCTCTTGCCGGTGCTTCGGCCGCTGTACCGCTCGTGGTTCCGCGTCGAGGTGCGGGGCCTCGAGAACGTGCCCAGCACCGGCGGTGCGCTCATCGTCGCCAACCACTCCGGGACGATCGCCCTCGACGCGCTGATGACCCAGCTGGCGCTGCACGACGAGCACCCAGGCCACCGCGACCTGCGGCTGCTCGGCGCCGACCTCGTCTTCTCGATGCCAGTCGTCGGTGAGGTCGCCCGCAAGATCGGGGCCACGCTCGCGACCGCCGCCGACGCCGAGCGGTTACTGGCGTCCGGTGAGCTGGTCGGTGTCTGGCCCGAGGGGTTCAAGGGCGTCGGAAAGCCGTTCTCCGAGCGGTACAAGCTGCAGCGCTTCGGTCGTGGCGGCTTCGTCGCGGCGGCCCTGCGCGCCGGCGTTCCGATCATCCCGTGCTCGATCGTCGGTGCGGAGGAGACCTACCCGATCCTCGCCGACCTCACGGGCCTGGCCCGGCTGCTCGGGCTGCCGTTCTTCCCCGTGACGCCGACGTTCCCGCTGCTCGGCCCGCTCGGGTTGGTGCCGCTGCCCAGCAAGTGGCTGATCGAGTTCGGTGAGCCGGTGCTGCCGCCCGCCGGCGCCGGCGCCGGCGCCGCCGACGACCCCATGCTCGTCTTCGACCTCACCGACCAGGTGCGCGAGACCATCCAGCAGACGCTCTACTCGCTGCTCCTGCAGCGCCCCTCCGCCTTCTTCTGAGGGCTCGGCGCCAGCCGGCGTGCTTCCTGGGAGGGTTCCGGCGCGCTCAGCCGGCGTCCTTCTTCGGAGGGTTTCCGGCGCTCAGCCGGCGTCCCGGCCCTGCCGACGGCGGACCGCAGCCGCCACGAAAGCGCCCAGCACACCCGCGGCCACCCCGGTCAGGGTCGGCAGTCCGATGCGCGCCAGCTTGTGCGCACGGCGGAAGTCGCGCACGCGCCACCCGTGCGCGACCGCGTGGGCGCGCAGCCTGGCGTCCGGGTTGACCGCGCACGGCCGGCCGACCAGCTCGAGCAAGGGGATGTCGTTGGCCGAGTCCGAGTACGCCGAGCACCGGGCCAGGTCCAGACCTTCCCGCTGCGCCAGCGCCCGCACGGCGGCGGCCTTCTGGGAGCCGTGCAGCGTGCTGCCGACCAGCCGACCGGTGTAGACGCCATCGTGGTGCTCCGCCACCGTGCCCAGCGCACCGGACAGGCCGAGCCGCCGGGCGACGACCTCGGCCATCTCGACGGGCGTGGCCGTGGCCAGCCACACAGGCTCGCCGGCTTCCAGGTGGGTCCGCACCAGGTCGATGGTTCCCGGCCACAGGCGACCGGCGATGCCGGCGTCGTAGACCTCCTCGCCGACGGCGCACAGGTCATCCACCCGATGCCCGCGCACCAGCGACAGCCCCTGCTCCTTCAACCGGGACACCTGCGCGAGGTTCTCGCCGACCGCCACGAACTTCGCCTGCTGCCAGCTGAGCCTCACGATGTCGCGCAGCCGAAAGAACCTCCGCCGGTACAGCCCCTGCGCCAGGTAGAAGGCGCTTGCGCCACGCAGCAGCGTGTTGTCGAGGTCGAAGAACGCGGCCGAGGTGGTTCCAGCGTGCACCGGCGCCGCGCGAGCGGCGACCGCGTCGGCATCGGACGTCAGGCCCGCGCTGTCCGGCCGCTCCGCCTGCTCCTCCGCTCCGCCGGTTGACGCTGGCTGGCCCATGACGGTCTTCGGTGCCCGGCGTCCGGCCTCGCCTGCGCAGGCCTGGGCCAAGGGCACTTCGGCTTCGCTGCTCGGGACGTCGGCGGGCTCGGCACCGTCGCCGGCCCGGTGTGAGGGCATGAGCTGACAGTAGTGCTGGCTCGGGCCGTGGTGTGGAGAGTGCGGCAGCTTGTCGGCTCACCTCGAGGCGTGCTGGTCTGGCAGGTCACTGGTGACGACGCCGCGCTCCAGTGCTCGGTGCTCTCAGGTGCGCATGGGTGGTGTGAATCGTGGTCTGCCGTCGGTGATGGTGACGGTC
>CAXTEJ010000034.1:0-35942 GCA_964243295.1 uncultured Actinomycetales bacterium | reverse complement strand
GCCCGCGGCCACGCGCCCGGCCAGGGCGCGCGCCGCGGGCGTCCCACCACCGGCGCCGAGCGGGTGTACGTCGGAGCCGGCCGCGAGGGCGGCATCCGCCCCCAGGACCTCGTCGGCGCGATCACCGGCGAGACCTCGCTGTCCGGCGGCGACATCGGCAGCATCGAGATCACCGAGCGCTTCTCGCTCGTCGAGGTGCCCGAGTCGGCCGTCGACGACGTGGTCGACGCCCTGTCGCGCACGCGCATCAAGGGACGAAAGGTGCAGGTGCGCCGCGACCGCGACAGCGGGCGCTGAGCGGGCGCCGGTGGCCGGGCCGACGACGCGCCGTCGCGCGAGCCGCGACGCGCCGGGCCGACACGCCGAGCCACCTCGGCCGGTTCGCGAGCCTCGCCCCACTGTCGGTGGGCCGACCTAGAATCGCTCCCATGCCCGACAGCTCCGCCGCCTCGCCGGCCGCCTCCGCACCGGCCCCCGCGTCCGCGGCGGACGAGTCGTTCGTGCACCTGCACGTCCACACCGAGTACTCCATGCTCGACGGCGCCGCGCGCATCGACGACCTGTTCACCGAGGCGTCGCGGCAGGGCATGCCGGCGCTCGCGACGACCGACCACGGCTACGTCTTCGGCGCCTACGAGTTCTGGAAGGCCGGCCAGAAGCACGGCGTCAAGCCGATCATCGGCGTCGAGGCCTACCTGACCCCCGGCACCCACCGCACCGACCGCACCCGGGTGAGGTGGGGCGACGGCGGTCGCGACGACGTGTCAGGGTCGGGCGCCTACACCCACATGACGCTGCTGGCCCGCGACAACGGCGGCATGCACAACCTGTTCCGCATGGCGTCGCTGTCCTCGCTCGAGGGTCACTACTTCAAGCCCCGCATGGACCGCGAGCTGCTGTCGTCGTACGGCGAGGGGCTGATCGGCACCACCGGCTGCGCCGGCGGCGAGATCCAGACCCGGCTGCGGCTGGGCCAGTACCGCGAGGCGCTCGAGGCGGCCTCGGAGTTCCGCGACATCCTCGGCCTCGGCAACTTCTACGCCGAGGTGATGGACCACGGCCTCGAGGTCGAGCGTCAGACCATGAGCGACCTGCTGCGCCTGGCCCGCGAGCTCGACCTGCCGCTCGTGGCCACCAACGACCTGCACTACACCCACGCCGCCGACGCCGGCGCCCACGCGGCGCTGCTGTGCGTGCAGTCCGGCTCCACGCTCGCCGACCCCACCCGCTTCAAGTTCGACGCCGACGAGTTCTACCTCAAGACCCCCGCGCAGATGCGCCACCTGTTCCGCGAGCTGCCCGAGGCGTGCGACAACACGCTGCGCATCGCCGAGCGGTGCGAGGTGTCGTTCACCGAGGGGGAGGGGCGCTTCATGCCCCGCTTCCCGGTGCCGGACGGCCAGACCGAGCAGAGCTGGTTCGTCGCCGAGGTCGAGACCGGCCTGCACCGCCGCTACCCCGGCGGGGTGAGCGAGGAGGTGCGCCGTCGCGCCGAGTACGAGATCGAGGTCATCTGCACCAAGGGCTACGCCGGCTACTTCCTCGTCGTCGCAGACTTCATCGGGTGGGCCAAGAGCCGCGGCATCCGCGTCGGCCCCGGCCGCGGCTCGGGCGCCGGTGCCATGACGGCGTACGCGATGGGCATCACCGACCTCGACCCCCTGCAGCACGGCCTGATCTTCGAGCGCTTCCTCAACCCCGAGCGCATGTCGATGCCCGACTTCGACGTCGACTTCGACGAGCGCCGCCGCGGCGAGGTCATCCGCTACGTCACCGACAAGTACGGCGACGACCGGGTCGCCCAGATCGTCACCTACGGCACCATCAAGGCCAAGCAGGCCGTCAAGGACGCGAGCCGGGTGCTGGGCTACCCGTTCGCGATGGGCGACCGCATCACCAAGGCCATGCCGCCCGCCGTCATGGGCAAGGACGTCCCGCTGTCGGGAGTCTTCGACCCCGAGCACAAGCGGTACTCCGAGGCCGAGGAGTTCCGCCAGCTGCACGCGTCCGACCCCGACGTCGCCAAGGTGGTCGCCACCGCCACGGGCCTCGAGGGGCTCAAGCGGCAGTGGGGCGTGCACGCCGCCGGCGTCATCATGTCCAGCGAGCCGCTGGCCGACCTGATCCCGATCATGCGCCGCGAGCAGGACGGCCAGATCATCACCCAGTTCGACTACCCGAGCTGCGAGACGCTCGGGCTGGTCAAGATGGACTTCCTCGGCCTGCGCAACCTCACGATCCTGGACGACGCGCTGGTCAACGTGCGCCGCTCGCGCGGCATCGACGTCGACCTCGACGCCCTGGGCAAGGACCTCACCGACCCCGCGACCTTCGAGCTGCTCGGCCGCGGTGACACCCTCGGGGTGTTCCAGTTCGACGGCACCCCGATGCGGGCGCTGCTGCGGCTGATGAAGCCCGACAGCTTCGAGGACATCTCCGCGGTCGGCGCGCTCTACCGGCCCGGTCCGATGGGCGCCGGGTCCCACACCAACTACGCGCTGCGCAAGAACGGCCTGCAGCCGATCACGCCGATCCACCCCGAGCTCGAGCAGCCGCTGGCGGAGATCCTCGGCGCGACGCACGGCCTGATCGTCTACCAGGAGCAGGTCATCCTGATCGCGCAGAAGCTCGCCGGGTACTCCCTCGGCAAGGCCGACCTGCTGCGCAAGGCCATGGGCAAGAAGAAGCGCGAGGTGCTCGACGCCGAGTTCGTCGGCTTCGAGAAGGGCATGCTGGACAACGGCTACTCGCCCGCGGCGATCACGACGCTGTGGGACATCCTGGTCCCGTTCTCGGACTACGCATTCAACAAGGCCCACAGCGCGGCGTACGGCCTGGTGTCGTACTGGACGGCGTACCTGAAGGCGAACTTCCCGGCCGAGTACATGGCCGCCGTGCTCACCAGCGTGCGCGACGACAAGGACAAGTCGGCGCTCTACCTCGCCGAGTGCCGGCGCATGGGCATCAAGGTGCTGCCGCCCGACGTCAACGAGTCGGCCGCCGACTTCACCCCGGTCGGCACCGACATCCGGTTCGGGCTGACGGCCATCCGCAACGTCGGCGCCAACGTCGTCGACGGGATCGTCGCCGCCCGCGAGGCCAAGGGCCGGTTCGGCTCGTTCGAGGACTTCCTGCGCAAGGTCCCGGCGGTGGTCTGCAACAAGCGCACCATCGAGTCGCTGGTCAAGGCCGGCGCGTTCGACTCCCTGGGCCACGCGCGGGCCGGCCTGGTGCGCGTGCACGAGGTCTACGTCGACTCCCTCGTCGACGAGAAGCGCAAGGAGGCGCTGGGCCAGGACTCGCTGTTCGCGGGGTTCGACGACGACGTGTCGCTGTCGCTCGCCGTCCTGCCGCCGATCCCGAGCACCGAGTGGGACAAGCGCGAGAAGCTGAAGTTCGAGCGCGACATGCTCGGCCTCTACGTCAGCGACCACCCGCTGCTCGGCGTCGAGCACGTGCTGGCCTCGTCCAGCGACTGCTCGATCGCCCAGCTGCTCGCCGACGAGAGCCGGCCCGACGGCTCGACCGTCACCATCGCCGGCATGATCAGCGGCCTGCAGCGCAAGATGACCAAGAACGGCAACCAGTGGGCCATCGCGACCGTCGAGGACCTCGAGGGCTCGGTCGAGGTCATGTTCTTCCCGCAGACCTACCAGACGGTGTCCACGGTGCTCGCCGAGGACCTCATCGTCACGGTGCGCGGACGCCTCAACCGCCGCGACGACGTGCCGAGCCTGTACGCCAGCGAGCTCACGATCCCCGACGTCAGCGAGGGCCCACGCGGGCCGGTGGTCATCGCGATGCCCCTGGCGCGCTGCACCCCTCCGGTCGCCGAGCGGCTCAAGGACGTGCTGGCCACCCACCCGGGCGTCACCGAGGTGCACCTGCGGCTCACCCAGGCCGGCAAGGCCACGCTGATGCGGCTCGACGACCGGCTGCGCGTCACCGCCACGCCGGCGCTGATGGGCGACCTCAAGGCGCTGCTGGGGCCCAGCTGCCTCGTCGGCTGAGCCAGCATCGGCTCGACCACACCGCGTCAGGGTGCTGGGCCGTTGGGGGCCGACACCGGACGAGCCTGGGGATGTCCCGGACGCCGGCCGCCCCCGCCCGTCTACGATGACGAGGCGCGGGGCCGGGGACGCACGAGTCAGCTCCGCTGCCCGCGCCACCAGCTCGTGCCACCAGCCAGGGGGAGACGCATGACCAGCACGCCGCAGGACCCGGCAGCGCACCAGCACGACGCGGAGGTCGTCGAGCTCGGCGGCAGCTCTGACGTGCCGGCGCAGCAGCCCGGCCGAGGACGCCGCCGCAGCCTCGTCGCGGGCGGCGGGCTGCTCGCTGTGCTGCTAGTCGGCGGCGGCGTCACGTACGCGGTCGGAGCCGTGGGCGGCGGGGGAGCCACGCCCGAGGAGGCCATCCCGTCGTCCGCGTTCGCCGTCGTCAAGATCGACCTCGACCCCTCGGCCGGCCAGAAGGTCGGCGCGCTGCGCTTCGCCCGCAAGTTCCCCGACGCCGAGCGTCAGCTCGGCTCGAGTGACGACCCGCGCCAGGCGCTGTTCGAGGCGCTCGCCAAGGACGGGCAGCTCACGGGCGACTGGAAGACCGACGTCGAGCCATGGCTGGGCAAGCGCGGTGCCATCGCCGTGGTGCCGGGCGCGACGGCCGAGGCAGACCCCGTGCCCGTCGTCGTGCTGTCGGTGACCGACGCCGACAAGGCCCGCGCCGGGCTGACCAAGGTCACCAGCGGCCAGGCCCAGTGCTCGGTGTCCGACGACTTCGCGGTCTGCGCGCAGGACGCCGCCGCGGCCAAGGCGGCTGTCACCGCCGCCGAGAAGTCCTCGATCGCCGACGACAAGACCTTCGGCGGTGACGTCTCGGCCCTCGGCGGCGAGGGCATCGCCACCGCCTGGGTCGACCTCGCGAAGGCCAAGAGCGCGGTCCCCGCGATCGAGAGCGCGCTGCGCAGCTCGGCCGCCGGCAGCGTGGGCAGCAGCGGGCTGCAGGCCGCCCAGCTCAAGGGCCGCTACGCCATGAGCCTGCGCTTCGACGGCGACGACCTCGAGCTCGCCGGCCGCGTCGAGGGCGCCGACGCCCCGAAGATCACCGGCACCAGCGGCGTGGGCGAGCTGCCCGCCGACACCGTCGTCGCAGCCGGCACGGCCGGCGCCGACCAGCTGGTCGCGACGGCCTGGAAGCAGCTGCAGACCAGCCTCGCAGCCACCGGCAGCGCCGACCAGATCCAGGAGCAGCTGACGACCCTCCAGCAGCAGCTCGGCATCACGATCCCCGGCGACGTCGAGAAGGCGCTGGGCAAGCGCGCGGTCATCGCCTACGGCGGCATGGCCGACGGCGCCCCCAAGGTGGCGCTGCGCGTGAGCGGTGACGACGCCAGCGTCGCCAAGCTCGTCGGCGCCGCGACCAGGGCGGCCGATGGCGCTCTGACGCTCGGCTCGGCCAAGGCCGGCACCGACACCGTGGTCGCCTCCACCCAGGCCTACGCCGACAGCGTCGCCGGCGGCTCCGGTCTCGGCGAGGACTCGGTGTTCACGGCTGCGGTGCCCGGCGCCAAGGACGCCCAGCAGGTCGTCTACGTCAACATCGCCACGCTCGTCGACCAGCTGAGCGAGCAGGGGGCGATGACCGCCGACGACAACGTCAAGCCGCTGCAGGCGTTCGGCATGTCGGCCGGTCGCGACGGCTCGGCGAGCACCTTCACCATCCGCCTGACGACGCGCTGAGCGGTCTGCCCCACCGAGCAGCGATGATGTCTCGGTGAGCAGCACCACGACCGTCTCCGCCCCGACCCGCCGCCGCAGCCCTGCGCCTGGCGGGTCGGGCCTGGCGAGCGCGCTTCTCGGCTCGCTCGCGCTGCTGGTGCTCGGAGTGCTGCTGGGCCTGCTCTGGTGGTGGCTCGCGCCCCTGGCCCGCGCCGACGTCCAGGCCGGTCAGGTGCTCCTCACCGGCCACCAGGAGCTGCAGGTCTCGCAGGACGGCTGGTTCAGCGTCGTGACCGGCGCCGCCGGTGTCGTCGCCGCCGCGGTGCTGGTCGCCCGGCGGCGCGGTCACGACCCGGCGGTGCTGCTGCTCGGACCGCCCGCCGCCCTGGTCGTCTCGCTCCTCACCTGGGCGACCGGCTCGCTGCTCGGCCCCTCCTCGCTCGCCGCGCAGGTGCGCGACGGCGCCACCCACCCGATCACCCCGTTGCAGCTGCACGCCTACGGTGCCCTGCTCGTCGGCCCGCTGCTGTTCGCCGTCACCCGCGCGCTGTCGGCGCTGTTCTCCCGCACCGGGAACGGCGGGCCCAGCACCGACCACGGCGTGAGCGCAGGCGACGACGACGACCGCCCGGCCGCAGACGCCGCGACTGCTCCCGCCGGCCAGGGCGACAGCGGTCCTGACGGCGACGGATCCGTGCGACGCAACGGCTCCGCCGCGGACGACGGCCTACCGCGCGGCTGACGCCACCGCCACTCACCGGGCACCGTCCCACGCGAGGACTTCTGCGCCGCAGGATCGTGGTGGCGAGCAGGCGACGCGAGGATCGCCGTCCCGACGGGTCGCACCAGCCGATCAGGCCGGCTCGAGGTGCTCGGCGCCCACCCACTCCTCGACGAGCACGGTGCGGCCGTCGCCGGTGACGGCGTAGGCGACCCGACCCGACCAGTGACGGGCGGGATCGCACCGCCACTCCAGCAGCACTCCGGGCCAGCGCCCGCCCAGCCCGGGCAGGTCGCTGACCCAGCAGTGGCGCGAGGCCGCGCGCGCCTGCGCATGGGCCGGCTCGGTCTCAGCGGGCGGGGGACCGGGCGCCCGACCGGACGTCGGCGACTCGGCAGGCGGCGGCCCGATGTGGGCTGTCGACCCCGGCAGCGCGCTGCGCTCGGCGAGGGTCAGCCCGCGCCGGCCGTGCATGCCGCCGGTCACCGCTCGCCGCCGGTCACTGCTCGCCGCCCGTCACCACTGGCTGCCCGTCACCGCTCGCTGCCCGTCACCTCGCCAGCATGGCACGACAATACGACGGGCGTTCGATTGCGGCGTGTCCCACCGGCGCGGCAGGCGCCGGGTCCTCAGGCGCTCTTCAGCTCGCGTCGCAGCAGCCGGATCCACCCGAGCACCAGCGGGATCACGATCCACACGAGGGTCGAGGCGGCGAGCCGTCCCCACGCGTCGCCGGTCATCTCGTGAGTCTGCAGGGGAGTCTGGGTGGTGTTGGGGTCGATCCACTCGCCCAGCCGGCGGAAGAAGCCCACCGTGGCGGTCAGGAACCCCCACACGGTCGGCAGGGCGAAGTAGGTCACGATGGCGCCGGCGCTGTTCATGATGAGCATGCCGTAGGCCAGCCCCTGGATCACGCCGAGCAGCTGCAGCACCAGCAGGTCGCGCAGCCCCGAGGCGCCGAGCGCCCAGCTGCCGTCGCCGTCCTGCAGCGCCGCCCCGAGGACGTTGCCGATGGCGGCGAGGACCAGCGCGATGACGAGGGCCGCGAGCCCCAGCAGCACGACCGCGAGCAGCTTGGCCACGACCACCCGGCTGCGGTGGGGCTCGAGGGTGAAGGTCACCAGCCCGGTACGCTGCCCCCACTCGCTGGTCACGGTGAGGATGCCGAGGATGGGCAGCAGGATGCCCTGCGGCACGCCGGCGGCGAGCGTGAAGTTCTCGAAGGTGAGGTCCGGCGGCTCCGCCGCGAACACCGTGATCGTGACGACGGCGGCTGTCAGCAGCGCGATGACGATGAGCAGCCACCGTCCCGACCGGGTGTCGACGAGCTTGCGCAGCTCGACGCGCAGCAGCCGGCTCATCGGCACGGCGGTGACGCCGTCGGCGGGCTCGAGTGATCTGTTGGCGGGAACCTGCTGGACCGTGCTCATGCCGGCACCTCGCTCACGCTCTCGCGCGCGTCGTCTGCGGTCAGGGACAAGAACATCTCTTCGAGGCCCGCGCCGTCAGCCGCTCGCAGCTCGACGAGCACGACGCCCGCCGCGGCCGCTGCCCGGCCGACGTCCTCGGCGCTGCGCGTGGTCGTGAACGCACCGGTGGCGGTGCGGGTGTACTCGATGCCGGCGCCGGTGAGGGCGTCGGCGAGCGCGGCGTGGTCGAGCCCGCGCACCTGCACGGAGTCGGAGGCGAGCAGCGACTCCTTGGTGCCCTGGGCCACGATGCGACCGCGGCCGATGACGATCAGCTCGTCGGCGATGACCTCGACCTCGTGCAGCAGGTGCGACGACAGCAGCACGGTGCCCCCTCGGTCGGCGAAGTGGCGCAGCAGCCCGCGCATCCACCGGATGCCCGCGGGGTCGAGGCCGTTGGCCGGCTCGTCGAGCACCAGCACCTGCGGGTCACCGAGCAGGGCGTGGGCGATGCCGAGCCGTTGCCGCATGCCCAGCGAGTAGTCGCCGAGCCGGCGCTTGGCCTCCGACGGCTCGAGCCCGACCAGGTCGAGCATCTCGTCGACCCGGCCCTCGGGGATCCCCATCAGGATCGCCCCGAGGGTCAGCACCTCGCGGCCGGTGCGGCCGTTGTGCTGGGCGGAGGCGTCGAGCAGGACGCCGACCCGGCGGCCCGGGTTGGGCAGGTCGCGATAAGGCCGGCCCATCACGGTCGCCGTCCCGGACGTCGGCGGGGTCAGCCCCACCATCATCCGCATGGTCGTCGACTTGCCGGCGCCGTTGGGCCCGAGGAACCCGGTCACCTGGCCGGGCTCGGCCCGAAAGCTCACGTCGTCGACGGCCACGTAGTCGCCGTAGCGCTTGGTCAGTCCCTGGACCTCGATCACGTCGCCCCCTGGTCACGGTGTGGCGCGCACGCTACCGGCAGCGGGCCGACGCAGGACAGCACCTTTCGGCCGTGTCGGGTGAACGGTCGGCAACCGCCAGGACACGTGGCGTCAGCGCGGGTCCGGGACGACCTGCGCCAGGTCGAGGGCCGGCACCGAGGGCACCACCTCGAGCAGCGTCAGCTCGCGGCGCAGCAGCTTCAGCGCGCCGCGCAGCCGGCTGCCGGCGTCCGGGGCCGCGAGCAGCGCCTGGCGCTCGGGCAGGTGCAGCACCATCGACCCCGTCACGAGGTAGGACAGCATCGTCGGGTCGTCGCGGGCCGTGCCGCCCAGCACCTGCGAGGCGCCGCCGTCGGTGCCGGTCACGATGACGCCGAGCTGGGCGCAGTAGGCGTCGAAGGCGTCCTGCACCCGCTGCACCAACTCGGGCTGCACCGGTGTCACCGGCTCCTCGCACCACTCGACGAGCCCGGTGAGGTACGGCGTGCCGGCGTCCTGGTCGAGGTCGAGCAGCCGGAACCGCTGGCGCCCCACGGCCAGCACGTCGCTGCTGCCGTCGGCCTCGGGCTGCACCTCGAGCACCTCGGCGACGCACCCCACGCCGTACAGGGCGCGCAGTCGCTCGCGGCCGACCTCCAGCCCCTGCCGGATCGCGATGACGCCGAACGCCGGCGTGCCGCCCGCCTCGCGCTTGTCGACCAGGTCGGCGAGCAGGCTGCGGTAGCGCGGCTCGAAGATCCGCAGCGGCAGCAGCTCGCCCGGCACCAGCACCGTCCCCAGCGGGAACAGCGGCAGGCGCGTCGGCATGGTCGAAGCGTAGGTGAGGGGCGGTGGCCGCGCGTGCGGTCCGGGCGCAGCGGGTCAGCGACCCTCGCGGGGCGGGACGGCGATCAGGTCACGCGCCACCAGCTCGAGCACCGCCGCCACCGCGAGCGCCTGCACCAGCAGCAGGCAGACGAGCACGACCAGCTGCACCGCCGCGGCCTCGGCGGGCGTCGCGCCGCCCAGCAGCATGCCGACGAACGCACCGGGCAGCGTGACCAGGCCCACGGTGCGCGTCTGGTCGAGCCCGGGCACGAGCGCGAGGCCGGCGTCCTCGCGGGCGACGAGCAGGGCGGCGTCGCGGGGGAGCAGCCCGATGGCGAGGGCCGCCTCGTACTCGCCGCGGCGCCCGCGCAGGGCGTCGAGCGCGCGGCGGCCGGCCAGGGTCGTCGCTGTCATGGCACCGCCGACGAGGATGCCGCCGACGGGCACCAGGGCCGTCCCCTCGAGCGGCACCAGGCCCGTCGCCACCAGCAGCGCGACCACGGGCACGGCGCCGCCCAGCACGGGCAGCGCGGCGAGGGCGCCCTCGCGCCGGGGCGTGAGCCGCCGTGCCGCGGTGGCGCTCGCCACGACCGACATGAACGCCAGGAAGGCGAACGACAGCGGCAGCGAGCCCAGCACCGCGCCCACGACGAGCGCGACGAGCAGCAGCTGGACGACGGCCCGGCCACCCGCGCGCAGCACCGCCGTCGCGTGGCCCAGGCCGCCCGCCACGTTGACGAGCGCCGCGAGCGCGGTGGTGCCGAGCACCACGACGACGAGCGCGACCTGCTGGGAGGTCGAGCCGATGTCGATGAGCGAGTCGCCGCTGCCGACGGACCTCACCCGAGCTGGGCGCGGACGAGCGCGAGGGCGTCGTCGGCGCCGATGCCCAGCGCGCGGGTGGTGGCGACGTACTGCTGCGCGGCGCGGCGGGCCCGCTCGACCGCCGGGTCACCCCCGTCGGCCACGACCGTGCCGCCGCGCCCGAGCGTCTGCACCAGCCCCGCCTGCTCGAGCTCGCGGTAGGCGCGGGCCACGGTGCGGTTGGCGAGGCCGAGCTGGTCGGCGAGGCCCCGCACCGTCGGCAGCCGGGTGCCCGGCGCGAGCGACCCCTCGGCGATGCGGGCAGCCAGCCCCGCCCGCACCTGCTCGTACGGCGGCACCGCGCTGCCGTCGTCCAGCTGGACGAGGAGGGTGGCGGGCGGCGCCGTCGGGGGATCGGCCGGGCTGGTCACGCGACTGGTGTACCAGAGGGGCCTCCGTATCCTGGAGGGGTGATCAGCCGAATCGACCTGCGTGGCCGCGTGCTCGACGCCCGGTCCCTGCGCGAGACCCTGCCGCGCGCGGCCTTCGACGTGGAGGCGGCGGTCGAGACCGTCCGGCCCCTGTGCGACGACGTCCGCCACCGCGGCCTGGCGGCGCTGCAGGACCTCGGCGAGCGCTTCGACGGCGTCCGCGTCGAGTCGATCCGGGTGCCGGCGCAGGCGCTGGCCAGCGCGCTCGAGGTCCTCGACCCGCAGGTGCGCGCCGCGATGGAGGAGTCGGCCCGCCGGGCCAAGCTGGTGCACGCCGACCAGCGCCGCACCGACGTCACGACCCAGGTCGTCCCCGGTGGCACGGTGACCGAGCGGTGGGTGCCGGTCGACCGCGTGGGCCTGTACGTGCCCGGCGGCCTGGCCCCGCTGTCGTCGAGCGTCATCATGAACGTCGTCCCGGCGCAGGCGGCGGGCGTGCCCTCGATCGCGGTGACGAGCCCGCCGCAGCGCGAGTTCGGCGGCCTGCCCCACCCGACGATCCTGGCCGCGTGCGCGCTGCTCGGGGTCGAGGAGGTCTACGCCGTCGGCGGCGCGCAGGCCATCGCGATGTTCGCCTACGGCGTGCGCGACGAGGCGGGCACCGGCTGGCTGTGCGAGCCGACCGACCTCGTCACCGGGCCGGGCAACATCTACGTCGCGGCCGCCAAGCGGCTGCTCAAGGGCGTCGTCGGCATCGACGCCGAGGCCGGCACCACCGAGATCGCGATCCTCGCCGACGACAGCGCCGACCCGGTGCACGTCGCGGCCGACCTCATCAGCCAGGCCGAGCACGACCCCAACGCCGCCTCGGTGCTCGTCACCGACTCGACCGAGCTCGCCGACGCCGTCGTGGCGCAGCTGCACGAGCGGGTGCCGGCGACCAAGCACGGCGAGCGCGTGGCCACCGCCCTCGGTGGCCCGCAGTCCGGCATCGTGCTGGTCGACTCCGCGGACGCCGGCCAGGACGTCGTCGACGCCTACGCCGCCGAGCACCTCGAGATCCACACCCGCGACGCCCGCGCCCGCGCCATGCGCATCCGCAACGCGGGCGCGATCTTCGTCGGCCCCTTCGCGCCGGTCTCGCTCGGCGACTACTGCGCCGGGTCGAACCACGTGCTCCCCACCGGCGGCTGCGCCTGCCACTCCAGCGGCTTGTCGGTGCAGTCGTTCCTGCGCGGCATCCACGTCGTCGAGTACGACGAGCCCGCCCTGCGCGACGTCGCCGGCCACGTCGTCGCCTTCGCCGAGGCCGAGGACCTGCCCGGTCACGGCGAGGCGGTCACCGCGCGCTTCGCCTGAGTCGTTCTCCGCAGGCGTTTCATCTGGCCTGGCCCGGGCGGCGAGTGTGCGGTTTCGGGGCACCCAGTGGCGAGAAGTGCCCCGTGCGTGCGCACTCGCTCGTCAGCTTCATGGCGCGTGCCCAGCTCGGGTGGCGCGAGAACGATGACGGGGGCGCGTCAGGAGACGGCGAGCGACAGGCGGAGCTCGCCGTTCTCGTCGACCCCGTCCTGGGTGAAGCCCGCCGAGAGGTAGAGGCTCATGGCAGCGTGGTTGTCGGGATGGACCATGAGGCGTAGGCGTTCGCAGCCCTCGGTCGAGCGGGCGAGCTCGACGACCATCCGCAGCGCCGCCCGGCCGTAGCCGGACCGCTGGTGGCGCGCGTCGACGAGGAGGTGGAACAGCGCAAGCTGGCCGTCGCGCGCACGCTCGTCGACCACGGCCAGCAACCCGATTGGCTGGCCGGCGTCCTGGACGAGGAAGGGCCACCAGTCCACGCCGCCGACCCGCACGAAGGCCTTGGACAGGACCACGAGCGCGACCGGCTCGGAGCCGGCGACGAAGGGCAGCTGGCCCTCGCCGACGCGGATGGCCGCCGCGTCGCGCCAGTTCGCGCTCGTGATCGGCACCAGCTCCACGTTTCCAGCCTCCCATCGGCTCCAGGCATGGCGGCTTCGCAGGCGCGCGAGGTCCACCGAACATCGTGCCCGACGTCCAGGTCGACACCGGTCGCACGAACCTGCGGGACTGGCGCTCGGCACGTCGTCACCAGCATGCGTCCGTCGTGACCGTGAGCGTTCCGCGTCCGTGATCGAGCTGCGTCGCTCGGGTGCAGCCCACGTCACACGGGGACGCCGCGGCCAGGCTCGAGCTGTAGCCCTGCCGGCACACCACGATCACCTCGACGTCGTAGCCGACGGCCTCCGGGATGCGCGCGGCGCACACCGGGTCGAGGCGCCACTCCAGCACGGTCCGGTCGACCACGAGAGCACCCGGCAGCTCGCCCTGCTCGGCGCGCTGGGCCTCGGTGCGGGTGTCGATCAGCCGTGCGTCTCGCGTTGCGGCAGCCGCAGCCTCGACCGCGCTCAGGCGCCGGACACCCTGACGCGACGCCGCCAGCGTCTCCTCGATGTTCACCCGAGCAGCATCGCGCAGGGTGAGAGCGCCGCCCTACCCGCGGCACGTCGTCCGGTCACCGCCACCCTCTCTAGACTGGACCGGTGAGCACCATGTCCACGACCGGCCTCGACGCGCTGCCGCTGCGCGACGACCTGCGCGGCCGCACGCCGTACGGCGCGCCGCAGCTGGACGTGCCGGTGCGGCTCAACACGAACGAGAACTCCTACGACCTGCCCGACGAGGTGGTGAGGGCCGTCGTCGCGGCCGTCACCGAGCAGGTGCCGACGCTCAACCGCTACCCCGACCGCGAGTTCACCGCGCTGCGCGAGGCGCTCGCCGGCTACCTCGGTCACGGGCTCGCGCCCGAGCAGGTGTGGGCGGCCAACGGGTCGAACGAGGTGCTGCAGCAGCTGGTGCAGGCCTTCGGTGGCGCGGGCCGGCGCGCGCTCGGGTTCACCCCGACGTACTCGATGCACCAGATCATCACCGAGGGCGCAGGCACCGCCTGGGTGGCCGGAGGCCGGGGCAGCAGCGAGCGCGGATACGACCTGCGCGCCGCCGACGTCGTGACGCAGGTGCGTGACGTCGACCCCGACGTGCTGTTCCTGTGCTCACCCAACAACCCCACCGGCACCGCGCTCGACCTCGCCGTCGTCGAGGCGGCGTACGACGCCACCGACCGCGCGCTCGTGGTCGTCGACGAGGCCTACGCCGAGTTCGCCCGCCCGGGCACGCCGAGCGCCCTGACGCTGCTGCCGGGCCGGCCGCGGCTCGTCGTCACCCGCACGATGAGCAAGGCGTTCGCGCTGGCCGGAGCCCGCGTCGGCTACCTCGCCGCCGACCCCGCGGTCTGCGACGGGCTGCGCCTCGTGCGGCTGCCCTACCACCTGTCGTCGGTGACCCAGGCCGTCGCGCTCGCGGCGATCGCCCACGCGGGGCCGCTGCTGGCGACGGTCGCCGCGATCCGCGACCAGCGCGACCGGGTCGTCGGCGAGCTGCCGGGCCTCGGGCTGCGCGCGGTGCCGAGCGACGCCAACTTCGTGCTCTTCGCCGGCCTCGCCGACGCGCCCGCCACGTGGCAGGCGCTGGTCGACCGGGGCGTCCTCGTGCGCGACGTCGGGCTGCCGGGCCACCTGCGGGTGACCGCCGGCACCGAGGCCGAGACCACGTCCTTCCTGACCGCGCTGGCCGACGTCCTGCTGGCTGACCGAGGGAGCTCTCGATGACCGCCAGCCGCCGCGGCCGCGCCGAGCGCACCACCGGCGAGAGCAGCGTCGTGGTCGAGGTCGACCTCGACGGCACCGGCCGCTCGAGCGTCAGCACCGGCGTCGGCTTCTTCGACCACATGCTCGCGAGCCTCGCCAAGCACGCCCTGCTCGACCTGACCGTCGAGGCCAGCGGCGACACCCACGTCGACGCCCACCACACCGTCGAGGACGTCGCGATCGTGCTCGGCCAGGCGCTGCGCGACGCGCTGGGCGACAAGCGCGGCATCGCCCGCTTCGGCGACGCGCTTGTGCCGCTCGACGAGTGCCTGGTGCAGGCGGCCGTCGACGTGAGCGGCCGCCCCTACTGCGTCCACACCGGCGAGCCGGAGGGCCAGGCCTACGTGGTCATCGGCGGCGACTACGTCGGCTCGCTGACCCGCCACGTCTTCGAGACGCTCGCCTTCTCGGCCGGCATCGCGCTGCACGTCCGGGTGCTGTCGGGCCGCGACCCCCACCACGTCGTCGAGGCGCAGTTCAAGGCCGTCGCCCGCGCGCTTCGGGCCGCGGTGGCGCCCGACCCGCGCGTCGGCGGCGTCCCCAGCACCAAGGGCAGCCTGTGATCGGCACATGAGGGCGCCCGCCGCGCTGCTGCTGCTGCGCGGGCGCGCCGACGGGGTGCGCACGTGGGCCCGCAAGGGGCTGATGCCGCTGTGGGTCGTGCCCGGCTCGACCTGGACGCTCGTCGCCCCCGCCGACGGCCACCGCGCCGCCGCGCCGTACGACGACCCCGTGGCCGTGCTCGGCGGCCGGCCGGTGCCGCCTCGGCTGCGGCCGTCGCTGTGCCTGCTCGCCGACGCCGGCCGCGCCGTGCTCGTGGTGCAGGACACCCCGCGCACCGCGGTGCAGCGCTGGCTGGTCTGGACGCCGGGAGTCGGCGTCGTGCGGGTCGACGGGCTGCCGCCCGCACCGCTCGCGCTGGTGGCCGAGCTGGCCGACCCCGGCGGCGCCCGAGGTGACGCGGTGCTCGAGCGGTTGCAGCAGGCGCTGCGGCCGGACGCGCGGGAGGTGGCCGACGTGGTCGACGACCTGCTGCGGGCGCTCGAGCTGCCCGGCGCCGGCGTCCCACTCGGGGCGGTCGGGGTCGGCGACCTGCCGGACGCCGTCCGGGTCGAGCCGCTCGCGCACGTCGTCGACCGGTTCGACGAGCTGATGGCGACCGAGCCGGGACTGGCGGACGAGCTGGACGACAGGAGTGCGACGTGAGGCCCGACGTGGTGCTGCTCGACTACGGCTCGGGCAACGTGCACTCGGCCGTCCGGGCCCTCGAGCGCGTCGGCGCGAAGGTGCGGCTGACCGCCGACCGCGAGGCCGTGATGGCCGCCGACGGGCTGGTCGTCCCCGGGGTCGGCGCCTTCTCGGCCTGCGCGCGCGGGCTGCAGGGGGTGCGCGGCGGCGAGCTGGTCGGACGTCGGCTCGCCGGCGGCCGCCCGGTGCTCGGCATCTGCGTCGGCATGCAGGTCATGTTCGACGGCTCGACCGAGCCCAGCGACGCAGGACTGCACCCGGGGCTGGGCGAGTGGCCGGGCACGGTCGAGCGGCTGCCGAAGGGCGTCGTCCCGCACATGGGCTGGAACACCGTGGCAGCGCCGAAGGGCACGTCCCTGTTCGCCGGGATCGAGCACGAGCGCTTCTACTTCGTGCACTCCTACGCCGTGCAGCGGTGGACCCTCGACCCCACCGGCACGGTGTTCGCACCGCCGCGGGTCACCTGGGCCGACCACGGCGTGCCGTTCGTGGCGGCGGTCGAGAACGGCCCGCTGTCGGCGACCCAGTTCCACCCCGAGAAGAGCGGCGACGCCGGTGCGCAGCTGCTCGAGAACTGGGTTCGATCGCTGTGAGCAAAACTGTTTCGAAACTCTGGAGTTGTTGTGCCGCAACTTGAGCTGCTTCCCGCCGTCGACGTCGCCGGGGGGCTCGCCGTCCGCCTGGTGCAGGGTGAGGCGGGCAGCGAGACGTCGTACGGCGACCCGCTCGACGCAGCGCTCGCCTGGCAGTCTGCCGGTGCGCGATGGGTGCACCTGGTCGACCTCGACGCCGCCTTCGGTCGCGGCTCGAACCGCGAGCAGCTCGCCGAGGTCGTGGGCCGGCTCGACGTCGACGTCGAGCTGAGCGGCGGCATCCGCGACGACGCCTCGCTCGAGGCGGCGCTCGCCACCGGCTGCCGGCGCGTCAACCTCGGCACCGCCGCCCTGGAGGACCCCGCCTGGACGGCCTCGGCGATCGCCCGCCACGGCGACCGCATCGCGGTCGGCCTCGACGTGCGTGGCACGACCCTCGCCGCCCGCGGCTGGACGAAGGAGGGCGGCGACCTGTGGCAGACCCTCGAGCGGCTTGACCGTGACGGCTGCGCGCGGTACGTCGTCACCGACGTCACCAAGGACGGCACGCTGCGCGGGCCCAACCTCGAGCTGCTGGCCGAGGTCTGCGCCCGCACCAGCGCGCCGGTCGTCGCGAGCGGCGGCATCGCGACGCTCGACGACATCACGGCGCTGCGCGGGCTGGTCGCCGACGGCGTCGAGGGCGCGATCGTCGGCAAGGCGCTGTACGCCGGGGCGTTCACGCTCGAGCAGGCCCTCGCCCTTGCTGGCTGACCGCCGCTGCGGGGCGTGGTCGTGGCCTCGACGTCGTCAGGAGAGGGCCCCGCGCGCCGGCTCAGCGGGCTCGCTGAGCCGCTGACACCCAGATCCCTGCTCGAGACCGGCGGCTTCGGACCACCTACACCCTGGATTGCGATGAGCCCGATGAGGACACGCACGCGTCAGAGGAAAGCGTCGACTTCGACGCTCCCCTCGACGTACGCAACCAGCCGGTCAGCCAGCGGCGCCGGTCCCATGCCGGGCTGGTCAGGAACGTCAACCAGCCCGTCGTGCATCACCACAGGCTCGGTGATGTCCTCGCGGTAGAACCGGCTCGAGGCGGAGATGTCGCCCGGCAGGCTGAACCCGGGCAACGACGCGAGCGCCGCGTTGGCCGAGCGTCCGAGCCCGGTCTCGAGCATGCCCCCGCACCAGACGGGGATGCCGTTGGCCCGGGCGATGTCGTGGATTCGCACCGCCTCGAGGTAGCCACCGACGCGGCCCGGCTTGACGTTGATCACCTGGGTGGAACCGAGGGCGATCGCGTCCGCCGCAGATCTGGCCGAGACGATCGACTCGTCGAGGCAGATGGGGGTGCGGATGCGCTGGGCGAGCAGGGCGTGCTGGCGCAGGTCGTCCTCCGCGAGCGGCTGCTCCAGCAGGAGCAGGTCGAACTCGTCCAGCTGTCGCAGCAGGTTGGTGTCTGCCAGGGTGTACGCCGCATTGGCGTCCGCCTGCAGCAGCATCGACGGGCCGAACTCGCGGCGGACGGCGCGGATGGGCTCGACGTCCCAGCCAGGCTTGATCTTCACCTTGATCCGCGCGTAGCCCTCGGTGACGTAGCCGGTGATCGAGGTCAGCAGCGCGTCGATCGTGTCGTGGATGCCGACCGACACCCCGGACGGCACCGAGGTGCGCACGCCACCCAGGTAGTCGGCGAACGACTGCCCCCGCGCCCGCAGCTGGGCGTCGAGGACGGCCATCTCGAGGCACGCTTTGGCCATCGGGTGCCCGATGACGTGCCGCAGGTGGTGCGTCACGGTCTCGGCGGTCAGGTCTTCGACGGCGAACAGGGCCGGGCCGAGCCAGCGCTGGATCACCTCGGCGCACCCGTCGACGTACTCGGCCGAGTACAGCGGCTGCGCCATCGCGACGTTCTCGCCCCAGCCCGTGACGCGGACGCCGCCGACGTCGGCCTCGACCTCCACGAGCAGGGCCAGCCGCTCGTGCTGCGTCGCGAACGACGTCGTGAACGGACTGACCAGAGGCATCCGGACCCAGTGCAGCCTCATGCCGATCAGCTTCACCGTGGAGCTCCCAGGACGTAGTGGCCGGTGCGGTCGAACCCCTCGACGAGCCAGCCGTCCGCGAGGGCGGGGGACAACGCGTCCCTGACCGCGGACCGCCACCGCTTGGCCGCCGAAGGGTTTGTGCGCCGCAGCGAGGCGATGTCAGCCGGGACGGCGACGAGCAGCCGCCCGGGTTCGCCGCCCCGCCGGGCAGTGACGACGGGCTCCCCGCCACGCTCGTCGACGAGCAGCGAACCCCCGAGCTCGTCCGGTTCCACATGCCCGGTTGCGGCCAGGTCCCACCGCACGAGAAGGCGGTCGCTCGGGTCGTCGCGGTTCAGGGCGTCGTTCATCGACCCGTAGACGTCGACGAGGTACTTCTCGACCGTGGCGCCGAGGCGCGTCAGGTTGAGGTGGGCGTTGCGCGCGACGAGGGGGTCGAAGGTCCAGGTGACGGTGAGGATGCCGCGGTCGAGGCACCACGCCCGCTGGTGCAGCTTCAGCGCCGTCCCCACGCCACGGTTCGCGAATGCTGGGTCGACCCCGGCGATGTGCGAGTGCAGGCCGGAGGGGTGTCGCGGGAAGCCGACGGCTGCGGCGACGATCTGGGTGCCGTCGAACGCGCCGGCGACGTAGCCACCGGCCTCGGCGATCGCCACCATCAGCCGCGGGTCGACCTGTCGCGACCGGTTGCTGGCGCCCCAGATCCCGTCCAGCAGATCGCTCGCGGGACGCATCTGCGCGATGCCGTCCAGGACGCGCACGCTGACCTTCGCCCGGGATGCGGCGGCCTCGTCGTCCGCCCATGAGTCGGTCCCGACCGTCGCTGTCCTCCCGACCGACTCAGGCGCCATTGTCGTCTTCCTTGAGGAGGCGACGGATGAGGCCGGTGAGCAGGGCGGTGCGTGGGACGACGTGCTCGACCACGACGTGCTCGTCGCTCGCGTGGGCGCCCCCGCCGACCGCGCCGAGCCCGTCGAGCGTGGGCGTGCCGACCCCGGCGGTGAGGTTGCCGTCCGAGGCGCCGCCGACGGCGCACTCGCGCAGCTCGAGCAGGCCGGTCTGCCGCGCGACGTCCTGCGCGAGCACGAACAGGGCGGAGCTGGAGACGCGGGTCAAGGGCGGGCGGTGAGCCCCCCCGGAGACCTCGATCCGCGCTCCGTCCAACGAGGGAGCCAGCGCGGACAGGGCCTCGCTCACCCGGCGCTCTTCGGCGGTGCCGGTGACCCGCACGTCGACGTCCACTGATGCGTGCTCGGGCACGGTGTTCGCGGTCGTGCCTGCACGCACGGTGGTCGGGGTGACGGAGGTGCCGCGCGCCGCGTCCCCCAGCGCGGCGATGCGGGTGATCTGCCGTGCGAGCTCGACCCCTGCGTTGACGCCCCGCCCGGGCTCCAGCCCCGCGTGCGCCGCCCGGCCGTGCACGCTCACCCGGTACGTCCCGGCACCCTTGCGCTCGGTCTTCAGCGCCCCGCCCGGGCCGGCAGCCTCGAGCACCAGGGCAGCGCGGCACCCGGCGGCCTCGCGCTCGATGAGCTCGCGCGAGGTCCCGGACCCGATCTCCTCGTCGCCCGTGACCAGCAGGGTGACCCCGTCGCGGTGCTCCCCGAGGTCCGCGAGCGCGTGCAGGGCCATGACCAGCCCCACCTTCATGTCGAAGCACCCCGGCCCCCGCAGGACGCCGTCGACGACGGTGCACGGGATGGTGTCGAGGGTGCCGACGGGCCAGACAGTGTCGTAGTGGGCGAGCACCAGGACCTTCGGCGCGCCGGAACCGAGCCGCCACCTCAGGTGGTGACGACCGTCGACGCTCACGCGCTCCGGCTCGAAACCCAGCTCACGCAGACCGATGTCGGCGACGAGGTCGGCGCACCCGGCCAGCGCCACCAGGTCGTCGGACGGCGACTCCGACGCGATGAGGTCCATGGCCTGGCCGAGCATCCGTTCCAACCTGGCCTCCACGACGGGCGACGGGGCAGGCTGCGGGCGAACGGAAAGCGCCACAGGTCCTCCTCGATGAGTGCGGCGTTCAGTGTCCGTCGTGCTCCGGTTCCGAAACATCAGCGGCTGGACCCAAAGTCGTTGCGCTTGGCTGTCCGTGACGACGAACCGCAGCCGTCACGCCCTCAGGCGCAGCTCCAGCCAGGTGACGAGCCGCACGTACGGGTCGTCCAGGTCGATCTCGAACCGTTCGCTGATGCGGCGCACCCGGTAGCGCAGGGTGTTCTCGTGGACGAAAAGCACCGCCGCCGCCGTCCGCGCCTCGCCGAAGGAATCGAGCCAGGCCAGCAGGGTCTTGGCGTGCTCGGTGCCCCGGCGCCGGTCGTCCTCGAGCAGCGCCTGCACCGGGCTGACGCCGAGGCCGAAGAGCGGCAAGGCGGTCGCCCGCAGCTCGGCGAGCACCACGCGGCTGCGCACCTCGTCAGCGGTCGCGACGTCGACGTCCGACTCTTGGGCGATGGCCCGCAGCACCGTGTCGGCCACCCGCCGGCTGGCGTGGACCTCGTCCTGACCGGTCGCGATCGAGCCGATCCCCACGGACACGTCGAACGAGTACGTGCGCGCGACGGTCCGGACGACGTCCCGCGCCACCCGCTTGAGGTGCTCGCGCGCCCCGGTCGTCTCCCGCACCGGCACGAGCGCGTAGACGGTCGTCCCCGAGATCGCGCACAGGGACGACGGGTGCCAGGCGCCGCAGTACACCCCGGCCACCTCGAGCAGCCGAGCCGTGCTGACGTCGGGGTCCGCAACCCCCGGCGCGGGGCCCAGCGCGAGGACGGCGTAGGAGAGCCCGCCGTCCAGGCCGAGCACGGCCGCGGCCGCGGTCGTGCTCCCACCCCCGTCGAGCAGGCTCATCAGCGCCTCGACCCGCGCGCGCCGCTGCGGGTCCTCAGCGTGCCGCGACCGCATGAGGTGCAGGGCGGTGACGGATGCCGCCTGCCGGAGCTCCCGCTCCGCCTCAGGCCCGAGGAGCTCCCGCTCGACCACCCAGATCGTGCCCAGGACCTCCGGCCCCCACCTGACCGCGACGGCCATCCGGCCGAGCTCGCCCGCCCAGACCGGAGTCATGTGGACGACGGCCCCGTGCGGGTCGCTCTGGGGTGCCTCGTTGTGCTTCTTCGCCTCGCCGGGCACCTGGCGCCCGAGGATGGTCTTTCGTCGTGACTCGTCGATTTCCTGGTGCGGAAGGTTCGAGTGGGCGAGGACGCGGTCCGACGCGTCCTCGATCGTCACTGCCCCGCCGACGGCGTACGCGATCTCGTTGGCCAGGGAGAACAGGTCCGAGGACGGCGTGAGGGACGAGCTCCGCACGCTGCCCGGCCTCGGGTGGCAGGCGGCGGCGACCAGCTGGTCCAGATGCCGCCAGGACATGTCCTGCGGGGTGATGAACACGGCGACGCCGTGCTCGGCGCCCGCTTCGCGGATGACGCGCGGCTCGACGGCGGCGGCCTTCACCACGACGGCCGGGCAGTCGCGTCGAGCCGCCTCGCGGACCATGTCCACGAGCTCGGCGTCGCTGTGGGCCACCCGCGCCGCGAGGAGGATCCGGTCGGACGCCGAGCCCTCGTCGTCAAGCCCGCTGACCAGTGGTCCGCTGAGGGGGTGGTCGGTGCCCTGCGGGGCGCAAACCAGGTGGAGGACGTGGTGACCCAGGGTCTCGATGAGGTCGCCGACGCGGATCGGCGCCGGATGTTCACGCAGGTCCGGCTCGTCGCCTTGCACGTTGGGCGATGACTCCACGCCACGGATGCTAGGCCGCCGACGTCTCGGGGGGAGCACGGCCTGCTGCGCGCTCACGACGCGCCGGCCCGGAGTCCGCGACCCGCGGACAGGCCGGCCGACCGCGGCCCGCGGATGCGCGGGATGGCGCCCAGAAGCGCCTGCGTGTACTCGTGCTGCGGGTTGGCGAAGAGGTCGGCGCACGGCTGTTCCTCGATGATCTCGCCGCGGTAGATCACGCTCACCCGGTCGCACAGCGTCCGGACGATCGACAGGTCGTGCGAGATGAACAGGATCGACAGCCCAACGTCCTGGCGCAGGTCCGCCAGGAGGTTCACGATCCCGGCCTGGATCGAGACGTCCAGTGCTGCCACCGCCTCGTCTGCGACGAGCAGCCGGGGGTTGGCCGAGAGCGCCCGCGCGATCGCCACACGTTGGCGCTGGCCACCGGACATCCCGGCCGGACGCGAGTCGAGGATGCTCGTCGGCAGCTGGACCATCTCGAGTAGCTCCAGACAGCGCGCCCGGACCTCGCTGCCCCGGAGCGGACTGTGCCGCCGCACCATCTCCGACAGGGTCGACCGGATGCTCATCCTCGGGTCGAGCGAGCCGTAGGGGTCCTGGAAGACCATCTGGATCTCATGGCGGTCAGCGAGGCTCCGCCGGTTGCCGAGCTGCCGGCCGTCGAAGACGACCGTGCCGCCGTCCGTGGGCTGCAGGCCGACGATCACCCGCGCCAGCGTCGACTTGCCCGACCCGGACTCGCCCACGAGACCGACGACCTCGCCGGCCCCGACCGAGAGCGACGCCTTCTGCACGGCGTAGAAGACACCTTTGCCGCGCTTGTGCGGGAAGCCGACGACGACGTCGGTGCACTGCAGGAGCGGTGTCTCGGCGTTCATGCGCGGGCTCGGTCCGGCGCGAGGTCGGTGGCGACACCAACAGTCCCGACCGGGTGCCGGCAGTGCACCACCACCTCAGGTGCTGTCGACACGTTGGGCACGACGCCGCTCCGGCAGTCCTCCTGCACGCGGTCGCAGCGCGGCGCGAACGGACAGCCGTCGGGACGGTCCGCCGGGGACGGCGCGCTGCCGGGAATCGTGCGCAGCCGTTGCTCGATGCGGTCGATGTCGGGCGTCGACTGCAGCAGGGCACGGGTGTAGGGGTGCCGAGGGTCGTCGAGCGCTGCGTGCAGGTCCTGCCGGCTCTCCATCACCTTGCCGGAGTAGAGCACCGTCAACGAGTCGCACAGCTGCGCGACCACGGCCAGGTCGTGCGTCACGTACAGCAGGGCCGCGTCGAGGTCGTCCCGCAGGTGGGTGAAGAGCGCGAGGATCTGGGCCTGCACCGTCACGTCGAGCGCGGTCGTCGGCTCGTCGCAGAGCAGCAGCTGCGGCTTGCCGGCGACGGCCGCCGCGATCATGACGCGCTGTCGTAGGCCGCCCGAGAGCTCGAACGGGTAGGCGCCCAGCTTGCTCGGCGCGTCGTGGATGCCGACCAGGTTCATCAGGTGCAGCGCGTACTCGCGGGCCGCTCGGCGTGACATGTGCTCGCGGCGGCGGACGGCGTCCACGATCTGCTCGCCCACGGTCGTGACGGGGTTCAGCGAGACCGATGGCTCCTGGAAGATCATCGAGATCCCCGTGCCCCGGATCTTCGCGAGCCGGGACGACGCGCGGCCGTCCTGGCCGGCGGAGACGATCCGCTCCCCCTGGAAGCTGATGCTGCCGCCGGTCACGGTGATCGACGCCGGCAGGATCCCGAGGATGGCGCGCAGGGTCATGCTCTTGCCCGAACCGGACTCGCCGACGAAACCCCGTGCCTCGCCGGGCCGGACCGTGAAGGAAACGTCCTCGAGGATGTGGCTGGTCGGCTGACCCTTCCCTGTGCTGACGGTGAGGTGCTCGACGGAGAGGACGGGTTCGCTCACGGTCGGCCCTACCGCTCGATCCGCAGGGCATGGGCGAGGCCCTCGCCCACCAGCGAGAGGGCGAGGCTCGTGAGCATCACGGCGGCCGCCGGGTAGAGCGTCAGCCCGAGGTAGCCGGCAGCGAGGAACTGCTGCCCGTCCGCCATCATCGCGCCCCAGTCCGGCGTCGGCGGGACGATGCCCAGGCCGAAATAGCTCAACGTCACGATGACGCCGACGTTCAGCACGATGTCGCTCATCGCGAAGACCACTGCCTGGGTCAGGACGTTGGGCGCGATGTGCCGCACGAGGATGCGCGGCAGCGAGATCCCGCCCGCCCGGCAGGCCGCCACAAACTCGGTGTTCCGCAACACCATCGCCTCCGCGCGGACCAGGCGGGCATAGGCGACCCAGGAGACCGCGGTGATGGCCACGAAGATCGTCCACACGCCGCCGCCGAGGACGAAGACGAGGGAGATGACGAGGATGAAGAACGGGAACGCCGTGACTATGTCCGCCACCCTCATCGCCACCATGTCGAACAGTCCGCCGACATAACCGCAGACGATACCGAGCAAGAGCCCGATGGCGAACGGCGCTGCCACTGCGGCGGCCGCGACGGTCAGGTCGCTCCGGGCGCCGTACAGGACGCGCGCGAAGACGTCGCGGCCCAGGTTGTCGGTGCCGAGCAGGTGCGTCGCGGACGGTGAGAGCAGGGCGTGGACCGCGTCCGGCTCGATGGGGTCCCAGCTCGTCAGCAGCGGAGCGGCGATCGCAGCCCCGGCGATGACGGCGAAGATCGCCAGACCAATGACCAGTGACAGGTTCGTGCGCCCGCTGCCCGAGGGCAGCAGCAGCCTGGTCTGGACGGCGGGCGTGATCGCGGGGACGTCGCTCATGCCAGCCGGGCCCTCGGGTCGAGGCGGGCGTAGGCGAGGTCCGTCGCCAGGTAGACGACGACCACCAGCAGCCCGAACACCAGCGTGCACCCCTGCACGACGAGGTAGTCGCGGTTGAGGATGCCTGACATCAGCATCGATCCCATCCCGGGGATGGCGAACACCTGCTCGACGACGAGCGCCCCGCTGGCGAGAGCGCCGACTTGGATGCCGAGGATGCTCACGCCGGGGATGCCGGCGTTGCGCAGGACGTAGCGCGTCCGCACGACGCCGCCGGCCAAGCCCTTGGACCGGGCGAAGGCGACGTACTCGCTCGACATCGACTCGACCATCGCCGCGCGCAAGCCCCGCACAAGGAGCGGGACGATGCTGAGGGCGATTGTCAGGGCCGGCAGCACGAGCGAGAGTGCCCTCCCGGCGACGTCGGCGGGGTAGCCGCCCGCCGGGAAGATCGCCACCCTCACCCCGAGGAAGAGAAGCAACATGCCGCCCACGAAGAACGTCGGTGAACCCTGGAGCATGGCGATCACGACTCTCGTGACGTGGGCGACGACGCCGTGCGGATGGGCCGCGCTGAGCGAGGCCAGCGGGACGGCGATGACCGCCGCCAGCACGGCTGCCAAGACGATCAACGCGAGCGTCACGGGAAGCCGCTGCTGCAGCAGCCCCGAGATCGGTGTGCGGAAGTACAGGGACTGACCGAAGTCGCCCCGCACGGCGCCCCCGAGGTAGGAGAGGTACTGCCGGGGCAGGCTCCGGTCCAGACCCCACTGGTGGCGTAAGGCCGCGATGGCGGCAGTGCCCGCCTTGTCGCCGAGCGCGTTGCGCGCCGGGTCACCCGGGGCTAGGCGCATGAGCACGAACGAGATGGTGACGACACCCCAAACCACGGGGACGGAGAGGATGAGCCGACGGACCAACCATCGCGCCATCACGCCCTCCCGGGCGGGCAGGTCCCAGCGGACGCGGAGCGGTGACGTGTGGTCACTTCGCCAGCGAGACGTTCTTGAGGAAGTAGTTCCCGGTGGCGCCCGGAGCGAAGCCGCGGACCAGCTTTGAGTAGGAGAAGACCGAGGGTGCGTAGTACAGCGGGACGAACGGCGCCTGCTCCAGGATGATCGCCTGCATCTGGTCATAAACCTTTTTGCGGGTGGACTGGTCCTGGTTCGAGCTGGCGCGGTCGGCGAGCTTCTGCAGATCGGCGTTCTGGTAGAAGGTCCACAGCAGGTTCGAGCCGCCGGTCGGCGTGCCAGCGAAGCGGGCGATCTCGTCCGGGTCAATGACGTCGGTCGTGTAGTAGCCGAGCGACATGTCGAAGTTGCCGGCGGTCTGCGCCTCGCGCAGCGCCGAGGGGTCGAGGGTCTTCAGCTTCACGGTGATGCCGATCTTTGCCAGATCGGCCTGCAGCAGCTGTGCCTGGCTGGCGGAGTTCTGGTTGCCGGCCGCCGTCACGATGGCCGTCTCGAACCCGTTGGGGCGCGAAGATTTCGCCAACGTGGCCTTTGCGGCGGCGACGTCGAACGGCAACGCCTTGGCGGTCGAGTCGTGCCCCCACGTCTTGGGTGACAGGAACGTCGAGGCGGTCTCGCCGTTGCCGAACAGCACGGCAGAGCGGATCGCCTCCTTGTCGATCGCCTGGGCGATGGCCCGGCGGACGTTGACGTCGTCGAACGGCTTGTGCGAGGTGTTCATGCTGAAGTAGTCGACCTCGCTCGCGGCGAACGCGTCGACCTTGAGCTTGGGCTGGGCCTGCAGCGACTTGATGGTCGAGTACGGCGGGAACTCGTTGATCTGGATCTGGCCGCCGGCAAGCTGGGTCGAGCGGGTGTTGCTGTCGGCGACGACCGTGAAGGTGACGGAGTCCAGCTTGGGCTTGCCCGTGTCCCAGTACTTCGCGTTCTTGACCAGCTTGAGCTCGCTGCCCCTGGTCCAGTGGTCGAAGGCGAACGCACCGGAGCCGATGGGGGCCTCACCGAACGCCTCGGGAGTCTTGCCGGCGTAGTTGGCCGGGACGATCGAGTTGGCGTAGAGCGCCATCGTCGAGGGCAGCGGTGCCCACGGCACCTTGGTCTTCACCACGACGGTCTTGGGGTCCGGCGTCTGGATGTCGCTGATGACCGCGTCCAGGAAGTAGAAGGGGGCCGTCTCCTTGCGATTCTGGTCGATGGAGAACTTCACGTCGGCCGACGTCAGCGGCTGGCCGTTGCTGAAGGTGACACCGTCGCGCAGGGTGAACGTCCAGCTCAGCCGGTCGGCGGACTGCTTGTACGCCGTCGCGAGTGCGGGCTCGACCTTGAGCCCGTCCGCTGAGGGGACGAGCAGGGTGTCGTAGATCTCCTCGATGATCCAGATCGACGCGTTGTCGGTGGGCACCGACGGCAGCAGGCTGCTCGCTTCGTCCGCTCGGGCCATCACCAGGTCGCCTCCCGCAGCGCCAGGTGCGGTGTCGGAGCCGGCAGCGCCCCCGCCGCCGGACGAGCATGCGACGAGCACGAGCGAGACGCTCGCCACGCTAGCTGTGGCCCAGACCCTCGGATGCCTCACGTGGGGTTCCTTTTTTGCTCGGGGGGAGGAGCCACTGCCGACAGGCGCGAGGCGTCGAATTCCGGGCAGGCTACGGACCCGCAGGGGTGCGGCGTATTGGCCTCCGCGACAAAGAAGGGCTGCGCCGATGGTGATCTGCGATGAACTGCCGGGGCGACACCTCCCCTAGCGTGACCTCGCGAACAACCGCCCCGCCGTCCGTGCCGTACCGTCCCCTTCCCTGACGGAGAACGACTCATGTCGACCGAGCATCTGAAGATCACCGTCGAGGACGAGCTCGACGCTTACTTCGGGCAGTACACCGCCTCCGGGGCGGCCAGGGCGCTGGTGTACGGCCTCGTCGGACCACGGGGCCTGATCCACGGCACGGGGTTCGGCGCGGCGGACGACGAGGACGCGCGACCGGACCTCGACACGGTCTTCCCCATCGCCTCGATGTCCAAGAGCTTTGTCGCCTGCGCAGCGCTGCTCGCGCGCGATCAGGGACTGCTCGACCTGGACGAGCCGATCACGACGTACTTCCCGGAGTTCGCCGCGAGCGGCACCTCCGACGACCCGTGCGACCCGCCGACCATCCGGATGCTCTTCAGCATGTCCGGCGGGCTCACGGAGGACAACGCCTGGGTGGACCCCTTCATCGACGCATCAGTCGACGACCTGCTTGCCGAGGTGGCGAAGGGGCTGACCTACAGCCACCTGCCCGGGACGGTCTACGAGTACTCCAACCTCGGCTTCACCCTTGCCGGTCTGGCCGTGAGCCGGGCGGTGGACCGCCCGATCGAGGAGTACGTGCGCGACGAGATCTTCGTACCGCTGGGCCTGACCTCGACATGGTTCGACAACGCCGCTCCGAAGGAATCCGCATACGCCAGAGCGACGGGCTACTCGCTCGACGAGCAGGGCGCCTGGGTGCCCTTCGCCGCGGTGAGCTCCGGTGCGTTCGCCGCGGCCGGCGGCATCCAGAGCACGGTGCGTGACCTCGCGGTCTGGATTACGTGGCTGGGGTCCGCGTTCCGGCCGCCGACGGACGACGACCGCGGCGTCCTCAGCCGCACCTCGCGGCGCGAGCTGCAGCGCCTGCACCAGATCGACATGCCCTCTCTAACGCTGCGCCCCGACGGCGGGTTCCGCGCCGCGGTGACCGGGTATGCGCTCGGGCTGTTCGTCACCCAGGACCTCCATCGCGGCAAGATCGTCTCGCACGCTGGCGGGCTGCCCGGCTTCACGCTGTTCATGACGTGGCACCTGGACTCCGGCCACGGCCTCGTCACCCTCACCAACAGCCACCGCGGCGACCCGGTCACCCTCACCCAAGACGGGCTCTTCCGCGTGCTCACCCGGCACGAGACCCCGGCCGAGACGATCACCTTGTGGCCCGAGACCGTGGCGATGCGCAGGTCCGCCGAGGCGCTGATCCGCGACTGGGACGACGGCCTCGCCGCCGACATCTTCGCCGACAACGTCGACTTCGACCGGCCTCTCACACAACGTCGCGCGGAGATCGAGCGTCTAGTGGCAGACGTCGGACCCCTTGCCGCGCAACGACCGCTCACCGACGTGACGTCGGCGGCGACCGCGGCGGACGTCACCTGGTCGATCCCCGGCGAGCGCGGCGAGCTGGTCTGCATGGTGCACCTCACGCCCGTGCAGCCGGCGAGGATCCAGGAGTTCGCGGTGCACGCAGTGTCGTTCGACGCCCCGCGCAGCGCCAGACCCACGGACATCTCTCCCCGCCGGGCCGGTCTGGGCGCTGCCTCTATCTCTCCCTTGCCGAACGTCCGGGTGCTGTTGCCGCGAGAAGCGTGAGGAGCGGCGAGGATCAGGCCAGCACGAACTGCTCGACGCCCACGGACGCCGCCAGCTCGGCCAGCTGCAGCAGCCGCGCCAGGCCGTGGTCGACGTACACCGCTCATTGCTTGAGCCCCTAGCCAGCGGGCGCGGCGCGCCGGTAGATGACCTGGAGATCGTCCTGCCAGTCGCCCGGTGCCCGGGCGAACTGCCACCTGCCCTCGAACTCGTCAGGTCGGAGCCGGGCGGTGAAGCGCTGTCGAACCCGGACGCGTCGCGCCAGCAGCGCAGCACGCCGTCCCCGAGCTGGACTTGGTAGGTCCTGCGCACGCCGCGCGAGTCGAAGTACTCCATGACCAGACCCTCGCCGGCTTCCGGGGCGCCGATGACGGCGATGGAGTCGGGGAACAGCGGGTGCTCGTGGTGAGCGCGCTGCACCAGGAACCGCTCGCCGTCCAACCACTCGAACGTCACGGCACCGAGCACGACGGCGTCGACGTCCGGGTGGGTCGCCTCGGTGACCCAGGCCCCGAGCAGCGCGTCGAACGGCTCCAGCAGCGGCTCCCGATCGGTCATGTCTGATGATGGCGCGCCGGTGGTCGTCGCCGCTCGCCCTAGGAGTTCCGCAGCGAGTCCTCGGGCAGCTCGGCGAAGGTCGCCTTGGCGGTGCGGTACCAGTCCATCGACTGCTTCGGGTGCCGCCACCGGGCCTTCATGTCCGCGTGGGCGGGCTCGTGCGCACCGTCGCCGGCTCTGGCGGCCTGCCTGAGGTGACGGTCCTGGGCCTTGATCACCTCGTCAGCGGTGCCGCCGTGGTGCTCGAGCTCGCACGGTCCTCCGAGCTGCCGGCAGGTCATGGTCTTCATCGCGTCTCCCTGTTGCTGTTCGTGGGGTCCGGCTCCTGCGCCGGCCCTCCACACGACATGACGCACGACTCGCGACGAGTGTGACCGTCTCAGCGCAGATCGCTGCCGCTACGCAGGACGACGCGGGCGAGGACGTCAGGAGCGGCCTGGAACTCGATGCTCTGGACGACGCCGGCGCTGATGGTGAACGCGAAGGCGACCTTGGCCTGACCGCGGTGGAACCACGCCGATGCGGGACGGTCGCCGATGAGCACCGGCAGCGCGGCGTGCGCTGCGCCGTTGAAGAAGCCGGCGACCGCCTCCCGGCCGTCCAGGCGGACCGGCGTGCCGAGGGCAGCGGCGTCGGCATCTGCGGAGACGGTCGCACGGGGAGCCAGCAGCTCGAGCAACCGGGCGAAGTCGCCGCCGCGCGCGGCGGCCATGAACGCGTCGACGACGGCCCAGTCGGGTCGACGATCGTGCGCGGCCGGCTGGGCGACCTTGGTGCGGGCCCGGGAGGCGAGCTTGCGGGCGGCCACGGGCGTGCTGCCGAGGATCGCGGCGATGGTCGGGAAGTCGATGTCGAAGCTGTCGTGCAGCACGAAGGCGACCCGCTCGCCCGGCGTGAGCCGGTCGAGCACGACCTGCAGGGCGACGCCGACCGTGTCGGTCAAGGTGACCTCGTCGGCCGGGTCACCGCCGCCCCCGGCCTCCTCGAGCTCTGCCACCGGCACTGGGACCTTGGCGCGCAGCCGGTCCAGGCACAGCCTGGTGGTGACCGTCGTCAGCCACCCCGGCAGGTTCTCCACCTGGTTGCTCACCCCGTGCAGGCGCAGCCACGCCTGCTGCACGACGTCCTCGGCCTCGACCGGGTCGCGCAGCAGGTGGCCGGCCATCCGCAGCAGCCGCGGCCGCTCGGCCTGGTAGCCCGCTGCCAGTGCCGCGCCGGCTGCCGAGTCCATGCCGGTCACACTCCCGCAGGTCGTGGCCGGTGTGAAGGCGCACCCACGACACGCTTCTACAGTGGTCGCCGTGGCCCGACCCCCCGTGCTGACGCCCCGCGGCGAGGACTTCCCCCGCTGGTACCAGGACGTGCTCGCCAAGGCCGAGCTCGCCGAGAACGGCCCGGTGCGCGGCACGCAGGTGATCCGGCCGTACGGCTACGCGATCTGGGAGCGCATGCAGGCCGAGATGGACGCCCGCATCAAGGCGGCCGGCGCCCGCAACGCCTCCTTCCCGCTGCTCATCCCGCAGAGCTACCTGCAGCGCGAGGCCGAGCACGTCGAGGGCTTCGCCCCCGAGCTGGCGGTCGTCACCCACGCCGGCGGCCGGCAGCTCGACGAGCCGGTCGTCGTCCGGCCGACGTCCGAGACGGTCATCGGCGAGTCCATGGCGCGATGGACGTCGAGCTACCGCGACCTGCCGCTGCTGCTCAACCAGTGGGCCAACGTCGTGCGCTGGGAGCTGCGGCCGCGGCTGTTCCTGCGCAGCACCGAGTTCCTGTGGCAGGAGGGTCACACGGCCCACGCGACCGAGGCCGACGCCTCGGCGTACGCCCGGCGGGTGCTGCACGAGGTCTACGAGGACTTCATGCGCACGGTGCTCGCGATCCCGGTGGTCGTGGGCCGCAAGACGGTGCGCGAGCGCTTCGCCGGAGCGACGGCCACCATGACGCTCGAGGGCATGATGGGCGACGGCAAGGCCCTGCAGCTGGGCACCAGTCACGAGCTCGGTCAGAACTTCGCGACCGCGTTCGGCATCGGCTTCCTCGACGCCGCCGGCCAGCGGCAGACCGCGTGGACGACCTCGTGGGGCACCAGCACGCGCATGGTCGGCGGGCTGATCATGGCTCACGGCGACGACGCGGGGCTGCGGGTGCCCCCGACGCTCGCGGCCGTGCAGGCGCTCGTGACCGTCGTCAAGCACGGCGACGGGGTGCTCGAGGCGGCGTCGCGGCTCGTGGCCGAGCTCGCGGCAGCCGGGGTGCGGGTCGAGCTGGACGCCCGCGTCGACACCCCGTTCGGGCGCCGGGCGGTCGACGCCGAGCTGAAGGGCTACCCCGTGCGCCTCGAGGTGGGGCCACGCGACCTCGCCGAGGGCACCGTCACGCTCGTCCGCCGCATCCCGGGCACCAAGACGCCGACGGTGCTGGCCGCCGCGGCCACCGCGGTGAGCACGGCCCTCACCGACGACCAGCAGGCGCTGTACGACGAGGCGCTGGCCCGGCGTGAGTCCGCCACGGTCGACGTCACCAGCGTCGAGGAGGCCGCCGACGCCGCCGCGACCGGCTGGGCCCGCATGCCCTGGTCGGTGCTCGGCACCGCGGGGGAGGCCCGCCTCGGCGGGCAGGGCGTCACCGTCCGCTGCCTCGTGCGCCCCGACGGCGGCGTGCCCGCCTCCGACGACGAGCCCGGTGCGCTCGCCGTCGTCGGCCGGGCCTACTGATGACAGCACCGGACGAGCCGACGGCCCCGGCCGCCCCGGCTGACACGGCCGGCACCCCGTGGGCCGGACGCACCCTGCCGGCGGGTGGGTTCTCCGGCGACGCGGGTGAGTCGGACGCAGCGCTGGTGGCCGCCCTCGCCGCGGCTCGGGGGGGCCTGGCCGCCGAGCACGTCGTGGTCGACGCGCTCGCCGCGGCGCGCGTGTTCGTCCCGGTCGTCGCGGTGCTGGGGGAGGGGGCTGAGGCGGCGCACGGCACCGCCGACAAGCAGGCCGACATGGCCCTGGTCACCCTGACCGGCGCGGACGGGCGTCGCGCGCTGCCGGTCTTCACCGGCCTCGCGGCCCTCGCCGCCTGGGACCCGGCCGCGCGCCCTGTGCCGGTCGAGGCCCGTCGCGCCGCGGTCTCGGCGGTCGCCGAGGGCTGCGACCTGATGGTGCTCGACCCTGCGGGCCCGACGACCTACGTCGTGTCGCGGCCGGCGATGTGGGCGGTGGGCGCGGGGCGTCCGTGGCTGCCTGCGCACCTCGATCCCGAGGTGCTCGCCGAGCTCGCGGGCGCCGTCGCCGACCGGCCGGACGTCGTCGACGTGCGCGCCGACCCCGGCCGCGGCGCCGAGCTCGCGGTGACCCTGGTCGTGCGGCCGGGGCTGGTGGCCGACCAGGTGCAGCAGCTGGCCCGCGAGGTCGGCGCCGCGCTGCAGGCCAGCGAGCTGCTGCGCGAGCGGGTCGACGGCCTCGAGCTGGCGCTGACGAGCGCCTGAGGCGCTGACCCGATCGGATCTTCGCCCGGGTGCCGCCTCAAGGCCCGTCGTCGCATGGCCGACACCCCGGCCATGTGGCTCTGGTGGCGGGCGTACCTCGCGGTGAGCGCGGTGGCCGGCGCCTTCGTCATCCTCGTGCCCGGTGTCGTCGCGGACGGCGTGTGCGTCGTCGCGACAGCGGTCTCCGGCACGGTGCTGGTCGTCGGCGTGCTGGTGAACCGGCCGGACGTCACCCGGCCCTGGTGGTGCGTGGCGGCCGGGATGTGGCTGTGGGCGCTGGGGGACATCACCTACGCCGTCCTCGTGACCCGCGGCCTGGAGCCGTTCCCGTCGGTCGCCGACGTCTTCTACCTGCTGGCCTACCCGCTGATCGCGTGGGGCCTCGGGCTGCTGGTGCTCCAGCGCCGCAGCCACCGCGGCGTCGATGCGGCCGCGGCGATCGACAGCGCCATCGTGACCGTGGGCCTGGGGCTGCTGTCGTGGGTGTTCCTCACCCGTCCCGTGCTCGAGGACACGGCCGAGCCGCTGCTGTCCCGTCTGGTCGGGGCCGCCTACCCGGTCGGTGACGTGCTGCTGCTCGCGATGCTCGTCCGGCTGGTCGTGGCGCCGGGAGCGCGCAACGGCGCCTTCCGGCTGCTCACGGCGGCGGTCACCACGATGCTCGTCGTCGACACCGCCTGGGCCGTCGTGGCGATCGTCTACGACACCGGTTCACCGGTGCTGAACGCGGCATGGCTCATGTCGTACGCGCTGTTCGCCGCAGCCGCTGTGCACCCCTCGATGCGGGCGCTGGGGGCGCCTGCCGATCCGACGACGTCCCCCTTCACCCGTCGGCGGCTCGTCACGCTCACGGCCGCGGTGCTGACGGCGCCGGTGATCCTCGCCGTCCAGCTCGTCCGCCACGACCTCGACGTGATGGCCGAGACCGGCGTCGTGCTCGCCGGCTGCGTCGTCATGTTCCTGCTGGTGGTGCTGCGCATGCACCTCGCCATCCAGGCGATGGCGCGCTCGACCCGCCAGCGCGACCGGCTCCGCGCCGACCTCGCCCACCAGGCTGCCCACGACGCCCTCACCGAGCTGACGAACCGGGCCCGCACCCTCGAGCTCGTGGCCGCCGCGCTCGACCGCGGGGCGACCGACGGCTCGGCGGTGGGTCTGATGTTCGTCGACCTCGACCACTTCAAGGCGGTCAACGACGCGCACGGGCACGCCGTCGGCGACCTGGTGCTGCAGCACGCCGCGCGCCGGCTGCGCTCGCTGGTGCGGGTGGGCGACGTCGTCGGCCGGCTCGGCGGCGACGAGTTCGTCGTCCTGCTGCAGCGGTCGCCGGGGGCCCGCGAGCTGCTCGGTCTGGCGCAGGACGTCGCCGCCGCGCTGGCCGTGCCGGTGACGATCTCCGGTCACCCGGTGGCGATCGGCGCCAGCGTCGGCGTGGCCCTGAGCGGCCCCGGCGAGCGCGACGCCGCAGACCTCGTGCACCACGCCGACGTCGCGGCCTATCGGGCCAAGTCCGACGGTCGCGGCCGTGCGGTGCTGTTCGACGACGCCCTGCGCGCCCAGCTGCGCGAGCAGGAGCTGGTCGAGGACGAGCTGCGCGCCGCCATCCGCGGCGACCAGCTGGTGCTGCACTACCAGCCGGTCGTCGCACTCAGCACGGGCGCGGTGGCCGCCGTCGAGGCCCTGGTGCGCTGGCGGCGACCCGACGGGACGCTGATCGCTCCGGACGCCTTCATCCCGGTCGCGGAGAAGTCCGACCTGATCTGCGACCTCGGTCGCTGGGTGCTGCGCGAGGCCACCCGCCAGCTCGCGCGGTGGTCCGTCGAGCACCCGGCCGAGCTCGGGCAGACCAGCGTCGCGGTCAACATCTCCGGCCGCCACCTCGGCCGCCCCGAGGTCGTGGACGACGTCCGGTCGGCGCTCATGGTCAGTGGGCTGCCCGCGCACCGGCTCGTGCTCGAGATCACCGAGACCGTGCTCGTCGACGAGCCGACCTGGCGCCGCCAGCTCGACCGGTTGCGCCGCCTCGGTGTCGGCGTCAGCATCGACGACTTCGGCACCGGCTACACCTCCATCGGCCAGCTGCAGCAGCTGCAGGCCGACGCGGTGAAGATCGACCGCAGCTTCGTGCAGTCGCCCGAGGCCGGCACCCGCGACCTCGTGCTGCTCATGATCGGGGCCGCGCACGCCTTCGGGCTGCGCGTCGTCGCCGAGGGCGTCGAGGAGCAGCGCCACGCCGACGACCTGCGGGTTATGGGCTGCGACTTCGCACAGGGCTTCCACATCGCCCGTCCCGCCGCGGCCGCCGACATCGTCGCCGCCCTGCTGACCGGCCCGCTGCTGCCCCCTCTGGAACCGGCCGCCGCCGGCGCGGCGAGCGCCGCGGCGCCGCTGCAGCCGGCGCACCCCTCGCCGGTGCCGGGGCTGCAGCCCTCACCGGTGCCGGGGCTGCAGCCCTCACCGCTGCCCGCACGGCAGCCGGGGGTGCCGCTGCCGCCACCCCCGCGACGCGAGCCCACCGGCGTCCACTGACGGCGCCCGGCCACCCCCCCCCCCCCCCCCCCCCCCGGCCGCTCCCGCCCCCCCCCCCCCCCCCCCCCCCCCCCCCCCCCCCCCCCCCCCCCCCCCC
>CAXTEJ010000033.1:0-37025 GCA_964243295.1 uncultured Actinomycetales bacterium | reverse complement strand
CTGCCGACCACGGCGGCGGCCGCGCCGAGCACCGCCGCCTGCGCCAGGACGATGCGCCGGACGTCGGCGCGCGTGCCCCCGGCCGCGGCCACCAGGGCGAGCTGGCGGGCCTGCCGCCGCGCGCCGACCGCGAAGGCGGGGCCGGCGAGCAGCACGACCTCGAGCACGATCGAGAAGATCACCAGCACGAGCACCGCCCGGGTGGCGGCGTCGACGCCGCCCCCGGTCGACAGGTTCGCGCCGGCCGGCAGGGTCGACTGCCAGTTCGCGGGCGGCGAGGCGACCACGTCGCGGCTGAGCACGGTGACGCCCCGGGCGTTGAGCCGCTGCACCTCCGGCCACAGCACGGGCGTCGAGCGGTCGAGGAGGTAGCGGTGGCCCGAGTCGCCGTCCGGGACGGGCAGGCCGAGGCCCGGGCGGGCGACGACGAGCCGGCCGGAGAAGCCGTAGGGCACCTGGACGACGCCGACGACCGTGGCCGGTCGCGCCCCGTCGTCGAGGCGCAGCGTGTCGCCTGCACCCACGCCGAGCGCCTTGGTGACCGCCACCTCGTCGTCAGCGCGCGGCAGCCGGCCCTGCAGCGTCGAGAAGACGCCGGCGAGCCGGGGGTCGGTGGGGTCGGTGACCAGGACGTTGGACGACGTGCGGCCGCGGTCGGTGCGGATGGTGCTCGTCACGGTCAGCAGGTCGATGACCCGCCCGCCGGTGAGCTGCTGCAGGGACGCGGCGTCGGGTGCCGGGCCGCCGACGGTGGCGCCGGACTGGTCGAGCGTGTTGGACGAGCCGTCGGGGGTCTGCACGACGGGCTGGTCGCCGTAGGTGGTGAGCTCGGCCTGCGTGGTGCCCATGCGCAGCGGCACCGACTCGGCCACCGACACGTCGTTGGTCGTGTAGAGGGTGGCGAAGGCGGTGACGAGGGCGACCGGCAGGCCGACCATCGCCACGACCAGGGCGCTGCGCCCGCGGGCGCGCGTGACGTCGCGGCGCGCGATCCGCAGCGCGGGACGCCAGGCCTGCAGCCGCGGCATCAGGCGCTCGCCTGCTCGTCGGGAGCGTCACGGCCGGCGTCCAGCAGCTGCTCGGCGGCGGGCGGGGTGCCGGTCGTGTCGACGATGACGCCGTCGCGCACGAAGACGACGCGGTCGGCCCAGGCGGCGTGGCGGGCCTCGTGGGTGACCAGCAGCCCGGCCGCGCCGGCGTCGACGCGGGCGCGCAGCACGCGCAGCACCGACTCACCGGTCTCGGAGTCGAGGGCGCCGGTGGGCTCGTCGGCGAGCAC
The DNA here is from genome assembly GCA_964243295.1 of uncultured Actinomycetales bacterium. Lineage (GTDB taxonomy): Bacteria > Actinomycetota > Actinomycetes > Actinomycetales > Angustibacteraceae > CAXTEJ01. The sequence continues at coordinate 35,746 of CAXTEJ010000033.1, read as the reverse complement.
GAGACGTCGGTCGCCCACGAGGGCGCGGGCGATGGCCACGCGCTGCTGCTGGCCACCCGACATCTGGTCGGGGAAGCGGTCGGCGAGGTCGGCCACCCCCACCTCCTCGAGCGCCGAGCGCGCGGCACGGCGCGCCACCGAGGCACGCGCCCCGTCGAGCTCGAGCGGCAGCATGACGTTCTCGACGGCGGTCAGGGCCGGGATCAGGTTGAGGTCCTGGAAGACGTAGCCCAGCGAGCGACGGCGCAGCGCGGCGAGCTCGGTGGGCGAGGCACCCGACAGCGGCCGGCCCTCGACGTAGACCTCGCCGGACGTCGGCGAGTCGAGCCCGCCGGCGATGGTGAGCAGCGTCGACTTGCCGGAGCCCGACGGCCCCATGACGGCGACGAGCTCACCGGGCAGGACGACGAGGCTGACCTCGCGCAGCGCGTGCACCCTGGTGGCGCCCTCGCCGTGCACCCGGCTGACGCCCCGCAGCTCCAGGACCGCCCCGGTGCGTGGCCGGGTGGTCGCCGGCTGGTCGAGCGTGGCGGTCATCGTGCCCCGCCCGTCACGGTCGTGGCGCCGGTGGCGGTGGTCGTGAGCGGGGCGGCCGGGGTCGCCGTCCGGGCCCGTCGCAGCAGCCGGGTCTCGACGTGGTCGAGCCAGCGCACCTCCGCCTCCGCGCCGAAGATGAGGTTCTCGAGCACCAGCATCCAGGCGAGGTCGTCGCCGTCGGTGGCGCGCGCCTTGAGCCGGGTGAGGTCCTGCAGCGAGCGCAGGGTCTGCGTGCGCTGGGACTGCACGACCGCGGGCACGTCGACGCCGGTCACCGTGACGGCGAGCGCCAGCTTGATGGCCAGCTCGTCGCGCGGGCGCTCGGCGCGGTCGACCGGGGTGGTCCACCACCGGCCGACCGCGTCGCGCCCGTCGTCGGTCAGGCGGTAGGCGATGCGCCCTTCCTCGTCCGGCCCCCCTGCGGCCTCGACGAGCCCGTCGCGCTCCAGCCTGGAGAGCGTCGAGTAGACCTGTCCGACGTTGAGGGGCCAGGTGCCACCGGTACGTCCTTCGAACTCGGCGCGCAGCTGCGCGCCGTACATCGGCTGCTGCGCCAGCAGCGCGAGCAGACCCTGACGAATCGACATGACGTTCCCCCTACATACCCGGTATTGGTGCTGGCGAGAGCATGTATACGCGGTATCTGCACGAGGCGTCAAGCGAGTTGACCCGGTAGGTCCGCAGGGGTCGAGGTGGGAGCGCTCAGGCGATGGGCCCCTGCACGGCGCGGGCCACCCACTCCGCCATGAGCGCCCGCTCGGCCTCGCTGAGCCCCGGCAGGTCGGCCACGACCGTGGCGAAGGTGACGGCGACGCCGGCGACGGAGGTGTCGGTGGACGCAGGGGCGGCGGCCAGGATGCCGTCGAGGACCGTCTGCAGCATCGCCTCGGCGAGGCCTGGGTCGCGGTGCTCGGGCGGGGTGCCGAGCAGGGCGGTGGCGGTGCCGGTGCCCGCGGCGTGGATCATCATCAGCGCGCGCCGCTCGTCGACGCGCAGCAGCCCCGCCGCCGCCAGCCGGTGGACGCGCCCGCGCAGCACCGCGATGCCGGCCTCGGTCGCGGGCGACGGCCCCGCCGACGCCCGGGTCGCGAGCATGCCGTGCAGGTGGGGGTGGGTCAGCGCGAAGTCGATGTGCTGGTGCCAGGCCGCCCGGACGTCGGCCACGGGGTCGTCGTCCGCGATCGCCTTCGACGCCACGTAGGTGGCCATGGCGTGCTCGGCGACCGCTTCGACCAGGCCGTCCTTGTCGCCGAACAGCCGGTAGATCGTCGGTGCCTGGACGCCGGCCGCCTGGGCGACCGCGCGGGTGGTGAGTCCGGCGGCACCGTGCTCGCGCAGCAGGCCGGCCGCGGCCTCGACCACCGCCGTGCGCACGTCTTCCCGAGCTGCCGTCATGGATCAATGCTAACAGTCGGTCGTTTCCACTTCCTAACGGTGATACGGTTACAGCGTTAGCATCGGAACCCCACTGGAGGAGCATGATGTTCGTCATCACCGGAGCGACCGGGCAGCTCGGCTCGCAGGTCGTCGACCACCTGCTGCGGCGGGTGCCCGCGCAAGACGTGGGCGTCAGCGTCCGCGACGTCACGAAGGCCGCGCACCTCGCCGACCGCGGGGTGCGCGTGCGGGCTGGTGACTTCACGCAGCCGGGCGGTCTCGCGCAGGCCTTCGAGGGGGCGCAGCGCGTGCTCGTCATCTCGGCGGCCATCCGCGGCAGCGGCGCGCTGGAGGCGAACCTGGCGGCCATCGACGCCGCCCGTGCGGCCGGGGCCGAGCGCGTCCTCTACACCAGTCACCAGGCCGCCTCGGCGACCTCGCTGTTCGCGCCGCAGCTCACCCACGCCGACACCGAGCGGCACCTCGCCGGGCTGGGCACGCCCTTCACCGCCCTGCGCAACGGCTTCTACGCCGGGTCGATCGGCTTCTTCATCGGCGACGCCCTGGAGACCGGGCGGCTGGTCGCCCCCGCGGACGGTCCTGTCTCGTGGACGGCCCACGCCGACCTCGCCGAGGCCGCCGCGATCGCGCTGGCCGAGGACGGAGTCCTCGACGGCGTCACCGCACCGCTGACGGCGTCCGAGGCGCTCGACCTCGAGGCCGTGGCCGCCGTCCTCAGCGACGTCACCGGTCGCACCATCACCCGGCACGTCGTCGAGGACGAGGTGTGGCGGGAGGCGGCCGTCGGCCGCGGCATGCCGGAGGCCGCTGCCGACTTCACGCTCGGCATGTACCGAGCCGCGCGTCGGGGCGAGTTCGCCGTCACCGACCCGGCGCTGGGTGAGCTGCTCGGCCGGCGTCCGACGTCCGTGCGGACGGTGCTCGAGGCCCTCGTCGCTGACAGCCCGGCGGCCGTCAGGTCGTGAGCAGCACCTTGCCCACGTGGCCGGACGCCGCGAGCAGCTCGTGCGCGGCGCCGGCCTGGTCGAGGGGCAGGGTGGTGTCGATGACGGGCCGGACGGCGCCGGCCGCGATGAGCGGCCACACGTGCTCACGCACGGCGGCGACGATCGTGGCCTTCTCGGCCGCGGGGCGGGCGCGCAGCGTGGTCGCGATGACGGCGGCGCGCTTGGCGAGCAGCCGGCCCAGGTCGAGCTCGGCGCGGGTGCCGCCCTGCAGGCCGATGACGACGAGCCGGCCGTTGACCGCGAGCACGTCGACGTTGCGCGCGAGGTACGTCGCGCCCATGTTGTCGAGGACGACGTCGGCGCCGGTGCCGCCGGTCGCCGTCCGCACGACCTCGACGAAGTCGTCCTCGCGGTAGTTGACGAGGACGTCGGCACCGAGCTCGCGGCACCGCTCGAGCTTCTCGGCCGAGCCGGCGGTCACCGCCACCCGTGCGCCCGCGTGGGCGGCGAGCTGGATCGCCATGGTGCCGATGCCGCTCGAGCCGCCGTGCACCAGCAGCGTCTCGCCCGGCTGCAGCCCGGCGGAGAGGAACACGTTGCTCCACACCGTGCACACCACCTCGGGCAGCGCCGCGGCCTCGACCAGGGCCACCCCGTCCGGCACGGGCAGCAGCTGCCCGGCGGGCACGGCGACCAGCTCGGCGTAGCCCCCGCCCGACAGCAGCGCGCACACCTGGTCGCCGACCTGCCAGCCGCCGACGCCGTCACCGAGCGCCGCCACGGTGCCGCTGACCTCGAGCCCCGGGTGGGCGGGAGCGCCGGGCGGCGGGTCGTAGCGCCCCTCGCGCTGCATCAGGTCGGCCCGGTTGACGCCGGCGGCGCTCACGGCCACCAGCACCTCGCCGGGGCCGGCCACGGCGTCCGGCACCTGCTGCACCTCGAGGACCTCGGGCCCGCCGGGACGGGTGATGACGACAGCTCGCATGCCCCGAGCCTAGGACCGGCCGGCAGCGCCCTCCAGCCGCGTCCGGCGCGGCGTCGGGTGAGCCGGGATCGCATGATCACGCCGGGAGGAGGCGGCGCTAGCGTGGCCGCACCCGAGTCGAGGAGCACCCGTGCCCGAGGACGTCGCCCGCACCGCCGTGCCTGACCCGCCCGACCTGCGCGATGTGCCTGACGTGCCCGGCGTGCCCGACGTGCCCGGCGTGCCCGACGTGCCCGACGTGCCCGGCGACACGGGCAGGCAGGCGGTCGCCTGGCTGGGGCTCGGCGCCATGGGGAGCCCGATGGTGCGGCGGCTCGCCGCGGCGGGGCACGACGTCGTCGCCTACGACCCCACGCCCGAGCGCGTCGCCGCGACCGGGCCCGGCGTGCGCGGTGCCACGAGCCCGGCGGCTGCTGCCGCGGGCCAGGACGTGCTCGTGGTCATGGTCGCGACGCCGGCGCAGGCCGAGCAGGCGCTGTTCGGCCCGGACGGCGCGGCCGCCGCGCTGCGCCCGGGGTGCCGCGTCGTCGTGCTGGCGACGCTCGGCCCGGCGGCGGTCACCGGGCTGGCGCAGCGGCTGCCGGACGGCGTGCGGCTCGTCGACGCACCGGTCAGCGGCGGGGTCACCCGGGCTGGTGACGGCACGCTGCTGCTCATGGCCGCCGGCGCGCAGGGCGACGACCGGCAGCTGCTGCGGGCCCTCGGCGAGGTCGTCGAGGTCGGCACGCGGCCCGGCCAGGGGCAGGCGATGAAGATGGTCAACCAGGTGCTGTGCGGCGTGCACATCGCCGCGGCGGCCGAGGCCCTCGCCCTCGCCGAGGGGCTGGGCATCGACCCCGGGCTCGCGTGGCAGACCGTGCGCCGGGGCGCGGCGGCCTCGTTCATGCTCGACGACCGGGGCGGCCGGATGGTCGGCGAGCCGGCGCCGTCGCCGGACGCGCCGCGACCGGTGCGCAGCGCGGTGGGCCTGTTCGTCAAGGACCTCCACCTGGTGCTCGACGAGGCGTCCGGCGCGGGCCTGCCGCTGCCCGTCGTCCAGGCCGCAGCGGCGCTGTTCTCCGACGCCGGCGCGGCCGGGCTGCTGCACCACGACGACAGCGAGCTCTACGAGCACGTCCGCGGCCTGCGCAGCAGCTGAACGTCTGTCCTGCAACGGGTCTGGCACTCGAGAACCGGACCCGGGCGAGCGGGGGGACACCGCCCGGGTCCGGAGTCTGGTCAGCTCGCCGGCAGGGCGTTGCCGTCGGTGTCGAGGTAGTCGCGCCACGAGCGCTTGGGCGACCAGCCGAGCACGTCCATCGCCTTGCGAGAGGTGATGCCTGAGGAGTCGACGCGCTCGAGCGGACGCAGCTCGATCTGGTCGCCGTAGTGCTCCTTCAGCACCGCGGCGAAGTCGTGGCCGCCCACGTTGTCGGGCGAGGCGATGTAGAACACCTCGTGGCCCGGCAGGTCGCTCTCAGCGGCCAGCACGATGGCGTCGGCGAGGTCGTAGGCGTCGATGTAGCTCCACAGGTTGGGGCTCAGCACCGACGCGTCACGGATCTGCGGCCCGAGGTTCTGCTCGTAGTTGCCTTCGTACTGCACCCAGCTGGGGCGCAGCGAGATCGCCGTGATGTCCGAGCGCTGCACCGCGGCATCCATGAGCTGCTCGCCGAACAGCTTGGTCAGGGCGTACGGGTCCTGCGGGTGCGCGGGGTGCTTCTCGTCCACCGGCGCGTACGACGGCAGGAACGGCCGCTCGGGGAAGAAGAACCCCGGCACGGTCTCGCTGGAGATGTTGACGATCCGCTTCACGCCGAAGCGCACCGCGGCCTCCGCGACGTTGAACGTCGCCATGATGTTGGTCTGGAACACCATGTGCGGGGTGTTGCCGGTCGGCTCGGGGATCGCGGCGGTGTGCACGACGACGTCGGCCCCGCGGATGACGGCGAACGCGTCACCCGCGTCGGTGAGGTCGGCCATGCGGTAGTCGGCGCTGCCGGCGGGCTTGCGCTCGAAGCCGGGGCGGCTGAGGTCGGTGGCGAGCACGTCGTGGCCCGCGTCGAGCAGGGCCTGGGTCGCGGCGCGACCGACCTTGCCGTGGGCTCCGGTGACGACGATCTTCATGGTGGTGTCCTTCGGTCGTGGGGGTGGGTCGTGGGTTGGCGCGGGCGCTCAGCGCTGGGACGTGCGGGCAGGGACGTCGAGGTCACCCGCGCGGAGCCCGAGGAACGCCGCACCCGGCTCGAGCACGTAGGTGTCCATGTCGTGCTCGGTCTGGACCATGTGGTCCCGCATGGCCTTGCCCGCCTTGCTCGGGCTGCCGCGCCGGACGGCGTCCAGGATGCGCTGGTGGTGCTCGATGGCGTTGGTGCGCACCGGCGCGTGAGCCGAGGTCTGCAGCCGCGTGAGCTGCAGGATGCGCGAGAGCGGTTCGAACAGCGAGGTGATGAAGCTGTTGCCAGCCGCGTCGAGCACCTGCTGGTGGAAGGCGATGTCGGCCGCCACGAACGCCTTCACGTCGTCGGCCGCCGCCGCCGCGCGCATCTGCGCGATCGACTGCTCGAGGTCGGCGAGGTCCTGGGCGCTGCGGCGCTCGGAGGCCAGCTCGGCCACCGCCACCTCCACGACCCGTCGGGCCTCGATCAGCTTGCGCGGCAGCGCGAGCCGGTCCTCGCCGTGCGACGAGCGGGCGATCAGCAGCACCGGGTCGAGCACCGACCACTCGGCCATCGGGTTGACGAACGTGCCGCGACCCTGCTCGACACGGACGACCCGCTTGGCCGCCAGCGCCTTGATGGCCTCGCGCACCGTCAGCCGGCTCACGCCGGACTGCTCGGCGAGCTCGGTCTCGCTCGGCAGCGGCGTGCCGGCGGTGTAGCGGCCGGCGAGGACGTCGTTGACGATCTCGTCCGCCAGGCCTTCCGCGAGTGACCGGCGGCCCGTCATCGTGCCCCCTGTCGCCGCGTCGGTCCCGCTGTGGGTCCGCCTCAGCGTAGAGGACGTCTGATGACCCGACACCGGGGGAGTCCGCTGCCGTCACCGGGGGCTCACCGACCTCGGCTGCGACGCTGACGCCACATGTTGAGCGCGACGGCCGCGACGATGATGACGCCGCTGAACACCTGCTGCCAGTAGGCGGAGATGCCGAGCAGGATGAGCCCGTTCTGGATCAGCGCCAGCAGCAGCGTGCCGAGCACCGTGCCGAGGATGCTGCCCTCACCGCCGAACAGGCTCGCGCCGCCGATGACGACCGCGCCGATGGCGACGAGCTCGTAGCCGTTGCCGGCCGAGGGCTGTCCGACGCTCAGCCGGGCGGTCTCGATGACCGCCTCGAGGCCGGCGAGCCCCGCGGCGATGACGAAGATGGCGACCTTGGTGCGCGCCACCCGGATGCCCGACAGCACCGCGGCCTGCTCGTTGCTGCCGATGAAGTAGACGTTCCGGCCGAAACGCGTGCGCGCGAGCACCAGGTGGGCCACGACGGCGACCGCGGCGGCGATCCACACCGGGACCGGGATGCCGGCGAGCGACCCCTGACCCAGGACCAGGAAGGACGCCGGCAGGCCGCTGATCGTCGAGCCCTGCGTGATGCCGAGGGCGAGCCCCCGGGCCACCGCGAGCATGCCGAGCGTCACCACGAAGGGTGGGATCGAGGTGGCGGCCACGATGGCGCCGTTCACCAGCCCCACCAGGGCGCCGCAGAGCAGCGCGAGCACCGCGGCGAGCACCGGGGGCAGGCCCAGGTTCACCATGAACTCACCGGTCAGGATGCTCACCAGCGCCACCGTCGACCCCACCGACAGGTCGATGCCGCCGGCGAGGATCACGAAGGTCATGCCCACCGCGATGATCAGCGACAGGGACGCCTGCCGCCCGACCACGATGAGGTTGCCCGTGGTGAGGAAGTAGGGCGACTTGATCGCGAGGAACACGATCAGCAGCACCAGCACCCCGGCCAGGCCCGCCTCGCGGGCGGCCAGCAGCCGGCGCAGCCCGCCCGCCAGGCCCCCTGACCTCCCGTCGGAGCCGCCGCCGGGCCCGCCGTCCATGGTCGTGCGCGCGGCCGGGCCGGCCGCGGTTGCGTGCGACATCGTCGTCTCCTCGCTGTTCGAGCTGATCGGGGTGCTCGCGCTGCTCGCGCTGCTCGTGCTGGTCATGGGGTGGTCTCGCTGGTCAGGTGGCTGTGGCCCTGCTCGACACCCGTGGCCAGGGCCATCACCTGCTGCTCGTCCGCCTCACTGCCGTCGAGCACGCCGACCAGGTGGCCCTCGCGCATGACGAGCACCCGGTCGCTGAGGCCGAGCACCTCCGGCAGCTCGCTCGAGATCACGAGGACGGCGACGCCCTCGGCGGCGATCTCGCGGACGAGGCGGTAGATCTCGGCCTTCGCCCCGACGTCGACCCCGCGGGTCGGCTCGTCGAGGATCAGCACCTTCGGGCGCCGCGCCAGCCACCGCGCCAGCACGACCTTCTGCTGGTTGCCGCCGCTGAGCGTGCCGACGCTGGTCTCCACCGACGACGCCTTCACGCGCAGGTCGGCCGCGAGCCGGGTGGCGAGGTCACGGTCCTTGCGGGTCGAGACGACGCCGCCGCTCGACACCTCGTCCAGCACCGCGGAGGAGATGTTGGTGCGGATCGGCAGGTTCAGGAACAGGCCCTGCGCCTTGCGGTCCTCGGGCACGTACGCGATGCCGGCGGCGATGCCCTCGCGGGCGCCGCGCAGCGCGACCTGCGTGCCCTCCACCAGCACCGTGCCCGCCGTCGGCTTGTTCTCGCCGAACACCGCCAGGGCGGTCTCGGTGCGACCGGCGCCCACCAGGCCCGCCATGCCGACGATCTCGCCGGCGGAGACGGTGAAGCCGATGTCCTGCACCCGCGGCCCCGCGTGCAGGCCGCGCACCTCGAGCACCGGCGTGGATGCCGGACGAGGCGCGGGCCGCTGCCCGTACATGTCGACCAGGTCACGGCCGACCATGAGCTTGACCACCTGGTCGGGCGTCACCTCGTCGGTCTGCACCACGTCGACGAGCGCGCCGTCGCGCATGATCGTGATGGCGTCGCAGACGGCGAAGACCTCGCGCATGCGGTGCGAGACGTAGACGACGCTGACGCCACGCGCCCGCAGCGCCCGCACCAGGTCGAGCAGGGTCTCGACCTCGTCCTCGGTCAGCGACGACGTGGGCTCGTCCATGACGATCAAGCGAGCGTCCATCGACAGCGCCTTGGCGATCTCGACCATCTGCCGCCGAGCCACGTTGAGCCGCCCGACCTCGTCGGTGGGAGACGCCCTGACGCCCAGCTCGGCCAGCAGGCGGGCGGTGGCCTTCCGCATCGCCGTGAAGTCGACCGACCCGAGGCGGGTGGTGGGCTCGCGGCCGGCGAAGACGTTCTCGGCGATGCTCAGGTGCTCCGCGAGCATGAGCTCCTGGTAGATCACCGCGATGCCGGCCTGCTGGGACTCCCGCGGGGTGTGCAAGGTGACCGTCTCACCCGCGATGCGGACGGTGCCGGCGTCCGAGGCCGCGGCTCCGGCCAGCACCTTGAGCAGGGTGCTCTTGCCGGCGCCGTTCTCCCCCACCAGGCCCATGACCTGTCCGACGCCGACCGTGAGGTCGACCCCGCGCAGGGCCAGGACACCGGGGTAGCTCTTGACGATGCCCTGCATCGCGATGAGCGGGGTCCCGCCCGCGGTGGGTTCATGCTGCTGGGCCGTCTGCTGCGTCATCGCGGCACCTGCCTCCTCGCTGGTGGACGGCGGCCGGTCGGCGACGACGTCCGCAATGGACGCCGTCGCCAGCCCGGTCGTGCAGTCGATCGGGTCGTGCTGGTGGGTCAGTGCGGAGCGCTGCTCTGGAACGTCTCGAGCGTGTCGGGGGTGACGACCTCGACGCCGGTGTCGACGTTGAAGCCGTCCTTGACCTCGGACTTGCCGGTCTTGAAGCCGACCAGGATCTGCAGCGCCTGGGCGGTCATGCCGAAGGGCTTCTGCGCGATCAGGGCGTCCACGCAGCCCTTCTTCATGCCCTCGACGCCCTGGGGGACGACGTCGAACCCGACGACCTTGATGGAGCCGCACTTGTTCGCGGAGGTCAGGGCACCGACCACGCCGGGGACGTCGGCGCCGCTGACGCCGGCGAAGGCGTTGAGGTCGGGGTGGGCCTGCAGGATGGTCTCGGCCTTGGCCTGCGCGTCGGCGATGGACTCGCCGGACTCCTCGGTGGCGACGACCTGGATGCCCGGCGCCTTCTCCAGCCCCTTCTTCAGGCCCTGCATGCGCTGGTTGAGGTTGGGGGCGCTGAGGGAGCCGATGACGACCGCGACCTTGCCCTTGCCGCCGAGGGCGGTGATGAGCGCCTCGGCCTCCTTCTCGCCGGCCGTCACGTTGTTGGTGCCGATGTAGCCCCGCACCGCGCTGTCGGGCACGGGGCCGTCCCACGCGATGACCGGGATGCCGGCGTCGTGCGCCATCTTCACGATGTTCGTGACGCTGCCGGGGTCGTTGGGGGACACCGCGATCCCGGCCGGCTTCTTGGCGAGGATCGACTCGAAGATGGCGACCTGCTGGCCGGCGTCGTCGGTGTCGGGTCCGAGGAACTGTGCCTTGACGCCGAGCTTCTTGGCCTCGGCCTCCATGCCCTTGCGGGCATCGACCCAGTACGGGTTGTTGAGGGACTTGGGCAGGAACACGTACGTGTCGGCGCTGACCGAGGCGCTGCCGCCGCCGCCGGCGGCGGCGTCGGCGGCGGCCGCGGCGGGACCGGCGCCCGGGGTGGATGCGCCCGAGCTGCAGGACGCGACGGTGAGCGAGAGGGCGACGAGAAGGGTTCCGCCGAGGGCGACGCTGCGCATGACGACTCCTGACTGGTGGGTGGTGCTGGACGGGTGGGTGGGATGGGGTTCAGGACCTGCTGCCGCGCAACGCTTTGACCGCGTCGCGCAGGGTCGTCTCCTCGCCGACGTTTCCGGCGAAGACGACGTAGGCGAGCCCGGTGACGTCGGGCCCGTCGGAGGAGGCCTCGGTGCGCCAGACCGAGACGATGCCGGGGAAGAGCTGGCCGAGCACCGTCGCGCGGCTGATGCGCAGACCCTGCGTGGCGATGTCGTGCGAGGTGATGCCGCCCTTCGCGACGACCCAGCCCGGCGGGTGGGCCTCGACCAGCCGACGCGTCAGCTCGACCAGCGACGACGACACCAGGCGCGCGGTCTCGAGGCTGGACTCGCCGTCCTGCAGCACGACGCGCTTGCGGCTGGTCATGAGCAGGACGTCGGTGCGGCCCCCCGCGTCGGCCAGCGCGGCGGTGCAGCGGTCGAGCTCCCCGGCGCCGGTGGCCGGGTCGACCAGCGCCGGCACGTCGAGCTCGACGACCTGCAGGTCGGGCAGCTCGAGCAGCCGCGCCACCTGCCGGGTGGTCAGGTCGACGTGCGACCCGACGACGACGAGCCCGCTGCCGGGCCGACGTCCGCGCGCGAGTTCGTCGTCGCTGAGCGGGTCGCGCCGCTCGAGACCGGCACGGATCGGCACGAAGCTCGGCCCGACGCGGCACAGGGCCCGCCAACCGGTCGCCTCGGCGGCCGCGAGGCCGAGGGCGACGACCTCGAGGTCGCTGTCGTCGAGCGCGTTGACGACGACGACCCCCCCGTCTCGCACCCCCAGCAGCAGCTCGGTGACCCGTTCGACACCGCCGGCGCGGATGTCGGTCAGCGCCAGGCTCGTCACGTCGGCGGCCCGGATGCGCTGCGCGGTCTTCTCGGCGACCCAGTCGGCGAGGTTGGAGCTGGTGTAGCCGAAGGCGTCGTCGGTGGCGTAGTCGGTGTCGGCCACCGGGACGAGCACGTCGCCGGTGCGGGCGTAGTGCACGTCGTCGGCCGTGACCCGGCCGGCGTCGACGTAGGCGGGCACGAGCAGCACGGCGTCGTAGGGACGTCCGCGCTCGGCGGCGACCTGCTGCAGCACGTCGGTCTCGAGCGGGAAGTGCCCGCGCAGCGTGGAGTCGCAGCGGCTCAGCAGCGCCACGCGGGTGCCGACCTCACCGGCGATCCGGCCGAGGCGCTCGTCGAGGTCGACCAGCAGCTCGCGGGTGTCGGCGGCGCTGCGGCTGCGGCTGTTGGTGAGCACGAAGAAGGTGCGCGCGGGGTGGGCGAACGCCCACCTCAGGTCGTCGTCGTCCCAGCGGGTGAGCACGGGGACGTCGTGGACGACCTGGCTGCCGGTGGGGTCGTCGTCCAGCACCACGACGTGCTGCGAGGCAGCGGCGTTGCGGCGGCGGACGTCGGCGCGCGCCCCGGGCACGACCAGCGGCGGCGGCTGGCGGTCGCGCAGCTGCTGCAGCGTCTGCGGGCCGGTGGCCGCGGCCGGCGCGGCGGCGGTGGTCGTGCTCATGCGGACGCCGCGGACAGCGTGCGGGCCAGGTCGCTCACGCCGAGCCGCGGGCTGGACAGCACCGGCAGGCCAGTCTCGTCCTGCAGCCTGCCGACGAGGCGCTGCATGGACGCCTGGGCGAGCACGATGACGTCGACCTCGCGGGCGAGCTCGGCGGCCTGCTCGGCCACGAGGGCGTCGTGGCGCTCGCGGTCGCCGCCCATGAGGACGTCGAACGCACCGGGGCACAGCCGCTGCAGCACCGTCGGCGTGCGCCCGTGGGCGGCGGCGTGGGCGGTGATGAGGTCGCTGGTCGGCCCCAGGGTCGTCGGCACGGTCGCGAGCACGCCGATGCGGTCGTAGCCGCTGGCCTGCTCGGCCATCGCCTCGTCGATCTTGACGACGGGCACGTGCACCGCCCGCTGCGCGGCGTCGAGGGTGGGGCCGAGGGAGGAGCAGGCCGAGAAGATGACGTCGGCACCAGCCGCCTCGGCCGCCTGGGCAAGGTGCACCATGCGCTGCTCGCTGCTGGCCGAGATGCCTTGCTCACGCACGACCGTCGCGAGGACGTCGCTGTCGACGAAGTGCAGGATCTCGGCCTCGGGCATGAGCTCGCCGATGAGGTCGGTGATGACGGGCTCCACGGTGACGAAGACGAAGCTGGTGTGGAGGACGGCGACCTTTGCCACGGCAAACTCCTCTGATGTATTCAGCAGACGTCTGATGACTATGTCGGGTGATCGCGATCGCGTCAAGCGTTTTGAGGTGCCACGTGCGAAACCCGTTGCGGCGGAGCGAGGTCGCTGTCGTGACCGGCGTCCGAGCGAGACGCCGCACATCAGGCGGTCCAGTCGAAACCCATTGCCGGCAACGGGTCCAGCGGCGTCACGCGGCTCGCGGCGTCACGGGCCGCGGCTCGCCAGGGCGCGGGCGCGCTCGAGGTCGCCGGGGGTGTCGACGTCGAGGGTCTCCTGCGCCGACGCGTCGAGGTGCCGGACGACGAGCGCCGCCACGACCGAGCGCACCGACCGGCCAGCCGGCTCGTCACCGACCGCAGCGCGCAGCCGGCCCCAGCGGTGCACGCCGAGCAGCAGCTGGTCGCGGCCCGAGGCGTCGCGGGCGAGCACGGTGTCGACGGCGTCGCCCGCCGCGTCCAGCGCGAGCGCCAGTCGGGCGAGCGCCGGTGCGGCGAACGGCAGGTCGCCGGCGAGCACCCCCAGCACCCCGTCGTCCGGCAGGCCGGCGGCGCCCGCCGCGATACCGGCCACCGGTCCGCCGCCGGGCGGGTGCTCCCGCGCCCAGCCCACCGGCACGGTCGTCGGGCGCGGCTGGCCCACGACCGTCACCGGCACGCCGGGCAGGACCTCGGCGAGCCCGCGCAGCAGGTGGTCGAGCACGGGGACGCCGGCCAGCTCGGCGCGCGTCTTGTCGTGCCCGAGCCGGGTCGACCCGCCGCCCGCCAGCACCACGACGCGCAGCAGCCCCGGCTTCACGGCGGGCTCGACCGGTGTCATGCCCGCCAGGTTCGCACCTCCGTCTGCCGGGGTGCTGTCGCACCATCGCGACCGACCTCGGCCGATCGGGTGACGGGCGGCCGCGGTGCGGTCAACCCGGCGCCCGCGCCGACCGATGCACCCGCGGGACCCGACACCAAGGAGCGCCATGCAGCAGGACCGCACGACCACCGTCAGCGCGATCACCGGCGGGCTGGCGGACGCCGGCCTGCCGCTCGCGGGCATCGGCGCCGTCGTCGCGCTCCTCGTGCTGGCGCTCGCCGTGCTGCTGCTGCTGCGCTCGCGCCGCACCGGCGCCGACGCGGCCACCGCGACGTCGGACGCCGCGATGCGCGCCGACAGCTCGTCCGACATCCGCCCGGCCGCTGCTGGCGCGGCCGAGGTCGGTCACGACGCGCTGGGCCGCAACGGCGCCTCGGCGCTCGACGCGGTCGGCGGTGACGCGCCGGCCCCGACCGGCGCCTCGACCCTCGACGCGGTCGGCGCCCCGGTGCGGCCGCCGCTCGCGCCGCACTCCGGGCCCGTCGAGCCGGCGCCCTTCGCCTTCGACGCCGCGGCGCCGGTCTTCGTGAGCCCGGCTCCCGTGAGCCCGGCTCCCGTGAGCCCGGCCCTTGTGAGCCCGGCCCCTGTCGTCCCGCTGCCGCCGGCGCCCACCTACTTCCCCGGCGCGCTCGCCGCAGACCTGCTGCCGAGCAAGCCACCGAGCCGCCGTCGTGGCCCGGTCGCCACCACGCCCGGCGCGGCCGAACCGCCCGCCGCACCCCGGCGCGCGAAGCCCGCGAGGTCGACGGTCTCACGCAAGACGAAGGTGAAGGCGAGGACGAAGGCGTCCGCGACGTCGCAGCCGTCGGTCGACCGGCCCGTCATGCCCGTCGTGCCTGTCATGCCCGCCGTGCCCGTCGACGCCGCGCTGCGCCCGGCGGGGTGGCTCGTGCGCGACGCCGAGGCCACCGGCGAGGTCTCCGCCCGCTCGCTCGCGCCTGAGCAAGGCCCCGCCCAGACGGTCTTCGGTGCGCTGCCGGTCGCGGAGCGGGTCGCGGCGCCGGCCCTCGACGCCCTGCCCTCGACGTCCCTGCTGCCGCAGTCGTTCCTCGTTCCGGCCGTCGGTGCGCCCCTCGCCGCGGCGGAGCCCGCCCCGCTGCCCGTGGCGGGCCGGCTCGCCACCGAGACCAGCACCGAGCACAGCACCGAGCACAGCACCGAGGCCAGCCCCCAGCTCGCGAGCGTCTTCGGGCCCCCGGTCGGCGCGGTCGAGGTCCCCTCGCTGTTCGGGGCCTCGCCGTTCGGCGCGGTCGAGCCCGAGCACGCCGGTCAGCCGGCTGCCGCCGCTGTGCCCGTCGCGGTGCCCGCGGCTGCGCCAGCCGCTGTGCCCACGGCTGCGCCCGCCACTGGGCCCGCTGCTGCGCCCGCCACTGGGCCCGCTGCTGCGCCAGCCGCTGTGCCCACGGCTGCGCCCCCCGCTGAGCCGGCAGCGCCGACGTCCGGGCTGCTCGAGCCCGTGGAGTCCGTGGAGCCGGTCGAACCCTTCGCCGACGCCGCGCCCATCAGCTGGACCCTCGAGCCGCTGCCCAGCCAGCGCAGCGTCGCCCAGCTGGTGGCCGCCGCCGCGAGCAGTGACGTCAGGGCGGACGTCCTGGACGACCTCGGCGACGACCTCGGCGACCAGCTCGACGACGACTACGCGCCGATCCTCACCGACGATCTAGACGACCACCTCGCCCACGACCTCGCGGGGCAGCCGGCCCACGAGCGCGGCGAGCCGGAGCCGGCTCTCATCCCTGCTCTCGTCCCTGCTCTCGTCCCCGCCGGCGGCGTCACGGCCGGCCCGGCCGCGTCGGTCCCGGCAGCACCCGCCGGCACCGACGTGCGCAGCATGCTCGGCAGCCGCCTCGGCCAGCAGGGCTGACGTCAGGGACCAACCCCAGGCTTCGCCACCCGGCGCCACCACGCTGTCGCGAGACCGTCAGGACTGCGTGGTGCCCGCACCCACCCGCCGCGGCGGGGCGATCTCGCCGGACCCGCGGGTGACGAGCACCGGCTCGAGCAGCACGTGCACCGGGCTGTCGGTCGCGCCGTCGAGCCGGCCGAACAGCAGCCGGGCGACCTCGCTGCCGAGCCGGGCGACGTCCTGGCGCACGACCGTGAGCGGCGGGTCGAGCACGTCGGCGAGCGGGAAGTCGTCGAAGCCGACGAGCGCCACCTCGCGCGTCAGGCCGAGCGAGCGCAGCGTGCGGACCGCCGCGATGCTGAGCTCGTTGCGGCCGGCGAAGACGGCGGTCGGCGGGTCGGGCAGCGCCAACATCTGCAGCAGCGCCTCCTGCGCCGCCGCGCCGGTGCGCAGGTCGAGCTGCACCAGCTCGTCGACGGCGCGAAGGCCGGACGCCGCAGCGGCCTCACGGAAGCCCGCGAGCCGTCCGGCGGCGGTGTCGAGCCGGCTCAGGTCGCCGAGCACCGCGATCCGCCGGTGCCCCTGCCGGATCAGGTGGTTGGTGGCGAGCCGCCCACCGGCGTGGTTGTCGACGGTCACCGAGTCGGCGCTGACGCCCCGGGGCCGGCGGTCGACGAAGACGATCGGCATGCCGGCCCGCTCCGAGGCGAGGTACTCCTGGCTGCTGCTCGCCGGCATGAGCACCAGCCCGTCGACGCGCCGCGACACCAGGTCGGAGACCAGCCCGCGCTCTCGTTCGGGCTCCTCGTCCAGGCTGGCGGCGAGCAGGGCGATACCGCGCTCGCGCAGCCGGTTCTCCAGCGCGCGCAGCAACCCGGCCGAGAAGCTGTTGCTGACGTCCTGGAGCAGCGCCCCGACGGTCGCGGTGCGCGGCGCTGTGCGGCGCAGGTTGCTGGCCGCCAGGTTGTGCCGGTAGTTCAGCTCGACCGCGGCTGTCTGCACCCGCTCCCGCAGCCCGGCGCTGACCCCGGGCTCGTCGTTGACCACCCTCGACACGGTCTTGAAGCTCACCCCGGCCCGTGCCGCGACGTCACGCATCGTCGGCCGCGGTGGGCCGCCGTCCGCGGCGGACATCGTTGTCACGGTCACATCACGCTTTCTACCGATGTCGTTGACGGAAGCGCAAGGGTTCGCTAGGAATGAGCCCGACAACGTTGTCGGGCGCCGCTGGCGCACCACGCTCAAGGACGGACTCTCACATGCACAGCTCACGCACCCTGGGATCGCCTCGCACCGGCCGCCGGCTGCTGACCGTGGGCGTCGCGACGGCGTCCGCCGCCCTGCTGCTCGCCTCCTGTGGCAGCAGCTCCACCGACGCCGGCAGCGGCGGCAGCGGCGGTGGCGGCGGCGACGTCGGCGTCTCGCTCATCACCAAGGACTCGGTCAACCCTTTCTTCATCGCCATGCAGAAGGGCGCGAAGGCCGACGCCGGCACGGACGGCGTCAAGCTGACCGTCGCGTCCGGCAAGCAGGACGGCGACGAGCCCGGTCAGATCCAGGCGATCGAGAACGCCATCGCCAAGGGCGACAAGGGCATCCTCATCACCCCCAACGGTCCGGGCGTGAACTCGGCGATCAAGAAGGCCCGCGACGCGGGCCTCTACGTCATCGCCCTCGACACCCCGCCCGACCCGGCCGAGACCGTCGACATCACGTTCGCGACCGACAACTTCAAGGCCGGGGAGCTCATCGGCCAGTGGGCGGCCAAGCAGCTGGGCGGCAAGCCCGCCACCATCGCGCTGCTCGACCTGTTCAACGACAAGATCGTCTCGGTCGACTACAACCGCGACCAGGGGTTCCTGACCGGCATGGGCATCCCGACCGGCGACAAGAAGAAGAACGGCGACGAGGCGAAGACCGGCAGCTACTCCGGCGGCACCTACTCCATCGCCTGCAACGAGCCCACCGGGGGCACCGAGGACGCCGGCCGCACGGCCATGGAGCGGTGCCTCGCCAAGAACCCCGCCATCAACGTCGTCTACACGATCAACGAGCCGGCCGCCAATGGTGCCTACTCGGCGCTCAAGGCCGCCGGCAAGGAGTCCGGCGCGATCATCGTGTCGGTCGACGGCGGCTGCGCCGGGGTGAAGGCCGTCAAGGACGGCATCATCGGCGCCACCTCCCAGCAGTACCCCCTGAAGATGGCGACGCTCGGCATGAAGGCCATCGCCGACTTCGCCAAGAACAAGACCAAGCCCACGACCAGCGCGGGCCTGGACTTCTACGACACCGGGGTCGAGCTCGTCACCGACAAGCCCGCCGACGGCGTCAAGAGCCTCACGACCGACGAGGGCACCAAGGTCTGCTGGGGCTGACGCGGCTCGTCCACAGCCACGCGGGTGGCCCGGTGCAGCGAGTGCACCGGGTCACCCGACCTCTCCCGCGGCCCTCCGATCGACCGGCCTTCGCCGCGCTCGGGGTCGGCCGATCGACGTCCGACCGTCCCACCCGCAGGGCGACCGCTCGCTGGCAACGCCGCCCGCACAGAGATGAGGCACCCGCGTGACCACGACCACCGCGGCGCCCAGCGCCGCCGAAACCCTCTCCCGGCGCCGGCAGTCGCCCGCGCAGCGGGTGCAGCACCTGCTCCACTCCCACCCCGCCATCAGCCCGGCGCTGATCCTGGTGGTGTCGGCCGTGGTGTTCGCCTCGTTGAACTCCAACTTCGGCACAGCCCGCAACATCTCGCTGATCGCCCAGCAGACCGCGGTCATCGCGGCGCTCGCGGTCGGTCAGACGGTCATCATCCTCACGGCCGGCATCGACCTGTCGGCCGGCGCGGTCGCCATCCTCGCGACCATGATCATGGGCACCGTCGCCTTCGAGAACGGCCTGCCGTCGGTGCCGGCGCTGCTCATCGGCGTGGTCTTCGGCTTCCTGGCCGGTGCGGCCAACGGCCTGCTGGTGACCCGGCTCCACCTGCCGCCGTTCATCGTCACCCTCGGCACGCTGAGCGTCTTCACCGCGGTGGCGCTGCTGTACTCCGGCGGCACGCCGATCCAGGACACCGATCTGCCCGCGCTGCTCAACTGGACCGGCACCGACATCTCGGTCGGGCCGTTCAACATCACGACCGGCGTCATCGTCGTCATCCTCATGTACCTCGTGGTCGGCTTCGCCCTCAGCCAGACCGCCTGGGGCCGGCACGTGTACTCGGTCGGTGACGAGCCGGAGGCCTCGCGGCTCGCGGGCATCCGGGTCTCTCGGGTGCTCCTCAGCGTCTACGCCGTCGCGGGCGTGTGCTACGGCCTCGCGGCCTGGGTGCAGATCGGCCGCTCCGGCTCGGCGTCCCCCAACGGCATCACCGACGGCAACCTGCAGAGCATCACCGCCGTCGTCATCGGCGGCACCAGCCTGTTCGGCGGCCGTGGCGGGGTGCTCGGCACCCTGCTCGGCGCCCTCATCGTCACGGTCTTCACCAGCGGCCTGTCGATCATCGGCGTCGACCAGCAGTACCGCACCCTCGCGGTCGGGGTGCTCGTCATCCTCGCCGTCGCCGTCGACCAGTGGATCCGGAAGGTGAAGGCATGAGCACCGCCGTCCACGAGCAGTCGGCTCCCGGGTCCGCGGGCGGGGCCACGCCCGTCCTGTCAGCGCGGGGGCTCGTCAAGACCTACGGCCGGGTCGTGGGCCTCGACGGCGTCGACCTCGACCTCTACCCCGGTGAGGTGCTGGCGGTCATCGGCGACAACGGCGCCGGCAAGTCGACTCTCATCAAGGCGCTCACCGGCGCCGTCATCCCGGACGCCGGGGAGATCAGGCTCGACGGCCAGGCCGTCACCTTCAAGCGTCCGCAGGACGCTCGCGACGCCGGCATCGAGACCGTCTACCAGACCCTCGCGGTCGCGCCGGCCCTCGACATCGCGAGCAACCTCTACCTCGCCCGCGAGGAGCGCCGACCCGGCCCGCTCGGCTCGGTGTTCCGCATGCTCGACAAGCGGGGCATGAGGAAGCGCGCTGGCGACGCAGTGCAGGACCTCGGCATCGCGACCATCCAGAACATGGGCCAGACGGTCGAGACGCTCTCCGGCGGCCAGCGCCAAGCGGTCGCCGTGGCCCGCGCCGCCGCGTTCGGCAGCAAGGTGGTCGTCCTCGACGAGCCCACCGCCGCGCTGGGCGTCAAGGAGTCGAACATGGTGCTCGACATGATCAAGATGCTGCGCGACAAGGGTCTGCCCGTCATCCTGATCAGCCACAACATGCCTCAGGTGTGGGACGTCGCCGACCGCATCCACGTGCAGCGCCTCGGTGGCCGCGCCGGCATCATCACGCCGCGGTCGCACACCATGACCGAGGGCGTCGGCATCATGACCGGTGCGATGACGCTGGCCGACACACCCGGGTCCGCCGCGGGGCGCTAGCCGCTCACTGTGATGGGATGAGAGGGTCCGGCCGCGTCGGCCGGGCCCTCTCGTCGTGAGGGGCGGGCGATCCAGGGGGCACCGTGTCACGGGGGCTCGACGTCCAGGGCGTCAGCAAGCGGTACGCCGCCACGGTGGCGTTGCAGGACATGACCTTCACGGTCGCGCCGGGCGAGCTGTTCGGGTTCGTCGGCAGCAATGGCGCCGGCAAGACCACGACGATGCGCATCGCGCTCGGCGTGCTCGCGGCCGACGCCGGCCAGGTGCTGCTCGACGGCCAGCCGGTCGACCTGCAGGTGCGCCGGCGGATCGGGTACATGCCCGAGGAGCGCGGCCTCTACCCCAAGATGAAGGTCGGCGAGCAGCTGGCCTACCTCGCGCGGCTGCACGGCTTGTCGAAGGCCGAGGCCGGGGCCGCGGTGAGCCGATGGACAGAGCGGCTGGGGATCGAGGGCCGCCTAGGCGACAACGTGAGCGACCTCAGCCTGGGCAACCAGCAGCGGGTGCAGCTCGCGGCGGCGCTGGTGCACGACCCAGTGGTGCTGATCCTCGACGAGCCGTTCTCCGGGCTCGACCCGGTCGCCGTCGACGTGATGAGCGAGGTGCTGCTGCAGAAGGCGGCCGATGGTGTGCCGGTGATCTTCTCGAGCCACCAGCTCGACCTGGTGCAGCGGCTGTGCCACCGCGTCGGCATCGTCAGCAGGGGGCACATGCGCGCCCTCGGCACCGTCGACGAGCTGCGGATGGGCGGTGAGGCCCACCTCGTCGTCCACGCGCCGTCGGCGCCCGACGGCTGGGCCCACGGCCTGCCGGGCGTGCAGGTGCTCGAGCACGCAGCCGGCCGCACGGTGCTGCGCCTCGGCGCCGGCGCCGACGACCAGGTGGTGCTCGCCGCCGCGCTGCGGACCGGGCCGGTGCACGAGTTCACCACCCGTCGTCCGACCCTGACCGAGATGTTCCGAGAGCTGGTGGCCGCATGAGCACGACCTCGTCCACCCCTCGCACCACCCCAGCTCCGGCGCCGGTGTCGGGGGTCGCCGCCGTGCGGCTGGTGATGGGGCGCGAGCTCACCACCCGCATGCGGTCGCGGTCGTTCGTCATCTCCAATGCCGTGATGCTGGTGCTCATCGTCGGCGGCATCGTGCTCGGCTCGGTGCTCACCCGCGGCGGCGACGACCCCGACACCGTGGGCGTCGTCGGGGGCGCGTCGTCGCTGACGGCGGTGCTGACCCAGACCGGCACGGCCCTCGACAACCCGGTGAGCGTGCGACCGGTCGCCACCGAGGCGGCGGCACGCACCGCCGTGCAGGACGGCGACCTCGACGTCGCGCTGGTGCCGCTCGACGGCGGTGCGGTGCGGGCCGTCGCGGACGACGAGCTCTCCGGCTCGCTCACCGCCGTGCTGCAGTCGGCCGTGCGTCAGCAGGCGAGCGACACCGCCCTGCGTGAGCGCGACGTCGACCCCGCGCAGCTGGCGGCGGCGGCGGCCCGTGCCACCGTGACCGTCGACGCCATCGACCCGCCGCGGCCGGACGCCGACCAGCGCACCGCCCTGGCCTACGTCGCGGTGCTGCTGCTGTACCTGCAGCTGCTGGGCAACGGCATCGCGGTGGCCACCAGCGTCGTCGAGGAGAAGACCAGCCGGGTCGTTGAGCTGCTGCTGTCGACGATCAAGCCGCTGCACCTGCTGACCGGCAAGATCCTCGGCATCGGCCTGGTGGGCCTGGTGACGCTCGCCCTGTACGGCGCAGCCGGGCTCGCGGCTGCGCTCGCGACCGACCTCATCACCGTCACGGGCACGGCGGTCGCCGTCTTCGTCAGCGTCCTCGGCTGGTTCGTGCTCGGGTTCCTGTTCGTCGCCACGCTGTACGCCGCGGCCGGCTCGCTGGTCTCTCGCCAGGAGGACGTCGGCGCGGTGACCACGCCGCTCACCGTGCTGGTGCTGGCGATGTTCTTCGTCGCCCAGACCACGCTCCAGGACCCGGGCGGCAGGCTCAGCGACATCATGAGCTGGATCCCGCCGTTCTCCGCGATCCTCATGCCGCTGCGCACCGCCGCCGGTGTCACCGGGCCGGCGCAGGTCGTCGGCACGGTGCTCCTCATGCTGCTCGCCACGGCCGCGCTCGCCGTCCTCGCCGCCCGGATCTACCCCCGCTCGATCCTGCGCACCGGCGCCCGCGTCACCTGGAAGCAGGCGCTCGGGCGCGACTGAGTGCGTGGGAGGCGTCAGATGTAGATCGCGGGGTCGGCCCAGACGTCGTACGGGTCCTGGCCGGGCCCGACGGCGCGCACCGTGCCGGGCACGCCCACCACGACGGCCCCGGCCGGCACGTCCTTGACCACGACGGAGTTGGCGCCGACCTGCGCGCCCGCTCCGACCGTGATGGGCCCGAGGATGCGCGCGCCGGCGCCGACGGTGACGCCGTCCTGCAGCGTGGGGTGGCGCTTGACCCGCTGCAGGCTGCGGCCGCCGAGGGTGACGCCGTGGTACATCATCACGTCGTCGCCGATCTGCGCGGTCTCGCCGATGACCACGCCCATGCCGTGGTCGATGAAGAAGCGGCGTCCGATCACCGCGCCGGGGTGGATCTCGACGCCGGTTGCCGACCGGTTGAGCGTCGAGAGGACGCGGGCGGCGAGGGACAGCCCGGGCGTGCGCCACATCCGGTGCGCCACCCGGTGCACCCACACCGCGTGCAGCCCCGGGTAGCACAGAGCCAGCTCGAGCCGGCTGCGCGCCGCGGGGTCGCGACGGGCGGCGGCGTCGAGGTCCTCTCGCACGCGGGCCCGCGCCCGCGCCAGGACGGGCAGCGGGGGCTGCGCCCGGCCGAGCAGCACGACGTCAGTCCATCAGGTCGCTGTAGAGGATGGTCGACAGGTAGCGCTCGCCGAAGCTCGGGATGATCACGACGATCGTCTTGCCGGCGTTCTCGGGCCGCTGCGCGAGGTCGACGGCGGCCTTGAGCGCGGCGCCGGAGGAGATGCCGACGAGCAGGCCCTCCTCGGCGGCTGCGCGGCGCGCCCACGTGACCGACGTCTCGGCGTCCACGTCGATGACCTCGTCGTAGACCTTCGTGTCGAGGATGTCGGGGACGAAGTTCGCGCCGATGCCCTGGATCTTGTGGGGCCCGGGCGCGCCGCCGTTGAGGATCGGCGACTCGGCGGGCTCGACGGCGACGATGCGCACGCCCGGCTTCTTCTCCCGCAGCACCTGGCCGACGCCGGTGATGGTGCCGCCGGTGCCGATGCCCGCGACGAAGACGTCGATCGTGCCGTCGGTGTCGTCCCAGATCTCCTGCGCGGTGGTGCGGCGGTGGGTCTCGGGGTTGGCCTCGTTGGCGAACTGCTGGGCGAGGACGGCGCCGCGGTCCTGGGCGACCTCCGCAGCCTTGGCGACCGCGCCCTTCATGCCCTCACCGCCCGGCGTGAGGATGAGCTCGGCGCCGAAGGCGCGCAGCAGAGCCCGGCGCTCCCTGCTCATCGTCTCGGGCATGGTCAGCACGACGTCGTACCCGCGGGCCGCACCGACCATGGCGAGCGCGATACCCGTGTTGCCGCTGGTCGCCTCCACGATCGTGCCGCCGGGCTTGAGCTCGCCGGACTCCTCGGCCGCGTTGACGATCGCGACGCCGATGCGGTCCTTGACGCTGTTGGCCGGGTTGTAGAACTCCAGCTTGGCGAGCACCGTGGCACCCGCGCCGTCCGTGATCCGGTTGAGCCGGACCAGCGGGGTGTTGCCCACCAGCGTCGTCACGTCGTCGTAGATGCGCACGGCTTCAGGTTCTCCGGTCTCGAGGCTGCACGGGTCGTGCCCCGGCACGCGCGCCGACAGACACTCGTCCCACAGAACACCATGCGCGCCGCCGACCGTCCCACCGTCGCCCGGTTGTCCACGATGCGGACACCCGGCCCGCCCGCGCCCCCAACCCCCCGTGATCATGCGATTCCGGCCCGCCCGCCTCCCCGTGATCATGCGATCCCGGCCCGGCCGGGCCCGTGACGCGTCGCGAGCCGAGGACGCATCGACCCGGCGTCGTGCCCCTCCCTGCGCTGCTGGCCAGCGGTCGAGCAGGGCACCACCGGCGGCGACCGGCCTGGGCCGCCACACGGGCGGGCGGAAGTGACGGTGGGACGGGCCGTCGAGCACGGACGTCGGGTCCCACGGTCACTTCTGCATGCCGGCGTGGCCGCGTCCGTTCCTGGACAGCGGCAGCCGAGACCGGTCAGCGCACTGCTCGCCCCGCGTTCCACCCGCCAGTCGCCCGGCTGGCGTACGTGTCAAGGACCCGCCAGACCGGGCCGCACCTGGGGTCAGCTGACCTTGACGACGATCTTGCCGACCGGGTGTCCGGTCTCGACGGACGCGATGGCCTGCGCCACGTCGTCGAAGGCCACGACGTCACTGACGTGCGGGTCGAGCTTGCCGCCCGCGACCATGCTGGCGACCTCGTCGAGCACGACCGCCGTCCCGTCGCGCTGCACAGGCGCCCCGCCGAGCTGCGACACCGTCATGGCGTCCGCCGCCGACACGATCTTCGCTGGCACCTTCGCCAGCGGCGCGACCGCGCTGAGCGCGGCCCCACCGACGAGGTCGAGCATGCCGTCGACGCCGTCCGGCATGAGCTCGCGCACGCGCTGCTCGACACCCTCGCCGTACGGCACGAGCGTGGCTCCGAGCATCTCCACCACCGGCCGCTTGCCCTCGCTCGCGATACCGATGACGGCGATGCCCAGGTCTCGGGCGATCTGCGCGGCAGCGACCCCGACCCCGCCACCGGCGCCGTTGATGAGCAGCGTCTGGCCCGCTGCGAGGCCGAGTTGGGTGACCGCGTCGTAGGCGGTCGCCGCGGCTACCGTCAGGGTCGCGGCGTCGTCGAAGCTCACGTGCGTCGGCTTCTTCGCCGTCGCCGTGGCCGTCAGGACGGTGTACTCGCAGTAGCCGCCGTGGGTCGGTGCGGGCGAGCCGAACACCTCGTCGCCGACGGCGAAGCCGGTCACGTCCTGGCCGACCTCCTCGACGATGCCGGACACCTCACTGCCGAACTCCGCCGGCAGGTCACGGGGCATGAACTGCGCCAGTGCCCCCGAGCGCAGCTTGTGGTCAACGGGATTGACGCCCGCAGACTTGACCTTGACCAGCAGCTCGCTCGGGCCGGGGGACGGCATGGGCAGCTCGACGAGCTCCTGGACGTCGGGGCCGCCGTACGCGCTGAAGCGGAAGACCTTGGGCATGGGCACGACCTCTCGTTGCCGCTGAGTGCGGCTCGTCTCCATGGTCTCCCACATCGGAGCGGACAATTCACGAGGCCGTTGTCGGAGCCCGTTGAGTGATGCCGTCAGCAGGTGCCAGTTGAGTCATTCGGTGAGCACCAGCATGGGCATCGGCTCGATCGCGACCACGCTCGTCGTGATCGCGCGATCGCGGTCCGGTCCCGCCTGCCGCGTCACGTCGCCTGCCGGCTCCAGGTGGACTTCTGTGGTCACGTCACGCAGGTGGCGAGCTGCCTCGGCGCCACAGCAGCCGGCGCGCCGGCCAGGGTCGTCGTCCGCGCGCGCCGGCAGGGTCGTGACGCACCCGAGCCGGGATTGCATGATCACGACCAGGTGACTGTGCCGGGAGCGCACCCCCCACGTCCGTGCGGACGGCGAGCCTCAGGCGTAGTGGAGGCCGATCTGGCGGCGCACCTCGTCCATGGTGCGCATGATCTCGACGGTCTCGTCGGCGGGCATGACGGGGCTCTCGGTCAGCCCGGCGCGCAGGCAGCGCACGACCTCGGCCACCTCGTGACGCAGGCCGTGGCCCTCGTGCGGCTCGTCGTAGCGGGTGACCTCGCCGCTGCGCAGGGTCGTGGTGAAGCTGGTGGGCGCGTAGAAGATGCTGTCGATCTCGATGCGGCCCTCGGTGCCGACGATCGCCGCGCGGTTCGAGCCCGCTGCACGCAAGGTCGTCGACAGCACGGCGTGGGCGCCGCCGTCGTGCTCGAGGACGATCGAGGTCTGGCCGTCGACGCCCGTGAAGGCGGGCGTGCTGCGGGCCGTGACGTGCGACGGGGTTCCCAGCACCATCGACGCGAACGACACCGGGTAGATGCCGAGGTCGAGCAGGGCGCCCCCGCCGACCGCGGGGTCGAAGAGCCGGTGCTGCGGGTCCTGCGCGAACCACTGGGCGTGGTCGGCGATGACCGTGACCACCTCACCGAGGACGCCTGACGCGAGCACCTCGCGCACCTTGACCATGTGCGGGTTGAAGCGCGCCCACATGGCCTCCATGACGAACGTGCCCCGATCGCGGGCCGCGGTCACGAGGTCCAGCGCCTCGACGGCGTCCATCGTGAAGGGCTTCTCGACCAGCAGCGCCTTGCCGGCCTCGATCGCGAGCATGGCGGCGGCATGGTGGCTGGGGTGCGTCGTCGCGACGTAGACCACATCGACCTCGGGATCGGTTGCGAGCGCCTCATAGCTGCTGTGCCGGCGTCCGATCCCGTACTCGTCGACGAACGCGTCGGCGGTCTCCTGGCGGCGCGACCCGACGGCGACCACCTCGGCGTCCGGCAGCAGGTCGAGCGAGCGGGTCATCGAGCCGGCGATGCCACCGGCACCGATCACGCCGAGCCGGACGGGTCGGGAGGAGAGCTCATGCGCAGTCGTCATGGCGCCAGGCTAGGTGAGGGCCGCGACCTGCTGTCACGACAGCCTGGCTGGGTGGTCCGGGATCGCATGATCACGGCAGCGGGGGGTGGGCCGGGATCGCATGATCACCGGGGACGGCGAAGGCCCCCGTCCGGGTGGACGGGGGCCTGCTGCGCAGCCGTGAGTCGGTCAGCGGCCGCTGCGACGACGCGCGCCGCCGCCGGACGACGCGGGCCGGGGCTGGTGGTAGCCACCGGTGCTGGTGGCGGCCGGCGCCGCGCCCGAAGCGGGACGACCGCCGCCGGACGAGCGCCGACGCCCACCGGCGGGTGCCGCGGCCGCGGTGCCGGCCGACGTCCGGCCTGAGGTGCTGCGCGGGGAGCCGCCGCGGCCACCGGTCGAGGTGCCGCGCGGGCGGGTGGCCTGCTGCGGCACGACGACCTCGGGCGCCGGCTCGACGTAGTCGGCCGGAGGACCGGCGAGGTCGCGCAGCAGCCCGTCGCCGGGCACCACGGCCGCCTGCTGGGCCTTGATGCCGGCCTGGCGGGTGAGCACGCGGACATCGCCGTGCTGGTCGGGCGTCATCAGCGTGACGACGACACCCTCGGCGCCGGCGCGCGCGGTGCGGCCCGAGCGGTGGGTGTAGGCCTTGTGCTCGGCCGGCGGGTCGACGTGGACGACCAGGCCGACGTCGTCGACGTGGATGCCGCGCGCGGCGATGTCGGTGGCCACGAGCACGCGCACGCTGCCCTCGCTGAAGGCGGCGAGGTTCCGCTCGCGAGCGTTCTGCGACAGGTTGCCGTGCAGGTCGACCGCCGGGATGCCAGACGCCGTCAGCTGGCGGGCCAGCTTCTTCGCGGTGTGCTTGGTGCGCATGAACAGCAGGCTGCGGCCCTGGCCCCCGGCGAGCTCGCGGATGACGGCCGGCTTGTCGTCCTTGGCGACCGCGAGCACGTGGTGGGTCATGGCCGGGGCCTGGGAGGCGACCGGGTCGACCGAGTGCGTGACCGGCGAGCGCAGGTAGCGCTTCACGAGCACGTCGATGCCGTTGTCGAGCGTCGCGGAGAACAGCAGGCGCTGGGTGCCGGCCGGCGTCCGGTCGAGGATGCGCTTGACGCCGGGCAGGAACCCGAGGTCGGCCATGTGGTCGGCCTCGTCGAGCACGGTGACCTCGATGGCGTCGAGCTGCACGTGGCCCTGGCCGATGAGGTCCTCGAGCCGGCCGGGGCAGGCGATGAGCACGTCGATGCCGCCGCGAAGCGCGGCGACCTGCGGGTTCTGGCCGACGCCGCCGAAGACGGTCGTGACCTTCAGGCCCGCGGCGGTGGCGAGCGGCGTCATGGTCTCGGCGACCTGCGTGGCGAGCTCGCGCGTCGGCAGCAGCACGAGCGCGCGGGGCCGGCTCGGACGACGCGTCCGGCCCGAGTCGGTGAGGCGGGCGATCGTCGGCAGCGCGAACGCGACGGTCTTGCCGCTGCCGGTGCGGCCGCGGCCGAGCACGTCGCGACCCGCGAGGGAGTCGGGCAGAGCGGCGGCCTGGATGGGGAACGGTGAGGTGATGCCGCGGCCCGCGAGCACCTGCACGAGGTGGTCAGGGACGCCGAGCTCGGCGAACGAGGGCACGGCGGAGGGAGCGTCAGGCAAGGTGAAGCCTTTCGAGGAGAACCGAGGTGGCCGCTGATGCGTGACCCCGCGTCCTCCGCGGCAACACGGCGTCTCTCGACGCCTTCGCACTCGACCGCAGACCGGTGTGTCCCGGTCCGCCTCACCCATTGTGCCTCATCGGTGACACAACCACGACACCGGTCGGCGTGGGCCTGCGACAGGGCCGTCAGCCGCTGCGGGGCTGGTCGAGCCGCAGCAGCGCTTCACCCGTGAGCGACTGCACCTCGACGGCCGCGATCTGGCTGCCCCGCAACGACGTCGCACCGGTGAGGGCGATGGAGCGGCCGGGTAGCGCCGTCCAGGTGCCGATGCTCTCGTGGCTGCCGTCTGTCCCCACGACCACCAGAGCGTAGGGCCGGCCCGCACCGGCGTCGGACTGCTCGCCATAGCGGCACTCGATCCGCACCCGGCTGCCCCACGCCACCTGCTGCACGTCGACCCGCGCCCGCAGCGGCGCCTGGACGACGGCCTGCATCGGCTGCGAGGGACCAGGACCCGGGCGCGTGGCGACCGCGACCGAACCGGCCGACGCTGCCACGAGCGCCGCGGCCGCCACGGCACCCAGACCCACGCGCCGGCGACGACGCCGTCTCGACACCTCGCGCAGCAGCGCAGGCAGCAGGGTGTCGGGCACGCGCACGCCACCGGGGACGTCGTCCAGGTGCTCGAGCTGCTCGAGCGTCACCCGCGACAGCAGGCCCGGAAGGGCGCGCAGCTGCTCGACCTCGTCGGCGCAGCGCGGGCACTGCTCGAGGTGCGCAGCGAAGGCCTCGTCCTCGGACGTCGGCAGCGCGCCGAGCACGTAGGCGCCGGCCGACAGCTCGAAGTCGTCTGCGGTGCTCACTGCTCCACCCCCATCTCCGCGAGCGCGAGGCGCAACCGCTGCAGCGCGTAGTGCGTCCGTGACTTCACCGTGCCCGGCGGGATACCGAGCACCTGAGCGGCCTGGGCGACCGAGCACCCGCGGTAGTAGCACTGCACGAGCACCGCGCGGTGCTCGGGCGAGAGCTGGCGCAGTGCGGCGGCCACGACCCGCTCGTCCACCACGCGCTCGCCGTGGTCGGCACCGGGCCGGTCGGGGACGTCGTCCGTGAGCGTCTCGGGGCGCGCCCTGCTGCGGCGGTAGTCGTCGATGACGAGGCGGCGGGCGACCGTGAACAGCCACGAGCGGACCGATCCGGCGGTGGGGTCGAGGGAGGGCGGGGTGCGCCAGGCGCGCAGCAGCGTCTCCTGCACGATGTCGTGCGCCGCAGCGGGATCGCCCGTCAGCGACACGACGTAGCCCCACAGCGGCGCCGCGTGCTCGTCGTGCAGGGCGCGCACGAGCCGCTCGTCGGCTGCCGCGACCGGTGCCGCCACGGGCGCCTCCTCTCCTCACCCCCATCACGTGCTCCGAGCCCCAACGGTTCACCGTGCTGGCGCGATACCGGGACGCCTCGTGAACCATTCCGGCGCCCCGGACGTGGAGAGTGTGACCGACCTCGACGGCCGAAGGAGCCTCCATGACCGGCACCACCTCCAGCACCCCCATCGCCCGGCGCGCCCTGCTCACCTCCACCGCGGCGGCTGCGGTCGGCGGTGCCGTCCTGGCGGCCTGCGGCAGCAGCGACGGCGCGGACGCCGGCGCGAGCCCGTCGGCCAGCCCGTCCACCTCGGCCAGCCCGTCCACCTCGGCCAGCCCGTCCACCTCGGCCGGCCCGTCCACCTCGGCCAGCGCGATGGCCACGCCGACAGCGAAGGGCCCCACCATCGTGGCGCTGAGCGAGGTGCCCGTCGGCGGTGCGGTCTCGGCCAAGCTCGCCGGCAGGGACATCATCGTCGCGCAGCCCACCAAGGGCTCGGTGGTCGCCTTCGACGCCGCCTGCACCCACGCCGGCTGCCCGGTCAAGCCCGCGGGTGCCGAGCTCGACTGCCCCTGCCACGGCTCGCGCTTCAACGCGCTGACCGGCGCGGTCATCACCGGTCCCGCGAACGCGCCGCTGCCGAAGGTGGCGGTCGCGGTCAACGGCACCGACGTGGTCAGCGCCTGATGCCCGGGTCGGTGCTCGGGCTGCCGACGCACGTGCTGGTCATCCACGCGGTCGTCGTGGGCCTGCCGCTGACCTCGGTGCTGCTGGTCCTGTCGGCGTTCTCAGCCCGGCTGCGAGCGCGCGCGGGTGTGCTGCTGCCGCTGGCGGCGCTCGGCTCGCTGGTCGCCACGTTCGTCGCCCAGCAGTCCGGCGAGCAGCTCGAGGCCAAGCTGCCGCTCAACCCCCAGATCCAGGCGCACGCCGCCGCCGGCGACGGGCTGCTGCCGTGGGCGATCGGCGTGGCCCTGCTGTCGGTGGCCGTCTGGTGGTCCGGACGCCGGGGCGCCGGCTCCCGCGGTGGGGTCGGCGGGGCCTCGCCCTCACGCGAGCGGCCGGTGCGCGAGCTCGCCGCCCGCTCACCGCTGTCGATCGCGCTGGCCGTCCTGGCGACGGTCGCGGCCGTCGGCGCGACGGTGCAGGTCGTCCACATCGGGCACCTGGGCGCCGAGGCGAGCTGGGGCTACGTCGCCGACCTGCCCCCGCGGTAGGCGGGACGGCTGGCAGTCGACGCTGCTCAGACCTCGAGCACCGGCGCGTCGGTCGCCTCGCGCAGCTGCTCGAGGGTGATCCCCGCGGCGAGCTCGACGAGGTCGAAGTGGTCGCCGCCGA
The DNA here is from genome assembly GCA_964243295.1 of uncultured Actinomycetales bacterium. GTDB lineage: Bacteria > Actinomycetota > Actinomycetes > Actinomycetales > Angustibacteraceae > CAXTEJ01. Next base: position 4,742 of record CAXTEJ010000033.1, on the reverse strand, counting down.
CGTCCAGGACGGCGAGGTCGGTGATCACGCGCGTGACGACCCCCGCGCCGGTGAGCGGCAGGGTGCAGCGGCGCAGCAGCTTCGGGCTGCCGTCGCGGGCGGTGTGCTCCATCAGGACGATGACGCGGCGGGCGCCGTGGACGAGGTCCATGGCGCCGCCCATGCCCTTGACCATCTTGCCGGGGATCATCCAGTTGGCGATGTCGCCGGTGCAGGAGACCTGCATGGCGCCGAGAACCGCTGCGTCGACGTGCCCGCCGCGGATCATCGAGAAGCTCGTGGCCGAGTCGAAGAAGCTCGCGCCGGGCAGCGTGGTGACGGTCTCCTTGCCGGCGTTGATCAGGTCGGGGTCGACCTCGTCGTCGGTGGGGTAGGGGCCGACGCCGAGGATGCCGTTCTCGGACTGCATGACGACGTCGACGCCGGGCGGCAGGAACGTGGGGATGAGCGTCGGCAGGCCGATGCCGAGGTTGACGTAGGAGCCGTCGGCGAGCTCGGCGGCGGCACGGGCGGCCATCTGCTGGCGGGTCAGTGCCATCTCAGGCCTCCTGCCGAGCCGTGACGGTGCGCTTCTCGATCTGCTTGTCGGCCGCCTGCTCGGGCGTGAGCGCGACGACGCGCTGGACGTAGATGCCGGGCAGGTGGACGTCGTCCGGGTTGATCTCGCCGGGCTCGACCAGCCGCTCGACCTCGGCGACGGTGATGCGCCCCGCCATGGCGGCCATCGGGTTGAAGTTGCGGGCGGAGCGGCGGAAGACCAGGTTGCCGTGGCGGTCACCGACCGCCGCGCGCACCAGCGCGAAGTCGGTGGTGATGGACTCCTCGAGCACGCACAGGCGACCGCCGAAGTCGCGCACCTCCTTGACCGGCGACGCGACCGCCACCTCACCGCCGGGGGTGTAGCGCCAGGGCAGCCCGCCCAGGGCGATCTGGGTGCCGACGCCGGTCGGGGTGAAGAACGCCGGGACCCCGGCCCCGCCCGCCCGCAGCTTCTCGGCCAGCGTGCCCTGCGGGGTCAGCTCGACCTCGAGCTCGCCGGCGAGGTACTGGCGCGCGAACTCACGGTTCTCGCCGACGTACGACGCGGTGACCCGGCTGATGCGGCCGGCGTCGAGCAGCAGCCCGAGGCCGGCCCCGTCGACGCCGCAGTTGTTGCTGACCACGGACAGGTCGCGCGCGCCCTGGTCGAGCAGCGCCCGCACCAGCACCGCAGGGATGCCGGACAGCCCGAACCCGCCGACCGCGAGCGACGACCCGTCCCCGACGTCCGCGACCGCCTCTCGCGCCGACCCGACCACCTTGTCCATCTCAGCTCCTCGTCCGCGGCGCTCGCCGTCGCGCGCCCGACGTCACGGTAGAGGGTCGGTCGCGGCGCTCGTGCTCGCCGGTGCGGCGGAGCGGCAGGCCGCGACGTAGGCGGCGAAGTCCCAGCGCGTGAGGAACTCGCGGGCGCTCGCCAGCCCCGCGTCGTACAGGCCCCGCACCTGGGTGGCAGTCAGCGAGAAGTCGACGCTGCTGACGTCGTCGGTGGGCACGAAGACGGTGCGCCGCACCGTGCAGGGTGCGTCGACGTACGCCGCGTCGCGGCCGGTGAACAGCGTCTCGACCGCCGCGAGGGCGACCGAGAACGGCCCGCGCACCGGGTGGGTCACGGGCGCGCGGCCCGGCCGTGCCGTCAGCCGGACGCCGAAGGTGGGCCACCGTGGGGGCGCCGACTCGGGCCGGTCGAACAGCTCGACGGGGAAGTTGGAGAGCAGACCGCCGTCGACCCACGTGGCGCCGCCGACCTCCACCGGCCGGAAGAACAGCGGGATGGCGGCCGAGGCCCGCACGGCGCGGGCCACCGGGAACTCATCGGGGTCGAGCCCGTACGCCGGCAGGTCCCACGGCACGCGCACCAGCCGCCGGCGCGACAGGTCGCTCGCGGTGACGACCAACGACCACGCGTACTGGTCGGTGGGCTCGCCGGTGCGCAGGTCGCCGAAGCTGCGGACGCCGAGGTCGGCGAGGGTGCTGGTGAGGTACTGCTCGAGGTAGCGGCCCTGGTAGGCGCCGTCCTGGGTGAGGATCGCGAGGAACCGGCCCACGAGCGGCAGCCGCCCGAGCCGCCCCGGGTCGCGGAAGCGCGTCAGGTCGAGCTCGGCCAGCAGGTCGTCCAGCCGCGACAGCGGCTCACCCGCGTGCTGCAGCCCCGCGACCAGCGCGGCCACGACCGACCCGGCGCTGCTGCCGGCGACGCGGGGGAAGGTGTAGCCGGCGCGGGCGAGACCGGTGACCGCGCCGACGAGGGCACACGCCCTTGACGCCACCGCCCTCCAGCACGAGGTCGGCGGACAGCGGGGCCGGCTCCGTCGTCACGCAGGCGACGCTAGAGGACGCCACCGACGGCGAGCGGGTGCGGCCCACCGACGGCGGGCAGCGCGCCCGGTCACGTGAGGTCGGACGGCCGCGTGTAGGTGACCTCGGCCACCGGGCGGCTGCAGCCCCGCGCCAGCACGTCACCCGCGAGCTCGCGCAGGCGCACCGAGCTCTCGGGGCCGACGTACGTGATCGTCGCGTGCCCGCTGGTGCGGCGCAGCCGAAAGCCCGGCAGGAAGGCCTGCAGCGCCATGACGTCCGACGCCGGCAGCGTCACCTCGACCGCACGGTCGCCAGGCGCCGGCAGGCAGGGCGCCCCGGCGGGCACCGGCACCGAGATGTCGACCGCCGTGCCCTGCACCGTCTCGAGCGTCGTCTCCTGCGGGCCGACCTGCGCGATCACGTCGGTGACGTCGCGCTGCAGCGCGCTGTCGAGGTAGCGGTCGAACACGACCGTGACACCGACGGCCCCGTTGACCTCGAAGTCGTGGGACTCGGGCACGAAGCTGACCCCGGCGGCGTGGACCGGGCTCCTCGCGAAGGCGTCCTCGAGCGCGCTGACCTGCTCGTCCGCCGTGCGCCCCGGCATGAACACGTGGGCCACGGTGACCGCGCTGGTGAGGTCGGTCCGCGCCGACAGCACCGGCAGGCCGTCCTGCGCCACCGCGGTGCCGGCGTCCGGCCGGGGCGAGGTGTCGTGCCGCGACGCCGCCAGACCGCCGACGACGGCGAGCGCGACGACCGTGATAGCCAGCGCGCGCGGTGGGCGACGTCGGTCCCGAGCGGGCGCGGGCTCCGGCGGCCGGGGTCCGTCGAGCTCGTCCACCCGCGGGGACGGCCGGCTGCTGACGTCGTGCCGGGCCCCGGCGTCGCTGCCGTGGCCGAGCACCTCGTATCCCATCCCGCCATCCTGCCCGAGTCAGCTGGAGTAGACCGGGCCGCGGGTGAAGGTGACCTCGCCGGCGGGGCCGTCGCAGGCCCGCGCCAGCACCGCCCCGACGCTGGTCAGCGCGGCGCGCGTGCGGAACGGCCCGACGTACGTGACGACCGCGCGCCCGTCGGAGGCCCGAAGGCCGAACATCGGCAGCAGGGCGGAGATCTGCTCGGTCTCGGGCTCGGTCAGGTCGAGCACGCCCGCCGCGTCGGCGGAACCGGCGACCGCGACGCACCGCGCGTCCGGGGTGACGGGCACCGAGATGTCGACCGTCGTGCCGGTCACCGTCTCGAGGCTGGACGTCGTGGGGTCGACCTCGTTGAGCGCGTCCCGGGCGCTGAACCACGCGTCGTCGGACAGCCGCCGGTTGAAGACCACGCGGACCCCCGCCGGCCCCGACGCACCGTCGGTGTACCGGTCGGGCACGAAGAAGTAGCTCGCGTTCACGACTCGCGTCGCGAGCGCACCCTGCAGCGCGGCGATCTGCCGCGACACCGGGCGCCCGGGCACGCGGGCATGGCCGACGCTGATGCTGGTGCGCAGGTCGAGGCTGGTCGACAGCGGCAGCCCGGTGTCGACGTCCGGCGTGGGACCGGGCACGAGCGTCGAGGCGGACGTCGGCGCCGGGCTGGGCGTCGGGCCCGGGGCGGCCGTCTGGTCGGCTCCGCCCTGCTGGGCTGCGAGCGCACCCACGCCCAGCAGTGCGGCCGCTGCCGCCGCGAGCAGGCCGCGCCGTGGGAGCCGCGGCGACGGGTCGGCCCCGGTCGCGGTAGGCGCACCGTCGAGGTCGAGCACCTCGACGCCGTCGCCGGGGCCGCGGTCAGGGTGGTGCGGGCGCGCGGCGTCGCCGCCGGCGTCCAGCACCTCATAGCCCATGACCCCATGGTGCCCCGCCTTTGCTCCGGTTGATGGTCCGATGCCCCGCTGGCACTCCGGCGCCTGAGCGAGCGGCGGCAGCGGGTGGACCGGCTGACGCTGGGGGCAGGGTCGACGGTTATGACACCGGCAGCACGCATGAGGGGACGCGGTGCGGCATCGGGGCAGTGGCGGAGAGAGGCGTCAAGGTGCGCGCCGGTGCTGGCCCCGGCTGGGTTCGCGAGCGGAGCGGTGGCGCAGATCCGGCCGCCCATGGCCTCGACGTCACGAGCCCACAGGTGACGGCGAAGCTCGTCGATGAGCGCAGCCCATCCACGATCACCCCGGTGAGCCGATCCTCGCCCGTGACGACCTCCCTACGACCATCGCCTCGCGGAGGATGACGACCAAGTGGACTCGCCCGTCGCTGCTCGAGCGGGTGGGCCTCGGCACAGCCGGAAGCAGCGCGAGGCCGGCTCTTGGCGTCAGGCGCAACGTCATCGCCCAGCCGCTCAGGTGCGCATGGGTGGTGTGAATCTGGGTCTGCCGTCGGTGATGGTGACGGTCCACCGGGTGTGGTGGATGGTGTCGTGGT
>CAXTEJ010000032.1:0-38160 GCA_964243295.1 uncultured Actinomycetales bacterium | reverse complement strand
TCGAAGGCCAGCAGCACCCCCGCGACGCAGCCCAGCAGCGTCGAGCCGAACAGCCGCCGCGCGATGCGGGCCAGCATCAGGATCGACAGCGTGCCGCACACCGCGGACGCGAACCGCCAGCCGAACGAGCTGTTCACGCCGAACAGCTGCTCGCCCGCAGCGATCATCCACTTGCCCACCGGCGGGTGGACGACGAAGTCCGGCGCCGGCCCCCACACGTCGGGCGTGCCGTTGGTGAACCGCCTGTCCGCCTCGCCTTTCACGGCCGAGATGCTCGGTGCCACCGACCGCTCGTAGCCGTGGAGCAGGTACGACGAGCCCTGCTTGACGTAGTAGGTCTCATCGAAGACCAGCTGGTGGGGCCGGCCGAGGTGCCAGAACCGCAGGCCGCCGCCGATCGCCGTGATGACCAGCGGGCCGACCCACCCCCACAGCGCGGACGACGGCCGGATGCCGAGGAGCCGGGCGCGCAGGCTGCGCGTCTGCGCCGGGACGTCGACCGCGGGTGCCGTCGTCCGGGAGGCGCGGCGGGCCGGCGCGGCGGTGGCGTTCACTCCCTGATCGTAGGTGGCCGGTGTGACACGGCAGGGCTCGGTGGCCCGTCTGGTCGTAGGGTCGCGGCCATGGACCTGCGCCTTCAATCGGCTCGCGCGGTGGTGACCGGAGGCAGCCGCGGGCTCGGGCTCGCGATCGCGGAGTCGCTCGCCGCCGAGGGGGCCGCCGTGGCGCTGCTCGCCCGAGGCTCCGAGGGGCTGGCGTCGGCCGCCGCGCAGGTGGGGCGACACGGGCACCAGGTCCTCACCCGGGAGGTCGACGTCACCGACCACGCGGCGCTGGCGGCAGCGGTCGACGAGGTGGCCGACGAGCTCGGGGGCCTCGACCGGGTCGTCGCCAACGCCGGGGGCACCGTGGGCGGCAACCTGCTCGACAGCACGCCCGAGCAGCTCACCGCCACCTTCGAGCTGAACGCCGGCCACGCCGCGACCCTCGTGCGCGCCTCGCACCCCCACCTGGTGCGCTCGGGCGGCGGCTCGGTCGTGATCATCTCGAGCGTCAGCGGCTCGCGCGTCGCGCCGCGGACGAACTACGCCGTCGCGAAGGCCGCCGAGATCCACCTCGCCCGCGTGCTCGCCGACGAGCTCGCGGGCGACCGCATCCGGGTCAACGCCGTCAGTCCCGGCAGCATCCTGTTCGAGGGCGGCGGGTGGGACCACATGCGCGAGAACGACCCCGAGACCTTCGGCGCGTTCGAGCGCGAGGAGTTCCCGTGGGGCCGGCTCGGGCGGCCCGAGGAGGTCGGCGACGTCGTCGCGTTCCTGCTGTCGGACCGGGCGTCATGGGTCACCGGCGCGGACGTCGTCGTGGACGGCGCCCAGCACCGCGCGAGCGCCCGCCGGTTCCGGTGACGGCCGGGCCGACGTCCGGGCTGCTGCTGCTCGCCGGCGCGCCGATCGGTGACTACGGGGACGCGCCGCCGCGCCTGGCGGCCGCCCTGCAGGACGCCGACGTCGTCGCGGCCGAGGACACGCGCCGCCTCGCCCGGCTGACTGGCGCGCTCGGCATCCGGCCGGGGGGCAAGGTCGTCAGCTACCACGAGCACAACGAGGCCTCGCGCACGCCCGAGCTGCTGGCCGAGCTCGTGGCCGGCGCCACCGTCGTGGTCATCACGGACGCCGGGATGCCGTCGGTCTCCGACCCGGGGTTCCGGCTGGTGGCCGCCGCGGTCGACGCCGGTGTGCGGGTCAGCGCCGTGCCGGGGCCGAGCGCCGTGCTCACCGCGCTCGCCGTGTCGGGGCTGCCGGTCGACCGGTTCTGCTTCGAGGGGTTCTTGCCCCGCAAGGCGGGTGAGCGGGCGCGGGCGCTCGCCGAGGTCGCGACCGAGCGCCGCACCCTGGTGTTCTTCGAGGCCCCGCACCGCCTGGCGGTCATGCTCGCCGCGCTCGCCGAGGCCTTCGGGGACGCCCGCCGCGCCGCGGTCTGCCGCGAGCTGACCAAGACCTACGAGGAGGTCGTGCGCGGCCCGCTCGCCGAGCTCGTCGCCTGGGCGCACGGCGTGGAGGTGCGCGGCGAGATCACCGTCGTCGTCGAGGGCGCCGGCGATGCCGCCCCCGCCGACCCCGACGAGCTCGTGCGCCAGGTCGAGCAGCGCATCGCCGCCGGCGCCCGCCTCAAGGACGCCGTCGCCGCCGTCGCCGGCCGCCACGCCACCAGCAAGCGCGAGCTCTACGACGCCGCCCTCCGCGCCCGCCCCCCCTCCCCGTGATCATGCAATCGCGGCCCGCGCCCCTTCCCGTGATCATGCGATCCCGGCTCACCTGCGCCCGCGCTCACCCCGGCGTGATCATGCGATCCCGGCTCATCCGCGCCCGCGCTCACTCCCACGTGATCATGCGATCCCGCTCACCCGCGCCCGCGCTCGGTTGGCAGCGGACGCAACGCGCTGGACGCGCGGTACGGCGCGGGCGTCGTCCGGCTGACCCGGCCACCTCACGCCGATCGACTGAGTGCTGCGCGGGCCGGGATCGCAAGATCACGGGGATGGGGACGTGCGACTCCGCGCAAACGGGTCACTTCTCGCGCTGAGGTGGCCCGTTCGTGCGGACTCGACGCACTGGTGAGCCGGGATCGCAAGATCACGGGGGTGGGGCGGGCCGGGATCGCATGATCACGGGGTGGTGGGCGGACGTCGGGCGTGCCGCCGCTCGCCGCCGGATACCCTCGTGCGATGGAGTTCCGTCGCATCCCCGGCCTGCCGCCGTACGTCTTCACGATCATCGACGGCCTCAAGGTCGAGGCACGCCGGGCCGGGCGCGACGTCATCGACCTCGGCTTCGGCAACCCCGACATCCCGTCGCCGCTGGTGGCGGTCGAGAAGCTGTCGGAGGCCGCGCACAACACGCGCAACCACCGCTACTCCAGCTCGCGCGGCATCCCCAAGCTGCGCCAGGCGGTGGCGGGCCTCTACCAGCGGCGGTTCGGCGTCGAGCTCGACCCCGAGACCGAGATCATCAGCACGATCGGCGCGAAGGAGGGCTTCAGCCACCTGATGTGGGTGCTGCTGCAGGCCGGTGACTCCGCGATCGTGCCGTCGCCGTCGTACCCGATCCACATCTGGGGTCCCTACTTCGCCGGCGCCGACGCCCGCCAGGTCGGCATCGGCCCGGGCCAGGACTTCGTTGCGAACGTCATGGAGGCGTGGGAGTACGGCTGGCCCAAGCCGCGCGTCGTCGTGCTGTCGTTCCCGCACAACCCGACCGGCGCGACCGTCGAGCTCGAGGACCTGCAGCGCCTCGTCGACTGGGCGCGCGAGCGCGACGTGGTGCTGGTGCACGACTTCGCGTACGCCGAGACCGCCTTCGACGGCTGGATGCCGCCGTCGATCCTGCAGTGCGAGGGCGCCAAGGAGGTCGCGGTCGAGCTGTACTCGATGACCAAGTCCTTCTCGATGGCAGGCTGGCGCGTCGCGTTCCTCGTCGGCAACAAGGAGGTCGTGGGGGCGCTGGCCAAGCTCAAGAGCTATCTCGACTACGGCACGTTCCAGCCGATCCAGATCGCCGCGACCGTCACGCTCGACGAGGCCAGCGAGTACCCGGCCGAGGTCAACAAGATCTATCAGGCGCGACGCGACGCCCTCTGCGACGGGCTCGACCGCGCCGGGTGGGCGATCCCACGCCCGCGGGGCACGATGTTCGCCTGGGCGCCGATCCCCGAGCCGTACGCCGAGCTCGGGTCGATCGACTTCGCCAAGCTCATCGTCAACGAGTGCGACGTCGCGGTCTCGCCCGGCGTCGGCTTCGGCGCGCAAGGCGACGGCTACGTGCGGTTCGCGCTCATCGAGAACGAGCAGCGCATCGCTCAGGCCGCCCGCCAGCTCAAGCGGGGCCTCACCCGCCTGAGCTGACATGACACGGACGCCAGGCGCACGAAAGTGGCCAGCGAAACCCCTGGCGCCCGCTCACTAGGCTGGCCGGCATGACCCACGTCCTGTCCGCCGTCGCCTGGCCGTATGCCAACGGCCCGCGCCACATCGGCCACGTCGCCGGTTTCGGTGTGCCCTCCGACGTCTTCAGCCGGTACATGCGGATGGCGGGGCACGACGTCCTGATGGTCAGCGGCACCGACGAGCACGGCACGCCGATCCTGGTGCAGGCCGAGGCCGAGGGCGTCACGCCGCGCGAGCTCGCCGACCGCTACAACCGGATGATCGTCGAGGACCTGCACGCCCTGGGCCTGTCCTACGACCTGTTCACCCGCACCACGACGCCGAACCACTACGCCGTCGTCCAGGAGATGTTCCGGGTCGTCCACGCCAACGGCTACATGGTCGAGCAGACGACGCGCGGCGCGATCTCGCCGTCGACGGGGCGCACGCTGCCCGACCGGTTCATCGAGGGCACCTGCCCGATCTGCGGCTACACCAGCGCCCGCGGCGACCAGTGCGACAACTGCGGCAACCAGCTCGACCCCATCGACCTGATCGACCCGCGCAGCAAGGTCAACGGCGAGACCCCCAGCTTCGTCGAGACCCAGCACTTCCTGCTCGACCTGCCCGCGCTCGCCGAGGCGCTAGGGGAGTGGCTGCACGACAAGGAGTCGACGGGGCTGTGGCGCCCCAACGTCCTCAAGTTCAGCCTCAACATCCTCGACGACATCCGGCCGCGGGCGATGACCCGTGACATCGACTGGGGCATCCCGGTGCCGCTCGAGGGCTGGGTCGACCAGCCGACCAAGCGGCTCTACGTGTGGTTCGACGCGGTCATCGGCTACCTGTCGGCCAGCATCGAGTGGGCCCGGCGCACCGGCGACCCCGACGCGTGGCGGGCGTGGTGGAACGACCCGCAGGCCCTGTCGTACTACTTCATGGGCAAGGACAACATCACCTTCCACGCCCAGATCTGGCCCGCCGAGCTGCTCGCGTACGACGGCCGCGGGGCTCGCGGCGGCAGCCCGGGCGCGCTGGGTGAGCTGCAGCTGCCGACCGAGGTGGTCAGCAGCGAGTTCCTCACCATGGAGGGACGCCAGTTCTCCTCCAGCCGCGGCGTCGTCATCTACGTCCGCGACGTGCTCGAGCGCTACCAGCCCGACGCGCTGCGCTACTTCATCAGCGCCGCCGGGCCGGAGAACCAGGACACCGACTTCACCTGGGCCGAGTTCGTGCGGCGCACCAACGACGAGCTCGTCGCCGGCTGGGGCAACCTGGTCAACCGCACGGCGACGCTGATCCACAAGAACTTCGGCGAGATCCCCGCCGCCGGCACCATGACGGACGACGACCGCGCCCTGCTCGCCGCCACCGCCGCGGGGTTCGGCACCGTCGGGTCGCTCATCGAGCGCCACCGCCAGAAGCAGGCGCTCGCCGAGGCGATGCGCGTGGTCGGTGAGGCCAACCGGTACCTGTCCGACCAGGCGCCGTGGAAGCTCAAGGACGACCGCGACCGGATGGCCACCGTCCTGCACGTCGCCGCCCAGGCCATCAGCGACTGCCGCACGCTGCTGGCCCCGTTCCTGCCGTTCAGCGCGCAGGCGGTGCACGAGGCGCTCGGCGGCCACGGTGTGGTCTCACCCATGCCCGAGATCCGGCAGGTCGACGACCTCGACGGGGGGCCGTCGTACCCGGTGCTCATGGGGGACTACACCGGCATCGCACGCTGGGGGTCGGTGCCGGTGGTCGCCGGCACCGCCGTCCCGAAGCCGTCGCCGATCTTCACCAAGCTCGACCCGTCGGTCGTCGACGACGAGCTCGCCCGGCTGCAGGAGTGACCGGTGGCGTGACTGTGGCCCGTGGTGACAGGTCGCGACAGCTCGCTCCGTATTGACGATCCGCTATAGTGACGTCATGTCCGTCGTCGAGTCCGCCGCGTCGCTGGTGCGCGAGGCGCGCCGGCGAAGCGGTCTCACGCAGGCCCAGCTGGCGACGCGCGCTGGCGTGACGCAGAGCGTGGTGAGCGCTTACGAGTCGGGACGACGACAGCCGTCGTTGCCCATGCTGCTCGGGCTGCTCCGGGCGACCGGTCACGCGCTCGACGCATCGCTGGTCGCGATCGAGTCCGGCCCGGCCGCTTCGATGTCCGGCCTGCTGGGCCGCCGCGTGCGGGACAACGCGAGTGCGGTCAAGGCTGTGGCGGCTCGTCACGGCGTTCGCGACGTGGGGGTCTTCGGCAGTGTCGCCCGGGGTGCGGAGCGAGCGGGCTCTGATGTCGACCTGCTGATCGATGTCCCCGACGGCATGGGACTGCTGGGCCTGGGCCGGCTGCGTCAGGAGCTGGAGGACCTGCTGGGCGTCGAGGTCGACCTGGTGCCGCGAGACGGCCTCAAGCCCGGCGTGCGGGAGGACGTGCTTGCCGACCTGGTGGCGTTGTGAGCCGGCGCGTTCGCGAGCGACTCCGTGACATCCACGCGGCCATCGACGCGATCGATGACCACGTTGCACGCGGGCCGCTGAGCGACGGGCTGATCTTCGACGCGGTGCGGGCGCGCCTGATCGAGATCGGCGAGGCGGTCAAGGCCATACCCGTGGATGTGCTGAGGCTCGAGCCCGATCTGCCTTGGTCACACGTCGCCCGCATGCGCGACCAGCTGGCACACCGGTACTTCGACACCGGCCACGCGGTGGTGGTCGCGACAGTCACGCACGACCTGCCGGTCATGCGCGCCGCCGTCGCGCGGCTTCTCGACGTCGTTGACGACTGAGCGCGACAGCGCCAACCAGCCGCCACCCCCGTGATCATGCAATCCAGGCCCGGCCCGGCATCAGGCGTGGGCCGGGATCGCATGATCACGGGGGTCGGGGGGTCAGAAGGTGCTGGCCTCGGACCCGGCCTCGTCGGACTCCGGCCCGGTCTGGCCGGGCTCGTCGGTGCGGGCGTCGGTGCCGACGTCGGCGAGCTGCTCGATCGGGCCCTTGCCACTGGAGTCGTCGTGCGCGGCGTCCGGCGTGTCGGTGCTCATGGGGGCTCCTCCTGGTCTGGGGTGTCGGACGTTTCGAAGCATGGCACCGCTGGACGGGCGCTGCAGTCCGTCCCACGACCAGTGCGGCAGCGCCAGACCCGCCGGGACGTCGTCCGCCGAGCGGTCGTACCGCGTCAGCGACGTCGTGGTGGCCCACGCGAGGAAGTCGTGCAGCACCTGCCAGCGCCGGTCGTCGCGCGGCATGCCGACGTCGTCCAGGGCCCCGTCGAGCAGGCGATGGCGCGCTGGTCCATGTCGTCGTGCTGGCCGTTGCCGCTGTGCAGCCGCACGACTGAGCTCTCGTCGCCGTACCGCTGCGTGTAGGTCGGCGGGCCCCCGAGCGCCTCCGCCCAGTAGGCGGCGAGCCGCTCGGTGTGCTGGGGGTGGAAGCCGTGGCTGAAGGCGTGCGACACCACCTCGTCGGCCAGCACGCGCTCGTGCCAGGCGCGCGCCAGGCGCAGCAGCGCCGCGTCGCCGCCGACGGCCTCGTGCACGGTGGTCGCCGTGTCCATGCGGGGATGATCGCGCCGACCCCGTCGCCGCACAAGGGTCACGGTTCGGCATGCGAGACGCTGGCGTCGCGCTGGGTGTCCGTGGCGTGTGGTCAGATACGACTGGTTCGGCCCAGTCAACGACCAGGCCGCCGTCCGGCAACCGCGAGTACAGGGAAGGGGTCCGATGAGCAGCACGCGCCGCGAGACGGGCACCGCCTACGCCCTGCTGGCGCCGAGCCTGTTCGGCATCGTGGCGTTCCTCGTGCTGCCGATCCTGGTGGTGCTCTGGCTGTCGCTGAACCGCTGGAACCTCATCACCCCGGCCCGGTTCGTGGGGCTCGAGAACTTCCGCACGGTGCTGACCGACCGGGCTTTCGGCCGGTCGCTGCTGATCACCGCCTTCTTCGTGGCGATCGTCATCCCGGTGCAGACGGCCCTCGGGCTGTTCGCCGCCACGCTGCTCAGCCGCGGTCTGCGCGGCTCGTCGCTGTTCCGCGTCATCTACGTGCTGCCCTGGATCTGCGCGCCGCTCGTGCTCGGCGTCGTCTGGAAGTGGGTCCTCGCGCCGTCCAGCGGGGCGCTCAACACGATCATCGGCCAGCGCGTGCAGTGGTTGGCCGACCCCGGGCTCGCCCTGCCCACGGTCGCCGCGGTGACCATCTGGTCGCAGGTCGGCTACACGACGCTGTTCTTCGTCGCCGGGCTCGCCTCGATCCCCACCCACCTGCTCGAGGCCGCGCGCATCGACGGCGCGAGCGCCTGGCAGTCCTTCTGGCGCATCACGCTGCCGCTGCTGCGCCCGACGACCTTCTTCGTGCTGGTCACCGGCGTGATCAGCAGCTTCCAGGTCTTCGACTCGATCTACGCGCTGACACCGCAGGGCGGCCCGCAAGGGGTCACCGACGTGGTCGCCGGCCGCATCTACTACCAGGCGTTCCAGTCGCGCAACGTCGGTCAGGCCTCGGTGATGGCACTCGTCCTGTTCCTGCTGCTCGTCGTCATCACCGTGGGCCAGCAACGCTGGTTCCGGTCCCGCACGACGTACGACCTGTCGTCATGACGACCCTCACCGACCGCCCCGCGGCGCCCACCACGACCAGGCCCACGGCCGGACGCCGGCAGCGCCGTCTGGGGGACGCGGGCGCCTACCTGCTGCTGGTCATCGGGGCTGTCATCACGCTCGCGCCGTTCCTGCTCAGCCTCATGACGGCGCTGAAGACGCCGCGCCAGTTCGCCTCCCAGCCGGTGCTCGACCTGCCGAGCCCGTTCACCTTGACCAACTTCAGCACGCTCTTCGGTGGCCAGTACGACTTCGTCTCGCCCGTCGTGGTGACGTTCCAGGTCGTCGTGGTGATCCTCGTGTGCCAGCTCGCGTTCTCGGTGCTGGCGGCGTATGCCTTCGCGCGCCTGACGTTCCCCGGGCGCGACGCGCTCTTCTGGCTCTATCTCGCGACGCTGATGATCCCGCAGGTCGTCACGATCATCCCGCTCTACGCGATGTTCGCCCAGCTCGGCCTGCGCAACACGTTCTGGGGGCTGGTGCTGCCGCAGGTGTTCGGGTCGCCGTACGCGATCTTCCTGCTGCGCGAGTACTTCCGCGGCATCCCCGACGACCTGCTCAGCGCCGCCCGCCTGGACGGCTGCGGCACCCTGCAGATCCTGCGCTACGTCGTCGTGCCGGTGAGCCGGCCGATCCTGGCGACGCTCACGATCATCACGATCGTGTCGCACTGGAACAACTTCCTGTGGCCCCTGGTCATCACCAGCGGCCCGACGTGGCAGACCCTCACCCTCGCCACGGCCAACCTGCAGAGCCAGTACAACGGCAACTGGACCCTCGTCATGGCGGCCACCACCGTCGCGATCCTGCCGCTGCTCGTGCTCTTCCTCGTCTTCCAGCGCCATGTCGTCCGGTCGATCACGATCACCGGTTTCAAGTGAGCACCACCAACGAAAGAGGCACCGTCATGAGGACCCGAGCTCTCGCGCTCACCGCCGCACTCGCCCTGACCGCGGGCGCCACCGCAGCGTGCTCGCCGTCGGCGAACGACGACGCCGCCCAGGACTCCGGCGGCACGAAGACCACCGTCAACGTGCGCATCTGGGACGACCAGGTCGCCAAGGCCTACACCGAGTCGTTCGCGGCCTTCACCAAGGCCAACCCCGACATCGACGTGAAGGTCAACCTGGTGCCCTACGCCGACTACTTCACCAAGCTGCCGCTCGACATCTCCAGCAACACGATCGACGACATCTTCTGGCTCAACTCCTCGCCGTTCGGCGCGCTCGCCGACAGCGGCGCCCTGATGGACGTCGGCGCCGAGCTGCCCGACGAGAAGGCCGGCTTCGTGCCCGCGGCGGTCGACCAGTACACGCGCAACGGCAAGCTGTACGGCGTCCCGGCCCTCACCGACGGCCGCATCGTCGTCTACTACAACAAGCAGCTCGTCGACGCGGCCGGCGTCGACCCGACCAAGCTCACCTGGAACCCGAGCGGTCAGGGCGACACGTTCCTGCCCGCGCTGAAGAAGCTGACCAAGGACTCGACGGGCAAGACCGCCGACCAGCCGGGATTCAACGGGTCGAAGGTCACGCAGTACGGCTTCAACGCGGCCAACGACCTCGGCAACATCTACTACAACTTCATCGGGAGCAACGGCGGGGAGTTCCAGTCCGACGACGGCACGTTCGTCTTCGCCGAGCCCAAGAGCCAGGCGGCGATCCAGTACCTCGTCAACCTGATCAACCGCGACCACGTCGCGCCCTCGGCAGCCGACACCAACGACAACGGCGACTTCAACCGCGACACGTTCCTGCAGGGCAAGCTGGCGCTGTTCGAGTCGGGCACCTTCAACCTCAAGAACGTCGCCGACGGCGCGACCTTCGACTGGGGCATCGCGCCGCTGCCCGCCGGCCCGGCGGGCCGGGTGAGCGTCGTCAACAGCGTCATCGCCGCCGGCAACGCCAAGACGAAGAACAAGGACGCCACCGTCAAGGTGCTCAAGTGGCTCGGCTCGGAGCAGGGCGCGTCCTTCGTCGGCAAGTCGGGCACCGCCCTGCCGGCCGTCACCGCCGCGCAGAAGTCCTACTACGACTTCTGGGCCAAGGAGAAGGTCGACACCGCGCAGTTCGGCGACGCCAGCGGCGCGGGCACCGGCTCCATCACGGCGCCGTTCGGGCCGAAGTTCGGCGACGCCAACAACGCCTACAACCCGATCTTCAAGGAGATCTTCGCCGGCCGCACCCCCGTGGCCAGCGGGCTGGCGAAGGCACAGGACGCCGCCAACGCCGCGGGTCAGTAGCGGCGCTGCAGGTCGGGCGAGCGACGCCGCGGCAGAACGCAGCGGCGCTGGGGGGCGGGACTGGCTACGGTCAGGTCATGACGCGCCTCGCCCCCGAGCAGTACCTCGGCCACCTGCGCGCCGAGTCGAGCCGGTTCCGTGACCTGATGGCGGCCACCGATCCGGCGGCACGGGTGCCGGGCTGCCCCGACTGGGACGCGTCCGACCTGCTCTGGCACCTCACGGTGGTGCAGGGCTTCTGGGCCAGGGTCATCGTCCAGCGCCCGGCCGGGCCGCCGCAGGAGTGGCCGCCCGACCGTCCGGGCGACCACGCCGAGCTGCTGGCCGGCTTCGACGACCGCTCGGCGGCGCTGGCCGAGGCGCTGGCCAGCGCCGACCCCGCCGACCCGGCGTGGTCGTGGGCCGCGGAGCAGACTGTCGGGTTCACGGTGCGCCGGCAGGCGCACGAGGCGCTGATCCACCGGCTCGACGCCGAGCAGACCGCCGACGAGGTCACCCCGCTCGACCCCGCCCTCGCGGCCGACGGCGTGGCCGAGCTGCTCGAGGTGATGTACGGCGGTGAGCCGCGCAGCGGGCGGTTCGAGCCTGCGGGCGGGTTCGTCCGCATCGCGCTGACCGACACGGGCCAGGCGCTGTGGGCCCGGCCGGGGGTGCTGGTGGGGACCGAGGGCGCGTCGAACGACGGGCCGCACCTGCTCGTGGTCGCCGACCCGGGGACGCCCGCCGACGCGACGGTCACCGGTGCGGCCGCGGACGTCGACGCGTGGCTGTGGAAGCGGCGGGGCGCCGACGGCATCGGCTTCGGCGGCGACGAGCGGGTGCTCGCCGCCTTCGACGCCGCGGTCAGCCCGCCGCTCGACTGACGTCGCGGTCGACGCGCTCGAGCAGCTGCAGCGAGCGCTGCACGACCAGCGCGGTGGCGTCGGCGTCGTAGGACGGCAGTGAGCTGTCGGTGAACAGGTGCTGGTCGCCGGGGTAGACGTACAACGTCCACGTCATCACGCACACCGCCACCCCCAACGTCCTCGCCCCCGCCACCCCGCCACGGCCAGAACTAGCGATGAAGCGCCCCCACCTGAAGGCGACTTGTGGCACCCATAGCTGGCGTTATGCATAGCGTCTTGTCACCGCAAACTTGGCGCCACGACTGAGGTTGTCTTTCGTAATGTCACACACACCTTACCGGTCAGCGACGTGGGCCAGATAGCCACGTCCATGACTCCGGCGACATAGGCGAGTGATACCAGCTCCGTCCGCGACCGCGTGTCCGTGGCTGTGAGCAAGTCACTCAAGATGCGACCGACAGTCTGCTCGCCGAGGTGTAAGCGGCGCCCGATCTGCCCATTGGTGAAGCCCGTTGCGACAAGCGCCAAGATTTCCAGCTGACGGCATGTGAGGTGGTGACCTCCACAGCAGCATGGGCCTGGACGCGGATCCTGCCCACTGCCGGCGCCGAAGCGCCTACTCATGTTCCGAGCTTCGGCGCAAGTGGCGGACATGTCGTTTACGTGGATGGCCTTGCACTTCAGGAGGGTGCGGGACCGCTGCGAGGTTCATGCCGTCCACCACACGCACCAGGGCAGGGGAAGCATGCGACACCTCAACGTACGCAAGGCCATGGCAGTGCTGACCATCGCGGGCGCCGCGATGCTGACCCCGGCGGGGACGGCTTTCGCGGCTGCGCCGGCCGCCAACGACAGCGCAGCAGGAGCACCTGGCCCGAGCAGCTGCGTGATCAAGCTCGTCGGCGCCAACGCCAGTGATGCGGCTGGCATGGCAGCAGCGGACCGGGCCAATGCTGCTGCAACGCCGCGCTGCTTCGACACCTTCGCTGAAGGGATCGCATACGCCACCGGCGGGCGTGTTTCCCTGCCGGCGTCGGCCACCACCGTGAGCGAGGCGCGACTCGCAGCACCCGGAGTCGGCGCCTTCCGCAAGGGGGCAGCTGCCGTGACCCCCGAAGCCGCCGCGGCCTCGACCGTGATCGGCATCGAGTACAAGGACGCCAACTTCGGTGGCTCTAGCTGGATCGTCAGCGTGAGCGCTGGGTGCGCCGGTGGCAGGGCCTACTCCTACAGCAGCCTCGCTCCGTACGGGTGGAACAACACCATCGGCTCGGCGCGGACCTATGCCAGCTGCAAGTCGGCTCACTACCAGTACGACAACTTCACCGGTCCCAATATCCTCTGCGGCTGCGCTGCCATGGGCGCCCTCAACGACCTCTCCTCGTCCATCCGATGGTCTGAGAGCGGGTACTGACCCGCCCGAGTCGACAAGTGATGGTGCCGCGAGACCTGGAGGGGGCTCGCGGCACCATTTCGGCGTCACCTTGCAAGGCCTCTCAAGCCCAGCCCCGAGCACAGTCGCGGGTCACTTGAGGGAAAGACCGCCGCAATTCCGGCTGTGGTCACGCAGCCAACGAGCGGGGGGACCGCGTTCACTCGCCCGTTCGGGCCCTTGGTCACGGCTACCCCCTTCTGCAGGACCCCTTGCTGCCACAAGTCCGCGCACGCGCCGACCGCGTCCGCGATGGGAACCGGCACATCAGTGGTCGCCGTGGCCAACGCCAGGCTGGAGCCAGCGAAGTCGTTGCCATCTCCCAGGGCGGTGGTGGTGTGGCACTGCACGGTGATCTTGTTGGTCGGGGACGTTTGGTCGGTCACCAGGACGCCCGCTGCGGCGACGGCGGCGCAAGTGAGCGCGGTCGCGACACCGATGGCGGCCTTCCGCCCTCCAGCCATCCGTCGGTCGTCGAGCGGGTGAGCCATGAGCATGTTCCGGTCGGCCATGGCGCGTTGCGCCGGCACCGGACGGGGCGCGGGGACATCCGTCATGTTCATGTCGGCAGCTCTTTCGGGTCGTCATCGGTGCTGGGGATGTCGTGCGCGCGCAACTTCTCCCTGGCCCGCGCCAGCCGAGACCGCACGGTGCCGATCGGGACCTGCATCGCGACCGCGGCGTCGGCGTAGCTGAGCTCTGCCCACACGCACAAGGCGATGGCCTCCTGCTCGATCTGCGTCAGCGACCGCAGACCATCGAGGACCGCTTGCATGCGCGCTTGGTCCTGCAGCCTGCCCACGACCTCATCTGCATGGTCTGGTTCGGCAAGGGTGCGAGGAAGGCGCTCCAACGCCTTGCGGTGACGCAACAAAGACCTGGTCTCGTGCCGGATCACGTTGGTCGCGACTCCGTACAGCCAGGGAAGAAGCGAGTCGCCGTCGATGTCAATCACGACCCGTCTCCGCCACGCCTCGAGAAAGACCACGGACGTGATGTCCTCGGCCTGAGACCACGACCCGGTGCGGCGGAAGGCGTAGGTGTAGACGGCACCTGAGTGCCGGTCATACAGGGCAGCGAACGCTGACCGATCTCCGGCCCGCGCTGCAGCCCACAAGAGGAGATCGGCGTCGGCTCGTGCCTGGCTCAGGGTCACAACCTGTTATGCCCGCAGGGGGAGTCGAGTTCGGCTCTGCACCGCATCATCTTCCGCCGGTGGACTGACATCGGCGACGCGGACGACGACGCACCGATCGCAACTGTCCTGCTTTGCGGAAGCGGGCGTCGGTCGCTCCGCCTTTGCCGCCGCAGGCCGCCGACAAGCGTTGGTCGGCGTGGTCGTGGGCCGCGGAGCAGACCGTCGGATTCACGGTGCGCCGGCAGGCGCACGAGGCGCTGATCCACCGGCTCGACGCCGAGCAGACCGCCGACGAGGTCACCCCGCTCGACCCCGCCCTCGCGGCCGACGGCGTGGCCGAGCTGCTCGAGGTGATGTACGGCGGTGAGCCGCGCAGCGGGCGGTTCGAGCCTGCGGGCGGGTTCGTCCGCATCGCGCTGACCGACACGGGCCAGGCGCTGTGGGCCCGGCCGGGGGTGCTGGTGGGGACCGAGGGCGCGTCGAACGACGGGCCGCACCTGCTCGTGGTCGCCGACCCGGGGACGCCCGCCGACGCGACGGTCACCGGTGCGGCCGCGGACGTCGACGCGTGGCTGTGGAAGCGGCGGGGCGCCGACGGCATCGGCTTCGGCGGCGACGAGCGGGTGCTCGCCGCCTTCGACGCCGCGGTCAGCCCGCCGCTCGACTGACGTCGCGGTCGACGCGCTCGAGCAGCTGCAGCGAGCGCTGCACGACCAGCGCGGTGGCGTCGGCGTCGTACGACGGCAGTGAGCTGTCGGTGAACAGGTGCTGGTCGCCGGGGTAGACGAACAGCTCGGCGAGCTCGGGCCCGGCCTGGGCGACGATCTCGCGGGCCGCGTCGACGTCCCCCTCCAGGCCGAAGAACGGGTCGCGCTCCATGCCGTGCACCTGCACCGGCACGGCGGCCGGCCACGGCCCCACGGCCCACTCGCCGCTGACCGGCAGGCAGGCCTCGTAGAGCAGCGCCCCCGCCGCGCCCGGCCGCGTTTGGGCGAACCGTTGCGCGATCGAGACGCCGTACGAGACCCCTGCGTGCACGACGCCGGGAGGAAGCGCCTCGACCGCACGCTCGGCGGCGGCGTCCAGGCCCTCGCCCAGCCGCTGCGCGAGCGCGAAGCCGTCCTCGATCGAGGCGGGCAGCTCGCCGCCGAACAGGTCGGGGGTGTGGACGGTGTGACCACCCCCGCGCAGCTGGTCGGCGAGCTCGCGCACGCCGTCGGTTAAGCCCCGGACGTGGTGGAACAGCACGACCTCGGCCATCAGGTGCTCCTGTCAATTTGACTGACGAATTTGCTGCGCGTGAGCCACTCAGCCAGTATTTGAAAGTGCGGCAACCACGTCAGCCACTATGTCCGCGGCCAATCTGCTGGGTTGCACTCTGGCCACATCGCCGTCAGCCGAGCGCACGATCCAGCGGTCGACATCTGGCACTCTAAGGGTAAGTTCAGCCCCTCCCGGCGCTTCGGAATCCCTCCGCGCCCAAGGGCGAGCCCCTGTCTCATCCCTTACCGACCAGTAGATGCTCGGCCCCGGCCCAATGTCGTCCCAGTGCTTGATTTGGCTAGATCGAAAGCCCGTCCACGCTAGGTACGACAGTTCCCCTAGCGCGGGCACGTTGACCCGAAATCGGAAGATCCAGGAATTTCCGGCAGAGTCGTCGCTCATCAGGGCCAAATAATCTTCCAGCCTCAGTTCTGCTTCATACCACGTCGAGTCAACGGTTCCGACTTGATGGAAGGCCTGTTGCAATGCGTCAGTTGTCAATGAAAACAGCAATCTGACTGCGTCATTCCAAATATCGACGCGACGTTGCTGCGCTTGACGCAACTGTACCTGCACAACGTCATATCCCTGTTGTGCACGTGCTGCTCTCTCCAGCGCAGCCAGCGCATGCATGGTTCGGTCTGCCACAAGTTGACCGATTTCACCAAGATCGCCGCCGGCATCAGATAAAGCCAGTGCCTCGTAGTACCGCAATCGGTCCTTCTTGCGGAGGATGACGCTTGGGTAGCCGTTCCGAATGAACTCCAGGTTCATGATGGCCCTGGCTGTCCTCCCGTTGCCGTCGACAAACGGGTGAATATGCGTTAGCCACGTGTGTAGCACCACAGCCCGAAGCACCGGCGGAGCCGCTGAGTGGTCTGCTGACCAGCGTTCCCAATCTTCCATGGCCGCCATGATCATCGACCATGTCTTCGGTGGTCGATGATCTGACCCCGAGATGCGGACCGGTTCCGTGCGGAAGATGCCAGACCCTGGTCGGTCGCCCAATATGAGTCCGTGTACTTGCATCACCTGCTCGATGTTCGTAGGCGACTTGATGGCCGCAAGCTCTACTATTCGTTCCAACGCGGAGGCGAGATTGATCGCGTCCCGCACGTAAGCTGGGTCGTGCCCAGTTACTGCGATGCCCGATATTACGGCCAGCTGTGTCTCCCTTACCGACAGAGTGCTACCCTCAATCGCATTCGACTCCGCAATCTCTTCAAATCGCTTATCGCCGAAATACGCGCGTAGTGTTCCTTCGGTCAGAGTGCCTTCTTTGCGTAATTGCGTAACCCTCAAGGCAAGAGAATGCGTACCGTCCAGAAATGGGGACGTCGCTATATCGAACGAGTACGGTGTTCCATCCAAGTCGACCACCCTCCGAGTGTACGACTGTGACCGTCCTCCGTGGGTTGCGGTTCGCAGGCCCGTTTACGCTGGGCCCAGGTGGCTGGAGGGGCGCTGGTGCCGCAAGTGTCCTGGCGCGTCGTGCCCTCCATTTTCCCTGAACTGCCAGGTGTATAGCAACGCTGCCCTCGGTCCACCGTCGTAGCAGCAGGGGGGTCAGCCATGGCACTTGCGTGAGGTGGGCGTTCGGCGTCACGCTGCGACGGACAGGACCGCAGTGGGGGCTATGGCCCCGGGAACGGAGAACACGTGGTCCCCAGCGCCCCGAGCCGCTTCGACCCGCTCGCGGCCACCCGCACCGTGCCGGCGTCGCAGGGGTGCGACCTGCTGCTGTCGGGCACCGTCTTCTTCGACCTCATCTTCACCGGGCTGCCGAAGCTGCCGTCCGGCGGCACCGAGGTGTGGTCGGACGGCATGGGCTCGTGCCCGGGCGGCGTCGCGAACGTCGCCATCGCGGCCAGCCGCCTCGGGCTGCACACGGCGGTGGCCGCGGCGTTCGGCGACGACGTCTACGCCGACTTCTGCTGGGAGACCCTCGCCGAGCAGGAGGGTGTCGACCTCTCGCGCTCGCGGCGGTACGACGGGTGGCACTCGCCGGTCACGGTGTCGATGTCGGTCGACCGCGACCGCTCGATGCTGACGCACGGGCACGAGCCGCCCGAGAGCAGCAGCCAGCTGCTCGCCGACCCGCCCGCTGCCCGCGCCAGCTTCGTCAGCCTCGGCCAGGGGCTCGAGGCCTGGGCGCAGCAGGCGCGCGCGCAGGGGACGCTGCTGTTCGCCGACACCGGCTGGGACCCCTCCGGCCAGTGGTCGAGCGAGCTGCTGTCCGAGCTCGACCAGTGCCACGCCTTCTTGCCCAACGCGTCCGAGGCCATGGCCTTCACCCGCACCGACGACCCCTGGGCCGCGCTGTACGCCCTCGCCGACCGCGTGCCCGTCGCGGTCGTGACCGCCGGCGCGCACGGCGCCCTGGCCGTCGACTCGACCACCGGCGAGGAGGAGTGGGTGCCTGCGCTGCCGGTCACGGCCATCGACCCCACAGGCGCGGGCGACGTGTTCGCGGCGGCGTTCATCACCGGCAGCCTCGCCGGCTGGTCGCTCGCCGACCGGCTCGGGTTCGCCAACCTCGCCGCCGCGCTCGCCGTCCAGCAGGTCGGCGGCTCGCTCGCGGCGCCCGGGTGGGGCGACGTCGCCGACTGGTGGCACCAGTCGCGCGACCGCGCCGCCGGTGGCACCGCCGCGTGGCTGCGTCGGTACGCGTTCCTGGACGAGCTGGTGCGCGAGGTGCCGGCCGAGGCGGTGCGCCGGGCGACCGCCACGATCGCCCGGCGGTCCGACGTCCGATGAGCAAGTCCGCCCGACCGCCCGCGCCCGAGCCGTTGCCGGTGCCGGTCGTCGACGACCACACCCACCTCGACATCGGGGGCACCGCCCGTGACGGCGAGGCCGTCGACCAGCTCGGCGTCGACCAGCTGCTGGCCATGGCCGCCGCGGCGGGCGTGCCGCGCGCGGTGCAGATCGGCTGCGACCTGCCGAGCTCGCGGTGGACCGTCGAGGCGGTCGACCGCCATCCGCAGCTGCTCGGCGGGGTGGCGCTGCACCCCAACGAGGCGCCGCTGCTGGCCGCGGCCGGCGAGCTCGACGACGCCATGGCCGAGCTCGAGAAGCTGGCGGCCCATCCCCGCGTCCGGGTCATCGGTGAGACCGGGCTCGATCACTTCCGCACCGGCCCCGAGGGGCGCGCGGCCCAGCGCGAGTCGTTCCGCCGCCACATCGACCTCGCCAAGCGCCTCGACCTGACGCTGCAGATCCACGACCGCGACGCGCACGACGACGTGCTGCAGGTGCTGGCGCAGGAGGGCGCGCCCGAGCGCACGGTGTTCCACTGCTTCAGCGGTGACGCCGACATGGCACGGCTGTGCGTCGAGCGCGGCTACCACCTGTCCTTCGCCGGCACGGTGACCTTCGCCAACGCCCCGGCGCTGCGCGAGGCGCTCGCGGTCACCCCGCTCGAGCTGCTGCAGGTCGAGACCGACGCGCCGTTCCTGACGCCGACGCCGTTCCGGGGCCGGCCCAACGCGAGCTACCTGGTGCCGCTCACCGTGCGCGCCATGGCCGAGGTGCTCGACGTGCCGCTCGAGCGGCTGTGCGAGGCGCTCGCGACCAACGCCGAGCGGCTCTACGGTCCCTGGTAGCCGGCTCACGCCACGCCGACGACTGGCCGGGCGTCAGGACCCTCGTCTAGCGTGGGCGGCTGCTGGCCGGGGTCGGATGACGCCGGGCGAGGCACGGCCAGGCCGTCGCCGCTCGCCCACGACCGTGCCCGGATGCCTCGACGTCGGGATCTTCGTGCTCTCTCGCCCCACCCGCATCGCCGCCCAGGTGCTCGCGCTGACCGGCGTCGTCGCCGGCGCCGTGGGCGTCACCGTCGCCGACAAGGCGGTCGACGTCACGGTCGACGGCCGCACCACGAGCGTCCACGCGTTCGGCAGCTCGGTGGCCGACGTCCTCGAGGGCGAGGGCATCGCCGTGGGCCAGCACGACCTGGTGTCGCCGGCCCTCGGCGCGCCGGTGCGCGACGGCAGCGAGATCTCGGTGCAGTACGGCCGCGAGCTCACGGTCACCACCGACGGGCGCGCCCGCTCCTACTGGACGACGGCCCGCACCGTCGACGAGGCCCTGGCGCAGGTGGGCGTGCGCGCCGACGGCGCCCGCCTCTCGGTCTCCCGCTCGCTGCCGCTCGGCCGCCAGGGCCTGGCCATGACCGCCGCCACCCGCAAGGACGTCGCGCTGGTCGTCGGCGGCAAGCGCCTCCCGCGTGTCACCTACGGCACCACCGTCGCCCAGCTGCTGCGCGAGGCGAAGGTCACCGTCGGCCCGCTCGACAAGCTCTCGGCCGCCCCGACCGCCCGCGTCGCTGACGGCACCCGCGTCGTCGTCACCCGCGTGGCCCGCAAGCGCGTCGCCGTGCCCGTGGCGCTGCCCTTCGCGACCACGAAGGTGGACGACGCCGACCTGCTCGAGGGCACCACCAAGCTGAAGAGCAAGGGCAAGCCGGGCGCCGCCCGGGCGATGTTCACCGAGACCTGGGTCGACGGCAGGCGCACCGCGCGCGTCGCCACCGGCCGGGCCGTGGTCGCCAAGCCCGTCGCGCAGGTCGTGCTCGTCGGCACCAAGCCCAAGCCCGAGCCCGAGTCGACCGAGATCCCGAGCGGCGGCGGGCTTAACTGGGCCGCGCTCGCGCGCTGTGAGTCCGGCGGCGACCCGCGTGCGGTCAACCCCAACGGCCACTACGGGCTCTACCAGTTCTCGCTGCAGACCTGGCGCGGGGTCGGTGGCTCGGGCAACCCGACCGATGCCTCGGTCGCCGAGCAGTCCCGCCGCGCGCAGCTGCTCTACGACCGGGCGGGTGCGGGCCAGTGGTCCTGCGGCGGCCACCTGTTCGACTGAACCGCGCGGCAGGCCGCCGGTGAGCGAGCAGCCGGCTGACGGGCTGCTCGGGCCGGCCGACGTCCGGGCCCTGGCGGCGCAGCTGGGCCTGCGGCCGACCAAGCAGCGCGGCCAGAACTTCGTCATCGACGCCAACACCGTGCGGCGCATCGTCAGGGCCGCCGAGCTGCGCCCCGACGACGTGGTGGTCGAGGTCGGCCCCGGGCTGGGGTCGCTCACCCTCGCGCTGCTCGCGGCCGCGGAGCGCGTCGTGGCGGTCGAGATCGACCAGCTGCTCGCCGGTCGCCTGCCCGTCACGGTGCGCGAGCGCCGCCCCGACCTCGCCGACCGGCTCGAGGTCGTGCTGCGCGACGCCCTGACCGTCGACGAGCTGCCCGGCCCGCCCGCCACGGCGCTGGTGGCCAACCTGCCCTACAACGTGTCGGTCCCTGTGCTGCTTCACCTGCTGCAGCGCGTGCCCACGCTGCGCACCGGGCTGGTCATGGTGCAGGCCGAGGTCGCCGAGCGGCTGGCCGCGCGCCCCGGCTCACGCGTCTACGGCGTCCCGAGCGTCAAGGCCGCGTGGTACGCCGACGTCCGCCGTGCCGGCACCGTCGGGCGCTCGGTGTTCTGGCCGGCGCCCAACGTCGACAGCGGCCTGGTGCAGCTGTCGCGCCGCGAGCCGCCCGCCAGCCTCGCCGGTCGTGCCGCGGTGTTCGCCTGCGTCGACGCGGCCTTCGCCCAGCGTCGCAAGACCCTGCGCGCCGCCCTCGCCGGCTGGGCGGGCTCGGCGCAGGCCGCCGAGCGCGCCCTGGTCGCCGCCGGCGTCGACCCGTCGGCGCGCGGCGAGATGCTCGACGTGGTCGCCTTCGCCGCGGTCGCCGACGCGCAGGCCGCCGCGGCGCTCACCTAGGGTGGACCGATGACGACGGCGCGGGGGACGAGCGTGACCGTCCGCGTGCCGGCCAAGATCAACCTCGAGCTGCGGGTGGGCGGCCTCGAGAACGACGGCTACCACCAGGTCGCCACCGTCTTCCACGCAGTGAGCCTGTTCGACGAGATCACAGCCACGACCAGCGACCAGGCCGGCGCGGGCGGCGAGATCACCGTCAGCGTCGTGGGGGAGTCGAGCGACGGCGTCCCGGACGACGACTCCAACCTCGCGGTTCGCGCCGCGCGGCTGCTGGCCGAGCGCGCGGGCGTCACCGCGGGCGTCGACCTGCTGCTGCGCAAGCACATCCCCCTCGCCGGCGGCATGGCCGGCGGCTCGGCCGACGCGGCCGGCGCGCTCGTGGCCTGTGCCGCGGTCTGGCGCACCGGTCTGTCGCGCACCGACATGCTGGCGCTGGCCGCCGAGCTCGGGGCCGACGTCTCGTTCGCGCTCGTCGGCGGCACCGCCGTCGGCACCGGGCGCGGCGAGCAGCTGACACCGGCGCTGGCCCGCGGGCAGTACCACTGGGTGCTGGCGCTCAGCGACGACGGGCTGTCGACCCCCGACGTCTACGCCGAGTTCGACCGGCTCACCCGCGGGCGCATCACGACCCAGCCGCGCGTCAGCGACGCGATGATGCAGGCGCTGCGGCGCGGCGACGCGCCCGCGCTCGGCGCCGCGATGACCAACGACCTGCAGCGCGCCGCCTGCTCGCTGCGGCCGGGCCTGTCAGACCTGGTCGACGTCGGCCGT
The DNA here is from genome assembly GCA_964243295.1 of uncultured Actinomycetales bacterium. Lineage (GTDB taxonomy): Bacteria > Actinomycetota > Actinomycetes > Actinomycetales > Angustibacteraceae > CAXTEJ01. The sequence continues at coordinate 16,215 of CAXTEJ010000032.1, read as the reverse complement.
GAGTACGGCGCGCAGGGCGCGCTCGTCAGCGGCTCGGGCCCCACCGTCGCCTTCCTCGTCCGTGACCACGAGCACGCACTCGACCTGTCGGTGGCGCTCACCGCCTCGGGCGCGTGCCGCGACGTGAAGCGGGCCTACGGCCCGGTGCACGGCGCGCGCGTGGTCGAGCCCGCCCGGCCCTCGTGACACCAGGCCGCCCCCCGATCCCGACCGACTCACCGAAGGTGCTCCGCTGATGGCCCCCCTCACCCTGGTCAACCTCGAGCGCGCCCGCCTGGCGCTCGGCACCCGCACCCTGCTCGACGGGGTGTCGCTCGGTGTCGCGGCCGGCGAGCGCATCGGCGTCGTGGGCCGCAACGGCGGCGGCAAGTCGACGCTGCTGCGCGTGCTCAGCCGGCTGCAGGAGGTCGACGACGGTCGCGTGACCCACGTCGGCGGCCTGACCGCCGGCATGCTCGCGCAGGACGACGCGCTCGACCCGGCCGCGACCGTGCGGCAGTGCGTCGTCGGTGACCGCCTCGACCACGAGTGGGCCGGCGACGCCCGCGCGCGCGACGTGATCACCGGGCTGCTCGGCGGCCTCGACGCGCCGGACGTCGGCGGGCTCGACGCCGTGGTCGGCCCGATGTCCGGTGGTGAGCGGCGCCGTGTCGCCCTGGCCCGGTTGCTCGTCGACGACCCCGACCTGCTGCTGCTCGACGAGCCCACCAACCACCTCGACGTCGAGGGCGTGGCCTGGCTGGCGCGCCACCTGGCCGGCCGGCGTCCGACGTGCGCGGTCGTGGCCGTGACGCACGACCGGTGGTTCCTCGACGCGATGGGCACCACCACCTGGGAGGTGCACGACGGGCAGGTCGACGCCTACGAGGGTGGCTACGCCGCCTACGTGCTGGCGCGCACCGAGCGCTTCCGCGTCGCCGCGTTCACCGAGGACCGGCGCCAGAACCTGCTGCGCAAGGAGCTCGCGTGGCTGCGGCGCGGCCCGCCGGCGCGCACCAGCAAGCCGCGCTTTCGCATCGACGCCGCCAACGCGCTGATCGCCGACGAGCCGCCCGCGCGCGACGACATCGCGCTCGTGCGGTTCGCCACCACGCGCCTCGGCAAGGACGTCATCGACGCCGAGGGCGTCCGGCTGCAGGTCGGCGACCGCGTGCTGCTGGACGACGCCACCTGGCTGCTCGGGCCGGGCGACCGCGTCGGCGTCGTCGGTGTGAACGGGTCGGGCAAGACCACGCTGCTGCGGCTGCTCGCGGGGCTGCACCCGCCGGCGTCCGGCACCGTCCGCACCGGCTCGACCGTGCGCCTCGCGTTCTTGACCCAGGAGGTGCGCGAGCTCGAGGCGCTGGGCGACCGCCGCGTCGTGCAGGCCGTCTCCGACGTCCGGCAGAGCACGCGGCTGGGCGACCGGGAGGTCACGGCCAGCCAGCTCGCCGAGCGGCTGGGCTTCACCGGCGAGCGGCAGCAGACCCTGGTCAAGGACCTCTCGGGCGGCGAGCGCCGACGGCTGCAGCTGCTGCGGCTGCTGATGGACGAGCCCAACGTGCTGCTGCTCGACGAGCCCACCAACGACCTGGATGTCGACACGCTCACCGCGCTCGAGGACCTGCTCGACGGCTGGGCGGGCACGCTCGTGGTCGTCTCGCACGACAGGTACGCCCTCGAGCGGATGTGCGCGCGCTACCTCGCGCTGCTGGGCGACGGGCGGCTGCTCGACCTGCCGGGAGGGGTGGAGCAGTACCTCGCCCTGCGCGAGCAGGCCATCGCCGCGGCGGACGGCTCGGCCTCGGCCGGCGGCCGCGCCACCACGTCGGGGCCGGGTGCGGCCGCGGCGCCGGACGCCGCCGCGCAACGTTCCGCGCGCAAGGAGATGGCCCGCCTCGAGCGGGCGCTGGTCAAGATCGACACGGCCGAGAAGCGCCTGCACGCCGACCTCGCGTCCAGCGCCACCGACCACACCCGCGTCGCGGTGCTCGACTCCCAGCTGCGCGACCTGCACGCCGAGCGCGACACGGTCGAGGCCGCCTGGCTCGAGCTGTCGGAGGTCGTCGACTGACGACTCAGATGCGGCCGCCTCCCGCGGCGGCGCCGTCCAGCCGCTGCGCCAGCCACACCGGCACCAGCGAGGCCAGGATGAGCAGGACCGCGACCACGTTGACCACCGGCGCCTGGTTGGGGCGGAACAGGTTGTTGAAGATCCAGATCGGCAGGGTCGGCGTGCCGGGCCCGGCCGTGAACGTGGTCACGACGATCTCGTCGAAGCTCAGCGCGAACGCGAGCAGGCCCCCGGCGAGGAGCGCCGACCGCACCAGCGGGAGGGTGACGAGGCGGAACGTCAGCCACGGCCCGGCCCCGAGGTCGGCGGAGGCGGTCTCGTAGGCGCCGCCCGTGCGCCGCAGCCGGGCGGTCACGTTGTTGAAGACCACGACGATGCAGAACGTCGCGTGCCCCACGACGATGGTCATCAGCCCGGCCGAGATGCCGAGCACCGGCGTGAGGACGTTCTGGATCGCCGACTGCAGGGCCACCCCCGTGACGATGCCCGGCAGCGCGATGGGCAGCACGACGAGCAGCGAGACCGACTGCCGGCCGAAGAACGCGTACCGGGTGAGGGCCAGCGCCAGCAGCGTGCCCAGCACCAGGGCGATCGCCGTCGCGGCGAGTCCCGCCTGCACCGACGTCAGCAGCGCGTCGCGCGGGCCCTGCTGGTCGGCCGCGAGCCGCCACCACCGCAGCGTCAGGCCCGGCGGTGGCCAGCCGAAGGTGCGGTCGCTGTTCAGCGAGTTGAGGGCCACCACCGCGAGCGGCGCGTAGACGAACAGCAGCACCAGGGCGCCGACCGCCCACAGCGCCGCCCGCGAGATCCGGCTCAGCCGCACGGCGTCCTCCTCACAGGTTCTCCAGCGCGCCGGTGCGGCGGACGGCGAGCAGGTAGCCGACCATCACCACGACCGACAGCGTGCCCAGGGCTGCCGCGAAGGGCAGGTCGAGCGTGATGTTCTGCAGGACGGCCGTGCCCAGCACCTGCACCTTGCCGCCGACGATCTGCACCGCGATGTAGTCGCCGAGGCTGAGCGAGAAGGTGAACACGCTGCCGGCAGCGATCGCCGGCAGCAGCGCGGGCAGCACCACCCGCCGAAGCGTCATCGCGGTGCCGGCACCCAGGTCGGCGCTGGCGAACAGGTGCGAGTCGGGAAGGCGCTCGAGCCCGGCGAACACGGGCAGGATCATGTACGGCAGCCACAGGTAGGTCAGGGTGAGGACGACAGCGACCAGCCCGTAGCCCGGCGTCGCGCCGAACGCCGACTCGAGCACGCCGTCCTGGGCGAGCATGGCGCGCCACGCGTAGGCCTTGACCAGGTAGCTGGCCCACAGCGGCACCAGCACCAGCGCCACCAGCGCCGGCCGCACCCGAGGCGGCGCCACCTTGGCCATGAACAGCGCGAACGGCACCGCGACGACGACGCACAGCACGGTGACCAGGGCGGCGATCAGGACGGTGCGGCCGATGATCCGCAGGTACACCGGGTCACCGAGCACGCCGCGGACGTTGTCCAGGGTGAACGTGCGCACCACCTGGTTGGTGAACGGGTCGGTCGTCCAGACCGCCGTGGCGAAGATGGCGGCCAGCGCACCGAGGTACACGACCACCAGCCACAGCAGGGGTGGGGCGAGCAGCCCGGCCAGGGCTGCCCGCCGTCTCACCGTCGACGTCACGCGTCTGGTCCTGGTGGCTGTCAGCTGTTGCGGATCGACGTCCAGGCCTTCGTCCACTCGGCGTAGTCGGTGCACTTCACGTCGGTGCGGCCGTCCAGGCACTGCGGGATGGGCGTCGTCCAGTAGTAGACCTGGGAGAAGTAGTCCTCGTCCGCGGCGTGGAAGGTGTCGCAGTGCTTCGGGTCGGCCGTCTCGGCGCAGGACTTGCGGTTGGCCGGGGCCTCACCGAAGTACTCCGCCACCTGGGCGTTGACCTTGGGAGAGATGATGTGGTCCATGAACAGGTAGGCGCAGGTCTTGTGCTGCGCCTTCGCCCCGACCATCCAGGTGTCCGACCAGCCGGTCGCCCCCTCCTTGGGCAGGACGACGCCGACCGGCGCCTTCTCGCCCTGGGCGACGTTGGCGATGACCTGCCAGGTCGTGCCGACGCTCAAGGAGCCGGTCTTGAAGCCCTGCACCTCCTTGAGGTAGTCCGACCAGTACTCGCCGACGTTCGCCGACTGCGCCTTCAGCAGGTCGACCGCGGCGGCCAGCTGCTTGGCGTCCAGCGCGTAGGGGTTCTTGATCCCGAGGTCCGGCTTGGTCGCCATCAGGTACACGGCGGCGTCGGCGATGTAGATGGGGGAGTCGTAGGCCGTCACGGCACCCTTGTAGGCGCTGGCTCCATCGAAGACGACGCTCCAGGAGTCGGGAGCGGGGCTGACCTTGTCGGTGCGGTACATCAGCAGGTTGGCGCCGCGGCCGTGGGGGACGCCGTAGTCGACGCCGTTGACCGAGTTCCACGGCTTGCGCTTGAGCGTGTCGAACACGTCAGGGTAGTTCTTCACCAGCGCGGTGTTCACCGGCTCGACGTCGCCCGCCGCGATGAGCCGCAAGGTGGCGTCGCCGGAGGCCGAGACGGTGTCGTACTGGCCGGTGCGCATCAGCTGCACGGCCTCGTCGGACGTGCCGAACGTCTTGACGTTGACCTGGCAGCCGGAGGCCTGCTCGAAGTCGCTGACCCAGTCGACCGTCTTGTCGTTGCTGCCGTCCTCGACGTAGCCCGGCCAGGCCAGCACGTTGACCTCGCCCTCGGCCTGACCGAGCTGACCGAGCGGGCTCAGCTTGGGCGGGGTGAATCCCTGCGGCGCGGCTGCGGTGGTGCCACCACCACCGTCGCTGTCACTGCCGCAGCCCGCCAGCACGGCCACCGCCGCGACGGCGAGGGCCCGAGTCATCAGTGTTGCTCGCATGTGCTGCTCCTTCATTCATTCTGGCTGGCTGTGGGCGCCCGGCTGCGATGGCTGTCGGGGACGACGATGACGTGCTCGTGGTGCCAGGCGACGTCCACCCGGTCACCTCGCTCCGCGGTCACGAGGCCGCGAGAGGCGTTCTGCTGCACCGCGATGACGCGGGCTCCGGCGTCCAGCTCGACCACCACGCGGGTGACCGGGCCGGCGTAGACCACCTCGCTCACCGTGCCCGCGGTGGTCGACTCGCCCACGTCGGGCGCGTCGTCCGGGCCGAGCAGCCGCAGCTTCTCGGGCCGGATCGCGAAGGTGCCGAGCCGGCCCAGGACCCGTTGCGCGGCAGGGCCGTGCAGCAGGTTCGACGTGCCGACGAACCCCGCGACGAAGGCCGTGGCCGGGCGCTCGTAGACGTCGGTCGCGCTGCCGACCTGCTCGATGCGCCCCTGGTTGAAGACGGCCACCCGGTCGGAGAGGGTCAGCGCCTCCTCCTGGTCGTGGGTCACGAACACGAACGTGATGCCGACGTCGCGCTGGATCGCCTTCAGCTCGACCTGCATCTGCTCGCGCAGCTTGAGGTCGAGCGCGCCCAGCGGTTCGTCGAGGAGCAGCACGCGGGGCCGGTTGACCAGGGCCCGCGCGAGCGCCACCCGCTGCCGCTGACCGCCGGACAGCTCGCTCGGACGGCGGTGACCGTGCTCGGGCAGACGCACCTGCTCCAGGGCGGCGGCGGCACGCCGGCGGCGGTCGGCGGCCGGCACCTTCTTCACCCGCAGCCCGTACTCGACGTTCTGCTGCACGCTCATGTGCGGGAAGAGCGCGTAGTCCTGGAACACCGTGTTGACGTCGCGCCGGTGGGCCGGTTCGCGCGTGGTGTCCGTGCCGGCGAGCTCGACGGTGCCGGAGGTGGGCTCCTCGAAGCCGGCGATCAGCTTCAGCACCGTCGTCTTGCCCGAGCCGGACGGCCCGAGCATCGAGAAGAACTCGCCGTCGGCCACGTCGAGGCTCACGTCGGCGACGGCCACCACGGGCGGACGCCCGGCGAACTCCTTGCGCAGGCCGGTGAGGCGGACGGCGGGGGTGTCGGCGCGCTGGGCCACCGGCTCACACCTGCCTCTCGCTGGGGCGTCCGGCTGGACGCGAGCCGAAACATATGGCTCCATAGGTCATGCCGCAAGACCCTGTGCCCGACGACGTCGAACGGAGACCAGGTCGTGACCTTCGGTGCTGACGCCACGAGGCGGCGGCCATGAGCCCAGCCGCGTCGATGTCCGCGGGGGCTCGCGCAGCGGTCTTCGCGCCGCTGTCGCCGGTCGGGCGCGCCGACCTGGTGACGCGGCGCCTGGCGGACGCCATCTCCGTGGGGCTGCTGCGCGACGACGAGCAGCTGCCCAGCGAGGCCGACCTCGCCGTGCGCCTCGGCGTCGCTCCCGTGACGGTGCGCGAGGCACTCACCTCGCTGCGCGAGCAGGGTCTGGTGCGGACCCGACGAGGTCGCGGTGGCGGGTCGTTCGTCTGCGCGCCGGCCGACCCGGCCAGCGCCGTCGTCCGGGTGCGGTTGGGCGACCTCGGGATCGGCGAGCTGCGTGACCTCGCCGACCACTACGCCGCGATCAGCGGCACGTGCGCCCGGCTGGCCGCTGAACGGGCGGACGCCCACGACCAGGAGCGGCTCGCGGCCGGAACCCGGGCGCTCGCGGCTGCCGACGGCGTGGGGGCGCGGCGTCGGGCCGAGGGGCAGTTCCACCTCGAGCTCGCCGTGGCCGCGCAGTCGCCCCGCCTCACCCGCGAGGAGGTCGCCCTGCAGTCAGCCATCGCTCCGATCCTGTGGCTGCCCTACGCCGCCGCCGACGCGACGGCGACCGCGTGCGAGCGCCACGTCGCCGTCCAGGTCGCCGTCGCTGCCGGGGACGGCGCGCACGCCCGCGCCGCAGCCGAGCAGCACGTCAGCGACCTGCTCACGGCCGTCCGCGACCTGCGCCGCCAGGTCGTGCGGACCTGATGCGCCCACACGGTCCCCGCGCCGAGAGGGCGACCGGGATGATGGGCCGATGAGCGCGCCCACGACCCACCGGACGGTCAGCTCCCCGCGGGACGTCGTCGCCGCCGTCGACGAGCTGAGCCGAACCCTCTTCGCCGCCCTCGACCGGCTGCGGGCTGCGATCGTCCAGGCCGGTCCGCCGCTGCGGCGCAGCGACCTCGCGCCGCTGCAGCGACTGGTGGCCGACCTGATCGACGACGGGCTGCCCGTCGCCGGGGCGGGCTACGTCGCCGCGGCCGGTGTCCTCGGCGACGCGCCGTACTGGCTCGAGTGGTGGACGTCGGCCGGCGGGGGCAGGGTCGCGGGCCGGCTGGCCGTGCAGTCCGACCCCGAGGCGGACGACTTCCGCGACTACACGACGCTGCCGTGGTTCACCGGCCCCCGCGACGCCGGCGCGCCGCACGTCACGGGGCCCTACGTGGACTACCTGTGCACCGACGAGTACACGCTGACCTACACCGTGCCCGTCGTGGCGGGCGGGCGCTTCCTCGGCGTCGTCGGCGCCGACGTCCGGGTGCACGAGCTCGAGCGCCTGCTCGCGCCGGCGCTGGCTGCGCTGCCCGCGCCGGCCACCCTGACGACCGCGACCGGCAGGGTCGTGACCTCCTGCGGTGGCCCGTGGGTCACCGGTGACCTGGTTCGCGACGTGCCGGGCTGGTGGCGGGACGGCCGGCTGGGCTCCGGCTGGTCGCTGCACCGGTGCGACGAGGTCCCGTTCGGGCTGGTGGTGCACGCCGACGGGGACGGGTCGCCGTAGCCGGTCAGGCCCGGGCGTCGAAGGGTGCGACGAGCTGCTGCAGCAGGGCCGACAGCTCGGCGCGCTGGCCGGCGTCCAGGCCGGCGAGCAGGGCGTGCTCGCGGGCCAGCAGCCCGGCGAACGCGTCGTCGACCGCGCTGCGACCCTGCTCGGTGAGCCGCACGATCACCCCGCGCCGGTCACGCGGGTCTGGCAGCCGCTCGACCAGGCCGCGGCTCGCGAGCCGGTCGACCCGGTTGGTCATCGTGCCGCTGGTGACGAGCGTCTGGGTGACCAGCTGCCCCGGCGACAGCTCGTACGGCGCGCCCGCCCGCCGCAGCGCGGCCAGCACGTCGAACTCCCAGCCGACCAGCCCGTGCTCGGCGAAGGCCGCCGACCGGGCCCGGTCGAGGTGGCGGGCCAGCCGCGTCACGCGCGAGAGCACCTGCAGCGGCTCGACGTCGAGGTCGGGGCGCTCGCGGGCCCAGGCGGTGACGATCCGGTCGACCTCGTCGACGGCCTCCTGCGCGCTCACCCGCCCACTGTAGGTCGCGTGTCGTGCATCTCGACGTCGAACAAAGAGTCTTGACGTCAAGATAGTTCTGCGTGAGGCTCAGCACCTCGACCCGACCCGAGGAGCCGCCCGTGCCCAGCTGGGACCCGCTGACCTACGCCCGGTACGCCGGTGAGCGCGCCCGCCCCTTCGTCGACCTCACCGCGCGCATCGGCGCCGACGCTCCCGCGAGGGTCCTCGACCTCGGCTGCGGCAGCGGCGAGCTGACCGCCATGCTCGCGCGGCGCTGGCCCGCGGCCCAGGTGCACGGCATCGACTCGTCACCGCAGATGCTCGACCGGACGGTCGCGGCCGACCGGCTGACGTTCGCGCTCGGCGACGTGACGAGCTGGCGGCCGCCGGCACCTGTCGACGTGGTCGTGAGCAACGCGGTGCTGCAGTGGGTGCCCGACCACCTGCCCCTGCTGCTCGCCTGGGCCGGCCACCTCACGCCCGGGGGCACGCTGGCCTTCCAGGTCCCGGCCAACTTCGCCATGCCGAGCCACGCGCTGATGCGCCAGGTGGCGGCCGAGCCGCGCTTCGCCGGGCGGCTGGCAGGGGTGCTGCGCGGCACCGACAGCGTGGCCGAGCCCGAGGCGTACGCCGCCCTGCTCGCCGACGCCGGCCTCGCCGTCGACGCGTGGGAGACGACGTACCTGCACGTGCTGCCCGGCGAGGACGCGGTGCTGGAGTGGGTGCGCGGCACGGGGCTGCGGCCGGTGCTGGACGCGCTCGCCGAGGCCCCCGAGCTGTCCGCCGCCTTCGTCGAGGCCTACGCCGCGCGGCTTCGCGAGGCCTACCCTCGTCGACGGTTCGGCACGCTGCTGCCCTTCCGCCGGCTGTTCGTCGTCGCCACCCGCACCGAGGAGTCGTCGTGAGCGAGCCCCTTGTCACCGGCATCGACCACGTGCAGGTCGCCTGCCCCGCCGGCAGCGAGGACCTGCTGCGCGGGTTCTACGTCGGCGTGCTCGCCATGACCGAGAAGCCGAAGCCGCCGGTGCTCGCCGCCCGCGGCGGTGCGTGGTTCCGGTCGGGCACCGCCGAGATCCACTGCGGCGTCGAGGAGCCGTTCGCGCCCGCCCGCAAGGCTCACCCCGGCATCACGGTCAGCGACGTCGACCGCGCAGCCGCCGCCTGCAACGCCGCGGGGCTGCCGGTCACGTGGGACGAGTCGATCCCCGGGCTGCGGCGCTTCCACACCGCCGACCCCGTCGGCAACCGGATCGAGCTGCAGCAGGGCTGACCCACCCCCCGTGATCATGCAACTCCGGCCCGCTCAGCGGGTGTCGGGGTGCCGCACCGCCACGAGCTCCAGCTCGGACATGCCGGTGAAGTCAGCTGGGTTGCACGTGTAGAGCGGTAGCTCGTTCGCCACGGCGACAGCGGCTATGAGCACGTCGAGGGCGCGCGGACGCAGGGCGCGTCCGGAACGCGTCACCTCGGATGCAAGCCGGCCGAACGCGCGGGCGGCCCCTGCGTCGAACGGCAGGGGGTCGAAGGCTGACTCCGTCTCCTGCAGCCGCGACTGGCGTGCCGCCCGCTCCACGGGGTCATCGGTCACGAGCGGACCGACGGAGAGCTCAGCCAGGGTGACCGCCGTGATCACCGGCTCCGCCGGCAGGTCGTCGGCGCGCAGCCGGCCGAGCAGGACGACGACGTTGCTGTCGACGGGCCCCACCGGGTGAGCGGTCACAACCGCTGGTCGAGCCCAGCGTCGACGTCGTCGCGCAACCGCCGTGCGTCGACGTCCGGCAGCCGGCGGAAGCGGTCGATGAGGGCGCTGGCGCCGAGGCGCCCGCGGGCAGCCGGCTCCAGGCGGGCGACCGCGCGGCCGTCGCGCGTGATCGTGATGCGCTCGCCTGCGAGCACCCGGTCGAGCACGCGACCAGCCTGGTTTCGCAGCTCACGCACCGTCGCCTCACCCACGGCTCCATGGTGTCACCGGCGAGACCGCGACGCCGCGGACTCACCGCAGCCGTCGCGCTCGCAGCACCAGGTCGCCCACGTGGCCGGCGCCGGCGCCGGTCGTCACGTGCCGCGGCCGCTGCTCGTCGACCTCGATCCGCCAGTCGCCGTCGAGCAGCCGCGTGATGTCGGCGGGCATGACGTAGTCGGCGGGGTCGAAGCCGGTGTGCTCGTGCCCGTGCTCGGCGGCGAGGTCGTGGTGGACGACGAGCAGGGTGCCCCCGGCCGCCACCGCGGCCAGCAGCGCGCGCTGGTTCGCCTCGTCGTCCGGGCCGGTGCGGGGCAGCGCGGGGTACTGCGCCGACACCAGGTCGTACGACGTGAGGTCGGCGTCGAGCAGGCCGGCGTGCAGCCACTCGACCCGCGCGCCCGCCGCGGCGCCGTGGCGCGCCGCCCGGTGCAGAGCCACCTGCGACACGTCGAGCGCCGTGACCTGCCACCCCCGCGAGGCGAGCCAGATGGCGTCGGCGCCCTCGCCGCAGCCGACGTCCAGCGCCCGCCCGGGCGGCAGGTCGGCCACCTCGGCGACGAGGGCGCCGTTCGGGTCGCCGCTCCAGACCTGCTCGACGGCGGCGTACCGCTCGTCCCACTCGTCCTGCTGCTGCTGCACCTGGGTCACGGTGACCACCTCCACGCCGAGGGTCGCTCCGAACGCCCCCCACCACCTAGCGCCCTTGCCGGAACAGCAAGCCGCGTGCCACGGTCAGCGCATGGGTGACGACGTGCAGGACGTGCTGGAGGCGGTCGGCCCGCGGCTGCGGGCGCTGCGCCAGCGCGGCGGCGCGACCCTGGCCGAGCTGTCGCAGCAGACCGGCATCTCCGTCAGCACCCTGTCGCGCCTGGAGTCCGGGCAGCGCCGCCCGAACCTCGAGCTGCTGCTGCCGCTGGCCCGGGCCCACCGCGTGCCGCTCGACGAGCTCGTCGGCGCCCCGGCGACCGGTGACCCGCGCATCCACCCCCGGCCGGTGCAGCGCCACGGCATGACGATCCTGCCGCTGTCGCGGCGCACCGACGGGCTGCAGGCCTTCAAGCACCTCATGCCCGCCTCGCCGCGCTACACCGAGCCCGACCCGCAGACCCACGACGGCTACGAGTGGCTCTACGTGCTGAGCGGGCGGCTGCGGCTCGTGCTGGGCGCCCACGACCTGGTGCTGCCCGCCGGCGAGGCCGCCGAGTTCAGCACCCGCACCCCGCACTGGTTCGGCAACCCCGGCCCCGAGCCCGTCGAGTTTCTCTCGCTGTTCGGCCGGCAGGGCGAGCGCATGCACGTGCGCGCCCGCCCCGCCGGTCTGTGGTCCGACGTGACCGGGTGATCGGCCCGCGCGCGCTCCGGGGTTGAGTCGCGTGGCTCAGCCCAGCGGTGCCACGTGCACGCCGGCCGCGAGCGCCCCGTCCCGCAGTCGCTGGTCCCAGGCGGCGAGCACCGTGACGCCGGCGCCGACCGCGAGCACGCTGGCGAGGTGCACGGCGTCGGCGCCCCTGAGCGCGTGGGCGCTGGCCAGCGTCCCGGCGTGCGCGCTGACGACGGGAGTGAGCTCGACCGCACGTGTGGCCGCCCAGTACTCCTCCCAGGCCGCCTCACCCTGAGCGAGGCCAGTGCAGGTCAGGCGACGAGCACGCCGGGCTGCGGCCAGCGCGACTCGCACCTCGGGGTAGGCGAGCCTGCTGGAGACCGCGGCGTCGCACCCGTCCCAGAGCGTGGCGGCGACATCGCTGCCCGCCTCCTCGACGAGCAGCTTGACGAAGGCGCTGCTGTGGAAGTAGACGATGGCCACGTCGCTAGTCGCGCTGCTCGCTGACGAGGTCGGCCACCGGGCCGCGCGCCCGGGCTCGAGTGGCCCCGCGTGCGGTCGGTCGGTCGGCCCGTTCGGGCCGGCTCAGCACACCGCTCTGCACGAGCTGATCGAGCAGCGGTGCGGTCCCTACGGGCACCAGCCGGACGACGGGGGTGCCCCGTTCGGTGACGACGACCTCCTCGCCGGCCCGCGCGCGCTCGATCCACCGGGACAGCTCGGCGCGGAAGACGCTGATGGCGATGTCCATGCGCCACTGTACAACTCGCCTACCACGAACTGTACAGAGCCGGATCTGGTCCCGGGCGGTCACGGCCGTCGAGTCGGACGTCAGTCAGGGCGCCGGGCCGAGCGCAGCGTGGGGGCGGCCTCCATGCCCGACAGCCCGTTCCAGGCGAGGTTCACCAGGTGGGCCGCGACCTCGTCCTTGGCGGGACTGCGGGTGTCGAGCCACCACTGGCCGGTGAGGGCCACCATGCCGACGAGGGCCTGGGCGTACATCGGGGCGGACGCCGGGTCGAGCCGGCGACGGGTGAACTCGGCGGCGAGCAGGTGCTCGACCTGGCTCGCGACGTCGCTGATGAGGCTGGCGAAGGTGCCCGTGGTCTGGGGGACGGGGGAGTCGCGCACCAGGATCCGGAAGCCGTCGGTGGAGGACTCGATGTAGTCGAGCAGGCCCAGCGCCGCCCGCTCGAGCAGCACGCGGGGGTCGCCGGCACTCGTCAGCGCCGTGGTGACCGCAGCGAGCAGCTGGCGGATCTCGCGGTCGACGACGACGGCGTACAGGCCCTCCTTGCCGCCGAAGTGCTCGTAGACGACCGGCTTGCTGACCTCGGCGCGGGCCGCGATCTCCTCGACGGTGGTGCCCTCGAAACCCTTGTCGGCGAACAGCCCGCGGCCGACGTCCAGCAGCTGCTCGCGCCGCTGGGCGCCGGTCATGCGGGCGCGGGGGGCACGCCCGGGCGCCGGCCGTCCTGCCGCCCCCCCGGCGCCGCGCGGGGCGGGGCTGGTCATGGCGCCCATCATGCCCGCCGTGAGAGCCGGGCCCTCGCAGCCCTGGCAGACTGTGCGGTCGCGCGCGCGTGAGCGCACCTCGAGCGTCGCGATCCGCCCTGGTGTAACGGCAGCACGCCGGCCTTTGGAGCCGTGCAGTCCCCGTTCGAATCGGGGGGGCGGAGCGGCCTGCCGACCGCGGCCGGCGCCGCGGCTGCGGCGGTAGCATCCACACGCCGACCGCCCCCCGTTGGAGGACCAGCCGCGTGAGCCCGCCCCGTCGTCCGGCCGCCGTCGTCGTCCTCGCCGCGGGTGAGGGCACGCGCATGCGCTCGAGCACCCCCAAGGTGCTGCACGAGATCGGCGGGCGCAGCCTGCTCGGTCACGCGCTGCACGCCGCCGCCGCGCTCGACCCTGACCAGCTGGTGGTCGTCGTCCGCCACGAGCGCGACCGCGTGGCCGCCCACGCCGCCGAGGTGGCGCCGCAGGTCGTCGTCGCCGACCAGGACGACGTCAAGGGCACCGGCCGCGCGGTGCAGTGCGGGCTCGCGGCGCTCGGGCCGCTGACCGGCACGGTCGTCGTCACCTACGGCGACGTGCCCCTGCTGGACGTCGGCACGCTCCGCGCGCTGGTCGCCGAGCACCAGGCGGCGGGCGACGCCGTGACGGTGCTGACCGCGCGGGTGCCCGACCCGACCGGCTACGGCCGCGTCATCCGGGCCGACGACGGCACGGTCGAGGCCGTCGTCGAGCACCGCGACGCCGATGAGGCGCAGCGCGCGGTCGACGAGATCAACTCCGGCATCTACGCCTTCGACGCCGACGTGCTCGCCACCTCGCTCGCCCAGGTCGGCGCCGCCAACGCCCAGGGCGAGGTCTACCTCACCGACGTGCTGGGCATCGCCCGCGCCGCCGGCGGCCGGGTCGCGGCGCTGGTGACCGACGACGTGTGGCAGGTCGAGGGCGTCAACGACCGGGTGCAGCTCGCCGCGCTCGGCCGCGAGCTGAACCGTCGGGTCGTCGAGCACTGGATGCGCGAGGGCGTGACCGTCGTCGACCCGGCCACGACCTGGTTCGACGTCCGGGCGCGGCTCGAGAACGACGTCACCGTGCTGCCGGGCACCCAGCTGCTGGGCGCGACGACCGTCGCGACCGGCGCGGTCGTCGGCCCCGACACCACGCTGCGCGACGTCGAGGTCGGGGCGGGCGCCCAGGTCGTGCGCACCCACGGCAGCGAGGCGGTGATCGGGCCGCGCGCGAGCGTCGGGCCGTTCGCCTTCCTGCGGCCGGGCACCCGGCTGGGCGAGTCCGGCAAGATCGGCACGTTCGTCGAGACCAAGAACGCCGACATCGGGGCCGGCTCGAAGGTGCCCCACCTGTCGTACGTCGGCGACGCGACCATCGGCGAGCACAGCAACATCGGCGCCGCGTCGGTGTTCGTCAACTACGACGGCGTCACCAAGAACCGCACGACCGTCGGCAGCCACTGCCGCACCGGCTCGGACAACATGTTCGTCGCGCCGGTGAGCGTCGGGGACGGCGCCTACACCGGGGCGGGCACCGTGGTGCGTGCCGACGTCCCGCCCGGTGCGCTCGCGGTCAACGGCGCCGGACAGCGCACCATCGAAGGGTGGGTGCTGCGCAAGCGGGCCGGCACGCCGTCCGCCGAGGCCGCCGCCGCCGCGCTGGCCGCGGGGGACGACGCGTGACCCGGCTGACCGCGACCGGCGAGAAGCGGCTGGTGCTCATCAGCGGGCGCGGTCACCCCGAGCTCGCCACGGCGGTCGCCGCCGAGCTCAAGGTCGAGCTGGTCGACACGACGGCCTACGACTTCGCCAACGGCGAGATCTACGTGCGGTTCCAGGAGAGCCTGCGCGGCTGCGACGCCTTCGTGATCCAGAGCCACACCACACCGATCAACCAGTGGATCATGGAGCAGCTGATCATGACCGACGCGCTCAAGCGCGCCTCGGCCCACCGCATCAGCTGCGTCATGCCGTTCTACGGCTACGCCCGCCAGGACAAGAAGCACCGCGGCCGCGAGCCGATCTCCGCCCGGCTGATGGCCGACCTGTTCAAGACCGCCGGCGCCGACCGGCTGATCTGCGTCGACCTTCACGCCGCGCAGATCCAGGGCTACTTCGACGGCCCGGTCGACCACCTGTGGGCGCTGCCGCTGCTCGCGCAGTACGTCGGCGCCCGCGTCGACCGCGCCCGGCTGACCATCGTCTCCCCCGACGCCGGACGCGTGCGGGTCGCCGACGTGTGGTCCGACCGGCTGGGCGCCCCGCTCGCGATCATCCACAAGCGGCGCGACCCCACCGTGCCCAACCAGGTGAAGGTGCACGAGGTCGTCGGTGCCGTCCGCGGCCGCACCTGCGTGCTGGTCGACGACATGATCGACACCGCGGGCACGATCCGGCAGGCGGCCGACGCGCTGTTCGACCAGGGCGCCGCCGAGGTCCTCGTGGCAGCGACCCACGCGGTGCTGTCCGGGCCGGCCGTCGAGCGGCTGCGCGACAGCCGGATCAGCGAGGTCATCGTCACCGACACGCTGCCGATCGACGACGACCACCGCTTCCCCCAGCTGACCGTGCTGTCGATCGCCCCGCTCATCGCGCGGGCGATCCGCGAGGTCTTCGACGACGGCTCGGTGACCAGCCTGTTCGACGGTCAGGTCTAGGGCGGGTGCGGCTCTCGGCGAGGGTCGACTACGCGGTGCGGGCCTGCGTGGTGCTGGCCCGCGACGGCGGCTGGCACACCAGCGAGTCCGTGGCCACGGCGCAGGCCATCCCGGCCCGGTTCCTCGAGGCGATCCTGCGCGACCTGCGCCGCGCCGACCTGGTCGAGAGCCGGCGCGGCCGCGAGGGCGGTCACCGGTTGGCCCGCGCCGCGGGGCTCGTCAGCGTCGCCGACGTCATCCGGGCGATCGACGGCCCGCTCGCCGTCGTCCGGGGGCTGCGGCCGGAGCAGCTGACGTACGGCGACGACACCCGGTCGGTGCAGCAGCTGTGGCTCGCGTTGCGGGCGGCCGAGCGCGCGTGCCTGGAGGGGACGACGGTCCGCGACCTCGCCGAGGGCCGGCTGCCCGACCCGGTGCTGGCGCTGCTGACCGACGACTGACGGCCCGGCCCCTTCGCCGTGACGCTTCTATGTGTGTCAAGGGGTCGTGGCGGCGTGTGCGGTGAGGTAGC